>NZ_JAUCRB010000010.1 GCF_030373985.1 Wolbachia pipientis
TGGTCAGAAAAAGAATTCATTGCATATGAACAAGAGATCAAACGTATTCGTGATGAGAAAGCTGTCCATGCTCAAAAACTTGAAGATGCTAGAAAAGAAGGAATACAAATAGGCGAAGAAAAAGGTAAAAAAGTTGGAGGATTGGGTATTCCTTCGTTTAGATGGAATATACCTCTCTATCGGAAGCGGAGGATGGAAAATATGATGTCTTCGGATTCGACTATTATCAAGGCAGTGGTGGCAACCCCATCATTCCTTGATAAAAAGGTAGATTAGAAGGAATACAAATCGGGGAAGAAAGAGGTAGACAAGAAGGAATACAAATAAGCGAAGAAAAAGGTAAATTAAAAAAGAAGGAATACAAATAGGTGAAGAAAGAGGTAGAAAAGTTAGAGAAATCGAGGTTACTAAAAGTCTACTTAAAGCAGGAGTTTCTATTGTGATTATAGCTAAAACTACTGGTCTTCTTCACTCTTAAATTGCTCAGCTTTATTGTGAATTCTCGAGTTAATTTGAAATCGCACTTCGAGTAGGTTCTGAAATTTTGCTGTATATATATATAAATATATATAAATATATATAAATAAAATAGATATTTTTATATTTGCCTATGAGTATGTAATTATTTGTTTAGTGTTAATTAAATTAAAACTTTTTTAAATTATAAAATTTATAGAATTTATTATAATCTTACCTTATTGAATATATGTTTTAAAATAATAACTTTTACAAAATAAAACAATCATCACAAATGACATATTATATAAATAATTTCTAATGTTGAAAAAATATTTTAGTTTAAATGAGAAGTGTTAAAAACCTCCCTGTTAAATCGGGCTCGTAGAAGAAGTAAATATTGTAGTGCTGGTTGTAATACTATTGCGACCCTACATCATATCTCTCAGATATGTTGGAAGACACATGGTATTAGAATCAAGCGCCACGACACTTTAGTGAATAGTCTCGCACACAATCTAAGTGAGGTTGGTTGGTTTGTTGAGAAGATGCCTAAGATTTCTACGGCTGAGAGGATCAGAAAACCTGATCTTGTACTGAAGCGATCAAACGTAAGTGCGATTGTGAATGTACAGGTTCTTTGGGAAAGTATTCCACTGGATGAGTGTCATGCTCGGTTGGTGGCATATTACTCTGACAGTCGCGAGGTCGTAGAATATTCCACGTTCAAGTCATGTAAACCCTCTATAACGACCCTCACTGTCTGATATAGGGGCATTCTCTGCGAAAATTCTGCTTCGGACCTAGTTAACCTAGGATTGAAGAAGCAACAGGTGCTGTTATATTCGGTACCTGCCTTAAAAGGCACGGTTAAAATATGGAGGATATATGAAAGATCAACAGCTCGTAAGAGCTGTATGGAATGGGAAACCGCGAAGAATGTAGGGGCGAAAGCATCTTGTCATCGGTCTGGTCGTGAGACCTAATCGTTGATGAGCATACTGGAACAGCACATCCGTATTTTATGATTAAACAGGTGCGAATTCAGTATCCACCCACTCGGGTGTTTCTAAGACTAGCCAAATGCCTCGTCATCCAAATCGTGACGCTTCATTTAACAATTTTAAGCGATAATAATAATAATAATAATAATTAATAATAATAATAATAATAATAATAATAATAATAATAATAATAATAATAATAATAATAATAATAATAATAAAATTAATAATA
>NZ_JAUCRB010000011.1 GCF_030373985.1 Wolbachia pipientis
CTCTTTCTTCACCTATTTGTATTCCTTCTTTTTTAATTTACCTTTTTCTTCGCTTATTTGTATTCCTTCTTGTCTACCTCTTTGTTCCCCGATTTGTATTCCTTCTAATATACCTTTTTATCAAGGAATGATGGGGTTGGTTAGGTATATCTATTTTATTTATATATATTTATATATATATAAAGCAAAATTTCAGAAACTACTCTCTGTGTGATTTCAAATTAACTCGAGGATTCTCAATAAACTTGAGCAATTTCAGACTGAAGAAGAAGACTAGTAGTTTGAGCTATAATCACAATAGAAATTCCTGCTTTAAGTAGATTTTTAGCAACCTCAATTTCTCTAACTTTTCTACCTCTTTCTTCACCTATTTGTATTCCTTCTTTTCTAGCATAATCAAGTTTTTGAGCATGGACAGCTTTCTCATCACGAATACGTTTGATCTCTTGTTCATATGCAATGAATTCTTTTTCTGACCAATTGAATCTATTTAGCTCCTCATATGCTTTTTTGATTATTTCATCGCTTCCTATTATTCTTTCCAATTCTCTTTCTCAAGTTTCTTTCGCATACTTGAAGAAGTACACCCATTTTTCAACTATATTCTCCAATTGATCTTCTTTCGTTTTTGGAAATTTTGGTAATTCAATAAAATAAAAATAAAAATCTTTTAAATCGTGTTCATTTTTATCTTCATCTCTAATAGTGAGTTTTGATTTATATTCAGATTTGTCAGGAAATAAGATACAGTCTGCAATGGCAATAAAAATAATTTCTTTGAGATCTTCATATTGGTCACCTTTATTAGCTTGTCTTGTATAGGCCTTAGCTGCATAGTATTGAGCACGTTTTTCAAAGCCTTTGGTTTTAGCAACCTGCATCTCGACGATCACTTGCACCCCATTTTCATCTCTGCAGAGTGCATCAACTATACTTTGTTTTTTAGAGGCAATTTCAGCATCTTGAATAGTACTGAGGAACTCTATTTGTTTTATTTCATCCTTTCCTGTAAAGCCCAAAATATCATTGAGAAAATGAGAATATCCTTATTCTTTTCTGTACCAAAAATGCGACGAAACGTGACATCATTCTTCGGATCGAGATATTTAGAAAAACCCATAGAAAATTAACATAAAAAGTGTTAATATTTATACACAATTCTGTATAAATTCAAGATTGAACTAATAATAATAAATGATAATTCTAAGATAAGCACCACGTGGTTTTATTATATTCAATTAATAGAAAATGTCTTAATAATGTTTTCATTGGTTCCATTAATTTATATTATTATCTATAATCATGATTTAATAGTTAATTTTATTTTTAAAATTTAAATCGAATAAAAATTGCAACGATAAACTTATAAATATTTAAACTAAATTTTATACTCATAGGCAAATATAAAAATATTTTTTTTATTTACCTAA
>NZ_JAUCRB010000012.1 GCF_030373985.1 Wolbachia pipientis
GCTCTTCCGATCTTTCCACTTACGTGTTTGCAGAGTCCTGTGTTTTTAGTAAACAGTCGCTACTCCCTATTTTGTGCCACCTACTCATAGTTGCCTAAAAGCAGGTTACCCTTCTTCCGAAGTTACAGGTATAATTTGCCGAGTTCCTTCAACATCATTCTTTCAACACCTTAGTATACTCTACTCATCCACCAGTGTCGGTTTACGGTACGGCCTCATAAATATAAGTGCTATTTCCTGGAGCTTCTTTTAAGCATAGATCAATCCAATAAGATCTATACAAATACAAAACCCGTCACACTTAAGAGGTTTAGGAATATTAACCTAATTGCCATCGACTACTCCTTTACGGACTCGCCTTAGGAACCGACTAACCCTACGCAGATTAACTTAACGTAGGAACCCTTAGATTTTTGGTGAGAGTGTTTTTCACACTCTTTTACGCTACTTATGTCAGCATTCTCACTTCCGATATCTCGAGCAGTTTTCACAAACCACCTTCACAGACTTACGGAACGCTCCGCTACCGCACTTATCAACCAAAGTCAATAAGCACCCACATCTTCGGTATACAGCTTTAGCCCCGGTACATTTTCAGCGCAGAAAAACTTATTTAGACAAGTGAGCTGTTACGCTTTCTTTAAAGGATGGCTGCTTCCAAGCCAACCT
>NZ_JAUCRB010000013.1 GCF_030373985.1 Wolbachia pipientis
AAGAAATTTTTATAAACTTGGCAGCGACCTACTCTCCCTTTTCAAGTACCATCAGCGCTAAAAAGCTTCACTTCCGAGTTCGGGATGGGATCGGGTGTTTCATTTTTGCTATAGCCACCAAGTCAACAAAAATTTCTATTCAATAATTCAACATTTAACACTGCATATACATACATATTAAGTAAGTAAATAAATCAATCAGGCTATTAGTACTAGTTAGCTCCACATGTTACCATGCTTCCACACCTAGCCTATCAACGTGGTAGTCTTCCACGGCCTTAATTGGGAAATCTTTTTGAAGAGGGTTTCTTGCTTATATGCTTTCAGCAATTATCCCATCTATACATAGCTACCCAGCGATGCTATTGGCATAACAGCTGGTACACCAGGGGTATATCCATCTCGGTCCTCTCGTACTAGAGTCAGATCTTCTCAAATTTCCTTCACCCACGGCAGATAGAAACCGAACTGTCTCACGACGTTCTAAACCCAACTCACGTATCACTTTAATCGGCGAACAGCCGAACCCTTGGAACCTTCTCCAGCCCCAGGATGTGATGAGTCGACATCGAGGTGCCAAACGGTGTCGTCGCTATGAACGCTTGAACACCATCAGCCTGTTATC
>NZ_JAUCRB010000014.1 GCF_030373985.1 Wolbachia pipientis
TATTTGAGGAGCATGTTGACGACAAATTGCCATCAGAAATCGAGTTATGCAAGAGGTCTAATCATTTTCATCCTCCTACAAGTTGAACGATTTACTAAAGTCGACTAGTTTAACCCCTTTGCTCCATCTCCGTTACAGAGACTTCTTCACTACTACGAGTTAATCCGCCCCAGTGATTTGCATCGCTACTCTAAAGCTTGAGGATTTGCCTCTTGCTTATCTCGCTTTACATCAAATCGACTGGTTCCTGCAGTTCCTTATCAAAGCCCAGATCAGACTCACGCCACCTTTATGCCGAACACCGCATACACAGTAATCAGGTTTCCTGTACGCTTTTAAGAGGAGAACGACTCACTTCCTATTTCGACACGTTCATCAGTGGTTCACTTACGTTCGTCTTTCTAATCCACACCTTCCAGCTTATATGCTGATTTTTCCTTAACGCTTATGACCTTATCTCTTAAATAAAGCCACTTAAGGTGGTTTGAAACCTGCTCCTGAAAACCGATTTCGAAGGACCTTCCTTCATTTTCAATAAAGCTTCTCATAAACATTACTTTAT
>NZ_JAUCRB010000001.1 GCF_030373985.1 Wolbachia pipientis
AATTCCTAGTGTAGAGGTGAAATTCGTAAATATTAGGAGGAACACCAGTGGCGAAGGCGTCTATCTGGTTCAAATCTGACGCTGAGGCGCGAAGGCGTGGGGAGCAAACAGGATTAGATACCCTGGTAGTCCACGCTGTAAACGATGAATGTTAAATATGGGAAGTTTGCTTTCTGTATTACAGCTAACGCGTTAAACATTCCGCCTGGGGACTACGGTCGCAAGATTAAAACTCAAAGGAATTGACGGGGACCCGCACAAGCGGTGGAGCATGTGGTTTAATTCGATGCAACGCGAAAAACCTTACCACTCCTTGACATGGAAATTATACCTATTCGAAGGGATAGGGTCGGTTCGGCCGGGTTTCACACAGGTGTTGCATGGCTGTCGTCAGCTCGTGTCGTGAGATGTTGGGTTAAGTCCCGCAACGAGCGTAACCCTCATCCTTAGTTACCATCAGGTAATGCTGGGGACTTTAAGGAAACTGCCAGTGATAAGCTGGAGGAAGGTGGGGATGATGTCAAGTCATCATGGCCCTTATGGAGTGGGCTACACACGTGCTACAATGGTGGCTACAATGGGCTGCAAAGTCGCAAGGCCAAGCTAATCCCTTAAAAGCCATCTCAGTTCGGATTGTACTCTGCAACTCGAGTGCATGAAGTTGGAATCGCTAGTAATCGTGGATCAGCATGCCACGGTGAATACGTTCTCGGGTCTTGTACACACTGCCCGTCGCGCCATGGGAGTTGGTTTCACTCGAAGCTAATGACCTAACCGTAAGGAGGGAGTTATTTAAAGTGGGATCAGTGACTGGGGCGAAGTCGTAACAAGGTAGCAGTAGGGGAATCTGCAGCTGGATTACCTCCTTAGGCTTTGTGCATAACTCACTACTTTTAATGGTAGTGTTATTATACACTATGCTGCTGTCTTTACTTCTACTTTATTTTAACTTCCTGATAATTGAATTTTATGAGTTATAGGCCTCTTTCTCCACATTTACAGATATATAAATTACAAGTTACTAGTTTTTTCTCTATTATGCACAGGTTGACTGGTATCTTGTTATTCCTTTTATTAATGGTACTTTCTTGGTATTTCATATTACATATTTATTTCCCTGGACTATTTATAGTAAAGTACTTAAATGTATTGTTATCTACTCCTATTGCTAAGGTAGCTTACATTTTATACCTTGTAAGTTTTCTATATCATTTTCTTAATGGTATTCGTTATTTGTTATGGGATGTTGGGCTTAATTTGGAAATTACTGGTGTTTCGAAAAGTGCTATACTACTGACAGTAATGCTACTTCTTTCTACTATGACTTTTTTATTTATGTTTATATGAATCAATCTGGAAATTCAGTACGTCATTGGTGGGTTCAGCGTGTTTCTGCGGTAATTTTACTATTTTTATTTCCCTGGTTTATCTATTCATTCTCTTATGTATTTTATGCTAATAGCCCTGTGTATTTTAATGAAAAATTACTTCAGGCTATTAATCACCCTCTAAAGCTTTTATTTTTTGTTGTATTGCTATTTTATATTTTTTGGCATGCAGTGCTTGGAATGCAGGTAGTGTGTGAAGATTATATACATAGTGTACCTCTAAGAATTTTTACGATTACATGTATAAAGTATTTATCGAGCATCACTTATATAGCCCTTGCTTTTACAATTTTTGTCTTTTACAGGCATATTTTCTAGTAAAATTGTTAATTGTGTGTTAATATATTATTAGTGTACTAGTTCTATTATTGAGCTATAGCATTATGATTTTGGTTTAGTAACATGTTAGGAGCTTTGAAAAAGTGGGAAACGAACCTTGTGCTAAA
Organism: Wolbachia pipientis; assembly: GCF_030373985.1. GTDB lineage: Bacteria > Pseudomonadota > Alphaproteobacteria > Rickettsiales > Anaplasmataceae > Wolbachia > Wolbachia pipientis_D. The sequence continues at coordinate 1,835 of NZ_JAUCRB010000001.1, forward strand.
TGTGAAGGATCTATTTACTCCACCTGACTCTCAAGTTTATGTCAAAGACCTGAGAAAGGTCATGGTATATAAGGATGGGCGAAAATGCCAGTATCCAAAAAATTATGATCAGATTGTAAAGTCTTGTAAAATTATAGAAAGTAAGGATGTACATGGAAATTCTATATTAGATGAAGACAAAAATCCAACCTATAAACTTTTGTATGGCGATAAAAATAAAGATGGATGGCTAAGTTTTAGATTAACTTTGGTTAGTAAAAATGAAAAGGGCGGTAAGTCTTATTTTAATATCAATTATACAGATAATCAAGGTAAGCAAATTCCTATAGGTGAGTTGCATGAGTCGTACTTTGAGCCATTTGGCTTTTCAAGATTGGATCTTAGAAAACGTGTACCAGTTTTTGAAGCTAAAAGAACTAAGGATCCTAAATATCCATTTCAATTAACTAACTCTTCTGTACTAACCAAAAAGGAAAAAAATAAAGAAGGTGAAATTCAGAAAGTTATTGATGAGGAAGGAAGAAATGGAGAATTATTGTACACTAGTGATTATAAGAAACTAAACACTAGTTTTTTTGAAATTAGAGATCAAAGTAATAACCTGGAGCTGGATAAAAGTCTTATATCTGTTCCTGTTGTTTTCATCACAAGCTTGGCTAAAGTTTGTGCTAAGCAGCTTACCTACCTGCCTATGAAATTAGGGGAACATTTAATAAGCAAACAAAATCCAGTTGCAAGATCTTTTGGTTATATTTTATTTATCCCTGCAGTGGCAACGAAGAACTTAGTAAATATGGGGGCTACTATACTTAAGGCTCCAATTTTGTTGTTCGTAGCAGATGAAAAAAAGTATTGCAATGCTTATTGGACCATGTGGAAACATCAATTGGGAAAATACTGGAAAGAAGCAAGGAGTGACTTTAATGTTATTAAGGATGGAAAAAGGGCAGAGCCAGAGAAGAAAGATTATCCTGAATACGAAATTGCAGGTACCTGGAAAGAGCTTGACGCTGAAAGTCTGAGTATTGAAGGAAACTTAGAAAAGGGATTAAGTAAAAGTGGTGGGAGCATAGAAAATGAATCTAGGAAACAAAACAAAAGCAATGAAAAGATAGCTAAGCTTGAGAATCAGAGGGAGAGTACTTTTCATGTTGATAAGGTAACGCAACAGGAAGGACAGAAAGGCGTAACTCTATCACGTTAACCGTACTAATCGGCCATTACTTTAAATTAATATCTACTTTCTATCTTAACCGTTCCACAACAGAAACTTGCATGCATCTTGCCCTTAGTATAAGATATTAATTAAATAATTAATATTTTAACTAAATGCATCCTGTAATATTGTGTGGTAGTAGTGGAAGCAGACTTTTGGCCTTTATCTAAGTCGAAGCAGTTTCAGAAAATATTTAGCTATAATACTATGTTTCAAAACACTTTGTTGAGACTAAAAAGTGATTATATACTACCCATAATTGCCACGAATATACAATATAAGTTATTAGTAGTGGGAAGAGTTGTGTGCGCTGCAAGAATATGAAGTAATCTTCGAACTAGTAAAAATCGGAATAGAAGCGGTGGTATTAATTGCTGCGCTTCTTTGCGATGAAAACGAGACAATGTTAATTCTGCCTTCAGACCATTTTATAGGGGATTTAATTAGCTTTTATGTTTCTGTTAAGAAAGCAAGCTAGCCTCTGAAACTAACTCTATAGTTACTTTTGAAGCTTTACGAATTCAATTGTGAATACAGTTATATAAATGCAGTTTATAGTCAGAGGAGGAAATACTATATGGTGAAGAGCTTTATAGAAAAACCTGAGCGTGAGTTGAGAGACAATCGTTATTGGAACTCTAGCATATTTGTGTTTAAGGCAAAACGCTACATAGATGAGATCAAAAAATCTGCCATGAATCTTTTACAATTTATGTTGTACAAGTGTGTGACATTTTACACCACAAGAGAGATTTCTGTATTTAAAACAACAAGATTTTGTGGGAATTGAAAACATATCTATTGATTGTTTAGTGATGGAAAAAGCAAGAAACGTTGCGATGATCGAGGCTAATTTTGGTTAGGTGGATGTTGGAGCTTGGAGCTCAGTTTTAGAATTAAGTAGGAGATTTAGTAAAGAATCGGAGCCATTCCAACTGATAACAGGAAAGAAAGAGCCAGTTTTGACAGCAGAAAGTGATGCAAGAAATTTACTAAGTAGAGGTTATAAGCATCAAAATATTCTAAATAAGAGCCTAATATCATTTATTGGTAGAGTTAAGGAAGCAAAGCTGATAAGAAAAAAGTCAAGCAATGGGGATTTTATAGTGTAATTTTAATGAGTGAAAATTTTCTTATAAAATATCTTTTTGTAAATCTATTGAGCTGTATTTCCAAGCAATTTCATTACTATAGAGATGAATACCATATAATGCTGTCGGAGCTGGATATGTTAACTTAGGCAATAAAACAAGTGCTATAGCGAAAGATCATGTGGTAGAAATTCCAAGGAAGATTTCCCATAGGAATGAAAATAGAAGCGCAGGTTTTCCACGTGAAATAGTTGAATTTCAAATAGGAGAGCTTTTATCTGATAATGGTAAGTGAGGTTGGATGATGTATATGGAAGATTTTAAAATTCTGATGCACAATTGTGTGAACATAGGCTTATAAGAAATTCAAGTAGCCAGCTAGCATAAAAATACTTGACAAATTCCTCCACCCCCCTTATCACGATATTAAAGGTATTTCTGACTCAAAACTTGTTTTTGACCTGCAGGTTCAATGACAAAATTCAGTAAAAAATTTAGGTGTTTTTTGGTGGATTACATCAAATCATTGGGGCTGCATGTCTTTTAAATTTTTTCTACATTCAGCCAAATTGCGCTTAAGCTAAGTGTTAGCAAATTATTACAGCGCAAATTTAAAGTGTTAGATGGTCAAAACTCGCTACCTGTGGTTTCTTTGCCTTTTTTCTGCAGTTAGTAAATTTCTTAATGTTTAGATTAGTTGCAATTTAAGAGAGGTGTCATTCCAGTGTTCAGACATACAACTGTATGAGCATTGTGATGACATCAATCGTGCCTAGCTTACTTTTCAGCGGGTGTTTGTATAGTTGTGAGTAGTATGATATAGTGTAAATTTTTTACTTCGGTAGTTTTTTCGTTATCATTATAGCCGTAATAGTAGTTAAGTGGGATAGTTATGAAGGCTTTTGCAAAAAACTTTAAGAGTAAGGGAAAAAAGCTGGAGGAATTTAATGAAGAAATTGTAGATATAACTACTGTAGCTCAAGATAAATTTGCGCATGAATTTGAAAATATCGCATATGAAAGTGTGCAGAAATTTCGTAATTTGCTTGCTAAGGAGCCAAACTCTATCTTCAACAATATCATTCTCAAAATGTCAATTTTCTAAAATCCAACCTAGTTGAATATGCTATAAGTTCAAATTTTATTAACAAAAAAGGAAAAACAGCTTTAATTCGTTCTCTCCTTAATGTAGTGGAGCATACAGTAAAGAACTTGTAGTGCAAGAATTTCAAGCACTTAGAACTGCTGCTATACAGATTTCAACTTAACACTGAATGCAAGGTTTATATTATTCCGGTGTGTAACGCTGGAATCTAGTTCCTTATTATACAGCTATCTAGATATGCTTGTTTTCTATTAAGTTCTCTAGATCCTAGTATCAGCTATTTGGATGGCAAAAAATATATTTATACATGGCACAAATAAGGAGGGTTATATGTCTGCTTCACCAAGAATATATGTCCAACGTAAACCTAAACCTAAATTCTTTCCAGTGACTTTAGAAGAGGTTAAATCTTTTTTACGTGTTGAGAACGATCAAGATGATAGGTTGATTTCAAATCTAATTTTTATGTAACGGATTACGCTGAATGGTATATGAAAAAGTCACTGGTAAAGCAAATGTGGCAAGTTTTATGTGAAGGTTGTATACCTCATAGGATCTATTTAAGCTATGGTCTTGTGAGAATAATAATATATGCCACTGCAACGATGTCTAAAGATTAAGAAAAGAGGGCACTTAAGTATCATTTTAGTGATGTAGTAGGTTACATTGAATTTTTCAATTGTTCGAATGCAATAAGAATTGATATTATGTACGAAGCTGGCTATGACAAATGTTTACGAGTAGATAAATTAGGTATTATGCAGCATGTTTCTGCTCTTTATAAATATCGTGAATCAGAAGTTAGTAGCTATTTGTCTGGAGTGAAAGAGATGTACTCCCCATTTCGCGAGCCGCGAGTTGTTTTGTAGCTCCTTGTTGTCATTTAAGTGGCTTGACTACTTGGGTCTAGCCTTATCAGTAAATCTTATCTGTGTTGGCTATATCATAGCTGGAGTTAATTATGGAAAAAATTCAAGCTATAAATGAGTTATACAACAGTATTTACGCGGCGCTGAAAACAGATCCTGGTTTAAAAAAGCACGTTACTAACATTTACGACTACTTACCCAAACAGGTCACTATTCTTTACCTAAGATTGTGCATAGTGAATTACAACGACCTACATATGTTGTCTAATTTTGCTACAAAGCAAGATTTGCATGCGATATATATACTTACCATATAAGTAGTATGCTTATCGCTATAAGGCATATTAACTTGGTGCTTAAAAGCATTAAAGGTTCTTATAGTAAGACCATTTTAGAGAGTAATTGTGCTATAGATCAGTGCGATTAAATTTTACACTCAATAATTAATTTTGATATTTTTATAAAAGGAGGTAACAATGAGCAAATGACAGATAAAAATTAAAGATCATGATAATAATTTCATTGTGTTGAATAATATAAGAAACTTAATGTTCACTTTGCTTAATAATAGGGAAGAGATAAAAGATATTTCTTCTTTTGTCTGGAGAAAAGTGCTCGATAAGGAAAAGATAATGCTCAGGTGCCCAGCTGAACTGTATGAGGGGTATTATAAACTTGCTGCTTTTGATAGCTTTACTGTAATTTTAGCGAGTGCTGAAGTAATAAACACCCTTCATTAATGTTAATTTAATCTTTTCGTATACAATAGTAATCGGTAAAAATTTTAACTAAATTTAAGTTATGGACGATGATTATCTTTTTGAAAGAGGGAATAACAATAGTGGAGAAAATAACGATGACAAAAGAGAGAGGAATTTGAAGGATGAAAATCAGCTGAACCAAGAAGAGCAGCAGAAAGGTAAAGATATAGAACAATCTGTTCAAGACTATTTAAAAGTTTTTGAGGGTATCTTAAATCAAATTGATGAAGGAATTGATAATTTAGATAGTTACGAAAGGACTATGCAAGTAAAACGGAGTATAGATAGGCTCATTGAGACCTTGTATAGTCAGGCAGCATCTGAAGATATTGATGCAGAATTTGAAACCACAAAACATACTCGCGATAAATCAGAGTCCATGAAAAGAGTTATGGAGAAGAGAAGAAAACAAATAATGGAAGAAATGTTAAGCGGCATCTGGCAACAAAAGGAGTTAATGAACGTTAAACACTTAAGTCACGGACACGAAACAGCACATGATGAAGATGTTCTCAGAGCAAAAGCAGGAATGAAGTCTTCAATCAAGGGAGTGTTATTTTCAGTTATTGCTCATAGGATGGACCCAAGAAGAAGAGCAGGAGAAACTGCTGATGGTAACGAAAAGCAAGCTCGTATATATGGCAGGAAAGCAGTTGGTGGGATTCTAAGTGCATTGTTGAAAGCGTTTTTAGTTGCAGTCGTTGCTGCTGTGCGTGAAATTGCTAAGCCACTTCAGCATACTAACAAGCAAGAGACATCTTTTGCAAAGCAAATTGAGGAAAGCAGAAATGCAGATTCACAAAAAGGTCGATCTGTATAGATTTCTTTTCTAATAATCTTTAATATTGACTTCTTTAATATCAATTTTAACAAGCTTTCTGCTATTTTCCTTCTTATTTTAGCTCATTTTTTGAGATTTTTGACCAATTTTAGCACTGAAGAGGAAAAACATTATTGACTTATTTATTTACTATATTAATACCAAGGAATTAGTAAGTAATGGTTATACACTATGGATAGTGAGATAAGTAAGCAACGAGGTATATGTAATACTTTTGATATGCCAGATCATTTAGAAGAATTGCACCTTAAATCTGGTAATCGTGTAAGTTGAATGGAAGTAATGATCAACAAGTTTATGCAAGTGTCCGGTGCAGCATCCACAGCATTATATTAGTTCACCGTACTTTGCCAACAATCAGTTGCCCACGTTTGGTGGTTCGTTAAACGGATGGTATATTAGCCTAAAGGACATGGCTTCGATGCCAGACAAGTTATTAGAAATATGGTGGCACAATATGGAAATTATAATCAATACACTAGAGAAGATCCAATAAACCCTTCTATGTTAGTCAAGAATATAATTTTACCTACAAAAAAGATGAAGGGAATCAGAAAAATTACCTTAATAATTACCCTGAACAACAATCTCCTGATAAAGAGCACACTATCCATAATGATCAGGTACGTTATGATTCAGGATATAACTCCGGCAACGATAATCAGACAAGCTTCTAGTGGATCAAGTTATTGTGCACAGAAGAAGATTCTGACTACAGCTTAAGTACTAATTATCCTTTTCTAAAGGATTCACTTCTGGTGAAGATACCAACAACTAAAGGTGAACATGAACTAATAGGTGCATTTTGTAGGGAGATAAAAGACATAAAAAAAACAAAAGATTTGAAGCATAAGCAGACATTTTAAAAAGAGTTGGGAATATAATAGATAAGTACTTGGAAGCAGGAATAAGACTGAATTCATGTTGTAGGTGTTGTAAAGAAACTTTAACAAGTTTAATATTAGAAACAATATTAGAGGTTATTCATATGTTTAGTGTGAATGAGCTTATTCATTTTTATTTGGAGTACCTGATCCTTATGATCATACCTACGAAGGCGATGATGATAAAGATAAAGCTGAAATTGTCGTAAAAAGTATCACTATAGATTTGTTGCTAAAGGGTGGGATAGAAAAGAAAATTGCTCTACTATGGCACGCTTACAAATAAACATTTTGATTTTAATTGTTTAGATAACATCAATAAGGAATTTAAGAACAGGAAAAAGAAGCTAATGAATATAGCATACGAAAGTATTGTAAATAAAAGCGAACAAACTCAACAGAATAGATTAGAAGTAGAGACAAATAATAGATATCTTTATGTGAAATGCTTGCAAAATAGTATCATTGAGCCTGCAAAAATCTTAAATAATGAAAAAGCTGAAGGTTTAAATTTAAGGGTTGGCATACTTCAAATTGGAGAAAGTATAGTGAGAGTTGAAACCGTACACGGGAAAAGAAATTACACAGATATCTTAAAAGGTAGTATTGAAATATCTTTTACCACCGAGGTAGGAAAGATTAGTATTTATCTAAGTTCCGATAAGGAAGAAATACTAAAATAAAAGTAGAGATTGATGAGAAAAAAGAAGCAAGGCTTAACAAGTTAAAAGGTAAGAGAAAAAGTTTAGAAGAAAACTGTTTCTTGGGAGGAAAAAGCGCTCTAGAAGCGATCAAAAATAGAAGTTTTAGAGAATTGTAGTGTACCTACAGAGCTAACTGAGGACGCTGTTTCATCTACTTTGACAGAAGTTCATTTGTGATGCGTGGCCAAGGCTTAGGGGAGGCTAAGTTAATAGATTTCTTACATTACCCTCTGGTTTTTTAGTCTACTTTCAGTTCCTCAGCGTGTAAACTGCTCGGTAAAGATTCTAGTTCCTTTGCAGCAACCAATTCTTTATTTTTTGCATGTATACCAAGCTTATTGAATTCTCGGGCAGCAGGAAACACTCTTGCTTCAAGTGAACCTGCAGTTTGATTATAATGATCAACAGCACTTTTTAAGCTTCTCCGCAGATTATCAAAATTCTTGCCCATTGTGCAGATTCGCTCATATAAAATATGACCCAGATCACTGATTTTTTTTGCACTTTCAGCTATCATTTCTTGCTTCCATCCATATGCTATTGCCCTAAGCAACGCAATTAGAGTGATCGGTGTTGCAATAATCACTTTTTTTTCTATTCCAATCTCTATTAAAGCAGGCTCATACTCCAATGCTGCACTAAACACTCCTTCTCCTGTGAGAAAAAGCACAACAAGTTCTGGAGTATTTTCAAATTGATTCCAATACTCTTTTTTGCCCAGATCATTTATATGTTTTTTTATTGCCAAGGAATGATCCTTTAATTTCTCCTTTTGCACTTGCAAATCGTTTTGCGATACAGCATCAAGATAAGAACTGAGCGGCACTTTAGCATCTATTATTATTTGTTTTCCAGATGGCATTTTTATTATTAAATCAGGACGTAATAAACTATCCTCATTTTTATCAACCACTGACGGTTGAGTAAAAAAATCACAATATTCAATCATTCCCGCCATTTCAACTACTCTTTTTAACTGCATTTCACCCCATTTCCCCCTAACATGAGGTTTTCTCAAAGCATTAGCAAGGCTAGAAGTTTGGGTCATTAATGCTCCAATTTGCTCTTTTAACCCTTTATAGGCTCCCACTCTCTCTTTCTCTAGCTCACGTATTTCACTATCAAATTTTTCCAATTTTTCTTTTATTGGAGTTACAACTTCGTTGATTATAGCTTGTCTTTTCTCAAAATTACTTTCTGTCTCTTTTAGTTTACTATCAATTACTTCCTTCGCTAGGTTCAGAAAATTATTATTGTTCACCTGCAAAGCATCAAGAGAAAGTGCTTTAAAAATATTTGTGAGTCTTTCCTCTGCTTTTGTTAGTAATTCTATTTCCTTTTTCTTTTCTTCGCGTTCTTTTTGCAGAGTTACTTCAAGCTCTACTTTCTTAACTTTTAAATCTACTATTTCCTCATCCTTTGCTAGTAAGGTCTGTTTTGCCTCTTGAAGCTCACGCTCCAACTTACACAAATTGCCTTCAAGGTTTGCTGATCTTATTTTCTCTTCGCTAAATTTCTTATTCTTTTTTACGAAAATATAGAGAAATAATAGTAAATAAAGAAAATTTAATCCGAGAACTATAGAACTGAAAAGCATCAGAATGCAAAAAAACTGTACTCATAATACTATCTAATTTTTGTGTATATCGAAAAGAAAAAAAGAGCACTTAAAGAGGTGCTTTTTTATACAAAGTTTGCTGATTAATTAATAATAACCATTTCCACCTAAACTTAGGTTATTAATGTGATGCTTTCTTTCTATTACTGGTACATCAGTTGCTGAGCTTGGTACATCACCATTTTCAGCCACTTTAGGGACTGTAATCGGATCTTTAGATATCTGAGTTATAGTGAAGGGACTTTTACCTTTACTTAGACCTAACATATTTTCCATTTTCTTCAGTTCGCTATATGAAGTGTCACGACCATAAGGTGTTATTGAGAGTACATTAAAACTTGAATAAAACGGATTACTACAAGAAGCTCCTAATTCAAGGGTAACTTTGAATACACCTTTGTCACATTCGATATATACTTGATATTTTGATAAATCTTGGTAATTGTTATTACTAAAAACTTTGGGTGTATTATCTCTCGCTATGTGTAGCACCAGGTGCTATTGTTACCTTTTTTAATAACATCAAAAATACCAGGGTTATCTTGTAGTAGGTTACTTATTCTACTGTCAGGAGAGTTACTTAGCGCTTGATTTCCTGGTCGACCGGACCAGCTTGGTTGATTTGTCTCTTATTACTAGACCTCCACCCTGATGAAATTTTTCTTAAAATCCATGAAACTCCTGTGTGATCAGCAGTCCACTTAAAAAAATTTTTTATGTTTTTCCACATATTTTACTTCTAAAGTTGTTAATAAACTTTTTTAAGTATTTTATTAAAAGTTTAGTATGTCAACTATTTTCTGCTTTAAAGGGAAAATGTATGGTATAGAAAAGTAAACTAGTTCTTTTTTTTCTGGATTGTCTAGTCACTGGAATGATATCTTTCTTCTCGGTACAAGTTACTTATATCTCAATGTTCGTACAGTTGTATTTCAGCTACTTTCATGACACCACCTGCTATGCAAATTAGCTGCAAATTGCAACGCTCGCATATTAAAATAGAGAGAGTAATACAAAGGGTCCATTGAGTGCCTCTTCAGGGCAGAGAAACCTCTACTTACTCCTTATTCTTTGCCCTGCCTGCGCGCTTACGTTCATTTGGATCAAGGAACTTCTTGCGCAGACGTATAGATTTTGGAGTCACTTCCACCAATTCATCATCGCCTATATATGCTATCATATCCTCCAGTGTCATTATCTTTGGTGGAGTGAGTTTTATAGCTTCATCACTACCTGCAGCTCTTACATTTGTTAATTGCTTGCCTTTTAATACATTTATCTCCAAATCATTGTCACGACTATGCTGGCCAACAATCATACCACAATATACCTTGTCTTGTGGCTTAATAAACATGATTCCCCTATCTTGTAAATTGAAAATTGCATAGGCCACGGCTTCACCTTTGTCTGTTGAAATTAAAACCCCATTGCGCCTTCCAGAAATTGGACCTTTATGTGGAGCATAACTGTGAAATAAACGGTTGATTATACCAGTACCGCGAGAATCAGTTAAAAATTCTCCTTGATAACCAATTAATCCTCTTGATGGCACTAAAAACGTTAACCTTGTTCTGCCATTACCAGAAGGCTTCATATCGGTTACTTCACCTTTTCGTAAGTTGAGTTTTTCCATAATGATCCCACTATATTCATCATCCACATCAATTACTATTTCTTCTATGGGTTCAAGCTTTTTACCATCTTCTTCTTTAAATAACACTCGAGGACGTGAAATAGAGAGCTCAAAACCTTCTCTTCTCATATTTTCAATTAATACTCCAAGCTGTAGTTCACCACGTCCACCTACTTCAAATGCCTCGCCACTTGGCGCCAAAGTTACAGTAATTGCAACATTTGTTTCTGCTTCTGCATATAAACGATCCTTTATAACAGTTGAGGTAAGTTTTGTTCCCTCTTGCCCAGCAAAAGGCGAGTCATTAACGCTTATAGTAATTGCCATCGTTGGCGGGTCAACTGGAGTTGAGCTGATTGCAGTTGTAGCTTCTGGTGCTGCTATTGTATCTGAAACTGAAGCTTTTTCAAGACCTGCAATAGCAATTATGTCACCTGCTATAGCCTGCTCTACTGGAATACGTTTTAAGCCAGAAAATGAAAGTAACTTAGTTAATCTTCCTCGCTCAACCACTTTACCGTCGAGATCAAGTACCTTGAGATCTGAATTGACTTTTGCGATTCCTTGATAAATTTTTCCTGTTAATATCCTGCCAAGAAATTTATCAGATTCAAGTAGAGTGACCAGCATAGCAAAAGGTGCATTTTGATCATAAATAGAAGGTTTTATATAATCTATAACTGTTGAAAATAATGGACTTAAATCTTTTCTTTCGTCAGAAAGTTCCTTAACACACCAGCCATTTCGACCAGAAGCGTACAATACTGGAAAATCTAGTTGCTCATTAGTTGCATCAAGATTAAAAAACAATTCATATATTTCATTTACCACTTCATCAATTCTGCTGTCTAGTCGATCAACTTTATTGATTATCACAATTGGCTTCAAATTTGCTTTTAGTGCTTTCGACAGTACAAACTTAGTCTGTGGCATGGGTCCTTCTGCAGCGTCAACCAGCAGCAACACGCCATCTGCCATGCATAATACCCTTTCTACTTCCCCGCCAAAATCCGCATGCCCTGGTGTGTCAATAATATTGATTTTTTCATCACTCCACGTTATTGATGTGCATTTTGCAAGTATTGTAATTCCTCGTTCACGCTCCTGATCGCCACTATCCATCACTCGCTCTTGAACCTCTTGATTCTCACGAAACGTGCCACTTTGTTTTAACATGTTATCAAGTAAAGTAGTTTTACCGTGGTCAACGTGTGCAATTATTGCAATATTGCGGATCGATTTAAATTCATTCATTTCCTATCGTTTCAAAATTAATTTAGTAATAAGTATACATTCAATATACTTGGAGTAAATAATTAAAGCTGTGTAAAAAGGAGGTGTGTCATGTAAGTAGCTGGCACTTAGACCTCGCTTTCTAATTTCATAGGATGAATTATTCTAAATTGCGTTTATTTGCAAGTAATAACTTTGCATAATAATCTAGATCCCAGCATTACGTGCTGGGATGACGATAGTATTGACGTTAGAAAGCATCCGTTAAGCACGATAGAGAAAATCATTTATGATTGCTATGGCAACTAGCGTTGAAATCTGACACGCCTTGTGATTTAATAAATAGAGGTTTTTATCTGACTTCACAACCAGTGCTTCTGGATGACTTTGAAAGTAAATATTACCATGCTTATCTTCTATAGCTTCTATTACCCCGTCACTGGAAAATGCTGCAACTTTATATCCAAGTAACTCTAATTTTCTTCTATTTTCTGGTGTATTAATTACTGCCCCTGAATGAGCATTTGGGAAATATGTTGAAAACCAGCCATTTTCGTCAGGTGGTAAAAATTTAGCTGTCACTTCTGCTAAACGACTGTTTGGAACTACCTTTATCTGTTGGAGAGGTACACCCTCTTGCTGTGAATTAGGTGCTGATTTTAAATGAGATCTTTGCTTTTCTTCATCATTCACAAGATTTGCTACACTCACTACTTCAATTCCCTTTGCTTTCATGATACCTTGTAAACCACCACATATGCCAAGTAAATGAATTGCAGGATTATCATCCATTATTTTTACAATTGCTTCAGTAACGAGTTGATGATAAGGAGTAGGTGGAAAAGGTTCCGAATGTAAATTATAATAATTTCCCGGAATAAGTATTCTATTTATTTTGTGCTCTTTAATGAATTGTGCAACTTCAACTTTTATTTTGTCTAATGTCAGCTTTCTTGCCAATATTTTATCTTGTTTTACAAGATTAAGTGACTCTGCCTGAATTTTTTTAAGGCTAATTATCTTATTATAATCAATTAGTACAGTTTTAACTCCCCAATTATTAAACATCTCGTAGATATTCTGAGATAAGCCAACCTCACATGGGTATATCTCTTCTTCTGTTTTCAGTAAACCAACAACTATGTCACCACCTATTGGGTGCAAATTTTCATTAGTGCCTGCATAAGTAATGCTGCTGAATAACAGGATTACACTCAATAAGATATTAAATACTCTATTATAATATTTATGTAATATAATTTACCTCACTAATATTTGTATGAATATCATAACACACAGTAGAGTATTCTGTAATAAAAAGGTAAACTTGGTAAGAAGGCGAAGTGGCCTGAGCAGGAATCGAACCAGCGACACAAGGATTTTCAGTCCTTTGCTCTACCAACTGAGCTATCAGGCCAACAATATGTTTTAATTTTTAGATAAAAAATGTTATTATGTCTATCAAAAGTTTTTAAAGTAATTTATATAAAAATAAAGGATGAATATTAATAACAGAATAGGAATTTACCCCGGTACGTTTGATCCTATAACCTTTGGGCATATTGACATAATAAAAAGAGCATGTAAACTGGTTGATAAGTTAATAATCTGCGTTGCAGAAAATACTAATAAACATACTACTTTTGACGTAAAACTACGTACAAGCATGGCTGGAAATGAAATTAAAAGATTAAGAATTGGCGCAGATGTTGTATCTTTCAATGGGTTGCTAATGAAGTTTGCTAAAGAGCAAAATGCTTCTGTTATTATTAGGGGACTCAGAGCAGTGTCGGATTTTGATTATGAGTTTCAAATGAGTTGGGTAAATTATAAACTTCTTCCTGAAATTGAGACCATATTTCTTCCTGCTTCTGAGGATACTCAATTTATCTCATCAAGCTTTATAAAAGAAATAGCAAGATTAGGTGAGAGTGTTAGCAAATTCGTACCAGAGGGCGTCCAAAAAGAATTAATTAACTTAAATAAGGGTAAAAAGTGAAAAATGATGCCTATTGTTTTTTATTTCCAAAAAATATATTTAATACATAAAATGTTATAAACTAAAGGAGCAACATGCAAAAAGTGAGGGTCAATAAAAGAAAAGTTTGTTGTCATGGTGATGAGAATGATGAGGGTTCTGGTCATCCATTAATATATTTAGATATGGGAGAAGAGGAAGAAATAGCCTGCCCTTATTGTGAAAAGACGTTTATTCATGACTGTACTGTAGAAGCAGTTAATAGAGAGGAAACAATTGCTAAGGATGAATTTAATAGCAATTCATCTTTTTAAGTTAGTTAGCTTATATAGATAGCAATAAGAGGAGCAGTAAAAATAAAACTGTCCATACGGTCAAGTATTCCTCCATGGCCAGGTATTATATTTCCACTATCTTTAACATTGTAAGCTCTTTTAATGAGTGATTCAGTGAGATCGCCAAGTTGTGCTAGAATAGCGATTGCAAAGCCAACGATTGGAGAATAAAAAATCGGGAATAAACCTAAAAACATCGATCCAAAAATTGTGCACACTATTCCAGCTAAGATAGCACCAAGAATCCCTAACCAAGTTTTTCCAGGACTAACAATTGGGCAAATTTTAGCCCTACCAAAATTTTTGCCAAATAGGTAGGCAGTAATATCAATGCTCCAAATGGTTAAGATGAGCCATACTAATGCGTATTTTCCCTGTGGTAGATTATATAGGTATATTAATGAAGCATTTGGTAGTGCGATCAATAATAATGCAAAAACGTATAAGATTCTGTTTCCTTGGGTTAGGTTATACCATTCAAAAGAAGATAAAACTGCTATCGAAAAAATTAGTAGATAAAATGATAAATCACTGAAGTATGTAGCAAAAGAGAATATAAGCAATATTACTATTGAAGACAGTACTCTAACTATAAAATTATTATCTGCCATATCTTTTTTCTCTTTTTGTATAATCCTCTAATGCTTTACTCAAGTCTTGACAAGAAAAATCGGGCCACAAAGTATCACAAAAATACAATTCGGCGTAAGCTGCTTGCCATAGTAAAAAGTTACTTAACCTTTTTTCACCACCAGTGCGAATTAACAAATCCAACTTTGGCAAATCTTTAGTATATAGAAATTTTTCAAACTCGTCTTCTGACACACAATCAATATTTTCTTTCATAATATTGCTTATGGCGTGTATAATTTCCTGTTTTGCACCGTAGCTGACCGCTACAGTAAGTAATAAACCATCATTCTTATGTGTCGTTTCTTCTACTTTTCTAACTTGGTCAAGCATCTTTTGAGGAAGCAAATTTAAATTACCAATAAAATTCAATTTAATGTTATGGTTGCAAATGAAATTAACTTTACTTTGATCAGTTAGAACAGAGTAAAACAGATCAAATAGACGGTCAGTTTCTTCTTTAGGCCTAAACCAATTCTCCATGGAAAACGCATACAAAGTTAAATAGGGTATAGTCAGGGTTGTGCAATGCTTAGCAATATCATACGCAACCTCACTACCCTTTCTATAACCATCAATTTTTACCCTTCCTTGATTGCTTGCCCACCTACTATTACCATCCATTATGATTGCTAAATGTTTTGGTAGAGATTTTAAATTCAACATTTGGAGCTAATCTAGTTTTGATTTGAATGGAGTTTTCTGAATTCTAGTGTCAAGCACTGGGATGACACCCTTTCTTGATGGGCTCAAACCACAATACTTGTACAGTTGTGTATCAGCTACCTGCATGATACCCTTGTATATAATTTGTTTTTTTTCACTACTTAAGGCTTCTTCCATATTAACTTAGTGATTCAGTATATCTTTTGCTTTAACAGACAATTCATCATCAATCTTTTTTATATTGTCATCGGTAATATTTTGTATTTCCTTTTTAACACCATGAAAATCATCTTCTGAGATTTTTTTATTTTCTTGCATTTTCTCTATTTCTTCCATAACATCTCTGCGTATATTTCTAATGGCAACCCGTGCATTTTCAGCAAACTGATGCAGTAATTTCACCAATCTTTCACGTGTTTCTTGTGTTAAGTCTGGAAGAACTATGCGTATGGTGTTACCCTCAACAACAGGGTTTAAGTTTAGATTAGCATTTAATATAGCATTTTTTACTTCACCTGCAACGCCAATGTCCCAAACTTTAATTGATAGGGTTTTATTATCCGTAACTGAAACACTTGCAACTTGATTTAGCTTTTGATGCCCACCATAGACATTTACAACTATGCCATCAAGTAATGATGCGCTGGCTCTACCAGTACGTATACCTTTAATATCATTATGGAAAGACTGAATAGTTTTTAGCATCCTTTCTTTTGTTCTAGTTTTTACTTCGTTCAACATAAATTACCTATAATTCACAATCTGAAACTATAGTATAAATACCATAACCCTTAATAATATTGGCCATTTTTTCTTCTTTCAAAGAAAAAACTATGATTGGAATAGAATTCTCACGTGCAAGAGAGATTGCCGATGCATCCATAACTTTTAAATCACGAGTCAACAAATCCATGTAAGAAAGCCTATCATACATTATAGCATCCTCATTTTTTTCCGGATCAGCGGAGTATACACCATTTACTTGTGTACCTTTCATAATAACATCACAATTCGTTTCAACGGCACGTAGAGCTGCAGCTGTATCTGTAGTAAAAAATGGATTACCTATACCTGCTGCAAAGATTACTACTCTACCTTTTTCTAAATGACGAATAGCTTTCCTTCTTATATAAGGTTCACATACAGTAGCCATGGGTATTGCAGACAATACCCTAGAATCTACTGAATTTTTCTCTAAAAAGCTTTGTAAGATTAAAGCATTGATTATAGTTGCGAGCATTCCAATATAATCACCGCTTGCCCTTTCATAGCCACTCAAAGATGCAGATGCACCACGAAAGATATTACCACCACCAACAACAATACATACCTGAACTCCAAGCTTGTTAATGTCAGTTATATCTTTGCACAATTGATCTATAATTTCCATATCATGACCAAAAGACCGTGATCCCATTAAAGCCTCGCCAGAGATTTTAAATAACACCCTTGAGTATTTTATTTTACTTCCTTTATCCGTTGAGGCAGCCATTTATAATTACTTAATTTTTACTACCCAAAATAAGTAACTTATAATCGGACAGTTTAACATGAGAATTTACACTCGATTCGCTTAATTTTATAAAATCAGAAATTTTCATTTTATCATCCTTTATAAACTTTTGTTCCAGTAAAACAACTTCTTCATAATACTTAGCCATTCGCCCATCTACTATTTTCTTTGTAACTTCTTCAGGTTTGTTTAATTTTTTTACTTGCTCGTCAACTATAGAAAGCTCATTGTTCAACTTTGTATGATCCAAATCATCTATAGATAGAGCTTCAGGTTTCATAGCAACTATGTGCATCGCTATTTGTTTCCCAACCTCTTGTAACTTCGATTTATCACCAGATGATTGCAATGCAACTAAAGCACCTGTTTTACCTAAGCCACGCATGTCACCATGTACATAGCCAGCAATAACTCCATCATTAGCTTCCAGGTAACAAAGCTTGCTCAGTTCTAATTTTTCACCAAGGACCGATGTACCATTCATGATAGCTTCCTGCACTGTACCAATGCCTGCATACTTGGTATTTTTTAACTCATCAATACTAGCACAGCGTTCTTGACAAGCAATTGACGCTAAATTCGAGATTAATTCTATAAATTTCTCATTTCTTGCAACAAAATCAGTTTCACAATTTAACTCAATCAATACACCACAATTTTCAGCCAAATGCATAGCAACCAACCCATCTGAAGTTACTCTATCAAACTTTTTATCAGCCTTAACAAGTCCTATTGTGCGTAACTTATCAATGGCTCTCTTGATGTTACCATCACACTCTTCCAACGCTTTCTTACAATCACTTAAACCAAGCCCTGTTCTATCACGTAGTTCCCTTACATTATCTAGATTCATCTTCATTATTTACCACCCCCTTTTCACCTTCTTTATAAACTTTATTATGCCCCTTTTCAGTTTGTACAACACCATCTTCTTTCCCTTTAATAAACTCGTCACCTTTTATATCACCAACCTTAACTCCAGACCTTGCTAAACTAGACTCTATTCCAGCCAATATAAAATCAGCAGCTAACCTACAATAAAGCTCTATTGACTTTCTTGAGTCATCATTACCTGGTACAGGATAAGTAATATCATCTGGATTAGAGTTAGTATCAAGTATTGCAACTGTTGGAATTCCCAATTTTTTAGCCTCTTTAACTGCAATGTGCTCTTTATTAGTATCAATGATGAATAAGATATCTGGAGTTGCTCCCATTTCTCTAATACCACCTAATGCCTTATCAAGCTTTTGCCTTTTCTTTTCAATATTTCCTAGCTCTTTCTTTGTTAAAACGCTACTTTCATCATTTAGTATCTTCTCATACTGAGTTAGCGTCTTTATCGAAGAAGAAACAGTTTCCCAATTAGTTAGCATACCACCGAGCCAACGATAATTTACGTAGTATTGACCGCAACGAACTGCTTCACTTGCAATAATATCTAAAGCTTGAAATTTTGTACCAACAAACAAAATACGACCACCTTGAGATGCAACGTTATATAAAGCTTTCATTGCCGTCTGTAGCAATAGCAATGTTTTCCGCAAGTCAATTATATGTATACGATTTTCTTGATGTATCCCATATATGTATGGAGCCATTTTTGCATTCCAGCGACTAATTTTATGACCAAAATGCACACCAGATCCAGCTAGATCACGTATAGTGATCTCGGGCAAGTTTACCATATTCATTCCTCCAAATAGTTTACCCTCCATGGCGCTACCCTAACAGCACTACTTGTACATGCCATGTGTGGAATTAAATTATTTATATAGTAATATAAAGGACAACAAAGTGCAATCAAAAAATATTGACAAAAGGCAGCATGTTTATTAACCTTAAAACTAAAAATGCTAAAAGGAAATCGGGGGTGTAGCTCAGTTGGTTAGAGCGCATGCCTGTCACGCATGAGGTCGTGAGTTCAAGTCTCATCGCTCCCGCGTATAGCTTCTAGCACAGTCTAAACTCGCTATACTAAGTCTTTTTTCCTTATTGAGAAATATAACAGCATATTTGATTCTAATTATAATAATTTTATATTTTCATTTCCATCACCCCAGTTCTAGGTTATATTATTACTGCACTTACCAAGAAAAAGTAGGGAGAAAGTTAAGAATGTTTTTTACAAAAAAATGCTGAAGCTACCTATATAAAATTATTTCAGTCTTAGTATTTAAACATTCTGTATCTGCTGTAATGATTTTACTTCCAACTTACTATTCTTTAGATATTGAATTGCAAGCACTAAAGCTTTACTTCCAGAAGCTGTGGTGCTATAAGCTATATTTTGCAAAATAGCAGTTCTGCGAATATCTTTGCTATCTGAAACTGATTTTACACCTTTTGAAGTATTGATCACTAGATTTATTTTTCTATCTTTAAGCATATCAACTATATGTGGTCTACCTTCCCTCACTTTATTTACAGCTTTTGCAGCAATGCCGTTATTATTCAGGTACAAAGCTGTACCTTTGGTGGCATATATTTCAAAATTTAGTTCTTTTAACATTTGTGCTACTGACAATATATACTCTTTATCATCATCTTTTACTGAAATCAAAGCTCTTCCTTCTGTTGGCAACTTATATCCTGCAGCCATGTGCGCTTTTGCCAGTGCAGCTTCGAAGGATGAGTCAATTCCCATTACTTCTCCTGTTGACTTCATTTCGGGGCCAAGTAGAATATCAACTCCCGAGAAATGGGTAAACGGAAAAACAGCAACTTTGATTGCAAAGTGATCAAGAGATTTTTTTTCTTGGTCTAATTTTTTGCCTAAAATAATCTGAGTGGCAAGCTTTGCGATAGAAATATTGACTACCTTTGAAATAAAAGGAACTGTGCGACTAGCCCTTAAGTTCACTTCAAGTATATATATGTCATTTTCTTGAATGGCAAATTGAATGTTTATCAACCCTTTCACTTTTAGCTCAAGAGCTATTCTTTCAGTTTGCAGCTTGATCTCTTTTATAATTTTGTCATTCAATGTGTTTGTTGGTATTGAACAGGTTGAGTCACCGGAATGAATTCCAGCTTCTTCAATATGCTCCATAACTACCGCAATGAAAACTTTTTCCCCGTCACATATAGCATCAACGTCAACCTCAACTGCATTCACTAAGAATTTATCAAGTAGCAGCGACCCATGTTCAAAAATTTTAGTTTGACCAAGGACATATTCCTTAAAGCTCTCAATATCGTGCTTAATTGACATGGATTGACCACCCAAAACATAGGACGGCCTAACTATTAATGGAAACCCCACTTTTTCTGCATTGGTTAATGCTTCTTCCACCGAATGACAGATGGAATTTTCAGGTTGTTTTAAATTAAGTTGCAAAGCAAGGTTTTTGAACCTCATACGATCTTCAGCAAGGTCTATAGAGTTAAAAGATGTGCCTAAGATATTAAAACCCCTTTCATTTAGTATTTTGGCTAACTTTAAAGGTGTTTGACCACCTATTTGCACTATAACGCCTACCAGTGTACCATTTTCTCGTTCTTTACTTAGTATTTCAAGTACATCCTCTGCAGTCAATGGAGCAAAATACAAACGATCAGCAGTATCATAATCAGTTGAAACAGTTTCGGGATTACAATTAATCATTATTGTTTCATATCCCATTTCTTTGGCAGCGGAAGCTGCATGCACGCACGCGTAGTCAAACTCAATACCCTGACCAATACGGTTTGGTCCACTACCTAAAATGATAACTTTTTTTCGGTTAGAAACGTCCGCTTCGCACTCTGCCTTATCTATAACTCCTCCCTCATAACAGCCATACATATAGGCAGTGCTTGATTCAAACTCAGCTGCACAAGTGTCTACACGTTTATAAACTGGATTAACACCAAACTTTTTCCTTATTGCTTCAATCTGTTCTATTTTTTTGTTACTTAGTTTTGCTAACCTTGCATCTGAAAACCCCATCTTTTTTAGTTCTAATATTTCGTATGCGGTTTCAGGTAAACCAATTTCTTTAATTTTTTGTTCGGCTAAGATGATCTGCTGTATATTTTGTAAAAACCATAAGTCATATCCTGTAATTGAATTTATTTCTTCTATGCTGACTCCATGACGCATTGCGTCAGCAGCGATCAGCAATCTGTTTGGTAGCAATTTTGTTAATTGAGATTTTATATGATCAACATCTGTAGCTTCAGAAAACACTTCATCAAGTCCTGTAAGACCAGTTTCAAGTGAACGGAAAGCTTTTTGTATTGATTCATTAAAAGTGCGGCCTATAGACATTACTTCCCCCACCGATTTCATGGAGATTGATAGCTCACAACCCGTTCCCTTAAATTTTTCGAATTCAAAACGAGGAACTTTAGAGACAATGTAATCGATCACTGGTTCAAAAGCAGCAGGTATAATTGGTGCGCAATCGTTGCGTATTTCATCGAGTGAATAGCCAACAGCAAGCTTAGTTGCAATTTTTGCTATAGGATAACCTGTTGCTTTTGAAGCAAGTGCAGAAGAGCGAGAAACTCTTGGATTCATTTCAATTACAACAAGGCTTCCATCTTCTTTAGGATTGACTGCAAATTGGACATTTGCACCACCTGAACTAACATCAATTTCTCTCAGCACTGCTATAGATGCATTTCTCATTTGTTGGTATTCTGCATCACGTAAAGTCAAAGCAGGAGCAACAGTAATGCTATCTCCAGTATGCACGCCCATTGGATCGACATTTTCTATTGAACAGACTACTATGCAGTTGCCTTTGCAATCACGGATAACTTCCATTTCGTATTCTTTCCAGCCGATGATGGATTCATCTATTTGAACTTCATTTATTGGTGAAATTTTCAGAGCGTTCTCTACAATGTTGAAAAACTCCTCCTTATTGTACGCTATGCCGCCACCTGCACCACCAAGAGTGAATGATGAACGGATAATTGCAGGTAATCCAACATAATTCAGAGCTTCTTTCATTTGTTCTTGGTTTTTTATAATGGTGCTCTTAGGATATTTTATTCCTATTTTATCCATAGATTGGCGAAATAGTTCTCTATCTTCCGCCTTTTTAATTGCCCCTCTATTTACACCAATTAGCTTTACGTTATACGCATCCAATACTCCATTGTCTGCAAGCTCCACTGCACAATTCAAAGCAGTTTGCCCGCCCATTGTCGGCAATATCGCATCTGGTTTCTCCTTAATTATGATCTTTTCTATGATTTCGGGCAGTATAGGCTCAATATACGTCGCATCAGAAAATTCAGGATCTGTCATTATAGTTGCAGGGTTGGAGTTAATCAAAATGACTTTATAACCTTCGCTTTTTAATACCTTGCAACTTTGAGTTCCAGAATAATCAAACTCACATGCTTGACCTATAACTATTGGGCCTGCTCCTATTACTAATATAGATTCTATATCTGTACGTTTTGGCATAACTATAACAACGACCTCTACTTAAGTAATGTTATCAATCTTTTCTATACATGTGAATTTTTATTAGACTTGTGAGTTATACAGCTAGGTCTAACAATTATAGACAATTTTAAGGTTACCCTCAAAACATAACGCTTGATAACTTATTTAAGAGATTGGCTTAACGGTAAGACTTGCCCTGATATGTTACAATCTTTAGAAGCTAATTCGATAAATTTGTCTGTTAGTTTATCAGGTAATACTAATTCAGATATATCCTTTCCAGGAAATGCTTGCTTATACATTTCACTGTCGACAGACCCTTCTGGGTATACAGCATTTACGCACAATTTCGTATGTTTTGTCTCAGATGCATATATCTTTACCATAACTTCCAGTGCGGCTTTACTTGTGGCATAAGGTAACCAATACGGATAAGAAGATGGAGAATGTGTCACTTCTGAGGTCATGAATATCACCCTTCCAGAGTTAGATTTTTTTAATACTGGATCTAAATTTTTTAATAAGTACCAATTAGCAGTAAAATTTATATTCATTACATCCTGTAGTTCTTCAAGCTCGCAGTCATGAACAGAACTCAACTTGCCTAAAATTCCAGTGCACACAACTAATATATCAAGTACTCCAGATTCTGATAATTTTAGGCTTTCTATCATATTCGCTAGTATTTTTACATTCTCAAAGTCTAAAAGATCAAGCTGAATTAGTTTCACAGAACCTTCTTTAAATTCTTGAAGCTCTTCAATTTGACTATACAGTGGCTTGAGATTATCGATAGACCTTGAAATTAAAATCACATGCGCACCTTCCTTAACAAACCTTTTTGCAACAGCAGATCCTATTCTACCTGAAGCCCCAGCAACTAAAGCTATTTTGCCTTCTAATTCACCCATTCCTTTTTCCTTGGTAAGACCCATTAAAATATTTTAGCTGAAAATTAAATTTTGCTCCATATATAAAAATTAAGCTTAATATATAAAAAAATAGTAATGATACCACTATGCCACCTAAACTTCCGTATATCAAATCTAATTGGCCAAAAGAAGCTTTTAAGTATTGCTTGAAAGCTGAAGCTGAAACCGTCCAAAGCATAACAGCTACACAAGACCCAGGAAACACATCCGACAAGTTTTGCTTTATGTTCGGCAACATAAAATATAGCCAAGAGACTACTATGAAGAGCACAGATTCAATGAGGAGATATTTAGTATAACTTAGCCCATGATAGGAAAAATCTACCAACATTGGTACTAAGGTGGAAAACACTACAGTCAGAGTAACAATCAATGTCATTACTAGAAATTGTAATATACTTAATACTCTTCTTAATATATAAGGTGGCGAAACCGGAACTTTGTAGGCTTTATTTAGTATCGTTCTAAGTCCCTCAATAGTTGATGAAGCAGTCCAAATAGCTCCTACAATTGCCAAAGTTAATAAACTATGTGGCGGACCTGATATTATCTCCCTAATGCGCGGCATTAAAGATGCTAAAATGTCTTGTGGCATGTTATCAATTATAAATGTCCAGCCGATGTTGTATTGATCTAAAAAATTTGCAAATGTTGACGCTAAAGCCATTAGAACAATGAGAAAAGGAAATATTGATAACAGGATTAAAAATGATAAGTATCCTGCATGTTCCATCCCATCATTACGAATTGTATCAATCAAAGCACGGTAAAGACAATAAATAATGCTGTAAAACTTCTGTAGTAACCTATTCACTGTAATATAAACAAATCTAGTAAGATATTCTAAATAAAATAAAAGATATTTTTAAGCAAAAACCCTCTAATGGCACTAAGAATTGTTATGTGTTATCGTTTTTTATTATAAACCCTTCTTTTGCCATTCCAGCTCACACTGCTGGACTTTTACAACGACACTTTGATAGGTAATATCAGAATTACTAATGCAAAGAAAAATTCCTTTTTGGAGTTAAAAGTGGGAAAAAAAAAGTACTCCACTACACCTTATAGTTTTATTTAATTGCAAAGACTCTGTAGTAACTTTGTTACAAAATGGAGCAAGCGTTAACGTACTTGATGCGTAGAAGTCATGACAACCAGATCAAGCCTAGCTTCGTGATTTTTTTGGATCATTAGGAGTTAATTTTGTACTTGATGATTTTATTTTTTGTGGTAATGGTTACAATTCTGCCCCAGCAATATTTTGCTTTTTGTCAAAAAAGTCTCGCACATCATCAGAAGTCAAAATTGTTTGAACTGATTAAGTGGGAGTAGCATTTCCCTTTTCTCTAGTACGGTTATCTACTTTTTCTGGCTGTAAAAAATCAAGCCCCTTTGGAACAGGTCAATCCATAATGTTTGTGGTTGAGCTTCTCATGCCCCTCGGCTTTGTGTTCTGCTCACGTCACCTTACTGTATACTTGCTCGAATTTCTTCATAATTACGTTCAACTTCAGTTTGAGTTGGTGCAGCCGTTATTTCTCTCTGGCCTCTTTCCTGCTGCCAATATGTTCTGTAATTGCTCTAGACTCTCTTTAACAGACTTCAACTCCTCCTACGTATATGTTAACATGTCTTCCTTTTCCTTGAGATGAAGTTGGAGAGTTTCTATTTCACTCTGTATATTCCTTTCGTTTAGCTCATCTACAAGCGCCCCACTTATGTTAGATTAGTGAATTGCTTCTTCTAAAGCTTCTTTTAGCAGTTAGTTCAATTCTTCAGCCAATTCTCTATTCTTTAATTGTTCTTCGTTCAATTGACTTATTGCATTAGTCAATTTCTTCTCTCTTTATGATAAAAGTTCTACTAACTGTTTTTCATAATTGTCTTTTAGACTTGCGCCCATTTCTTTTACATCATTTTTCAGTCTCACGTTCTCTTTTCTTTTAGTACGCTTAGCTCCGTTTTACTTTGCTTTAGTTTCTTGCTTAGTTCTTCGTTGACTTTATCTTGTTGATTGGGCTTTGCTTTTTTCACCTTCTAATCGATCCTTTAATTCTGCTATTTTAGCATTTTTATCTCTTTGACTTTGCTCTAGTGTGCCTACCTCTTGTTTTAACTGCTCAATTTTTTGATCCTTTCCAGTTAATTCTTTTGTCTCTCTTTCCAATTCAACTTTAAGTCTTACAAATTCTTTTTCCCAAGCTTGATTTTTCTCGATTAATTCACTTACTTTCTTCTCACCTTCTTCTGTTATCTTCTTATTACGGCTTTCCAACTCTGCATTTTGCTTCTTGAGAAGTTCGGTCTCTCTTTCCAATTCTTCTATTTTACTTTTTAATTCTTCTGTTTCATCCCCTAGTCCTTTTCCTTGCTTACGTACTTCTTCATCATCAAAAGTACCGCTTTCAAATGTTTCATCCTCACTATTAGTAGATAGAGAACCTTTGCGTGAATAAGGTTTAGATGTGCTTCCAGGAGAGAAATACCCGTTGCTATCTGGCGTAAGCGATCGCGACGATACAGATAGGTCTCGTGTCAATATTCCCTCCTTCGGTATTTGCTGGTTATTTATACTCTTGGCCATGTCAACAAAAGCTTGGTATAGAGTTTTTCCATTTATAAAAACTTCTTTATTCTGTTCAACTAATTTCAATATTTCATTTTTTGTTCCCTCTGGTAACGGGTCTGTAAACTATAATCTACCAAACTTTAGCTCACCGATGACACTTCTTATACCGCTGGAATCGACTTTACAGTCATGCTAGAATCTATGCTGTTGCCCTTAGAATCCTTAGCCTGCCAGTTAACGGTCATTTCACATGGACCGGAGCCAGCAAAATCATAATGCCTCTCATTGCCATTTTTCTTGCATGTGGTAGCTTGATTATCTTTCTCCAAATATGTTATAAACCTCATCTTTATTGTTGGCCCTTAAAATATCACTAATTTTTATTGATTTTTCTTCTTCAAATCTAATGTTGAAGTCATTATCTTTTATTCAAGACGCCAAAAAACTTTGACCTGGCAAAAGTTTTTTAAACTTTCTATGTGTCTCACCTATCGGTTGCTCGAATTCTTGGAAATTTGTTTTCCATTTTGAGCTCACTTGTCCCTTAACATCTTTATCTTACAGTAAAGGACCAACAAAGTACCAGATTAAATTTTCTTACTCTAGTCTTTTGATAAAATCCTAAAGGTCGTTGTAAGGTTCAATGAAACTTAAAATATTATTTTTCTTCTCTTCATCTACATTTAAACTTTGACTCTCAGTACAAATACACTTTCATTTTCTCCCGGCATAATTTCACATTTTTAAAAATATATTATAATATTAGCTTCTTCTTTTTAAGAAATCAGCTAATAATTAGGTAAATAAGCTTGAGCGTTTGTCTGTAATGTTGTATAGTAGTTACTCTGAGTAGTGTGCAGCATGGACAATACTATTATAAGAAAATACGATATTAGAGGTGTGGTAGGCAAAGATCTGCAGATCAATGATGGATATGAGATAGGTAGAAAATTTGGTCAAACCGTAACCAAAGTCTGTATAGGCTATGACAGTAGAATAGATTCATCAAGTATAGAAAAAGAATTAATTAAGGGCTTAATTTCATCTGGAGCAAATATTATACGCGTCGGAATGTGCTCGTCACCTATGCTCTACGCTACAACGCAAATCATGAAGGCAGATCTTGGTATCATTATCACTGCTTCTCATAACCCCAGTGAATATAATGGCTTTAAATTTTTCAGTAGTAAAAAAGTTTTCTCAGACCAAGAAATAAAGAAAATTATAAGCAGCCCAATTAAAAACAACACGAAAACTGGAAGTTTAATTAACATAAATATATATAGCGAGTACATTCATATATTAAAAAGTGCGTTAAAGAACAATGTTACACAGAAGCTAAAAATAGCCTGGGATTGCGGAAATAGCCCAGCAAGTGGAATCATAAGGTATATTGAAAAGATCTTACCAGGCCATACGCATATTATAACCAATAACTCCATAGATGGAGAATTTCCACTGCATGATCCAGATCCCATAGAAGAAAAAAATCTTGCTCAATTAATTGACATTGTAAAAAAAGATAAATGTGATCTTGGCATTGCACTTGATGGTGATGGTGATAGAGTGCGCTTAATTGATAATAAAGGCAGTGTTGTTTCCAATGACCATTTATTTATGATTTTTGCACGTGAAGTATTGGAGGAATACCCAAAAAGCAAAGTCATTGCTAGCATAAAAATGAGTATGAAAGTGTATAATTTTATTAGCAAGTTAGGAGGACAAGTAATTACCTGCGCCACTGGACACTCATTAGTCAAGAAAAAGATGATAGAGGAAGAGGCAAAGTTTGCTGGTGAATTAAGTGGACATTTTTTCTTTCCCGAGCTAGGGTTTGACGACGGACTATATTCTGCTGTTAAAGCCGTTGATATTTTACTTAAGAAAAACCAAAGCCTATCTCAGATTATTGAAAATTTGCCGAAGCTATACATCACTCATGAAGTGAAGATTGTGGTTAAAGATGAGAAAAAATTTCGAATAATTGAATTAATAAAGAAAACACTAGAGCAACAAAATATTGTATTTTCAGAGCTTGATGGTATTAAGGTAACCGATAACGATAATAAAGGTTGGTGGCTCCTTAGAGTATCAAACACACAAAATTGCATTACAGCACGATGTGAAGGAAATACTTTAGAGGATTTTGAACTCGCTAAAAGAGTTTTGTTTTATTACATCGACAAAGCAAGGTCTTTGAATTAGCTCTCTTGATTATAACACAAACAATTAAAGCTATTGCAATTTGAACACTTATAATCCCATTGCCCTTGTTCTTTGCTGCAACTTTTACATTTCCAGCCTGGATCAGGCAAAGCTTTTGAATCCATCTTGTTTAGCCAATAAATTGCTTGATCATATTCTTGCAACACAATCTTGAGCTGTACTGTAATAAGGTAGATTGACATATAATTAGCTTTTTTCATAGCACTATCTAAGTGCTGGTTTGCAAGGCTATATTTACCTGAGCTAATTGAAGAGGAAGCCAGTAAACAATGACTAAAATAGTAATCGGGACGTAGATTGTATAGCCTTTCAGCACCTTTAATATTTAAACTGATGTAAATTTTTGCTAATTGAGGGGTAGGGTTTACTGTATACTCTGTCTCCAGTATTGCAGAAGCTTTTTTGATCTTTCCAAGTCTAATATATAACTCTGCCTTTAAATAATTGATTGGCTGAAAAGTTTCGCAATAACTTTGTGCTCTAAATAAAGACTTTATAGCCTCCTTTAAATTTCCTTTGCTTTCATACTGCTTTGCTAAAGCACAATAAAAAACTGCTAACATCTTTTTACAATCAAAGGGAAGGAAAATATTGAACTTTGCAGCTTCTTTTAATTTCAAAATTGCATTAACCCAATCTTCTTGTAATATGTAATGCTCTATTTGAAAGGGAATAGACAGAATTTTATCATCAATTGAACTGGAACAGTATTCTATGAATTTTTGAAAGATTGCTCTTTTTTGTTTGAGGTGAGCAATCAGCTTATTAGCCAGAAGTAGAGCTAAGTTGCGATTTTTGTTTGCAATACTTGTCAAATTATTACTGAAAAAGCTATAATTTCCCGTCTTACCCGAGTTAAAGAGCTTTACTAAAGATAACTTATCGCTTTCCTCACTTAAATTTTTGACTAGCTTGTGAGCGTTCTCTATATTGCCAAAATCTATGCTAAAAAAAGCCTCAAAGAGAAGCAATTCTTCTTTATCCCTTCTTCTGTTTCTTATGTTGGCAAGTGTCGATAAAATGGAAGAGAAAAAGCGTGCAAGCCCAATCAATAAAAATAATAAAATTATACAAGCAAAAATAATGAAATACAGATCAATACTTATAGTGTAATTGCCTAATTCTAACCTTATTATTTCACCACTTACCTTGATCCATATGACAAAAAAAGAGAGAGCAAAAACTATAAAATAAATCATGAGATATATTGTAATAAGTGATGATATATTGTTGAAATATTCTTAGAAGCTATAATAAAATTATTCAATTTACTGAGCCATAACTTAAATTCTGGGTGTGTTAAATTGCCTACTGCAGTAGCTATGCCCTGCCAGTCATTATCGTTTATTAACTCCTCAATTTCTGCAAATTTTACCCTCAATGGGTCATTCTTATCTTTTATCTTTATCCAATTTGAAATAACTTTTTCAAATAATGTACTCTTATTATAGTTAATAACAGCAATGTTTTTTTCAAAAGATAATTTCAGCTCGCGTAAAGTCTCTACCTCTTTCAAATTTTCCAATTCACCCACTGCACTTTCTATCTCTGGATCGTCAAGCTCCGATATTAAAGGCTTTATTGAACTTATATGATTATCAAATTTTGCTTCTTGTAATAACGAATTCTTCATTTTAACCACAAGCAATAGCAATTTTGCGAGGTTTTTATGCCTTGAACTACCATCACCTTGCTCACATTTAGTGAGCAGATTTCTCTTTAATTCAAACATTTTTTTTTCTATTCTTGATTGATTAGCTTCAAGTGACATTCTGAGTTCATTCATCTTCTCCATTAAAACTTTTATATTGTTCTTGCTTGCTTGTAGATTTATTTTGAAAGATATTATGTTATTTATTGCAATATAACTGGCAAACAACAACACAATTAGGAGCAAGCCTATGTATTTTTGTTGAGTATCACTCATAATATAGTATCTCAGCAGGATCTTGCGCAGCTGCCTGCAATGCAGGAGCAATTGTCGCCAAAAATGACAAGAATAATGCAAGTGTAGAAATACTTACTACGTCTTGAGGAACTAATATTACTGGCAAACTTGAAAAAAAGTATATCATAGGATCGAGTAGTTTAACATTAGTAATGCTTTCTAAAAATACTTTAATATTTTCAATATTGAGAGAAAAAACAACACCTATAATAGAGCCAAGGCAAGTTCCTGTAAAACCAATGAGTAATCCACAAGCGCAAAATATGCGCATAATGCTTCCACTTGTTGCACCAAATGTGCGCATAATTGCAATCGCAGATTTCTTTTCTTGCACTATCATCATTAAATTTGAAATAATATTGAATGCCGCCACAATTATAATCAAAGCAAGAATTAAAAACATCACATTTCTTTCAGTCTTTAAAGCATTAAAATAGTGGCTTTGTTGTAATTGCCAACTTTCAGCTTCCATCTCTATTTCTTTTTCTATAGTGTTTGCTAGCTTATCAGCCTCAGTAATGTCGTCTACAAACACTTCTATATTTCTAACACTACTTTTATAATTAAAAAAAGCCTGTGCTGCCTTTATAGGCATGTATATCAAGGTATTATCATACTCTAACATACCCATATCAAATATTGCTACAACCTCATACTCTTTCACTTTCGGCATCTCATCAAACAATGCATCAAACCCTTGAGGCGATATAAGAGTAATTTTATCGCCATTATTAATATCTAATACTTCTGCTAGACGTGCCCCTATCATTACTCCTTCATTAAATTTTTTTATATTACCTATAATTATATTATTTATAATGCTAGTATTATTAAGCAAGTCTTGAGTTGACAAACCCCGCACTATAGCGCCAGCAATTCTACCACTTGCTGCAATAATAACTTGGTCATTAGTCATAGGGATTGCTTTTAATACACCTGGAATTTTCTCAATAGATTTTGATACTGCATGGTAATCCGAATTCACATTTTTATCAAAATAAACATTAATATGGCCATCAATGCCAAATATTGAGTCAAGCAGCTTTGCTCTAAACCCGTTCATTACAGACATTACCACTATTAGTGTTGCAACTCCAAGAGCAATACCGATAATAGAAAACAAAGTCATAATAGAGCAGAATCTAGCATTTTTTGCCCGCAAATAGCGAACAGCCATAGTAATTTCAAAGGCAATGGACATACAAAATATTTAGAGTCATATTCTTGAAATTTTATATCATTGTAGACTTTTCTTCACTTGAAAACTAGAGGTTTTTAATTCCTTAGATTTGGAGGCTTATAGAATATCCTTAACACACAACTGTACGAAAATTGTAATTTGAGCCTGTATAGGGTGTCATGCAAATAGCTGAACTGTGATGACACTATAGGAGGGATGACGCCTCTCTTGGACTCTTAAATTGCAACTAATTTAAACATTAAGAAACTTGCTAAATGAAAAAAAAGACAAAGAAACCTCAGGTAGCGAGTTTTGACCCTATAATGCTGTAACTTGGGGCTGTGGTAATTTGGTTGACGCTTAGTTTAAGCGCGATTTTGGTTGAATGTGAAAAATTTAAAAGACATGTAGCCCCAATAATTTAATGTAATCTGCCAAAAAATACTTTAAGTTTTTTACTGAATTTTGTCATTGAACCCATGCGGATCAAAAATAAGCTTTGAGTCAGAAATACCCTTAATGCCATAAAGGGACTGAAAAGACTGGTCAAGTAGTTTTTAGTCAGTTCTTCCTGTTTTCAAATCATAATATTAGTGTAATTGCATAATCTATATTTCAGGCTTTCTATTTAAAATTTTTAATATTAAATCTAATTCATTTAGGTTATTATACCATATCATAACTTTACCCTTGGAATTATTATCATTAATTTTGATCTTTAAACCAAGTTGAGAAGATATAGTGCTTCCCATTATAGCTATGTTTTGATTTTTAGTATATTTTTGTTCTTTGTGGTTACTACCTTGATGTAAGTCTTTTATCAATTTTTCAGTTTGTCTAACGCTTAAGCCTTGAGAAACTATCTTTTCTGCAATACTTTCTGCATTTTCAACATTAATCAACGCTCTTGCATGACCCATAGACAATTTTTTTTCATTGATCATCACTTTTACACTGTAGGGAAGTGACAACATCCTAATCATGTTAGTTATGTGGCTGCGACTTTTGCCTACAACTGAGGCTAGTTCTTCATGTGTATAAAAGAACTCATTTATCAATTTTTTATATGCTTTACCTTCTTCTATTGGATTTATATCTTGCCTCTGTATATTTTCAATAATGGCTACTTCTAAGCATTCCTTGTCGCTCAAATCTTTTATAATGACTGGCACACTATCGAAATTTGCAATCTTACCTGCTCGCCAACGGCGCTCTCCTGCTATTATCTCATAGCCATCATTATTTGAATTTTTGCGCACTATGATAGGCTGTATGATGCCGTTTTTCTCTATCGAACTTGCAAGCTCTTTCAATGACTCTTCATCAAAGTACTTCCTTGGCTGGAATGAGCTTGAATGCAGTAATGAAATAGGCAAATATTCTTGCCGATCTTCTTTATTATCATAGTTATCGCCTATGAGACCAGCAAGGCCTCTACCTAACCTTCTGTTATCCTTCATACCACTCCATCACTCACCATCCTCTCCTCTTTACAGCTGCTTGCATGCTTTTTTAAAATCTCCTTTGCTAAACTTATATATGCTTGTGCACCAGGGCATTTAAGATCATATACAATAGCAGGCTTTCCATGAGAAGGAGCTTCTGATAGTCTGACATTACGTGGAATGATAGTTTCATATAATGGAATAATAGTTTTATATACCTTGTCATTTAAATACTGACAAATATCATTTTTAATCTGTTCGCTAAGTTTATTACGTCTGTCATACATTGTTAACACTATTCCTTCTATTGCCAAAAAAGGGTTTAAGTTATTTCTTTTTATCAATTCCACAGTTTTAACCAGATGACTTAATCCCTCCAGGGCAAAAAATTCACACTGAAGAGGAACGATAATAGAATTAGCAGTGGTCAAGGCATTGATAGTAAGCAAACCAAGTGATGGAGGACAATCAATAATTATGTACTCATAATTATTGCATATTTTTTTTAACGTGCTTTTTAGCACAAATTTTCCTCGTTCAAGTTGTGATAGTTCAATTTCAGCAGCTGATAAATCAACCACTGACGAAATTAGTGATAAATTTGGAATTTCCTTTATATTGAAAATTGCTGATTCTATCAGTTTATTTTCACTACTTAGTAATATTTTATATATATTTTTTTCTTCTCTACTGCGATAAGAAATCCCAAGCCCGGTACTAGCATTTCCTTGAGGGTCAAGGTCTACCAGTAAAGTACTTTTTCCTGCAGCAGCAAAGGCTGTCGATAAATTTATACTAGTTGTGGTTTTACCGACTCCACCTTTTTGATTTACTATTGCAATAGCCTTGCTCACGCCTTTTATCTTATGTGTGAAATAACTCTATTGTATATATGCTGGAAATTTTTGCATTAGAAAATTTTTTTGTTGCCGATTGTACTAAAGTTAAAATATTTTTTTTGCTTTGTGTAGTACACTTTGAACTTTGTTTCCCAATTCATTTAGAGTGAATGGTTTTGGTAAAAAGTAAAAATCTTCTATGTTAATGTTGTAGTTCTTCAAAAATGCATCTTCTGCATATCCAGAAATAAAAATAACGTCAATATCTGGTCTGTAAATTAGAGCTTTTTTGACTATTTCTGGACCACTAACTTCTGGCATTATTACATCAGTGATTATTAGATCTATGTGTAGACTTTTTTCACTTATTATTTCTAATGCCTTGCTGCCCATGCTAGCTTCTATTACATCGAATCCTCTTCTTTGTAACGCTTTAGTAGTGAATTCTCTTACCGAATCTTCATCTTCGATTAATAAAATCGTACCATTACCTTTAACTTCATTTACTAATGGTTCCTCTATTTCTTTGCTATCTTTTTCTCTATTATTTTCATCTGATATATAGACCATAGGTAAAGATATTCTAAATTTACTTCCATGATTTACCTTACTAGCAACATAGATGTACCCTTCAGTTTGTTTAATAATACCATATACAGTAGAGAGGCCAAGACCTGTACCAGAGGTAATATCTTTAGTAGAAAAGAATGGGTCAAATACTTTTTGAAGTGTATCACTCGTCATTCCACATCCTGTATCAATTACTTCAATTACAACATAATTTCCATGCTCAATTGCTTCTTTGTCCGGAGAAAACATATTCTTAGGTGTGGAATTTAGCGAATCAATCTTTTTATTAAAAGTTCGTATGGTTAGTTCTCCGCCCTTTTCCATAGCAGCACTAGCATTGATTACTAAGTTAATAATAACTTGCTCTAATTGTCCCTGATCGGCCCTCACCATACCTAAATCTCTGCCATAATAAGCTGTAAATTTTATATTCTCGCCTATTAATCTTTTTATCATTTCATAAAGATTAGCTATCGTGCTGTTTACATCAATAATTTTTGGTTGCATGGTCTGCCTTCTTGAGAAAGCGAGCAACTGCTTAACTAAATTTGATCCACGCTTTGCATTTTGTTGTATTTGTATTATATCTCCAAAAGATGGATCACCAGCTGAATGCTGGAGCAAAAGCAAATCACAGAATCCTATTATTCCGGTTAGTATGTTGTTAAAATCATGCGCAATACCACCTGCAAGCTGTCCTATAGCTTGCATTTTTTGATAATGCTCAAGTTTTATCTCCAGATTTTTATGCTCAGTGTTATCAACAAAATAGCAAAGTATGAACATTATCCTATTATGAAGGAACTTATTGAAATGTATTTTCATGTTATTGTTATTGTTGAGCTGCACATCAAAAGATGCGTTATTTATCCTATTACTCGAAAAATATTCGCGTATTTTCATATGATAGTCATTTGATATTAGTGTAAAGATTGAATTGTTATCTGGCCCCGCAAGTTTTATTAGCGCTGTATTTTTCTTTACAAAGTTGCCGTTCACATCACATTGTGCAATAGCGATTGATGAGTTTGTAAAACAAGGGTGTAATTGATAATCAATAACGTTTGATTCAACTGGTGTAATAAGGCCATATATATAATTATGATGATGTTTATCACAAAACATAGCAGTGCTCATATAAGCCTTAAATGGCACACAACTTATGGTGCAAAACAAAATTTCATTACCGATTGCTGTGTTATTATACTTGGATTGAAATATAAAATCGTTGATTGAGCTGCCTTTTTCTAGTTTTTTCAATTCGAATATGTCCAGAAACCTTTTATTTACAGATAAAATTACCCCCTGAGCATTTGCAATGTAAGTTCCTATATTGTGCTTTTCTATTAATTCTTCGTATACTTGCTCTTTGTTCATCTGTGTTGCTTTTAACACAAAATACCCATGAGGCCTTGCTATTGGTGCTAATGATAAATTTAAAATCTTATTACTATCTATAGCAACTTGGGGATTGTTTGGTATCGGTTCAAGAAGCAAAAGAAATTTGGATATTCCATTTTTCCTGCTTAAGGCAATGCGTACCTGTACAGAAGAGTTATTTTTTAGCGCATGATATAATGCCTTTCTATCCTTCTCCGAAATATTCCCTGCTTCAAGAATCTTGCTTAATGTAACATCGTCATCTACGTGATCCTTGAATCTTTCGTAGAACCTTGCATCAGCATAAACAACACCCTCATCTTTGTGCAAAATAAGACAAAATTCTGTATTATGATTTAGCGCATTCGCAAATATTGCATTTTGAAATTCTATGATGTTAAGTAGGTACTTATAGTGTTTTATATTATATATTACAAAGAGAGTCATTAGAGTGCTAACTAATAGGTTAATCTCTATATTAATATGCCGATCATATATATCAAAAAAGTAGAGTGCTGATATTACTATCGAAGGTAAGAACATAATGACAGCCATAACCATAATTGACATTCCATGATCTCTCAATATAAAATCAACCCTGTTCTCTTTCTTGCTCTCTATATATCTTTTACTCATTGCACACACAAAAATGCTTTATTATATTTATTTAATTATTATAGATTTATTAACATCTTCGATGAGTAATTACTACTTAAATCTTTAAATATTAGGTATTGGTATAAGATATTATGGAAGAACAAAAAACAC
The DNA here is from genome assembly GCF_030373985.1 of Wolbachia pipientis. Lineage (GTDB taxonomy): Bacteria > Pseudomonadota > Alphaproteobacteria > Rickettsiales > Anaplasmataceae > Wolbachia > Wolbachia pipientis_D. Next base: position 38,155 of record NZ_JAUCRB010000001.1, read on the forward strand.
AAGCTTTTGAATGGTTCTGCACACTAAGAGACAAAATTGTAGAAGCTTTCTTGTCTATTGAAGGACAGTTATCCACAGATCCAAAGATTGAAAAAAGGAAATGGAATCGTTCAGGTGGTGGAGGTGGCGAATCTACAATTATTTACGGTAATGTTTTTGAAAAGGTAGGGGTAAATGTTTCAAAAGTACATGGAGAGTTCGCAGATTCAGTTATGAATGAAATTCCTGGCGCAAGTGAGAATGATGGGAAATTTTGGGCAAGTGGCATATCCTTAGTATCTCACATGCAATCGCCCCTTATCCCTGCGGCACATATGAACACAAGACTGATATATACCTCAAAACAATGGTTCGGTGGAGGAATGGACTTTACTCCAACATATGAAAATGAGGAAGATTATAAGTATATTCATGAATCAGTCAAAACAACATGTGATGAATTTGATACTGAGTATTATCCAAAGTTCAAGGAGCAGTGCGACAGCTACTTTTTCTTACAACATAGAAAAGAACCGCGTGGCATTGGTGGAATTTTTTATGATAACCTTAATTCTGGTAACTGGAAAAATGACTTCAAATTTACAAAAGCAGTAGGTAAAGCCTTTTTGGAAATTTATTTGCATATTATACGTCAGCATGTGCAAAAACCTTGGACGAAAGAACAACGGGAAACCCAACTAATAAAACGCGGCAGATATGTAGAATTCAATCTGCTTTATGACCGTGGCACAAGGTTTGGTTTAATGACCGATGGGAATCCAGATGCGATTATGATGTCAATGCCACCTCTTGTTAAGTGGTTATAAGATATTTACAAACCAAATGTGTGAACTTTGTTATTTGGAAGCAATTTTTCAATAACAAACGATATCATTCCAGCGCGTGGTGCCACAGCTTCACGAACTTTGTTTACGAAGACAGTATGTTAAATGTTACATCTAGCTTGTCTCAAACATAATGTGTTACTCCAATATCAAGCTAATTGGATAACATCCTTTTTGATAGATTGCTTACTTACTCTGCAATAACCTTTTTTTCTTTTAGCAAGCTTTGCAGCTCTCCTTTTTCATACGTCTCACGAACGATGTCACAGCCACCAATAAACTTCCCCTTTACATATAATTGCGGAATCGTTGGCCAATCAGAAAACTTTTTTATGGATTCACGTACTTCATCATTCTCTAGCACGTTAACATATTTAAATTTCACGTTCAATTTTTTGAGAATTGACACAACGAGTCCAGAAAATCCACATTGAGGAAAATCAGAGGTGCCTTTCATGTATAACACCACGTCATTTTCTGCTATATCCTTTTTTATTTGTTCAAAATTGTTCATAAGCTCACCTTAATTTTAAGCGCTAGTTTCTAATTGCAATGTGTGTATAAACTGGCCTTCCAATGCCTTATATACCATTTTATGCTGTTCTATTTTTGTCTTTCCAAAAAAACGCTTGGGGGCGATTTTTAAGTAATAATGATCATCATCCCCAGCAAGATCATTAACCTTTATATCAGTGTCAGGAAATGATTGCCTAATAACTTCTCCTAATTTAGAAATTGCAATAACCATTGATTTATTCTGAGATACAATACTTTTATCATAAATCTAAAATGATTTTATGCAATTGAATTATTGATTATCGTAAAGATAATAGGTTCAACGTATTAAGAGCAATAGCAAGACGAGATTTTAATTGATTTTTATACTTATCCCAATTTTGTATTGTCTTTCTTGCAACACCTGAGAGAACAGCAGCTCTTGCAACGGCAGGGGACACCACAGAAATTAATCTTGGGTCAAATGGAGTAGGTATTATATATTCACGTCCATAGCCCATTTTACGACCACCATAGGCTGTAGATATTTCGTCTAGCACTGGCTCACGAGCAAGTTTTGCTATTGCATCTGCAGCAGCAATTTTCATTTCATTATTTATTGTTGTTGCATGCACATCAAGCGCTCCTCTAAATATATAGGGGAATCCCATTAAGTTATTGACTTGGTTATTGTAGTCTGATCTACCAGTTGCAATTATTGCATCTGGTCTCACAGATTTTGCAAACTCAGGCCTTACTTCTGGATCAGGGTTAGCAAGAGCAAAAATAATTGGATCTTTACACATGCTCTTTAACATCTCTTCGTTTAGTACATCCTTTACAGATAGCCCGATGAATACATCAGCGCCTTTTATTGCATCAAATAAAGAACGTTCTTTGATGTCAGTTGCATATTTTTCCTTCCACTCGTTCATGTCCTCTTTTCTGCCTCTGTATATTACCCCTTGTTTATCACACAGTACTATGTTTTTGGCGCCCATGGACTTTAATATTTCAAGGCAAGCAATACCGGCTGCACCAGCGCCATTCATAATGATCTTAACGTCTTCTAATTTCTTTCTTGCAATATCAAGAGCATTTTCCATGCTAGCTGCAACAACCACTGCAGTTCCATGCTGATCATCGTGAAACACTGGAATATCCATCAATTCATTCAGGCGTTTCTCTATTACGAAACAATCTGGAGATCTTATATCCTCTAAATTTATCCCCCCCCAACTTGGTCCAAGGTACTTTACTGCATTGATGAAGTCTTCCACATTTTCTGTATCAACTTCTATATCGACTGCATCAATATCAGCAAAACGCTTAAATAGAACAGCTTTGCCTTCCATAACAGGTTTTGAGGCAAGAGGACCAATGTTACCAAGCCCAAGCACTGCAGTACCGTTTGAGATGACAGCAACACAGTTACTTTTTGCCGTATAATCATAAACTACATCAGGGTTTTTAGCTATTTCAAGGCATGGAGCTGCAACTCCAGGGGAGTAGGCAAGCGACAGGTCATACTGAGTAGATAGAGATTTTGTTGGTAAGATAGATACTTTACCAGGATTATTGCCTCTACTGTGATACTTAAGTGCTTCTTGCTTTGTGGTGCTATCTAAATCATCGTTCATTATTATATCCTTATATTTTGAGCTTATGGCCAGTAAATCTTTAAGTATATGGAGTTTTTACAGATGTTCAATTGCAAACTATTAGCTTGTGAATTGTAATCTACTCCTGTATAAGTTTACCGTACTGCATTAAAGTTACGTTGCATGCTTAAGAAAAATTTGCCCAACTTACTGACAATTTCTCGTGCGCTTGCAATACCAGCGATAATATTAAGTTTTTATATAGAAAACAAATATGCAAACTTAATAACAATATCAATCTTTATATTTGCATGCATTACAGATTTTTTTGACGGCTATCTAGCGCGTGCATGGAAAGTCCAATCAAAATTTGGCAAACTATTTGACCCAATTGCTGATAAATTAATAGTGGTTTCAACGATAACTATGCTAGTTTATAAGCATAAGATAAATGATTACACAATAGTGCCATCAGTTATCATTGTTTGTAGGGAGATACTAGTTTCTGGCTTGCGGGAATTTCTGATAGCTACAAACATTAGCCTACCTGTAAGTAAAGCTGGAAAAATCAAAACATTTCTGCAGATGGTTGCTGTAATAGCACTAATAATGAGCAATTATGAAACAGCTCAACACATAGGTGCGATTTGTTTATGGGTTGCAGCCATTATAACTATGTGGTCAGGCTATAATTATATCTTAATTGGCATTAAACAGATCGATTAAATTCCTTGAGAAACAATTAGCGTACAAAAATGGTTAATATTTCAGTAGAATTGACTGAATAATTAAAATCCTGTATACTGTATTAGTTCATAAATTAGTTGGGTTTATATGACTGATGCTACTAAAAATAGCTTTAGTACTAAGTCTTTTTCTAGAAGACAAAAAAATGAAAGAGATTTTAGGATGGAAGGTTTCTTTTGGAATTTCTGGCCGACAGTTGATGAAAAAGTCAAAAAAGAAAGTCTTGAACAAGAGTCATTAGCGCTAAAAGCGGAAAAGAAGAAGCTCGAACAAGAACTACTCATTCTGAAAAAGAGAGAGCTATATAGACAATATGCATCATTGATAACAATGATTCCATTTGCATTACTTATGGCTATTGAGCTAGAAAAAATATGTAGCGATCAAGTATTGCTTGGTGTTATAAGTGGTGCGCTAAAACACACTATACTACCTTTCACAGTCTTATCTCTTATTTGTACGCTATATTTAATTTACAGTAATAGAAAGATAGCAAAAAAAGAACGAGAATTGGAGAATATTGAAAATAGAGAAGAAGTAGAGAGAAAAGGGCATAATTTTCCTAGTGTAAGTGAGTATTTGATTTATATTGAAGCTATAACAACTGCATTAGTTATTGTAGGTATGGTAATAGGTGAAGCATCGTCACTTGAAGCGGCAGAAGATGCAATTTTATTTCTTGCCAATGAGATAGCTTTTCTTGCAACTCTTGCTTCTTATATTGATGGGTGTGAAAAAAATAAGAAAAAGGAAACAGAAAAACCTAATCTTGATGAGAAATCTAGCAAGAAAACTAGCAACATATCTATAGCCGAGTTGGAGCTTGCTGGTTCTTCTATATTCTTAGTAAGAAGGATAATGTTAATGACATTAGCATCATCTTTAAATCATGCTGTTGGGCCTACTTTAGGCTTGGTAGGTATTGCGCTTTTTATGGTTGTGCAGGTATCAACTATATATTCCTACAGCAAAACGCTAAAAGATCCAAAAGTAGAAGGAAAAGGTACTTTAAAGGGTAATAGCACTATCTTCGGTGTAGGTAGTGAATAAGAGCAGGCTATGTAATGTTCTGCTGGTGGTGTGATAGAAAAAACAACATTAACATTAAAGTAGCCAGCTGGTACAAGAATCACTTAACAAACCTTGCCAGCCCCCTTATTATAGAATTGTGGGTATTCAGTTAAATTCAATCTGTGTAGATTAAACGACGAGAGTATCACGGTTGTAGTCTTATGTTTAATCTTTTAAGACAGTATAGTATGCCAATTTGCAGGATTAGAAAATGAGCAACTGCTACCACGGGGTTTCCTTTACCTTTTTTTCAGCTTAGTAAATTTTTTAAGCATTTATGACTAGAGATTAGTTTCATTTGCAAGCTGCTGAGTGGCGATTATTAAACGTTTAAAACATAAAAACGCTAATATTTCTAAATAGATATTAACCGGAGCTTCCTTTGCCTTTTTTCTCATTTGGTAATTTTTTAAATATTTATAGCCCCGGCTAGTTTCATTTAAAAGCACGTGGCGTTTGAAATTCTGCTACGCGCACCATTGCTTCTGCTGTCTAGTAATTTTGGAAATTTCAGAAATTTATTTATTTAGATAATATTTAGTCTATACTTTATTTTGATCAAAAGAGATTTTATGTATAGGACTTTAATCACGTGTTTTATTCTTCTAATTTGCTCCTTTACGCAATCATATTCGGATGGTCCTGAAAAGACAGAAACTGAACTATATAAGGAGGCAGTTAAACTTTTTGACCAGAAAAAATATAAACAAGCTATCAGAGCGTTTCAAAAAATAGAAGATTTGTATCCTTTTTCTTATTGGGCAATGAAAGCAAAATTATTATCTGGTGTTTCTCACTATAATATGGGTAACTACAGCAGCGCTGCAAGTGATATGGACGATTACATACACATTTACTCAACCGGTGAAGATTTATCGCATGTGTATTACTTAATGGTATTATCTTACTGTATGCAAATTAATAAAGTGCAACTTGGGCAGCAAACCGCATATAAAACTTTAGAGCTAGCCACTGAGTACATTAATCTCTTTCCAAGCGGCGAGTATATAGAGGAGATGAAAGAGAAAGTAAAGCTAATCACAGAACATATATTAGCGAAAGAATATTTTATCGGCAGGTTTTATTTAAGGCGAGGTGAGTACTTAGCAGCAATTAAGCGTTTTCAAAATGTAATAAGCAATAAGGATTCTAGCTATTTTCCTAAATCTGTTAGCTATTTAATAGCAGCCCATTCTGCTCTTGGCCTTGACCTGGAAGCTGGGCAGTATAAAAGTCTGTTGACAGAAAACCTCGAAAGGAGTGACAAAGTTATACCTGAGAACAGCAAGCCTGAAAATTTGCTTTAGCTTTCTCTAGCTGCGGTATATAATTTAGATTTTTAACTATTTGAATATGGCTGGTCATTCACAATTTTCAAATATAAAACACCGGAAAGGCGCTCAGGACGTAAAGCGCTCTCGGAAATTTACAAAGCTCATTAGAGAAATAACAGTTGCTGCAAAGCAAGGACTGCCTAACCCTGAATTCAATCCACGCCTTCGCTCTGCTATATTTGCAGCACGTAAGGAAAATTTGCCAAAAGGTAAAATAGAAACAGCAATAAAAAGCGCAACTGGTAGTGTTGCAGGAGAAAATTATGAGGAAATACAATATGAGGGCTATGGACCTTCTGGCACTGCACTTATTGTTCATGCTCTGACGAATAACCGCAACCGAACTGCTTCTGAGGTGCGTTATATCTTCTCTCAAAGAGGTGGAAATTTGGGAGAAACAGGAAGTGTGAGTTACCTTTTCGATCACGTAGGCTTAGTCTTCTATAAGGCAGAGGGTGTAAATTTCGAAGATTTGTTCAACTACGGAATCGAATTAGAAGTATTGAATGTTGAGGAAAATAGCAAGAAAGGATTATATATTATAACTTGTGAAGTAAGAGATTTTGGCAAAGTGCGTGATGCTTTTTATGCAAAGTTTGGAGAGCCAGAACTTGCTCGTCTTTCATGGCAACCAAAGGATCTAATTGAAATTAGTGATAAAGAACTAATTGATAAATTATCTACATTGATTGAAGGGCTAGAAGATAATGATGATGTGCAGTACGTTGAAGGTAATTTTACTTTTACTGGTGATAATTCTGCCGCTTAAGTTATGCAATTAATCATATTTATACTACTTTTTATCTTGCCATTACATATCACCGACGCATCAATAGACCCTTCGGCGTTATTCCAGCACGAGATTAGGAAAAAAGAGCCAGTGTTGAACAAACAACTGTACAAGCAGTGTGATATAAAGGTAATTTCCCCCAAGAAAAATGTCGTCCCAGTATCCAAACACTGGGATCCAGAAAACTCAATCACAAACAAGCAATCATGTGATAAAAACTGGATTCCGGCGTCATGCGCTGGAATGACAGGAAGGAATTTTGAGGTGACAGAAAGCAACCATGATAAAAGATTGTTATTCGTATCCAATAGCATAAAATCTTCCTTTTTTGCCACGGGAATTGAACAAGGGTTGGTTCCAAATACGGTAATGAAGTTAATCGACATATATAAAGATTTCGGTGTTGATTTTAAAAAAGACATCGTGCCAGAAAGTAAATTGGAAGTTCTTTTTGAGAGATCGCCTAATAATCAAGAGACAGAAGAGAAAATTTTATACACTTCACTGACAACAAATAAAAAAGCCATTAGTTTATATTATTATAAATCACAAAACGGCAAAGAAGGATACTTTAATAAAGAGGGAATAAGCTTAAAAGATGGCAAAGCTTTTATAAGTCCTTTAAGTGGAGATTATCTTATATCTTCGAGATTTGGTAATAGAAAACATCCTATTCGTGGTAAAATTGTTTTTCATAAAGGAGTAGATTATGCAGCTAAATTTGGCGCTCCTATATACGCTACTGCAGAGGGTATAGTAGAATATATAGGAAATAATGGAGGATATGGTAAGTACATTAAGGTAAAACACAAGAATGGATATTCAACCGGTTACGCACATATAAGTAAATTTAGCGATGTGAAGTTAGGTTCTAAAATAAAGCAGGGACAGGTCATTGCTTACGTTGGTAGCACTGGTGTTGCAACAGGGCCTCATCTACATTATGAAGTTATATATAACGGCAAACACGTTGACCCGCTTACAATAGCATATAAAAATGAAGTTAGGTTACTTGATCATGAATTAAGGGAGTTTAAACTATTTGCAAATAAAATAGATAAAATAATCAATAAAGAGGGTTCAAGTGAAAAAGAAGTTTAAAGACAATACAGATAAAAATGCGATAAATGATAGAAATTTAAGCCAACTCCGGTTTCTTCCTGTACTAATAACGTTAGGATTAATCTTATTGGTACTTTTTGTGACGTATGACAGTGCAATTGCGCTTGGGGTTACTGCTGTTTCAGTGCTGGTTCTTTCTCAAGGGTTTTTCATTAATAACCCTAATGAAGCAAGAGTGATAGAATTTCTTGGACATTATATTGGAACTTATTTTAAATCTGGAATGTCTATTACAATTCCATTTACAAATAAATATGTTATTTCTCTGAAATTTCAAAATATCAACACGGAAAAAATAAAAGTGAATGATGCAAACGGAAGTCCAATAGAGATTTCAGTGGTGATTGTTTGGAGAGTGGACAGCCCTGCAAAGGCATATTATAATGTTAATAACTATTACGAGTTTGTTTTTGTACAAAGTGATTCAGTAATAAGAGAACTGGCAAGTAATTATCCATACGACAGCGAAAGTGATGAGGAATCTTTACGTAAAAATTCTGATAAGATTTCAAATGAGTTGCGGTCAATGTTACAACAGAGATTAGATATTGCAGGAATTGAGGTTACAGAAGCAAGAATATCTTATTTAGCATACTCATCTGAGATTGCGCAAGCAATGCTGAGGCGTCAGCAAGCACATGCCATCACTTCTGCAAGGAAGCATATAGTACAAAACGTAATAGGAATAATCGAAGAAGTGATAGCTCATTTTGAAAATGATAGAAGCATACAATTGGATAGCAAGCAAAAGGTTCAATTGATAAATAATCTACTGGTTGTCCTGCTCTCTGAGCAAGATGCACAACCAACGATTAGTTTGGATAATAATTAGCATAGATACCCAATAAACATATGGATACTTTTAATCTCTATTGCTGGACTAGCATTAGTGTAGTATTAATTATTCAAAAATGTTACTACGATGCGAAATCTACGTGAACCGTTTCATGACCATGTGCTACATTGTAGCATACAACAGCAATATCATTCTATTATAGTACTAAATGGAGAAATACCTGACTCATCGTTTTTTGAACAAGGCATACATATTGTTGCTGTAAATGGAGGGGCAAACAGGCTTCTATCAATTGGTGTAAAACCTGATCTTGTAGTAGGAGATTTGGATAGCGTAAATCCAAGTTTGCGTGCTAGTTTAAATACAATATATCTGCCTGATCAGGATTATTGTGACTTTTCTAAAACCATAGCTCACTTAAAGACAATGAAATTACTACCATCAATAATAACGGGTATTACTGGAGGAGCAATTGATCATATACTACAAAATATTAACATTTTTCTAAGTACAGGCAGTATATTTTACACACCTTCACCTTCCATGGTAGGTTACAGCTTAGAGAAAGGTATTACCCATTTTTCTTTGCCAGAAAATACTAAAATATCTTTACTTGGTATTCCAACAGCACAAATATCAACTCAAGGGTTGAAATGGGAACTGCACCTTAGCACCCTTGCTTTTCCGGGCAAGAGTTCTTGCTTTAATCGAAGTTTGTGCAGTGAGATGTCTATAGAAGTACACAGTGGTATATGTCTAGCAATGGTTTATTTAAAAACTGTAGATGATGCTGGAATGTGCGAAAAATCATGTACATCGAATTAAAAAGCAAGGGTCAGAAGTGTTAATAACTTTTAACCACCATGTACATGCCTATTACTATGAACAGGAGGTTCGACATTTTCTAGGTAACTGTTTAATTTTAGCGGGTCTTCTAAACGACATTCTATTCTTATTGGAGAGAAACAGGTATCCTTGATTACTATTGCCTTTGAGCTATTATTAAGATTTAATGTATTTTTTGTTTCATTATAAATAACCTGCTTATTTTTAAGTTTTATACCGACAAACTTTTCAATAAAGCTTAAAAAAAATTTGATAATAACATCAAGCAAGCTTTTCTTCACAGTATCATTTGATTGTAATTGCTCTTTTTCATTAACGGCATAATAATTTTCCAACTCTCGAGGGGCAGTAAGTGATAATCTACCGTTTTTATATGTTACACCATCCTTACCATCTTGAGACTCAAGTGTGAACTCTAGTAAGCTAGATAAATCGCATATTTTTTCTTCTGGATTGTCAAGTTTGTTTACAGGTATTGCCATATCAGACTTTATCCTTATATGGGTGTGGTCGGTGTAATTAATGTTCAGTACTTTTTTAGGATCTTGTGGGATTAAGCCATAACTGCTAAGTGCAGAGTGAAATTCTGTAAATATACCAGCCTCATATCCTGCTTGATTACAATTAGTAACTAGCTCTTCTAGAAGAGAGTCATTTGGAACTTTTGCTCCAACATGTTTAAACATTTCTTTAAAAACTTCTTTTGCAAATGGGCGGTAATTCTTGTTTTCATCTCCTTTTTTTGGCAATAGATGCTTATACTCCTGGCCTGCATTGTAAAATCTCTCAAATTCTTTTTTGTATGCATCAGTTTTTTGATGATCAGTAATTTCAGGATTTTTGCAGTGCTTATCCCATAAACCGCGCAACACGTCCTGCGCGTGCTCTTTTTCAAGAGCTTTAAGCACTGAATCAACAAAAGCTCTACTCTGATCTGTATCTATTTCTCTTTCTTTTCCACTTTCAGGATTATAGATGTCATCTTTACTGAAAAGTTCGCTTTTGTAATCCTTAGTGCCTTCTTTCAGTGTAGTAATAAAATTTTTATCTATCTCTTTTCCATTGATAACAAAATTCATCCTTGGAAAATCTACGTACATAGTTGCACCAGAGTTTGCTCCTTTATTGTCTTTTGCAGCTCTTAATTTATTAAAATCAAACTCTTCGGCTTGAGCCTGTAATGTAACTATTAGGTTTTTCTTTGCCTTTGCCATAGTATTTTTCCCATTAACAACTAAGATAATTATATCATAATAGTTATTGATAATTTAATAACATGCCTACTGTGTAGACTAAGATTTTTCTTTGGTTTAATATAGATATACGGTAGAAGGAATCTATGATGAAGAAATCACTAGTTAAAGCTGATATAGTGAAAGTTGAAGATAAAAAGGCAGTAAAAAGCTTTTTTAAAATACTGGATGGAGTTACGGACACTGTAAGGTCGTGGATTGGCAATATTGGCCCTGATTTAAGCAGTAATCGCGATATCGATAGCCTAGTCTTGAAGATGAATGAGTGTTTAAATTCAAAGGGAGGAGAAGTCTCAGCACGTAAGAACACTGTATCTCTTGGTAACCTGTACTTAAGCTTATCAGAGGAAGGTAAAATAAAATTTCTGCAAACTCTGGCAGAAAAATTTTGTCCGAATAAAGCAGAAATAGATGAAAAAATAGAAGGGTATAAGAAAAATCAAAATTCTGAATTAAGTTATAAGTTTGAACAGAATTTAATAAAAATCCTTGAATCACCACGTTCTAAAATATTGAAGCAATTCATTTCTTTACCAGAAGGCCTCAAGTTTATCATTGATATGCGTTCTGACGTGCTTAAGTTAAAGAATCAATGTAAAGAGCTTAGTCCACTGGAGAACGAGTTAAAAAGTATACTCTGTACTTGGGTTGATGTAGATCTACTCGATCTTTGTCAAATCACCTGGGATTCACCTGCATCATTGCTAGAGAGGCTTATCAAGTATGAGGCTGTGCATAAAATTGCTTCGTGGGGTGACCTAAAAAACAGGCTAGATTCTGATCGTCTCTGTTTTGCCTTTTTTCATTATAAAATACCAAACGAACCTCTAATTTTCGTAGAGGTTGCACTGGTGAATAAGATTGCAGATAGCATTCAACACCTTTTAGATGAATCCGTGCCTTCAAGTGATCCAAGTAATGCAAGTACTGCTATATTCTATTCAATATCAAACACTCAAGCAGGGTTATCTGGAATCAGCCTTGGTAATTTTTTGATTAAAAGGGTTGTAGAAAAGCTATCACAGGAATTTAAAAGCGTAAAAACATATGCAACGCTCTCTCCAATACCCGGCTTTACAAAATGGCTAAAAGAAAATTTAAGCCAAGATATTACTTTATTGAGCAAACTAAATGTAAAACAATCTAGTGCAGAGATTTTAGGAAGCATAGATCAATTAAAAACTAAAGTTGAATACGAAGGTGGAGTTAAGCAATGTTTGCTGAAGCTTTGTGCGTATTACTTGCTAAAAGTGAAAAACAATAGTGGCAGTGCCTATGACTTGGTAGCACATTTTCATTTAAGCAATGGTGCATCAATAAAACAACTAAATTGGATGGCAGATACTTCTGAAAAAGGTATAGGCCAATCTGCTGGGTTGATGGTAAACTATTTATACGAACTACCTAAAATAGATAACAATCATGAAAACTATATGATTAATAAAGTGATTTCCTGCTCAAAGCAGGTGTTATCGATATTAAAGGGTAAGTAAACAATTGCCTTCACAACACTTAAAATGTAAAATAATTCTACTTAGATGAATAAAATAGTCATTAATGGATAATATAAGAAATTTTTCAATAATAGCGCATATAGACCATGGTAAATCAACACTTGCTGACCGTTTAATAGAAGAATGTAAAGGTCTTGAAGCAAGAGAAATGACCAATCAAGTGCTCGATTCAATGGATATAGAACGCGAACGCGGAATTACAATTAAAGCACAAACGGTAAGACTCAACTATACTGCAAATGATGGTAATCAATATTGCCTAAATCTCATGGATACCCCAGGTCATGTTGACTTTTCGTATGAAGTAAGTAGAAGCTTAGCAGCATGTGAAGGCTCGCTTTTAGTGGTCGATAGCAGTCAGGGTGTTGAAGCTCAAACTCTTGCAAATGTGTACAGGGCAGTTGATAATAACCATGAGATAATAATTGCGCTCAATAAAGTTGATCTTCCTGCCGCAGACCCAGAAAGGGTAAAACTTCAGATTGAGGAAGTAATCGGTATTGACGCAAGTGAGTCAGTTTTAATATCGGCAAAAACTGGGCTTGGAATAAGAGATGTACTTGAAGCTATAGTGGCAAAACTTCCAGCTCCACAAGGTGATGTAAATGCTCCACTACAAGCAATTTTAGTTGATAGTTGGTATGACTCTTACTTAGGGGTAGTAATTTTAGTGAGAATTAAAAATGGAGTGCTGAGAAAAGGCATGAAAATTGTTATGATGTCCAATAATGCCACATATCAGGTGGATAATATCGGTATTTTTACTCCTAAAAAGGTAATGACTGGTGAACTCTCAGCAGGTGAAGTTGGTTTTATAACTGCTTCAATGAAAGAAGTGGCGGACTGTAAGGTAGGGGACACTATTACCAAAGAGAAAAGGCCGTGCAGTGAGCCATTGCCTGGCTTTAAAGAAGTACACCCCGTGGTATTTTGTAGTATTTTTCCTAATAAAGCAGATAACTTTAAATATTTAAGAGAGGCGCTGGAAAAATTACATTTAAATGACGCAAGTTTTACCTTCGAAGCTGAAACTTCAAATGTGCTCGGCTATGGGTTTCGTTGCGGTTTTTTAGGAATGCTGCACCTTGAAGTTATTCAAGAAAGACTTGAGAGAGAGTTTGATTTAGACCTAACAGCAACTGCACCGAGTGTTGTATATAAAGTTACCACGCGAAGTGGTGAAATTCTGAATATTCATAACTCAAATGACATGCCAGATCAAACAAAGATTGAAATGGTAGAAGAGCCGTGGATTACTGCAGCCATAATGGTACCTGACCAATATTTAGGAGAAATTCTTTCTCTATGTGAAGAAAGGAGGGGAGAACAGAAGGATTTATCTTACATTGGTAACACGACAACGGCGCTGTTAAAGTACAAGTTACCACTGTCTGAAGTTGTTTTTGATTTTTATGATAGATTGAAATCGATTTCTAAAGGATACGCAAGCTTGGATTGGGAAATTTCCAATTATCAGGAAAGTCAAATAGATAAATTGAGCTTTTTAGTTAATGGAGAGCCTGTTGATGCATTAGCCTGTATTGTTCACAAAAGTAGGGCAGAAAAAAGGGGACGTGAAATATGTACACGTTTAAAGGGTTTAATACCACGTCAGCAATATAAGATAGCAATTCAAGCGGCGGTGGGTGGTAAAATTATAGCCAGGGAGACAATTAATCCGTACAGAAAGGATGTAACAGCTAAACTCTATGGTGGAGATGTAACGCGAAGAATGAAGCTTTTAGAAAAACAAAAGAAAGGTAAAAAAAGACTATATTCTATAGGAAATGTAAATATTCCACAAAATGCTTTTATTCAAGCTTTAAAGATAAATGATTGATGTATAACCCCTCAAAACTTTTGTGTGTCACTGGATCTCTTACGTAATTTTGGAAGCGCGTGACACATATAACAACATCTCAGGTAGCTGAAAAAACAGAGCTGAAAAACTGCTTGATAAAACTTACTAGCCCCCTTATCATGACACTAAGGGTATTTCTGAGTCAAAGCTTGTTTTTGACCTGCAGGTCCAATAACAAAATTCAATAAGAAACTCAGGTATTTTTTTGCGAATTATATCAAATTATTGGGGCTGCATGTCTTTTAAAATTTTTCTACATTCAACTTTTTTATTTAGTGAATTTCTTAATATTTAGATTAGTTGCAGTTTAAGAGTTCAAGGGAGGTGTCACGTGTGACACTGATTTACTTTATGATGATGTCATTCCAGCGCTTGACGCTGGAATGACATCATAGGGGATACTGAAATGATAGGAGAATGAAGCTACTTGGAGACACCATTTCTAGTCTCACAGTATTATACAGCCATGCCATTTGAATCTAAGTTCTAAGCATAGAAACCACCTTATCGTAGCTTGGTAAAGGTTGAATTTCTCCAATTGCGGCTAAAGTGGTTTTCTCGTGTTGAGATAATAACTCTCCTGCTGCTTTTTTTACTTCAGCGGTGGTAACCGCGCTAGTTTTTTCTATCAGTTCATTTTTACTGATATATCTATCATAGTTGCCATAGTAGTGCCCCAAAGCTTCAGCACGAGAACTGACACTTTCACGTGACATTAAAATTTGGGATTTGATTCGCTCTTTCGCTCTATTTACTTCTTCTTCCTTCAGATCATCCGTAGATAATTTTTTCAGCTCTGTTGTTATGGATTTTAAGAGCTTATCTAAGTTGCTACTATCTGTGCCAGCAAAAACGGAAAGCATTCCTGTATCAGTATAGCTAGAATTAAATGAATAAATAGAGTAAACCAGTCCCTGCTTTTCTCTTACTTCCTGGAATAGGCGTGATGACATTCCGCTTCCTAGCACAGAATTAAGTACTTGAAATGTGTGATACCTATCGTCATAGCGCGAAACACTAGGCAAACCAACTAGTAAGTGCACCTGATCTAGTTTGCGATGCTCCAGGTATTCACCACCAGTATAACTTGCACCCTCTTTTTTTTTCAGCTCTTTTGAATGAATCTTCAAGAGAAAATCTTCGGTTAACTGGGAAACCTTCTCATGTTCAACATTTCCTGCAACAGCAAATATCATATTTTCGCCGAAGTAGTGTTCATTTAAGTAGTTATTTAGATCCTCTCGAGTAAAAGATTTTACAGTATCTTGTGTACCTAAGATCGATCTACTAAATGGTTGATTTTTATAAGCTGCTTCAAGATATTTATCAAAAATAATATCGCTCGGCGAATCGTTAGCTTGAAAAATCTCTTGTATTACAACGTCCTTTTCGCGTTCCAATTCATCTTCTGGAAATGTTGAATTCATCAATATATCTATTAATATATCAATACCGGCTCTTATGTCTTTCTTGAGAACTTTCGCGTAGTAACTTGTGCTCTCTCTCCCGGTGCTGGCGTTGAACGCTTCACCTATATCATCAAAAGCTTTCGCAATTTCAAATGCAGTCCTTGTTTTCGTCCCCTTAAAAACCATATGCTCTAGGAAATGGGATATGCCATTTTGATTTGCACTTTCAGCTCTACTGCCAACGCCGACCCGTATATTTAAAGCTACAGAATCAACATCATGCACCTGCTCGGTTATTATGCGCAGACCATTATCTAGTTTTGTTACCTGAGGTGCATTCATCTTATATATTCTTTTTTAAATTCTCTTCCGCAAAATCCCAATTAATTAAATGATCAAGGAAAACCTTTATATAGTCAATTCTGCGATTTTGACAATCTAGATAATACGCATGTTCCCAAACATCCATAGTGAGCAATGGCACTTGACCATAAATTAACGGTAAATCTGCATTTGGAGTTTTAGTGATTTTGAGCTTTCCTTTTTCGAGCACTAACCATACCCATCCACTACCAAATTGGCTCACCCCATAACTCGAAAATTCCTCATAAAATTTATCAAAGCTACCGATATCATCTTGAATTTTTTTTGCTAGAAGACTGTCATCTTTAGGTTTACCACCATAATTTTTTTTCATTGAGTTCCAATAAAAAGTGTGATTCCAAACTTGCGCTGCATTATTAAATATATGAAGTTTATCATTATTACCATGAACCTCCGTTATTAATTCCTCAATCTTCACATGTTGATAATCTGTATTTTCGACTAGCTCGTTGAGCTTGTTAAAATACCCTTTATGGTGCTTGTCATAATGATAAGCCAAAGTCTTTGCAGATATATAAGGCTCTAAAGCTGTTTTATCGTATGGTAATTCTGGTAAAGTAAAACTCATACTAACCTCTTTGTTTTTAACTTACTTGGATGATATTGTAATAAGTGCTTTTGTGCAACATATAATTTAGTTAAAATATTAGTATGTTTATTGCAATTATTCTAAAATAAGTTATAATAGTACAGTAATGTAAATACATTTTTTATTATTATAATTTTTTGGGGGGCTAATATGTCAAGTTTATCTGAGAACCTTAAGCATTCATATAATAATTTTAATGAATATGCTAAATATGGAACTGTTCCTACCGTAACAGAGAATAACAGTCAAGTTCCACAAAACAGCTTTTATAGGTCTGTACATTATATTGATGGTGTGTTAGGGCCAATCAAGGATATGATTGTAGGAGTGAATAAAGATGTCAATACTTCAACAACAACTTTGGGCAGAAGAGAGAAAGGAGTTTGCGGTGTGAAACATAATGAGCTTTATTCTAGCTTTGCAAACTTATTTCTCGTCTTTTATACAGGGTTTGCATATCTTATGTACTTGCCACACAAATTATTTTCCCATTTAAGAGGGACAAACCGTCCAGAATCTCTTGTAGGGTATACTAATAACTTGCAGAACAAAGCAGAACAACATGGTGAGACCTGTGCTAAGTTCTTAAGTTTAGTCTTGTCTTACATTGTTTCAGCTGTTATCTGGACTGTAGCACTTATTGTTACACCACTAACTTGGGCTGTTGATAAAGTGTCAAGCAGATTCAGCGAAGTAAAAGAGCCTGAAATGCTGGTGAACAATGAAGATCTTGTAAAATAGCTAGTGTGTATAATAATGTCCATGGCTTTGATGCTAAGTCATGGGCATTCCAGCGTTGCGTGTTGGAAATAATCCGCATTATTGGTAATTACGCTGTAAGATGCAAACAATTCATTTGACTTAAACTGCTTATTATATAAAATTGTAAATAACGTGTGAATAAAGGTTAACATGGCAGTTAAAATAAGGTTGGCAAGATTTGGTGCAAAGAAGCGTCCTTTTTATAGAATAGTTGTAGCTGATTCACGGGCACCAAGAGATGGGTGTTTTATTGAAAGAATAGGGCAGTATAATCCAATGCTACCAAAAGATAATAAAAATCGTGTTGTGATAAAAGCTGATAGATTAAAATATTGGCTAGGTGTAGGTGCACAAGCAACTGAAAGAGTACTATGGTTCATCAAAAAAGGCATAATAACTTTAGAAACAGAACCAAAAAAAGCAGAGAAAAAGAAAATAGAAACAAAGGAAGTAAAAGAACAAGAGGCATAAGTCTCTTTAATGTTGAACACTGATTTAACAACTAATAGTAAGTTAGATGATATCGTATCTTCTGATTTGTTAGCTATGAAGGATTTTATCTTCAGAAACATTGATGATGAAGGTATCAGGCTTGCTAGTGATATTATATCTCATCTCGTTAGGTCAGGTGGAAAAAAAATAAGACCTAAACTCATCTTCATCATATGTAAAATGCTTAACTATTCTAGAGAGGATAGAATTAAAGTTGCCGCGTCTGTAGAATTTATACATAATGCCACTTTACTTCATGATGATGTGCTTGACGAAAGTGAAGCACGCCATGGAGTTAAAACAGCAAATAAAGTCTGGGGAAATAAATCGAGTATTTTAGTTGGTGATCTGTTATTGACTCTAGCATTCAGATGGCTCATAGAATGTGGGAATTTAAACATTCTCTCTATTTTATCTGCAGCATCGCATTCACTTGTGAAGGGAGAAATAAAACAGATGACAACACGTTTTAACCCCTACATGGTTAGGAGAAATTACTTTGATATAATCGGGAAAAAAACAGCATCTTTATTTTCTGCTTGCTGTGAAGCTGCGTCTGTAATGTCTGGCGCTACAAGCGATGAAGCAGAAAGGCTGAAGAATTTTGGTTTTAATTTTGGTATGGCATTTCAAATAATTGATGATACGCTTGATTATACTGCTGATCAAGGTACTTCTGGGAAGCAAGTCGGGAAAGACTTTTTCGAGGGCAAGATAACTTTCCCTGCTATTGTAGCATATGAAAAAGGCAGTTCAGTGGAACAAAAGTTTTGGGAAAAATGTTTTTCTTCAGTTGGGAGCAATTTTGACCAGGCATTACACTATATTAATCGCCAGAACGCCGTTCAGCTTTCTATAGAAAAAGCAAGATACTACGTTAACATGGCACTAGATAATATTAGTGATTTTTCTGATTCTCTTTATAAAACTGCTTTAACTGACTTTTTAAATGCGAGCATAGCAAGACAAGCTTAGCTAGTTCTTGATATTTTCAGATTAATTGTTATATGTTTATTAGGTTTTTAAGGGTAGTAATATGTCAAGTAGTAGTAAGGAAAAAAAGAAGAAGTTTACCAATATGGTGAGTAAGCAAAAAAGCACAGACCAACAAGATAATAGTAAACAAACCGATGATTTAAATGAAGATCTTAATGTATTAAAAGAACGTGCGGCTCAGCTTGAAGATCATTTACGCCGTGCTGTTGCGGATAATGAAAACGTCAAACGTATAATGCAAAGGCAAATTAGCGACGCAGGTGACTATGCAGTTACAAAATTTGCACGTGATATGATCGATTCGTGCGATAATTTGAAAAGAGTAATGGAAAATCTAAAAGACGATGATCCTGTTCATGAGGGAATCAAAGTAGCTTATCAAAAAATCATGAATGATCTCAAAAAACACGGAATAGAAGAAATAGACCCAATTGGAGAACCTTTTGATAGTAATTTACATCAGGCTGTTGTGGAAAGAGAAGATAATGAAAAAGAAGCTGGCACTATCTTAGAAGTTTTACAAACCGGCTATACTATTAAAAGTAGGTTGCTCCGTCCTGCAATGGTTGTTATTTCCAAAAAGTCTGCTGATTGTAAAAACAGTTAGCAAAACAGAATTAATGAGTAATATTGTTTTTTCAGGCATTCAACCAAGTGGAACAATACACTTAGGTAATTATCTTGGTGCAATCAAGCAATGGGTAGACTTACAGGATAAGTATAAATCTCTTTTTTGTATTGTTGACTTGCATGCAATCACAGCCAATAAGCTTCTTGCAAGTGAATTAAAAAGTAATATTTTTAAAACAGTAGCAGCTTACATTGCATGCGGAATAGATCCAGAGAAATCTATTATTTTTAGTCAGTCTACAGTGAGCGGTCATGCAGAACTCAGTGGGCTACTTGGGTGCTATACACCAGTTGGTTGGCTTAACCGTATGACTCAATTTAAAGATAAAGCCGGTAGCGATAAACAAAAAGCCTCTCTGGGGTTATATAGTTATCCGGTACTTATGGCTGCAGATATATTGCTGTATCGAGCTCAGTACGTTCCTGTTGGTGATGATCAAAAACAGCATTTGGAGCTCGCGCGCGATATTGCATTAGCTTTCAACAATTACTACAAACTAGATTATTTCGTCGTACCTGAAATCCTAGTTTTGGATCACGCATCTAGGATAATGAGCTTAAGGGATGGTACGAGCAAAATGAGTAAATCTGATCCTTCAGAATATTCACGCATTAACCTTGACGATACAGACGATTTAATTGTAAAAAAAATAGGAAAAGCAAAAACGGACTCAATACTAGGCTTTGATTTTACTACTTTAAAATGCCGCCTGGAAATAAGTAACTTGATAAACATTTATTCAGTGCTGAGTAGCCTGGACGTAGATAAAGTATGTGAAGAGATGAGTAAGCACAATATGAAACACTTTAAAAAAGAGTTGGCTGATCTAATCATCAGTGTCATATCACCCATACGTGAGAAGGTGATAGACCTCTTAAGAGACCGATTCTATTTACATGAAATATTAGAAAAAGGTGCAAAAAAAGCAGCAGAAGTTGCAAGCCACAACATGAAAGAAATTAAGGATATTGTGGGGTTTGTGCAATAAGTTATGTGTGTATTTATAGAAGTTATTACATAATTTGTCGATCTGTAGTTACCTTTGTGCCACAACCTGTTTTGCCACTTTTTACTAAACGGGTGAAGCTTTGTGCCTGTGTCTTCACAGGCACTATAGCCTTCGATAGTTTATATTAATTACTTACCCTTTTTAAAAGGCATGTTTTCATTAAATAAGCAGACTGTACTTGACCCGTTTCTTAAGGTAAACACAGAGCACACTCTTTCAATTATAAGATAATCATCGACCGTACGAAAATTTACTAGAGACTCATACCCTGCGGAATCAACCATGAAAACTGCTGGAAAATCAGAACTTGTCTGATTAAATTGCAGATATGTAAATTTTCCGTCATCAAAAACTTTAGTTGGTACTATTGATTGGCTGCCCTTAACATGTGAGATGGAATAATTAAAATTTAGACCTTTCTTTACAACCTCAATATCGTTTATATCAGGGATAGTAGTGGGATTAGCTTGCTCAAGGATGTCACCGTTATTGGTTGTGTAAACTTCATCACTGTTAAATAGTGGATAAAGAAACCTTACTTCATATGCTAACCTTGGGTCATCCAGTCCAGTTGCTTCCTCAGCATGAAATTCAAAGTAATAAACTCTTTTGTTAGTAATTATAGTTGCATTGGTATCAGCAATATCATCTATAGGTTTGATAAATAGCCTATTACCTTGAGGAACAAGCTGCCAACCGGTTGGATCGCCCATTGAAAGGTTCTGTATTACTTCACCTGGTTCAAACAATATACTGGATTGGTAACCATAAAAGCCCGTGTATTTATGTATAGCCTGTGGGTTATAATTTATTACTTTTATGTGACTGTCTGCAGCTATTGGACGTGGTTCCTGTTTTGCAAGTGTATCACCACAACAAAAAAACAACAGTATGGCAAACAGTAAACTAACCATAATATTAAGTTATACACCAACTTTCATTCTATCATTGAGAGGCATGCACTTCAACTATTAAGGCATCAGCTCTTATATATTATCTTAAAAAATTCTATAATTTGTTAGTTTTTTAAATTAACTGATTAATATTTTCATATCTTTCGGTAAATTAGATTTAAACTCTATATATTTTTTACTTTTGGGATGGTATCATCCTAGCTTATAGGCATGTAGTGCTTTTCTATTTAAATCACGAATAAAATCGGAATCCTTAGCATGTTTTGCACTTTTGCTACTATTTTTCCGTAAACTTGGTCACCAACAATAGAATGTTATATGTGACTCATGTGTACTCGAATTTGGTGTGTTCTACCTGTCTCTAAAACACATTTGACTAAGCTTGCTTGTCCTATGATTTTCTTTACCAAATAATGAGAGATTGCTAATTTCCCGTTGTTTTTGTCACATACATCATTTCTTTATTACCCTGTTTTGAAGCGATATTGGTTTTTATTGTTCCTTGGTGAGTAGGCAGTGTTCTCCAAACTACTGCTAAATATTCCCGCTTTATCTTACGGATTGATGGTAATTCAGACAAAAAACTATGGGCTTCCTCATTTTTTGCGATTACCATTAGCCCACTAGTATCTTTATCAAGTCTATGAACAATTTCTGATCTTGCTTGACGTATAGGGGATTTTACCAAGATATGCGATGACTGCATTTAAGAGTGTATCATTATTTGTCCCAGCACCTGGGTGCACTGTTAATCCGCTTTGTTTATTGAGAACTATAATATCCTTATCTTCATAGATAATATCAAGTTTATGTTGCGATTAGGTTCAATTGAGGTGGATACATCAGGTTGAATGGGGTGCACTATATACTCCTTACCTAGTTTTACTATGCGATCGTTGTTAATTATAGGTACGCCGAGTAATTTCACCTGCCCATTTTGTATCAATCTCTGCGCTTTGCTGCGTGATATGTTACGCTTTCCAGCGATATAGGTATCTAACCTTAGTTTTTTCTTATCACTATTGATATTTAAGATTATATCTATGGCAACTACCCTGCGCAAGCTACTGCAAATGCAGCATGAATATTTTGATTTGCAAAACCAACTTTTGTACTAGGAAGATCACCTTGTTTTTTAATATGACAAGTTCTCTGAGAACTGTCTTTCCAGTAGATTATTATTTTAATATTAAAATTGCGTAATGTTACCTTACTAACTTTTTCTTTTTGATCACTTTTTCCTTCCAGCTAAATAGATATTAATAAATAGTATAAAAATTCACTTGGCTTGCCGTTTATATTTTTCTTCCACTACTTTATTTCTACGTGTTTATAGAGCTTTCCTCCGACTCTTCTATTCTTTCTCATTCTTCTTCTGTTTTCTTTTCTTTTTCTAGCCGTACTAATTTTTCATCCAATATCTCTTTTTCACCGCGATGTGAATCATTAGGGGTGGTACTGTTAGTTTCAGGACTTACACCATTTTCAGATTGGTTTTGATTATTTTCCTTTTTTCCTAATCTTCTCTCCAATTCACTTATTTTCTTTTGAAATTGCCCTATCATTTGTGCTTCTTTACTCCAATCCTCTCGCGCACCAAAAAAGATTTCTTCATACTTTGTTCACTTTGAGTCTGTTGACTTCCTGCATTGCCATTGCTTTCCTCTACTACACCATTGCTACCTTTTTCATCTTGATCAGATTTTTTACCTGGTCCAAATTTACTTATAGGCCAGCTTGGTTGATAACTTTTTACTCTGTCTTTTATAACATTTACTAAATACATTATCTTTTTTACATTCACTTCACCTAGCTTCTTTTTTACATCTAGGTTAATATCCGTACATAATTCGTATACACTTTTACTAATATCTTGCAAACACAGAATTATTGCCTGATTAGCAGTATTTTCTACTACATCTACTTTTCGTTTTATGCTTTCCTCTAAATTATTCAGTAAAGTCTTAATTCCTTTTTTATACCATCAAGTGTTTCCTGAATATTGACATTTGAAGATTTAAAAAACTGTTGTCAAATAAGCAGCAAACCCTATTGATCAGATTGGTTAGGTGTTTATCAGATAACTTCAAAGCTTGTGATTGTAAGTCATCCTTTGCTTTACTTTCAAATTTATTTTCCATTACCGAAACAACATTACCTTTTCTGAATGGAAATACAACATCTAAATTATTGAATTTTTTAACGGTATTATGGTTATTATCTACTTCATTGTTTCTTAATTTACTTAATGTTATATATGTACTAGCAATGGCTAAAATACCAACTACTGCAATGAAAGTCCATTCTTTCCAACCTTGGGTATGGGCAAAGCTAAATTTTGCTAATGCACCAACTACAATTAGACGGCTCAGCACGTGTGGCACGGTAAGGAAAATAAATTTTATTTCTATTTTCTCATCTTCTGTTTTCCAATATTTTTCTATGTTTTCCAGAAGTGGGTAAAACTATTGAAAAACCTTGCTTTTTATCAACCAAGCT
The DNA here is from genome assembly GCF_030373985.1 of Wolbachia pipientis. Taxonomy (GTDB): domain Bacteria; phylum Pseudomonadota; class Alphaproteobacteria; order Rickettsiales; family Anaplasmataceae; genus Wolbachia; species Wolbachia pipientis_D. The sequence continues at coordinate 62,094 of NZ_JAUCRB010000001.1, forward strand.
ACTCAAATCATGGAATAATTTCTATTGTTAATGCATTTTGAGCAATCTCATTTATTCCATCACTGTGTCGACTTCTAATCTTTCTATCTATTGTACTCTTACCATCTTTTAGGCTCTCATCTTTTATTTCTTGCTTGTATATATGCTTTATAGCAAAAGAGGTTAATAAAACTCTCCCGAAAATAACAGAAGTAATAGCATAGGCTGGTATTGCTTGTGAATTGAGGATATTTGTGATGAAGCTTACATCATTACTAGTTATTATGACTGCAGCAACATAAGCTAAGGAAAATTGAAGCCAAGTATTCACAGCTGCTGTAGATAAGGCATTATTTACAGAATATTTCTTTGTTGTATACCATGCTTTAGGGAAAAACCAATAACATCATTTATTTTGCCCACATCATGAGTTAGATTAATCTTAAAGGAAGAGGCTTCTTGGGTAACTGAGTTCGTAAACTTCCTTATACCTTAACTAAGTTAATTATATATTAATAACACTTTAAAATCAAACTTTTTGCCTTAAAGACATGTGCCAAGGCCGGTTAGAATGCACTTTATTAATCTTTATGTTACTATTTGTTAACCAAATTGAATGTGTGCCATATGTTTCTAGGTTAGTATACCTGGTAGTTTTAGTGTTACAAACTGGATAGTCAAATTTGTTTAACTGAATTATCAGATCAACGTTATTACAATTTTTTAAAATATCTTCTTTTTTATAAGCTAGCAACACTGGTTTATTATTCTCTTTGCTATACATGTAGCCATAATCGCTACACTTCAGCCTTTTGTCTGAATTATAGCATTTAGTATAATTAAAAATTTGATTCTGTCCGTTTTACTCTGCCCACGTTTTGGCGACAAAGTTCCTGTTTTTTCTAGTGAGAAAGTATAGTAAGTGATCACTCTCCTTTACAGCAGGGTTATCAGCACTTACTAGGATGTCAAGAGTTCTATACATAGCACTAGAGAAAACACCTAGTACAATAAGGAAAATTCCAAAGAAACGCCAATTTCTTTTCCACAAGCACAGCCACAACAACCCGAATGTTATGATAATAATTGATGAGGCAGGAAAAGTGCGAATAGGAATAACCAAATATTGGAAATTAGCGATTGCATTTGTTATATATAAAATGCTGTCAATCGGCCATTCTATGAATGGCACTATAATCTACTCAATACCTAAAGGAGTCAATAAAACATAGATTATTTCAAGTGAGATAATAATTAATATAGCTATTGGTATAGCAATTAAATTTGTGATAATGCCACTGATTGAAAGGTAGTTAAAATTGTATATTGTGTATGGAACAGTTGCTAAACTTGCTATTACTGAACTGATTATTATCGATATAAAATATTTCTTATTTTTATCTTGAACAACTTGTTGAAATTAATCTGATAACTAGCAAACAGTGCTAAAACAGCAGAAAATGACATCTGAAAGCCAGGCTTTAAAATTGCTTCTGGTTCTATTATAAGTATCGCTAAAGTGGCAAACGCAATTGCTATTAACCCTCGATATTTCCTCTCTATCATTATTGTAGCAAGTACTGAAATCACCATAGTATACACGCGTTGAGCAGAAATTTACATACCAGCGATCAACAAATAAAATGTGGTTGGCAGGATAGTAAAGAATGCAGATATTTTTTTTGTGTTATACTGGAGAGTCAAAGTTTTAGATATTGCAAATAAATTACGAAACACTATAAAAAATAGACCAGCAACGAATGATAAACTCAACCCGGATATAGCGCAGGTGTCCTATACCTGAATCTCGTATCGCATCCATAGTTTTTTGGTCTATTCCGTCTTTTTTACCAATCAGTAATGCGGAGATTATATCTGCGTGTGGTTTTGTGATATTTTGCTGCAGATTTCATGAATGCGTTGACTGAAAGATTCTATATACTCTTGAAGTTCCTTGCTTCAGCACTTTTTGTGCAGCACTATTTTACTTGTTGTGAAACTTGCAGCGCTTATTTTCTAGTAGTATGCTATTTTTGCGAAATCATATGCATATTTTGAAGGTGCAATTTTTGGAGGAAAAAGCTTTGCTGATAATTTTGCTTGGCCACCTATTTGAATGTTTTTTCCACTTTAGTTCTAACTGATATTCTTATGTTATATAAAGCAATGTGGATAGCGCGTGGTGCTGGAATCTGCATATTTTTTTCTAGACCTCAGTGGTCAGCTGCTTCAATGGCAGAAGGTAGTTTTTGGGCAGAGAGTAAAAGTTGTTTGTATGTGCTTTGATCGTTAATGCCCTTAACTGTAGCAATCATGTCTTTTACGTACTTCTCTTTATCAAGAATTTGAGTGTCAGCTAAAGCTGTTCTAAGCTTACTTGCTTGTAAAGCCTATAAGCACTGCAATCAAAGCGATACATAATGTTGCGTACTTTTTATACAGTATTACAATCAGAATTAGTATAGGTGAAAGCAAAAGAAAAATAGATATACAGTTTGGTTAAGAATTTAAAGAGAAGTAGATTAAGATCCCTACACACTGGAACACAGGAAACCACAGTATCAAGCTATATTTTTTATTGCGTAGGTTATTACGTATATAACTAACTCTTATGTTAAAGAAAGTTAATGAATATACTAATATTCAACTGAAGCACAATTTTATTCTTTTATTTTCTATTATTGTATATATAATAACTAGATAAACAATAACGCGGGGTGGAGCAGCTCGGTAGCTCGTCAGGCTCATAACCTGAAGGTCGTAGGTTCAAATCCTACCCCCGCAACTTTTACCTATATCACGAGAAAGTTATATTTAGAACGATGTTCTACAGGTAGAAACTGAAGCTACGTGATTAAGGATATAATTGTTCCACTTTCCAAGTGCCTTTCCCAATAAGAGTGTATCTAAATCTGGTGTGTCTCCTGTGTTCCCTTTCTTGCCAAAATTCAATTACTTTTGGAATTACGCGGAACCCTACCCAAAAATCAGGACTAGAGACTCGTGTATTGTAAAATTCCTTCTCCTTTAGTGCGATAGCTTGCTCAAAGTCTTGCCAATTTTTCAGAACGCTCGATTGTTTTGAGCACCATGCGCTAATTTGACTATCGCGTGTTCGAGAGGAGAAATATTCCTCAGCTTTTTTGCTGTTTAGGAATTTTACCTCTCCTTCAATCCGCACTTGCCTAGAAAACTCTGTCCAGTGGAATACTAAAGCAGCTTTGGGGTTCTCGATCAATTCTTTTCCTTTTCTACTATTTATGTTAGTGAAGAACACGAAGCCTTCTTCACCGTATCCCTTAAGTAATACCATTCTCGCAGATGGAATGCAGTCTTTGCTACAAGTTGCTAGCGTCATTGCAGTTGGTTGCTTGCATGAAGAATTAAGTACTGCTTTGTACCACTTTGAAAACAAATCAAACGGATCTTCTTCAGGTGAAAATGTCATATCTAAAAGTAGAACCTTAATTCTGACATACGTTGCAGAAATAAGTACTGCGGCCGTTTTGTCGTATATGTGTTATGATATTATTACAAATCTTACAAGGTTTTTGAGCTTTACCATATACATAAAAACTATTTTGAAAGTATCCAGCAGATCCAGATGGCTGTGCATAGTCTTTCAGCGTTGAACCGCCTGCAGTGATTGCATCACTCAGAGTATTTTTTATTTCAGTAGCAAGTTTTTCGCACTCTTTGTATGTTAAATCTTGTGCTGGTTTGAGCGGTGATATGCGAGCTCTAAACAAACTCTCAGAAGCATACACGTTGCCTATGCCAACTATCAATTTATTATCCATTAATGCTGATTTGATATTTACTTTTCTGTTTTTTAGTAACGTCTGTAAATAGGCTCCATTAAATTCATCTGTTAGGGGCTCTGCTCCAAGAGCATCAAAAAAATTTACTTCTTGTTCTTTATTTAAAACGATAATTAACCCAAACCTTCTTGGATCATTAAAGACTATTGAAGTATTATCGGAAAATAAAAATACTACGTGATCATGTTTATTCTGCACTTGATTGTATTCAGCGTATATAAGCTTTCCGCTCATGCCAAGATGTATGATTATAGCTGTATTATTGTCTGTGTGCCAGATTATATATTTGCCTCTACGCTTGATATCGCTTATGACTTTGCCCTTTAACATATCATCAATATCTCCTGTTATTGGTACACGTAAATACCAATTATTTACTGCAACACTGCTTATTTGCTTATTTTTGATTTTATCAAGTAAAAAATTAGATATTACTTCCACTTCTGGGAGCTCTGGCATCTTGTCTATTCTGTTGCTGTTTTTTTCTTTTTAGAATATTTTGCTTTAAAGCTTTTGCTAATCTTTTTCTCTTTTCTTCTTTTTCCTTATTCTTTTTTACATTATTCATTATCATTACATATGGAACCCTGCCGTTATAGCTCAGGTGGTAGAGTACGTCATTGGTAATGACGAGGTCCCAAGTTCGAGTCTTGGTAACGGCACACTGATTATACTTATAATACCACATAACTTGTAAAAAAAAGGCTTAGAAGAAAGTTACAGGGGTAGGTTGTCATGCTTTTTCCATATTCTTTCTACTTTCTTGCTTCTGAGTAGCTCTAATGCTTTATGAAGGTGACGCCGTGTTTTGTGTGGCACTATAATGTCATCAATATACCCATATGATGCAGTGAAAAATGGATTAGCAAATTTTTCTTTATATTCTTTAATTAGTGTTTGGTGATCTTTTTCATGCCGAAATATAATTTCAACTGCACTTTCAGGGCCCATCACAGCTATTTCAGCGGTTGGCCATGCATAATTTATGTCGCCTTTTAGGTGTTTAGAGCTCATGACAATGTATGCACCACCATATGCTTTTCTAGTGATCAAACTAACTTTCGGTACGGTCGCTTCAGCGTAAGCGTAAAGCAGTTTTGCTCCGTGTTGTATTATATTATTGTACTCTTGATTTATACCTGGCAAAAACCCTGGGACGTCAATGAGTGTAATTACAGGGATGTTAAATGCATCACAAAACCTTACAAATCTTGCAGCTTTTCTTGAAGAATCGGTATCTAAACACCCTGCAAGGTGCATAGGTTGATTTGCAACGATGCCGACAGTATTTCCTCCAATTCTACCAAAACCTATTATGATATTACGAGCGAAATCTGGTTTTAGTTCAAAAAACTTCCTTTCATCGCAAACTTTTTCAATGAGTTCATACATATCGTAAGGAGTGTTAGGATTGCTAGGAATTAGAGTATTTAAAGATTCATCAATGCCATCAACGTCATCGCAGGTCGGTACGAATTTTGGAGATTCTTGATTATTTGCTGGCAGAAAGGTAAAGAATTCACGTACCTCTTCTAGCATCTCAACATCATTATTGAAAGCAAAATCTGCTACTCCTGTTTTGCTTGTGTGAATTTTCGCCCCACCGAGATCTTCATGACTTACGTCTTCATATGTGACTTTTTTTACTACATCTGGTCCGGTTATAAACATATATGAGCTGTTTTTTACCATGAAAGCAAAGTCAGTTAATGCTGGGGAATAAACTGCTCCACCGGCGCATGGACCCATGATTAAAGAGATTTGTGGTATGACACCTGATGCATTTACATTTCTTTGAAAAATTTCTCCATACCCAGCAAGGGAATTTACTCCTTCCTGAATTCTGGCTCCACCAGAGTCATTGAGTCCTATAATTGGAATCCTGGCATTGATTGCCATATCCATGATTTTGCATATTTTTTTCGCATGCGATGCACCAAGTGATCCACCAAAAACAGTAAAATCCTGAGAATAAACAAAAACTTTTCTACCGTAAATAGTGCCATGACCAACCACAACCCCATCACCTAGAAAATTAGCATCTTGCATGCCAAAGTCAGTTGCGTAATGTTTTACGAATTTATCGTATTCTTCAAATGAATTTTCATCGAGCAATACACTCAGTCTTTCTCTAGCAGTTAATTTCCCTTTTGCATGTTGCTTGTTAATCCTGTTAGAACCGCCTCCTTTTTCAGCTTCTAGCATTTTAGTTTGAAGGTTTTCTAGTATTTTAAAGTCTTGCATGTAGTAAAATAACTTTCAAATTGGTTGTAAACCTTATTAAGCTTACAACCTCTATTACTATACATACACTACTGCTACATGCAACAGTGTATGTATGATAGTTGTTAATGCGCTGATAATTTCTGATTGTTACTTTGAGGATGTTGTGATTCACTAACATTCTGTGTGCCTGTACTTGTTGTATGTGCTTGGTGGATCAATTGTTACTACTTCTCTTTCAATTCCTTGTAAGTTTGAAGCCAATGAGTCCAATTTTGCTAGAGTCATGTCATTATATTTATCATTTCTTTTGTAATAGCCAATTTTATTTTTACAACTTTGTTTTTCTCTAAGTCTTCAAGACTTGTATTACTGCTTAAATCAGTACAAACTACGTTACCATCTCCACTAATATTTTAAGTAAAACTGCAATCTCTATCACCCACTTTACAGTGAAATTTAATTGCACAAGACTCATTGAATATTTGATAAAGCCTTACACCATTGTCATTTTGTGAAACATGCACTAACCTTTTATCTTCTGGAGATACCAATGTAAAAACTCCAATCTTTGTATTACTATCTTTTAAGGCTCTACCAGGAAACGAGCCATCAATTTTAACTTACCTTTGCCGTCTTTTAACGATATCCATGTAGTAAATGATTGTCTTCTTTTCTTCTCAACCTCACATCTACAGAATTATTACCTGTATATTCAGCAAGCCCTTTTTAAATTGAACTCACAAATCTCTTGGTTTCTTCATCACTTGTATCCAAAAAAAGCTCCTTATTTGTATGTGACCGGGATGGATCATTGAGATTCTCCAATGCTTTGGTCAACTATATATAGTTATATGTACGTGTCTTTCTGGTACAGAGTATTCCTAATTGATAAGTTTCAGAAGTTGATTGAGCAACTTGACCTGAATTCATTATTCAAGTCTCATTTGCATCATGCGTAGCTCCTACAATTTTACTATAAACTTAAGATAAAATATCGCAGCTGTAGAATATTCGCATGACCTACAAAGCCAATAGTTAAATTGAAAAATTTCTGTTACAATTTATTTTAATGCTTTTAAACTATGCTAAAAATCGCCATAGTAGGCCTGCCAAATGTTGGCAAATCAACTCTTTTCAATAGATTGGTGGGAAGAAAAGCAGCAGTAGTTAGTAACATTCCAGGGATAACAAGGGATAGACGTGAAGGAATAGGAAGAATTAGCGATTTGGAGTTTGAAGTTATAGACACAGGAGGATGGAACGACCAAACTAATTTTTCATTACAAATTATTGAACAAATAGAGTTTTCTTTATTGAGTGCAGATGTAATTTTCTTGCTTGTTGATGCAAAAGTGCAAAACGAGCAGAACAAAGAACTTGCAAAGTGGCTGAAGGGGAAGGTAAATAAACCTGTGATACTTATAGCAAATAAATGCGAGAGCCACAAATCCGAAGATGTTGATTACCTGCAGTTTTTTGGTTTCATAGGTCCGGTATATATCTCTGCCGAACATAATCTTGGCATGGTTGATCTTTATGATGCGTTGGCTGGTGTTATTGAGGATTTTAACGAAGGAACTGAACTGCTTGACAGCAAACCCAGTAAGCTTCGGGTTGCAATCATCGGCCGCCCAAACGTTGGAAAATCAACTTTTTTAAATAGTTTACTTGCAGAAAATAGACTAATAACAAGTTCAGAGCCAGGCACTACGCGTGATTCTGTGGATATTACATATAATTATAATGGAGAACTAATTACTCTCATCGACACCGCAGGAATTCGCAGAAAGGCAAATGTCATTGACAACTTAGAGTCAAGATTTGTAGAAAAAAGCATGGAATCAATAAAGCGCTCTCATGTGGTAGTTTTAATGCTAGACTCCCTTGTGGGTATTGAACAGCAGGATTTGTCAATTGGTGAAGTTGCAATTAAAGGAGGGAAAGGGATTATTATTATTTTAAATAAGTGGGACTTAATAAATAAAGACGATAGAAGCAAGTTGATAAAATTTGTAAAACAGCGGCAAGTAACCAGATTCTTCTTAGAAGTGCCAACTATAACAATTTCTGCGTTAAAAAGTATGCGCTGCAGTGATGTAATAGATAAATGCCTTGAAGTAAACAAATTTTTGAACAATAAGATCAGCACTGCAAAATTGAATAAGTGGCTAATGTATGCTTTGGATAAGCACCCTCACCCTCTTGTAAGTGGTAGGGCTATTAAAATGAAGTATATTGCTCAAATTGGCACTAAGCCCCCAGCTTTTTCTTTGATATGTAATATGCCTGAAAGTGTTGATGAAAGTTATAAATGCTATTTAACTAACGATCTCAGAAATAATTTTTTTACAGATGGTGTACCTATTAGACTTTTTTTGAAAAAAAACAAAAATCCCTATGTAAAATAAATATTTTGTTTTATACTTTTAGAGGTCTTTATAATATGTTATGTGTAATAGCTCTAAAACTCCCATAACCTTTCTGCTGTCAAGTGCTGCTGCTCTGATTTTTGTGTATGTACTAGAATATTCTTTCAATATGCTGCCATGTGAATTATGCATATATGAACGTGTAGTTTATTACATTACTGGATTGCTTGCAGTAGCGTGCATGCTTAAAAACAATAAAATTCTAATCTATGCAATGTTTAGCAGTTATCTTATAGGTGCAGTAATATCTTTTTATCATGTAGGTCTTGAACTCCACTTATTTCATGACGTTTTAGGATGCACAGAGCAAGCAAGTGATAACGCCAGTGTAGAAGAGCTTAGAAATAGTCTGTTAAACCCTAATTACTCTCCATCTTGTGATAGACCTTATTACATTTTAGGTATTTCCTTGGCAACATGGAATTTAATCTACCTAATAGCAGCTCTATTCGTATCAGGTAAGATGTACGCAAAGAGAAATAAGGTACGGTCGTAGTAAGTTTTTGGAACTGTGTGGCTTTGTTGCATACTGGTATGCAACAAAGCCCACTGGAATCTATGCCCTTTATTTCCTGGATTACAGTATCAGGTGTTTGGCATTACATTGAGCAGTAACTTTTTACTCAAATATGCGAAAAGTCTAATAACGAATTGGTTAAATTTTAAACCAAGCTCAAAAAAGGCAAAGGAACCCCAGGTAGTGAGTTTTGATCTCTAATGCTTTAAATTGGCGCTGTAATAACTTGCTGACGCTTAATTTAAGCGCGACTTGGCTGAGTATAGAAAAAATTTAAAAGACACGCAGCCCCAATAATTTGTTATAACTCACAAAAAAATACCTGAGTTTCTTACAGAATTTTGTCACTGAACCTGCAGGTCAGAAACAAGTTTTGACTCAGAAATACCCTTAGTATCAGAGTAAGGGGCTGGTAAAGTTTGTCAAGTAATTTTTGCATTTATATGCCAGTCAGCTGCTTGAACTCTGAAGTCACAATGTTCGTGCAGTTGCTGCATGGAATTTTATTTACTCCACAATACGTTTATTTATAGTAGTACTAACGAAGAGATAAATGGGGGAGACGTTGGAAAAAGAAAACTGTAACATTAAAAAATTAAAAGGAAACTTTTTAGAACAAGCAATTAGAGTAAACCATGCTGGCGAATATGGGGCTATTTGCATTTATTCTGGTCAAAAATTTATCCTTAAAAAATCTTCTATAATCAATGAAATAATTGAAATGGAAGAGCAGGAAAAAAAACATTTTCACTACTTTAATGAGAAGATTAAAGAGCAAAAAGTTCGTCCTACTGTTTTGTTGCCAGTTTGGTGTGTTTTAGGAGTGTCACTTGGTGTTGCAACTGCCATTATGGGCAAAAAAACTGCTATGGCTTGCACTGCTGCAGTTGAAGAAGTGATCGGAGAGCACTACAAAGAGCAAGTTTTGCACTTAGGAGATGGGGAATTTAAGGAAACTATAAGTAAATTTCGCGATGAAGAGTTGGAGCACAGAGACACTGCAATTCAGCACAACGCTAAGGGCACGTTTGGTTACAACATCTTATCTTCATTCATAAAAACAGGCTGCAAAACTGCTATTTATTTATCTAAGTTAATTTAGCTGGTTTTTAGACAGCTTTTTATTCATAAAGATGAGATTATATAAATGTGGCAATTTAAAAGTATATATTGTATAATACTTACTCTAAAGTAGTAGGTAATTTATGGATTTGAGTAAGATAACTTCAACACCAGGCGCAGTGAATGTGATAATTGAAATAGGTGCTAATGCTGAGCCTGTAAAATATGAATTTGATAAAGAACTGGGATTATTACGAGTTGACAGATTTTTATCTACTTCGATGGCCTATCCTTGCAATTATGGGTTTATACCAAATACCTGTGCAAGTGATGGTGATCCTGTAGATGTTTTGGTATTAACTCAGTTCCCCTTAGCATCTGGTGTTTTAATATCGGTGTGTCCAATAGGTGCTCTACTTACTAAGGATGAGAAAGGAGAAGATGAAAAAGTATTAGCTGTGCCTGTCTCAAGCGTTGATAGCTATTACGATAACGTGAAAGACTATTCTGATTTACCTAAAAAACTACTGGATAAGATTACTCATTTCTTTTCACACTATAAAGATCTAGAGAAAGGAAAAACAGTAACAGTTGGAAGGTGGGTTGATATGGAGGAGGCTAAAAAAATCATTGAAAACGCTATTGAGTGAAGGCTGATGCTTATTAGTTTGGGTTGTTATGTTACAGTAAAGTTACAGTTATTGACTAGTTTAGAAAAGATTCTGCCATTTAACAGCGTACAATGCTACTGTTAAAAGCATTGGAAAGCTTGTGGAGTATTGATATTATATAGAGTTTGTCTTGAAGTAATAAATTTCAAGATTTGGAAGGGTGGCCGAGCGGCTGAAGGCGGCGGTTTGCTAAACCGTTATACGGTTGAAAAGTCGTATCGAGGGTTCGAATCCCTCTCCTTCCGCATACTATTTGACATGACATAAAACCTACCAAATTATCCTGTCTGAATATATAAACGTACTTAGCTTTATTGAGTTTTTTGTAATATGTTGCCATAAAATTCCACTTCTTTTGATCAAGCTACAGCAGCCTAAAGTAGGCAATAGTAACTTTATATAAAGTATAAAGAAATATATAAATTTTTGACTTTTTTATTGAAATGTACAACAGTTAAATTGTCCTATTTTTTAATAGGAGGAAATTATGGGATCGAGTAAGTCGGGATTGTGAGAAATGTTGGCTTAAGCAAATAATGAAAATGATCTAAATAAGAGCAATGTAATTGAGCAAATAAAAAGTGAGTTAAAAGAAAAAGTTGTATACCAAGAGTAGGGGGAAGATGGATTCGGCATAAATCATCCATTTACTGTACAAAATGTCTATACTGAAGCAAGGTAATATAAAGTTATGTATTTGTACATAGCTACTGCAATTGGTGCTACAAGTTTAGTGAGAGCTTTATTAGAAGCAAAAGGGATCGATGTTGATTCGGAGCCAAAGGCTTTCTTGATGAATTCACTCCTGTGCAGTTAGCTGCTACGGAAGGCTATAAGGAGATAGCAGAGCTTCTAGTAGAAAAAAGGGCTGATGTTAATAAATGTAATAAAAATTCTTCTAAAAAAAGAAGACGCTCCTTTACAGTTAGCCGTTAAAAATAACCATACTGAGCTAGTGGAGCTTCTAGTAGTAAATGCTAAGGTAGATATAGTAGACGGAACAAAAATAATCTTTTACACTATGCTGACACTCATTGTAGTGGAGCAACAATACTAACTCTGATAATAAAGGGTGTGAGTCCTTGGTTAAAAATTCTAATAACAGGACTCCGGTGGACATTTATACATCTAAATATACACATGAATCTGGATATTTGGTGCAGTTGAAGAAAGCAAAGAATTGAAGTACTATAGTTTTTATTCGATGTTGCCGTTAGGTGCTATAATAGTAATATCAACTTTTGCAGCTGGTATGGCCGCATCCGGTATAGTTGCATCTACTATAGTTTATAGTTGTGCCAGAGATATTATATGTAATAGTGGGATTGTACTTGCGCTTGCATTTATAGCTCAATATATTATATCCAAAGTGTGTGAAATCTAGTGCTAAGGCAGCCAAAAAGGTGCAGAGTTTTGATATAATAAACACTAATGATAAGGAGAAATGAGCTGACCCAACAGAACTGCCTGACAAAAAGAAATTTCTTGTAAAGGAGGCAAATTTTTTAGTCTCAGTGATCTAGTTAAACGAAAAGAGGACGACTTCTCAATAGAATTGGTCGATTATACTCAATTGGGAGAAAAAGTAACGCTTGATGATGTTATTGTTTCAGACCAAGTAAGGAGAGAATTAAAAATGATTTGTGGCTATATATCTGAAAAAAAGGAAGGAAGCACTCAAAGGGCTAGGTTGCAAAATACCAACAGGCTATGTTTTATACGTTCTACTGAAAATGGTAAAACTCTTATTGTTCGTGCAATTGCACGTGAAGCTAATTCTAAGTTTATTAACGTTTCTAGATTTGAGTGTATACAAAAATATGTTGGACATGGTGCACATTACACAAAAGCTCTTTTTAAAAAAGTGAGAGAAAATGCTCCATGCATAGTTTTTATAGATTAAATAGATGCTGTTTGTGCAAAACGTAGTGATGGTAATAGAGGTAGTGATGAGGAGCGCAACCGGATTGTAAATTAGTTTTTAACTGAGCTTGGTGTTTTTAACTCCATGGAAGGTGTGAAGGTAATTGCTGCAATTGATCGTCTAGAGAGTTTAGATGAATCGGTAATTAGACCAGGTCGACTCTCTAAACATATTAAAATTCCTTTGCCAGACGAAAGCCTATGTGAAAAAATATTTAACTTTATGTAAAGGAAGTACCTACGGCACTAGAAGTAAATCTGGCAAAACTTGCGGGTGAAACTGGTGGTTTTTCAGGAGCTGGTCTAGAAGATTTGGTAAATGAAGCAAAACTCCGTGCTGTAGAAAGAATTTCCGGAGAAAAGCTAGAAAACAACAGCGTACAGACACCATGGATGATCTTGACAATGTCCTTTATAATCTTAAGAAGAAGCCTCAAGAGCCTGAGAATAGGGAAGTCGAAGTAACATAATATCTAATTGTAATACTTGTGAGCCTTTTATGCAGGGTCTTCTTATTTTACACTCATTATGCTAAGGGAACTTACTGTACACTGCAAAAGTTCCCAATCGCTATCCATTTCCCATGCCCATTTTTTACTATGGATTAATTGTTTGATTATAGTATCATCTTAATCAAGCTTATGCTTGGAATATTTATGAAGAGTATTTTATACTTTACATTGTTATTTATCATGTTTGGCTCGTTGAGCCTGCTTGCTGTGGAGCAAGTAGAAAGAAAAAAAACTGATGCAGATGAATCGATTAGTTCTGTTCATGATAATGTGGATATAAGGAAAAGTCTAAAACAAGATGCGCCGGAAAGCACAGCCCAAAGAACCAAGCCTGAGTCTTCCAAAAGCGACCCTATGAGCGTTGATAAGTTGAATGTCAAAAAAACACAAGATACCAAGATTGAAGGAGCGACCAATAAAAAAGAACCACAATACGATGAAAACAAAACTCCAACGGATGAAAAAGCTATAGGTGGAAGTGAGAAGGGTGATAAAGATTTGCCAAATCTAGGTGACAACCTGCCAAAAGAGAGTAAAGATGAAGTTACCCCAGATTTGTCAAGTGTGACCAATAAGGAAATGGGCAAAAATTTGGCTTTACCCTCAAGCGCTAGTCTAAATGAAAGTGCAGTTGATCTGCGAAAAGATCTACAAATTAATGAAAAGGTTGATGTAGAAGAGAATAAGCCCTTAGAAAATAATACAGATAAATTGTTAGAAGAAAAAAAAGAAAAGGTAGAAAATCAAACTGGAGAAGGAGAAGTGAAAGGATTAGCTAAAGATCATAATGGAAAAAATCAAGTAAAACCTATCACTAAAGAGGATGAAAAAAGCAAACAGGAAGAAAAGAAAGATTTACAAAAATGGACAAAGTTAAACAGAGAACAAGCAAAAGAATGGTATCATAAAGATACACAAAGTAAATCTATATATAAGCGACAATACGATACTCTTAATGAGCATCTTCCAACAACCATATTTATTAATGACTATAGTACACAGCTTTTTTACTGCATTAAAAAGAACAACTTAGTTTGTTTGAGAGGGATAATAAGTAAGTTGGAAAAGCTTGGATTAACAACTCAAGAAGTATTGAAGTTTAGAAACAAGCTTGGAAATACCCCTCTAATTTACGCAGTTAAGCGAGGTGAGATAGATGTAGTACGTTTTCTCTTATTACAAGGTGCTGATCCTAAAGTAGTTAATAATAATCTTCAATCTCCCATTGATATAGCGATTAAAAGAGGACGAGTTGATATGATAAACGCCATTGCTGAAATGACACCATATCTTTTAGAGTATAAGAGGATAGACAACAAAGAAAGCCTAGAAATGTATGATTGGGCTGTAAAGACAAAAGAAAATAATGAATTGCAGTGCAGTAAAGATTAAGAAGATGATTAGATTTTTGGTATTAATTTTAATTGGTCATTTGTGTTACGGAAATGAAGTAAACGATATAAAAAATTTGATTAGTGGTTTTTTGGACACTTTACATGAGGTAAAGTATGTGTCTTACAGTAAAAAAGACTTTGCTGAATTTCTAGTACGTTGCCGCAAAGAAGGTGTGCCAGAAGATTTTGGAAAAGGTTTTGGTTCTAACTTAAATGGAGCTAATTTTAGTCGATTGTACCTCAATGGATCTATTTTTGATGGAGTCAGTTTAATTGGTGCTGATTTTTCTCATACTGACTTGTCAGGTGTATCCTTTATTAATGCTGATTTGCGTGGGGCCAATTTTTCCAATGCTAATTTGCAAGGTATAAGAATAAGAGGTACAAATTTGAGTTTTGCAAAATTTGTTTCTGCAAATTTGACAGATATTATATTTGATCAGTCTAATATTAGTTATACTGAATTTATGAGCTCTGATCTCAAAAAGGCAAGGATGAACAATATAACTGGTTTACATACTAATTTTTCAAATGTCAAAATGAGTTTTTCTAGCCTATTAAACTCGAATGTTAGTTATGTAAATTTTAGCGATAGTGAAATAAGCGATACTGTTATGCAGAAAAGCAATCTTGATAATGCAAATTTTTTTGGAGTGGATTTATGTAAATTAAAAATACAGTTTTCCTCGTTGAAGAACGCTAGTATATACGGTGCAGAAATAAGAAAGTCAGATTTTACAGGTAGTGATCTTTCTAATGTCTGCCTTAATTCTTCTGCTATAATTGACAGTAATTTTAATAGAGTTAATTTGAGCAACGCGCAGATTTCTTATGTAGATGATGATAATTCAAGTTTTGTGCAATCTATACTGAGTGCTTCTAAAATAAAGCATTCATATGCTTCTGAAGTAAACTTTCAGGATGCTGATTTATCTAATATTGATATTAGTTTTAGTGAGCTGCATCGAGTTAATATCTCTGATTCTGACATTCGTCACGGAAAGTTTTATAATACTAAAGTTACAAATTCTAATATGAACGGTTCGTTCCTTGACCATGCGTTATTTACCTCTACAGAAATAGAAGGTGCAGACCTTTCTGCAGTTTCAATGTACAAGGTTAAAGTACAAGACTCCCAAATTTATAATAGCAAACTTTCTTACCATAGTATTGATTCTGGTGAAATAGAAAGCTCAACGTTTTTTAATTTAATAGCAGATAACTCAAGTTGGTCTAATTTAAAAGTAACTAATTCGAATTTTGTTGAAAGCGATTTCAAATTTTCTTTGCTTCACGATAGTATCTTTAAGAAAACAAGCCTTTTTCTCAACAATTTCAATAATTCAACAATTGGTAATACATCTTTTTACTCTTCAAGTATATACAAAGGCTCGGTTGTTGATACTCATTTAACAGATTGTAGGTTTGATCATTCAATTTTGATTAACAATGAAGGGCAGGAAAAGCTTATGGGTTTAGAAAGTGCCATAACCTCAATTGAAGGTTTGCAAGAAGAGATATTGCGGGATAAAAAGTTTGATGTAAATTATGCTTACTTTGAATTTAAGGATATGAATCTAGAAAACACTGATTTTTCTGGTTCAATATTAAGTAGAGCAAAGTTTGTAAATGTTAATTTAAATAAGGCAAACCTCGGAAAAGCCGATTTGCGCTATGTTCTTTTTGATAATTCTTCTCTTATTGGTACCAATTTATCAAATTCTAACTTAGACCATTCTAGCTTTTTAAAATCTGATTTGAAGAGTGCTATATTAGAAAATTCAAAGTCTAATTGAATGAGAAACTCTATAATGTATTTTTGTTAAATTATCTAGAAAAGGAAAATGGCCGTAAAGAGTGATAGTGTACTATTGGTTCTATCTTCTCCTTCTGGAGCTGGGAAGACTACCATATTAGAGAAGTTACTTGAACGGTCAACTAACTTAGTTAGGTCTGTTTCTATAACTACGCGCAAACCTCGCCCCGGTGAGGTAGACGGAAAAGACTATTTTTTCGTTACCGAAGAAAAGTTTCGCGAATTATGTGAGACCGGTCAAATGCTTGAATATGCCAAAGTTTTTGAGAGTTTTTATGGTATACCAAGAGATTTTATAGAACAGAACTTAAGCAATGGAATAAGTATTTTACTTAGTATAGATTGGCAAGGAGCGTTTCATTTATTTAAGCTTATGAGGGAAAAAGTTGTAAGTGTTTTTATACTTCCCCCCTCAATGGAAGAGCTTAGGTTACGCTTGCAAAAGCGTAATAGTGACAGTGCAAGTGAAATAGAACGCAGATTAGCCGAAGCCCAGAAAGAAATGAGTAAACGTGATAGATATGATTATGTAATAATCAATGATGATGTTGATAAAAGTGTAGAAGAGATAAGTCTTATATTAAATAAAGAAAGGCTTAAAAGATCAAAAGAAAGACCAAATTAGTAGGTTCATTGAGCATTCTCAACATTCCCACGTTTCCAATTAATCGTCAACATTGTACACGTTCTTTTCTTTTTCTAATCTCTCTTGTTCTTCAATACAGAACGTAGCAAGTGGATTGGCTTTAAGTCTTTCTATTCCTATTTCTTCCCCTGTTCCCTCACAGTAACCGTAGATGCCTAATTTTATTTTTTCTAACGCATCCTTGATTTTTTCTTTTCTATCTTTTCTGCGCTTGATTAATTTTTCATTTTCACTATCTTCATCAGAATAGTATGCATTATCTTCTAATTCTTGCTTCTCCAGCTCAGCGAGCATCAATTGTAACTTTGAGCTGAAGTACCCCAGCTGTTTTACATTCATGTATTCTTCGTCTTCTGAAGGAACGTAATGTTCTGATAGTTTTGGTGATTCTTCCATAACTGCATTATTAATTAGATAATAAAACCTGTATAACTTGCAAATCAGAAGTTATACTATCTCAAAGTAAATACTATAATTTATAATAAACATTTAAAAGCCTAGTATGATTGGCTTAATAAAAAAGTTAGTAATAGATAATAAGGGCTTTACTTATATAACATGTATTTTTATTATAATGTTAAGCCTGTCTTCATTCACACTTGAAAACAATAGTAAGCAAGAGGTCATGTTAACGTTAACATGGATATGCGCTACATTTGTTTTGCAAATCTCTACAAATAATTTGTTTATTTCTGATTATCATGACGGAATATTAGAGCAAATCTTCATACAGCCAATTTCTTCTAAGCTTATAATTGCTTATAAAATTTTCGCTCACTGGCTATTGTTTGGATTGCCAATTTCGTTGATTTCTTGCATGTTTAGCTTCGTAGTTCTGGGTAATGGTATTGAATACTCAATAACAGTGGGTCTATCTTTATTGCTTAATACACTAATAGTAATTAATATCTCAGCTACTGGAAATGCATTAGTGGCTGGCCGAAATAGCTTAACATCAGGAATATCACAGATTCTTGTTTTGCCAATTGTAATGCCAGCATTTGTATACTTTAAACTACTAGTTCAATTTAAAAGTTTGTCCTTGAATGCCAATATATTGCTTATTACTGCTCTAATTTTTGCTATTCTGATAGTCAATAGCACTATAGCTGCTCATATGGCATTGAAATTTGCTGTAGAGCAGGATTAGCAAATTTTCCATTATTCCATAGAAGATCTGCTACCGGTAAAGTCTAAACTTACCAAATACATTTCTGTAGATTCAGATCTACTTGATTTTGGTTTAAAGTATTTCACTTTTTTAAACATTTTTTTTAACTCGTTGAAAAAATCTTTATCAGACTCTCCTTGAAGAATTTTTACTACAAACTTACCACCATGATTTAGGAAATGCTTTGCAAGACTCAGTGTTGCTTCACATAAAAGCATAATTCTAATATGATCCAGCGACTTTAAACCACAAGATTCTGGAGCCATATCAGATAAAATTACATCAAATTTTTGATCTTTAAATTTTTCCTTTAAAATTTTAAGCTCATTTATAATATTGCATTTTATATATTCTACTCCATTAATCATGTTTACTGGCTTCATATCAATAGCAACTACATTTGCACCTTTCTGAGCTGCAACTTGTGACCATCCACCAGGAGAAGCACCAAGATCAATAATTTTTTGCCCTGCTTGGAGTAACTCAAATTTATTATCTATTTCTATCAATTTATATGCCGAGCGCGATCTGTAGCCATCCTTATTAGTTTCTTGTACGTACTTGTCATTTAAATGACGATGTAGCCACCTTGTTGAAGATAATTTTCGGCCTTTAGCTGTTTTTACTCTAGTTTTTATTGCCAATGTCCTATAAAAATCACTTACTATTGATTATGTCTTTGAGCTCCTTTTCGACTACTTCTTTAACCAGTGTATGTAGGTACTTATTTAGCCATTCTGACAACTGAGGTTTTAAGAGAGATGTAACTAATTCTTCAACAGTAAGGTTTGCTTTTTTTTGTTGTTTATACTGTAATTCAATTTGCATTTTTTCAAGTAACTTTTTAATCTCTTTCATATTTTCTTTTAAAACTAAATGGTCGTTATTTTGCGCCTGTAAGCTACTGTCATCCATTTTGTTGCTACTAATTTGGTTATTGTGCTGCAAACAAACATCTTTTTCTTCCTCTAAATTGTGACTATGACCGTTAAGTTTGCTATCATTGAAAGCAATTTCCTCACCCTGATCATTATTGTTGATATCTTCTTTTTCGTTGTTCTCCTCTTTATTGTCTTCCTCTAGATCTTCTAAATACTTCTCTTCAAGGTACAGAACATCATCATCTTCCTCCGCTTTATCGTCGCTTGCGTTTTTGCCCGATATAGCTCTTTTTATATCCTCTAGGATGTCTTTTACAGATTGATTGTTTTGTTCATTAGTCATAACGCTAATACCATTAAATTTAGATATTTATACCGTTTATCATAGAAAGCAACTTATAAACACTGAGCACATAATCGCTTTTTGCTTTAACTAAATCCGACCGTGCTTTAAATAATGCATCTTCAGTATCCAGAAGCTCAGTTGTGCTTTTTAAATTTAGGCTAACTTCTTGCTGAACTCCCTCCAGCGCTAAAGCCGCTGCTTTTTCGGCCTCTTGACTTGCTTTAATAATAGCTTTTGTCGTTAACACATTATTCCAAGCGTTTACAACCGCTTGTTCTATATTTTTCACTGCGTCATAGTAGTCATAAGTAGATTTTTTTGCATCCATTTTAGCTTTAACGATACCAAAAGCATTCGTTCCTCTTTTAAAAATTGGAATATCGAGAGTGAAGACAATATTGACGTTGTCTAAAAGCGCATCAAGGCTTAAACTCTCGTTAAAGCTTTTACTTGCGCTGAGATTCAAAGAAGGCAGCCACTTAGAAGTTTCAGCAATCACTTTCATTCCGTCTGCTCTTTTTTGATAAACTGCTGCTTTTAGGGCTAGATTCTTGGTTTTTGCTAGTTGTAAACATTCATCTAATCTCGGAATGGAAGGTAGCTTATCATTAGCTTCAGAAAGTTCATCAGAGTCTTCACCAATTAGGTGAAAGTAAGCAATGTTTGCCAATTTTAATTTGCCTTCAGCATCAACTCTTTTTGACACTGAAGATGAAAATTTTGCTTTCGCTAGTAAAACTTCAGCTTTGGTAACCTCTCCAAGGGAAAGGCGTTTTTTCATTGCTGACAAGTGCTCCAAAGAAACACGTTCTTTGTGCTCTCTCAATTTTAATATTTCTATTCTCCGTAGAACGTCTACATATACTTTCACGGCATTAAGTGCAACCTCTTGTTTTAACTGCTGAAACCGCATCTTCTCTGCTTTGAGAAGGTAGCTTGATTGACTGAATGTAGCAAAAGTACCACCACCACCTATTAGTCTTTGATTTAATGTTAAGCTCCTTCCAAGGCCAAGTCTGTCACTGACCTTATCCTCAAAAACAAATTCTCCTTTAAATCTATACTGCAAATTAATGTCTGGTAGAAACCCAGCTAATCCAGAAGATTTTAGCTGTTTTTCTACACTTTTGTATTGGTAGAATTGAGATTTTAGTTTTGAACTATTTTTAATAGCTTTACTTATAGCTTCTTCAAGATCAACTGCATAGCAACTTATAGTACTAAAAATGGCCGCAAGCGTAATAATTAACTGAAACATTCTACTCCTATATATAATTGGCTACACAACTTAAGTTACTAACATAAATTGCTTCAATAATCAATAGCTAATGTTGTTGACACTATTTAGAAATTAAGTGTATCATAGCTTACTATTGTGTTTAGTTAGAATAATGAAGACTTTTTTCTTAAAAGAGAAACAAATCAATAAAAGGTGGCTTATCATAGATGCGGAAGGGTTAGTAGTGGGGAGACTTGCGGCATTTGTAGCAACACTATTGCGTGGTAAACATAAACCTGAGTATACACCTCATATGGATTGTGGCGATAATGTAATTATTATCAATGCAGAAAAGGTGCGTTTTACTGGAAAGAAACTTAAAGAGAAAATTTACTATAAGCATACAGGCTATCCTGGTGGTTTAAAAAAAACTACCCCAGATAAAATTCTAAATGGTAAATTTCCTGAGCGTGTAATAGAAATGGCAGTAAAAAGGATGCTTGATGATGGTCCTATGGCGCGTAAGCGTTTTGGAAATTTATATGTTTATTCTGGTCCAGAACATAAGCATCAAGGACAGCAACCTGAAAAGATAGATTTTGCTTCTTTAAATCGAAAGAATAAAAAATAATGGAGTAAAAATGGAAAATTCTATAATAAATCAATCAGAAAAAATAACTAGGCCAGTAATTGATTCACTAGGTCGTTTATACGCTACGGGCCGGAGAAAGGAGTCTGTAGCAAGAGTATGGATAAAGCCAGGAAGTGGAAAATTTAGTGTTAATCAGAAAGACAAGCTACTTGATTACTTTAAGAGAGAATCAGTGTGCCAGGTAGTAAAAATGCCCCTTATTGTAACATCTATGCTAGATAAATATGATGTATTTGCAACTATAAAAGGTGGAGGGCTGTCCGGTCAAGCAGGTGCCTTAGCCCATGGAATAAGCAGAGCTTTAAGTAAAATAAGCCAAGATTTATATTCTATATTACGTAAGAGAGGATTCTTGACACGAGATTCGCGTGTTGTTGAACGTAAAAAATATGGTCAACATAAAGCTCGAAAAAAATGTCAATTTTCTAAAAGATAGTTATTTTTTTATTGTGCTTTTTATAAATGTTATGCAAACATTTAAAAAAATGTATGATGTATTCTATTTCCACGATAAATTTAGTTGACTATCGGTGCAAACATAATATCCTGTTTGTGTGATTTTTTCAATATTAAGGTAGCTTATGAGTAAAGAAGACATAGTAAAGCAATTAAAAGAAGATTGTTCTAGTCAGAGTATAGATATAACAAAATCTGATTTGAGCAAGATTCATGATGCATTTATGAAGATAATAAAATGTGAGCTAAATGGGAGGGGTGAAATACGTCTGTATGGAGTAGGTACATTATCTACTGCTGTCAGTCGTGAGAAACAATGTCGTAATCCTCAGAATGGTGCAATCATGATTGTTCCTAAAAAGACAAGAGTGAAATTTAAAGCAAGCCAAACTCTTTTAAGTATTCTAAATGAGAAGGAAAAGGCAGTAGTTAGTTAGATATTGTCGTTTTCATTGTTTTTACTACGCTGTGTAAGCCGTAAAATATAGCCTCGCTGATCAAAGAGTGGCCTATATTAAGGGTTGAGATGTGAGATATCTCTTTTATCCTTTTAGCGTGTGTAAGAGTTATACCATGTCCTGCATGGCATTCTATTCCTAATTTATTGACATGCTCTGTAGCATTAATGATTAATTGTAATTTTTCCTCTGATGGATTATCACAGTAATCCCCTGTATGAATTTCTATTATGTCAGGCTTTATCTCCAGCTTCTCAAGATATTTTAGTTGATTGATATTTGGATCGATAAACAGAGAGACCTTTATACCAGTGCTATGCATCTCTTCTATTATACTGGAGAGTTTGCTGTGCATATTACCGATATCCAGACCACCTTCTGTTGTCAATTCTTCCCTTTTTTCTGGTACTATACCAATCGAATAGGGTTTTACTCTTTTTGCTATTTTAAGCATTTCTTCTGTGGCTGCAATTTCGAGATTTAGCTCAGTGTTAATGTTTTTTTTTAGGTTAAACACATCTTCATCCCTGACATGCCTTCTATCTTCTCGTAAATGTACTGTGATAAAGTCTGCTCCAGCGTCAATGGCTATTTCTGCTGCTTTCAATGGGTCTGGATAAGAAGTTCCGCGTGCGTTGCGAATGGTTGCAACATGGTCAATATTAACGCCTAGTTTCATAATTTACCTCGGAAATTATTTATAGATTATACATGTTATTAAGTCTTTTGCATAGTTATTGTTTAACTAACAATACCATAGCCGAGAGATGGGGCTTAAAAATTCCTTGACAAACCTTACCAGCCCTCTTACCCTAACGTTAGGGGTGTTTTTGACTCAAAACTTGTTTGTGATCCGCACGGGTTCAATGACGAAATTCAGTAAAAAACTTAAGGTGTTTTTTGGCGGATTACATCAAATTATTGGGGCTACATGTCTTTTAAATTTTTTAATATGCAGCCAAAATCGCGCTTAAATTAAGCATCGGCAAATTATTACAGCACCAATTTAAAGTGTTAGAGGGTCAAGACTCGATACTCTAGTCTTCTTTGTCTTTTTTTTATTTGGTAAATTTACTAATATTTAGATTAGTTGCAGTTTAAGAGAGGTGTCATGCAAGTAGCTGACACCATCCTTTTTCTTGGATGCCAGTATCAGCTACTTGGATGACGACCTTGATGGTAATAATACTAACAGCTAAAGGGCAGTATCAACAAAGTTGATAATCTATCACTACTGTCTTTGCAATTTTCTCGTGAAGAAACTGCTTGCGTTTGTCAAAGATTACAAATATCAAAATTAAAATTGGTAAAATTTCTAACTATCGAGAAACGTAATCAATCAAAAAAAGAAAACCAAATGATAAAGCTACCCCTGAAACGCACCTTATTGTTACTTGTATTAGAGTAACTACTCTTAAATGTGTATGCATTTTTGATATGCTATCACATAACGGCTGTCCTGGCATACCTCCCAGTCTTGTTACCATTAATATTTCTATACTGTATACAGCACTGATGTAAAGATTGTATAAGGGAATGTTAACTGTTCAATTTCATCACGAAAGTTATCAATCTCATTATTGCCTGATACTGCAATATACAAGATGAGTAAAGGAAAGAAAAATATAATATAGTCAAGCATTTCTGCTACAGCACGCCTTGTAAATCCTATATAATTTACTTTAACATTTATTTCATTATTTATAACCCCACCTATATTTTGTAATGCTATCAACTAATATAAAAGCACGTTATTAAATAACCGTAAAAATGCTAGCTTGGGTAATATTGACCACTTGTGCCACTTTATTATTTGAATTAACATTAAATCATTTATAGTTAGGGAAAGATTATGTCAACACCAATCACAGTTGCGTATGGTGACGGTATCGGACCAGAAATTATGGAAGCGGTGCTGTCAATATTACGTGAGGCAGAAGCAAAGATCTCAATAGATATTATTGAAATAGGGAAGCGTGTTTATAATAAGGACTGGTCTCACGGAATTTCTCCAAGTGGTTGGGAGTCCATTAAAAGAACAAAGATACTACTTAAGTCTCCGATAACAACTCCTCAAGGTAAAGGACACAAAAGCTTAAATGTTGCACTGAGAAGGAATCTAGGGCTGTATGCAAATATCAGGCCGTGCATTTCATATCATCCTGTTATAGAAAATAAATTCGATAAATTTAATATCGTAATAATACGCGAAAATGAAGAGGATGTTTACACAGGAATAGAGCACAGACTTACTGGCGACTCTTACCAGTGCACTAAAATTATTACTAGGTCCGGCTCAGAAAAGATATGTAGATACGCTTTTGAATATGCAAAAAAACATAGTAGAAAGAAGGTAACTTGCCTGACTAAAGATAATATAATGAAAATGACTGATGGCACTTTCCATGCAGCATTTGATCGTATTGCAAAAGAATATCCAGGTATACAGGCAGGACATTATATTGTTGATATTGGAATGGCACGTGTTGCTACGGAACCCGAGAATTTTGATGTTATAGTAACTGAGAACTTATATGGAGATATATTATCAGACATTGTGGCACAAACTTCAGGTTCTGTGGGGTTAGCCGGTAGTAGTAATATAGGTAGTGAGTATGCAATGTTTGAAGCAGTTCATGGCTCTGCTCCTGATATCGCAGGAAAAAACATAGCTAATCCTTCTGGGCTTTTAAATGCTGCAGTGCATATGCTAATTTACATAGGTCAAACTGATATTGCAAAACTAATTTACGATGCATGGCTCAAGACTTTGGAGGATGGAATACACACTATTGATTTGTATAAGGAAGAGAAGAGTAAACAGAAAGTTGGTACAAAAGAATTTGCAGAAGCTGTTATAGATAATTTTGGGAAAAGGCCTGGAACATTACCTGAACTTATAATTGGCAGCGGTGAAAATAATAAAGTGAATAAAACGCAGGATGGCTATGAACAGGACTACAAAACTAGAAATCTGGTTGGTAGCGATATAACGCTTGCCTGGGGTAAATCGGCTGGTTTGGACCAAATAGTGAAATTATTTGGATCGAGTAACCCAAAGGTTATAGCAATATACTCAAAAGGGCTTGCGATTTGGCCAGGAAGTTCAAAATCTTCAAGCGATCAGATAACCTGTAGATTTATCGCAAACAATGAAAAAAAAGCTATTACTAATAGTGATGTAAATAACCTACTAATCACGCTCGAAGAAAATAGTTTTGATGTGGTGAGAATGGATAAGTTGTATTTGTATGATGGGAAAGAGGGTTTCTTTTCTTAAATGTTAAAAAAACGCTATAAATGAAATGGAATCAAAAAAAGTAGAATTGATATTTGAAAAGTTTCAAGAATCGAATCCTATACCGAAAATAGAGTTAAATTACACCAATCATTTTACTTTACTGGTTGCAATAGTTTTATCAGCACGGACAACTGATGTAAGCGTTAATAAAGTTGCAAAAGAGCTATTTAACATCACTGATACGCCAGAAAAGATGCTAAACTTTGGGCAAAATGAACTTAAAAAGCGTATAAGCAGTATAGGTTTATACAATTCTAAAGCAAGAAACATAATTGCACTCAGCAAAATATTAATTAATCGGTACAATGGTAAAGTACCTACCGATTTTGATGATTTGGTATCTTTACCTGGAGTTGGGAGAAAGAGCGCCAATGTCTTCTTAAATTCTGGACTTGGTATTCCAACTTTGGCAGTTGACACTCACGTTTTTAGAGTGAGCAATAGAATTGGGCTTGTGAAAGAAAAAGATGTGTTTAAAACAGAGCAATCTCTTTTAAATGTAGTACCAAAAAAATACCTACTTTATGCTCATCATTGGCTAGTTTTACATGGTAGATATGCTTGCAAAGCACAAAAACCTTCGTGTGAAACGTGCATAATTCATGATTTATGTGAATTTGAGTGCAAGAGGTACAAAGTCTAGCGCACTGTCATCCAAGCAGCTTGACACTAGGATCCAGTTTTCCGTATAATTTTATAAAAATCTATTATACTTACCTGTAAACAAGCTCACTAGATTCCAGCGCTGTGCGCTGGAATGACATCGGTGCGCGTGTTTATTCTGTTAGACATTTACATGATTGTATGCAGGGTGAAGAAATTTTGAAAAAGACATAACAAATGATAAAAACATGAAAGGCCTATACATCAAAACTTACGGTTGTCAGATGAACGTTTATGACTCTGTTTTAATGGAGAATGTAGTTAAACCTCTAGGATTTAGTGTCGTTGGTGATGCAGAAAAGGCTGACTTGGTAATACTTAACACCTGTCATATTAGGGAGAAAGCAGCAGAAAAGCTTTATTTAGAGCTCGGAAAGATTCGTTTATTGCAGAAAAGGAAAGAGATAATCATAGTGGTGGCTGGATGTGTAGCACAAGCAGAAGGGAAAGAGGTATTCAGAAGAGCTCCATTTGTAGACATCGTTGTTGGTCCGCAGAGCATTGCTACCTTACCAGAACTGATAGTCAAAGCAAGCAGAAGTAAAGGTCATGTAATAAACACTGATTTCCCTGAGGTTGCAAAGTTTGATAAGTTGCCAGCTGAATGTTACGGCAGCAGTCAAGGGTCCTCTGCGTTTCTTGCTATACAAGAAGGTTGTGATAAGTTTTGTACATTTTGTGTGGTGCCCTACACTCGCGGTGCTGAATATTCACGGCCAGTAAATGAAATATTCTGTGAAGCGCTGAAATTAGTTGCAAATGGAGCGAAGGAAATCAATTTGCTTGGTCAGAACGTCAATGCTTATCATGGAGAATGCGAAGGAGAAGTATGTGATTTAGGAAGATTAATTAGTCATATTGCTAAAATTGAAAATCTAGAAAGAATCCGCTATATAACCTCTCATCCAAGAGATATGCATGAATCTTTATACTTAGCACATGCGGAAGAACCAAAACTCATGCCATTTATTCACCTGCCTGTGCAGTCAGGTTCAAACAAGATATTACACGCGATGAACAGAAAGTACACTGCAGAGGAATATTTGGAAATAATAGATAGATTTCGTAAACTGAAGCCTGAAATCGAATTTTCTTCTGATTTTATCGTTGGATTTCCAGGAGAAACTGAAAAAGACTTTGAAGAAACTATGAAATTAGTGGAAAAAGTAAAATACGCTCAGGCTTATAGTTTTAAATACAGCCCAAGACCAGGCACACCGGGAGCAGAAAGGAAAGACCAGGTACCAGAAGAGGTTAAAACAGAACGCCTTCTTCGTCTGCAGAAATTAATTAGTGAACAACAACTTGAGTTTAATCAGAATGTGGTAGGCAAAACTATACCTGTTCTATTTAGTGATAAAAGAGGGAAACATCAAAACCAAATTATTGGTAAAAGTCCATATATGCAATCAGTATGTACTGATGACCATGAAGGTAAATACAAAGATAAAATAGTAAATGTAAGAATATTGGAAGCTCGGCAAAATAGCCTATTGGGTGTGCCTTTCACCGATTTTTAGCAGCATATTTAGTCTCATCTTGTTAGTATCAAAGACCAAACGGAAAGTGTTAAAACTTATCATTATGATCATTTTTTAAAGTTACAAGTTTGTTTTTCCTTAATACAATAAAAGCCTGCATAGAACTTAAACCTACAAATATCTACCTTGAGCTTACTTATATCAGTTTCTTGTGTAAGGTGAGTTAGTAATTACTTTTATGTACTAAATTAAAGAAAAGTAAAAATACAATACTTATTATTAAATTTAATATTCCAAACCTTAAAAAACCTTCTTTATATATTTCTAAAGATTCTAAATAATTTATCTCACCGTTTGCTGATGGGACTGACACGGACTTTGATATTGCAACTCCAGCTAGATCAGAGAATACTAGTGATAACAAACCGTACCGATCACCATCCCTCTAAGGTTCTCAGGAGCTAGTATGGCCGCATGTTCGTCAACTAATGGAACAGTACATAATTCTACTAATCTCATAAAGGAAATAGCAATTATTAAATATAAACATCCTACTTCACTTTCAATGTTAGGGTTTAGTTACCCTATGTACAGTATGAAGAAACAAATAGACATTGTTAGGAGGCCAAAAGCAAATATAGAAGTTGCATACTCTTTCTCAAATTTCATATATGTTCCAAAGAGAAAGCCGAGTACTACAATTGCCAAAGGGTTTATGGCTTGAGAAGCTGGAGCTGGAATTATTATACCAAATATATTGTCAACAATATTTCTCTCAATTAATAAGTTAATTAGAGAGCCAATCTGCATTGCTGAATGCATAAAAAACATCTGGAATATTATAAGAACAAATAATAATATTAATTTTCATTTTTGTTCTATTGATGATTTAAGTCTTCTGTAGGAGAATATGCTTAGTGCTATGACTCCACTGAATATAAGTGCATTAACAAAAAGTTCACTATACATAAACATTTCAGCAACTATTAATAATAATAAAAAGATTCCTATCAGTACTATACTAAAAGTTTTAATGCCCAATATGTTCTTATTCATAAGTTCTTGGTAAGGAGAAAGGCCGCTATCTCCTAAAAGGCTCTAAAATTTAAGAAAGGCAATAAGTCCTATAAACATTCCAATATCAGCAACCAAGGCCATAATGCCAAACTAATGAGTGCGCTACATAACCGCATGAAATAGAAGCCAATACTACTCCAATGTTCACGCTTACGTGGAATAAAGTAAAACCTCTTCTACGTGTTCAGGGTCATCCTTGCCATAGCGTGAACTAAGTAAGTTAGTTACATTCCCTCTAAACATACTGGTGCCTACAGCTATTAGAAATAGACCTAAATATAATAAATCTGGTTCAAACTCAACTAGTGACATGCAAGCATGACTTGCTACCACTACTATCCCTCCGAGTAACACCATGTTGCAAAATCCCATCAACTCATCAGCTAAAAAACTTCCAAGTATTGGCAGAGCATAGCCTACTGCAGCAAACAGTGAGCAAACAACCAGAGCCCTTTATCAGTAGAGCCTAAATGAGAAGTCAAAAATAGGATCAAAAGCGCCGCCATTCTGTAACAAGAGAAGCGTTCCCACATTTCAACAAAGCAAAGTATTTTTAAAAATTGTGGAAACTTACCTACCTTCTAATTCAGAGAATACCCCCTAAAGCTCAAGTTAATGTTGAGTAAAACAATAAAAACTGCAAGTAAAATTTTAAAAGAGGCATAGGAAGTTTGGCAGAATAGTTTGTTGGGGTGTGGATTGCAAGGATAAATTTGTTTTTTGAATTTGAAATTTTCCAAAAAGCTCTATATTCTCTGACTTTATCCATTCAAGATGAATATGAAGTCAAAGTATTATCCTGATACAACTAGTAGCCCTGATTTTTCATTGCTAGAAAAGCAAATCATAAAATTTTGGCAGGAAAACAAAATTTTTGAGCGTTCAGTTGAAGGACGTTCTCAGGATTATTGTTTTGTCTTTTACGATGGGCCTCCGTTTGCAAATGGACTTCCCCATTATGGGCATTTACTTACTGGTTTCATCAAGGACGCATTTGCAAGGTACCAAACTATGCTACAAAAGAGAGTTGAGCGTAGATTTGGTTGGGATTGCCATGGACTGCCGGCTGAGATGTGTGCAGAGAAGGAACTTAAAATATCTGGCAGAACTGAGATAGAAAAATTTGGCATTGAAAAATTTAATAACCATTGCCGCACTTCTATGATGAAATTTTCGTCAGAGTGGGAGAGGTATGTAAATAGACAAGCAAGATGGGTAGATTTTCATAATGACTATAAGACCATGGATAAATCATTCATGGAATCAGTTATGTGGGCATTCAAACAGCTTTATGATAAAGGTTTGGTGTATGAATCAGTACGCGTTGTCCCGTATAGCTGGGCATGCGAAACTCCATTGTCTAATTTTGAAACAAGGCTTGATAATGCATATAGAGAAAAGACTAGCAAAGCTGTAACTGTTGCGTTTGAGCTTTTGGAAAACCCACAGCAATTTAAAAGTATTAAACAAAAGTGTAAATTGCTTGCTTGGACTACAACCCCTTGGACGTTGCCGAGCAACCTAGCACTGGCAATAGGGAAAGACATTAAGTATTGTGCAGTATTAGTAAATGGTGAAATCTACACCTTTGCTGAAAGCTACCTAGGTAAATTTGTTAGCCATTGTGAACAAAACAATATTCCGTACGAAAACTGGAATATAAAACTTAAAGCAGATGATCTAGCAGGCCTTTTTTATAAACCACTGTTTGATTACTTTAAAGATACAAAAAATGCATTTCGTGTTTTCATCGCTGATTATGTTAAAGAAGAAGATGGTACTGGTATTGTGCATACTGCTCCTGGGTTTGGGGAAGAAGATTTTTACCTTTGCCAAAGCCACAACATTCCGGCCATTTGTCCAATCGACAGCGGTGGAAAATTTACTACTGAAGTTTCAGATTTAGCTAGAGTTCATGTTTTTGATACCACTGATATAGTAATAAAAAAATTAAAAGAACAAGGAAACTGGTTCAAAACTGAGCAATATATTCACAATTATCCGCACTGTTGGAGAACTGATACTCCTTTAATCTACCGTACTATGCCTTCTTGGTACGTTGCTGTGACAAAGTTCAAGGAAAGAATGATAGAGCTAAATAAAAGAGTTAATTGGATACCAAATCA
The DNA here is from genome assembly GCF_030373985.1 of Wolbachia pipientis. Classification (GTDB taxonomy): domain Bacteria; phylum Pseudomonadota; class Alphaproteobacteria; order Rickettsiales; family Anaplasmataceae; genus Wolbachia; species Wolbachia pipientis_D. Next base: position 92,921 of record NZ_JAUCRB010000001.1, read on the forward strand.
TATAAGGGATGGCCAATTTGGAAAATGGCTTGAGGGAGCGCATGACTGGTCAATTTCACGCAATCGGTTTTGGGGTACACCAATTCCTGTATGGAAATCAGATGATGTAAGATATCCAAGAGTGGATGTATATGGTGCGATAGCAGAACTAGAGCGAGATTTTAATGTTAAAGTAGGTGATTTGCACAGACCGTTTATTGATACTTTAACAAGACCGAATCCTGATGATCCAACAGGAAAATCGGTTATGCGCCGTGTGCCAGATGTATTTGATTGTTGGTTTGAATCTGGTTCAATGCCGTTTGCACAAGTCCACTATCCGTTTGAGAATAAAGAATGGTTTGAAAGTAATTTCCCCGCAGATTTTATCACTGAATATTTAGCACAAACGAGAGGGTGGTTCTATACGCTTTTTGTATTATCCACTGCTTTATTTGATAGTGAACCATTTAAGAACTGCATATGCCACGGTGTTGTTTTGGATGTAAAAGGGGAGAAATTATCCAAACGTTTGAATAATTATGCAGATCCAATGGAAGTATTTGATAAATATGGTTCTGACGCGCTGCGTTTTCTTATGCTTTCTGGATCTATTGTTTGTGGTGGCAATTTGTTGCTTGATAAAGAAGGAAACTCGATACGAGATGTTCTAAAAAACGTAATAAAACCTATTTGGAACAGTTATCACTTTTTTACCATGTATGCAAATACAGATGGAATTAAAGCTGAAGTTTGTAAGGATTATCAGATTACTATTGATCGTTATATGATCTCCAAATGTTTTGAAGCCACTCAAGGAATTCAGATTTCTATGAACAACTATAATTCCCAGGAGGCTTGCAAAATTCTGACAGACTTTTTTGAAGTGCTAAACAATTGGTATATTCGCCGCAACCGTGAGCGTTTTTGGAAAAGTGATTTGGATCAAGACAAAACTGATGCTTATAATGTCCTATACACAGTTTTTTATTACATACTGAGAGCTGCAGCTCCTTTGTTGCCGCTTACAACAGAGACTATATGGCAGAGGCTTAAGTATAAAGAAACATCTGTTCACTTATCTGATTTTCCACAATTAGAGAGGTTCGATAGTGAGCTCATTGCCAAAATGGATTTGGTAAGGGAGATATGCAACTCTGCATTCTCTATCAGAAACACTTTTAATATACGCATCAGGCAGCCACTTGGAAGCATGACCATTTATCATAAGTCTTTCTGCAATTTTCTTGAAGATGAATATCAAGAGATGATAAAAGATGAAGTGAATGTAAAAAAATTGGAGTCAGTAAATGGACTTGTAGATATTGCATCACTAGAGTTAAAACTAAATTTTCCTGCGCTTGGAAAAAGAATTCCAGATAAAATTAAGAAACTAGTTCAATATGTCAAAGAGGGAAAATGGAAGCAAGTTAGAGATGAGCAAATACTTCTGGGAGATGAATCGGAAAACTATATTATAGAGAAAGGTGAGTATGAACTATTATTAAAGGCAAACAGTGAATATTCTTCTGTATTTGATAACAACAAAGGAGTTGTTATTCTCAGCACTGAACTAAATGATGAATTGGTTCTAGAAGGGTTCGCAAGGGATGTTGTTAGACTCATTCAGGAAACTAGGAAACAAGCTGATTTTCATATATCAGATAGAATCAGAGTAATAATCAAGACAGAAGATAAGAAGATTAAGGAAGCAGTAAACAAGTGGAGTGAATACATAAAAGAGCAGACTCTTGCCTTATCTTTAGAAATTAATATGGAAATTGTAACTGGCTTCTATTCTAAGGAATACCAGGATTTGATTGTTAGTATTAAGTTAAGTTGTTAGTAGTTGAAGATTGTCAGTATTTATGTTATACTTAGGATTCTAAAGTTGAGTGTCTGTATGATAAAGGCTGTTGAAGGTTATGAAGGAGTTGTTGACCCAAACAACAATAGTATTTTAGGTGAGGAAGAGGATGTTAATACTTCAGAAGAACAAAAACCTGCCTCCGGTTTAGAAGAAGAGAAGAAATGTTTTGGCAATATGACTCGTGGTTTTAACGTCCCGCTGAATATATTTCATTACAAAGATTATGATTCTGACTTTTTTACTTCTTGGTATAATGTATCAAGTGAAATATTTAATGAGATAAGCAGAGCGTGCCCAGAAAAACGGGTGTTGAATTTATCTCTATCGGTTTTAATGCTTCCTTATATTGCTTTTACTGCGTTAGGGTTGGTTGTATATAATGGATTTAAAACACACACTAAAGCGCAAGCCAATGCAGAGGAGAGCAAAACAAAAAAAAGTGAAATAAGTGAAAGTATGCAGAAAAGATTGGCATACGGTGTTCTTGCTGCAATAACAATTCTTGTTAATATAGCTGTACTTGTAGTCTTAATTATTCCTGCAACGCTCGCTTTAGCTACTTTTTATCTTTTGAATAGAAAATCATTTCATTCTTTGATTGCTGCTGTTAAAATAAGTAGTAGGTCATATCAAGGTAAACACCAGAGTATTGGAGTGTCTTTTCGCGAGATAGATGCTGGTAAGTCAAACGTTAGGTTAGGTATGGAAATTAAACTTCCACCACAATTTGAACAGTTGCTTAAAGATTTGTCTGAAGATAAAGACGGTAGATGGTTTGATGTTATACGTGATTCAGAAAATAATACCATACTGAAATTATCAGCTAACATCCATTTAAAAAATGGTCTTGTGCCTTTACATAATGAGATCAGGAGTGTAATTGCAATTTCGATTCAAGAGTTTGAAAAAGCTATGGAAGAGCTGCTGAAGCTAGAAAAAAAGGATATTACGTATGATAAGCTGAAGAAATTGTTGAACGAGTTCATACTGAACGTGGTGAATAGCGTAGATTCTAAATTGGTAAATTACTTAATACAAGATGCTTACAGAGCTGCCCTTATACAAACAATCAAAATTGCTCAAGGAAGAAGGAAAAAAGATTTTTCGTTAGAGGAAACACTGAAAGAAGTGTTAGTAAAGCAAGAATTAAAAAGCCAAGGTAAAGAATTACCAACTGCAAAAGAAATGATAATAAAAGATCTAAAAGAACTGAAAATGAAAGAGGCACTTAATTTAGACGATGAAGATGATCAACTAGAATCGCTTGTGAAAATAGGTGATATAACAAATGATATAAGTGATAATGCGTTTTCTGTGTTTAAAGCAAAGTGGGAACAGCTTAAAGAAGAGGGGAAAATAGCTAAAAGGACAATAGTTGATATTTATAGGGATGTATACCATAAAGAAACAGCAGGAGCTTTAGCGATGGTAGAAGAATTGAAAGGAATAGGAGAAGAAAGGTGTAGGAAGGTATATAAAGAATTGAAAGAAGTGTATGAAAATGGAAAGAATGGTGACCTAAAAGATGGTGCTTTAAGAAGGAAATTAGAAGATCTTTTTAAATTCGAGTGTGATAATCAAGAGATTGAGCAAAAGCTAATAGACTCGAGAATAAGAGCTATTCAATCTCTACTGAGAAAATCAGATGATAAAGTAAAGCAATCCTTAACAAAGGAATTTGATGAATTAGAGAAAAAGAAAACTTCAGATGAAGTAAATAACTTTATGGAAAAGATGTACTTAGAGATAACAAAATGTAGAATGCAAAGTTTATTTGAAAGACAAGCAAAGGATATAAAAGATTCATGTGACCTATTAGAAAAAGATGCGCCAAGTCTAGTAGAAAGGATTAATTCGCATAGAATCAGAATTGAGGAGTACTTAAGACGGCCTGGGCAACTTATACTATTAAAGAAAATAATAGAAGGAAAGAAGGATTTAAATAAGTACTTGGAAGATAAGCAAAATAGCAAGGGAAAAGAGCATCCAAACATAAGGTTAATAAAATTGCACTTGGAAAACAATGAAGCAATTTTAGAAGCATTAGAACAATTAGAGTTATATAAAGAGGGATTACTGATAAATGAAGAAACAAAAAATAACTATAAGGAAGAACTGACGTCTCGTGAAAAAATAAAATTTGCAATAATAGAAGATGAATTACTAGAGGTGTTCAAGCATGAAACCTTTGATGAAGAAGCAATCAAGAAATTATTAGAAAAAGCAGAGCTTGAATACTGCTTAGCAGAAAAATGCATCGAATATCCTGTGATTGAAACAAAAGATAATATAAAACATTTCTATCGAGATTTATTGTCTCCTCTGATAAACAGGTTGGTGGAAAATATAATAAATAATGTACCAAAAAGTGATAAAAGTCCATTTTTACAACCTATGAAATCTTTTTGGACGTGTTATGGGTATATTAAAACAGGTTTGGTTACTGCATTACGTGGGAACAGAAGTATAGAAGGAAAGGCGTTAGATGTGGCACATAATACTTATAAAGAAGTAGAAACATTCCTTCAATATTTTGAGTCGAATTATGAGGAAACGGGAGCCTTGGTGGGTAATATATTTTCTGATAATGGAAAAACATTTAAAGATGTTGTGTGGACTAAGATAAAAGATCATTTATGTAGAATGTGGGATAGATTTTTTAAGGATATTGAATTTACACCTGTTAGCAGCGAGTTAAGTGAGGTAAACGTAATACAGCCACAGCAGAAGGTTCCAGCTGTTTAGTTCTTAGAAGCCGTTATTTCATTGCAAATAGCTGTGATGATATGATTCGTTTTGTCGTTATCACAGCCTGTTTGAGCAAGCTCAACGTTCCCGCCACAGCCTCTTCCAGTTACGGTAGATACTAGCTCTTTTGCACTAATCTTGTCAGTTAAGTCTTTACTTACTTTGACAGTCAAAACTGTTTTATTTCCTTTTGTTGCAGTAAAAGCTACCACCGTTTTTGATTTTTGTTGTTTTAAAATAAATTCCCTTATTACGCTTGCTGGAATGTCAGTAAAAGAGTGGCTTACGAAATTAATTCCATTTATTGCAGTACTTTTTATGTTCTCTGCGCTCACAAGCTTTTTGTAAAGGTTTTTCATTTTAGCTTCAAATTCTTTGTGCTCTTGGCTTAAAATGCTTAATCGACTTATTATTTCACTTGCCGGAGCTTTTACGAACTCTGCAACTTTTTTTAAGTTAGTTTCGTTATTGCGTACGTAATTAATTGCTTCTTGACCGGTCAAAGCTTCAATTCTTCTTACTCCAAATGCAACAGAACATTCTGTTACTATCTTAAACAAACCGATTTCTCCAATATGCTCCACGTGTGTACCACCACATAATTCTTTTGAATATCCAATATTTACAACTCTAACCTGATCACCATACTTTTCACCGAACAACGCCATAGCTCCTTCGTCTATTGCCTGATTCAGACTTTGAATTTTTGTGAACGTGGAAAGATTTTCTCTAATTAGAGAGTTTACCATATCTTCTATTAAAAATAGCTGATCCTGAGTAACTTGAGTGTTATGACTAAAGTCAAATCTTAGTCCATCCGGTGCAACTAAGGAACCTTTTTGAGTGACATGATCGCCCAAGATTTTTCTCAATGCAAAGTGAAGAAGATGTGTAGCTGAATGATTTCTTCTTAGGTTTTGCCTTCTTTCCTTGTCAATACTTGCCGTAACTGCATCACCTTTACAAACTGAGCCAGATCTCACTATACATCTATGTAAATATAAGCCATTAACTTTATTGGTGTTTTCCACTATGATAATACTTCTATCAGGCTTGATTAGACTTCCAGTATCCCCAACCTGTCCACCTGATTCGCCATAAAAAGGTGTTTTATCAAGTATAATGGTTATTTTCTCTCCTTCTTTTGCAGAACCGATGACTTCGGTTTTGGAGGAAATTATGAATAGTACTTTTGCATCCTTTACCTCATCAAACTCGTAACCAACGAATTCTGTTTTGCCAAATTGATCAGTTAGATCGAACCATATTTGCTCAACAAACTTTTCACCAGACCCAGCCCATTTAGCACGCGCCCTCTCTTTCTGCTCTTCCATTGCATCATCAAAACCCTTTTGGTCAAAATTTATTCTTCTCTCTTTTAAAATATCAAGTGTGATATCTAGAGGAAATCCGTAAGTATCATATAGCTTAAACGCCGATTCTCCAGGCAGAGTGTCGCCAGGTTTTAAACCTGCAGTGAATTTTTCCAAGAGATTAATGCCTTTTATTAAAGTGTCTTTGAAGCTCTCTTCCTCTGATTTTAACGTCGTTTCTATTAAGCTTTTAGCTCTGGCTAATTCAGGATAAACATCTCTCATATAAGCTGAGCTTGAGCTGTCTAGCAATATTGGAAAAATGCGATAGAGTAGAGAGTCATTATATCCTAGTTGATGAATATAACGTGCAGCTCTCCTAATTAATCTGCGTAATACGTAATTTCTACCTTCATTTCCAGGAAGTATTCCTTCTGCAATTAGAAATGCAGCTGCACGAAGATGATCTGCAATGATCTTATGAGCTACTTTATTTTCCATATTTCCACAGTGTTCTTGTGATTTACTTATCAGAGCAGAAAATAGATCAATATCGTAGTTATCATGGACGTTTTGCATTACAGCAGCTATTCTCTCAAGGCCCATACCAGTATCGATGCATTTTTTTGGCAATTTTTGCAGACTACCTTCTTTATCTTTGTTAAATTCCATAAATACTAGATTCCAGATTTCAACAATTCTGTCGTCGTCTTGTAAATTAGGCTTTGCATGGTCATAAAAGATTTCAGAACATGGACCGCATGGGCCAGTGCTTCCCATGCTCCAAAAATTGTCGTCTGTTGCAATTCTTATGATTTTTTCATCAGGAAAACCGCTTACCTTGTGCCAAATCTCGTATGCCTCATCGTCAGTGTGGTAAACAGTTATGAACAATCTGTTTTTATTAAGAGACAATTCTTCAGTAATAAATTTCCACGCGAGTTCTATAGCAGTTTCCTTGAAGTAATCACCGAAGCTGAAATTCCCGAGCATTTCAAAAAATGTGTGGTGCCTGGTTGTATAGCCAACGTTTTCGAGGTCGTTATGCTTACCGCCGGCTCTTAGACACTTTTGGCTTGAAACAGCACGTTTCATGTCAGTTTTTTGTGCACCGGTAAAGATGTTTTTAAACTGCACCATACCAGCATTTGTGAACATGAGTGTTGGGTCATGCTCTGGAATTAAAAGAGAAGAGGGAACCTGCTTATGATCATAACTTGTAAAAAACTTTATAAATCTTTCTCTGATTTCGTTTAGCTTCATCGTTTTTACTGAGGCTATTTCTGAATAATAAGTTGTAATGAAAGTAAAGTCAATTTATCAGTCTAATCTAATTGCATGAACACATCTCGCTGTTTGGTATGAATTAACTTGCATTCATCACTTTTAATCAATACATATATTTCACTACTCACCTCATGGTGAGGTTCTACAGTTAGATGGAAATAATCAAAAAAAAGTAATTCCTTAACGTTTCTTTACTACATCCAGGATTATAGTGAGCGTCTAGTTTGCCTTTGAATACCAGCTTTAAGAGTATTTTTATATTTTCTTTAAATCCCACAAGCTGATCTGCAACATCAGATATGCAAGCGTCTTAATAATTTAAACCTTTGCTTTTATATTCGCTAAGCATGTTTTTCATTGTTGAATTAAGATCAAATGCTTTTACTTCAAGGTTTGTGCTTTTCTCCATATCATCTAAACCATTAGCTAATTTTACATTAAAACTCTCTGTGAGCTTTATAGCTAGTTTCTTTGCTTTTTTGTTGTTATTAAAAGCTGGTATAAGCGAATATCAGGCGTATTTGCAACAACTACGTGCTTAACACTATGTTCGTTTAGAATATTAAGTGCATTGCATATTTCACTAACTGCTCGTTCCAGTATTTCATCCACTTTAGTATTATCATAAGCAGTAGCAACCATAACATCATTTCCGCCAATCATGATGAACAATAGATTTCTTTACCTATGTCTGGGTAATGTCTAATTATAGCACCTAATTGGTTAGCTAAAAGAAATTTATCGAAGAAATAGGAATAAATGGAGGCAGGAATTTCAGACGCTGCTGTACATGAAACTGAGTAGTTTTGACCTGGATTGTGCGTAATGTCTACCAAGAAGTGAATAATTCCATCCAAGTTTAAATTCTTCTAAATCTAAATGTTTTGCTATACATTAAACAGCAGTAGGGCCATTGCTAAAAGATCTTTCTTGATAGAATGGTCATCAAATTTCACGCTTTTCGCAAAGGATAAATTGTTCAAAATTTCAGTAATTGCACCACTATCAGACAAATTGTCTCCTAGAACATAAAAATCTTTAAACTTTTAATTAGAATTCTTATTTTCTTTAGTCATGATGTTTACTATATAGATTAATGTACGATCGTGTTGTTTAACATAAGATTTATAAAAAAAAGTGAAGAATAGTAGTTATAACTTTTTACAACTTCCACCTTTAACTTTGCCATATGTTTCCTTTGTGTTATACCTTTCTCAAGCGTTTTATTTTACTTCAAAAGTAGCTTAACTTTCTCTCTGCTTTTTTTGGTGGGATCAGTCTTATGTAAAGCTTTGCTCTTCATCTCTAAAGAATCTATAATTCCAGGTTTGAAGTAAAGCTAATGCTGCAGAGAAATTTCTTAATATAGTTATTAGTACCTCTGTTTTATGCCTATCAATACATATTGCGTGTAATCAAGAATGTTATAGTTCCTGAGCTGGTGATGAGGTTTAACATAGGCACGACAAAAATAGGGCAATTTTGTGGATTATATTATGCGAGTTATGTGTTAGCACCTATTCCTATAGGTATTTTGTATAGATTTGGTTACAAAGTTGTTGTATAGATTTGTATTGCACTAACATCTTTATGTTCTTTACCTTTTGTCAATTCTAACAATTGGGATTATTCTATTATTTGAAGAATAATTACTGGTATTGTATCTTCTGCTTCAATACTTGGACTCTTTAAAGTAATAAGTATCTACTCTCGTAGAGAAAAAGTTTGCCATGATGTTCAGCATATCGATTATTACTGGCATTTTAGGTGGTGTGTTTGCCATTAAACTGTTACATGTCTTATTGTGATAAGCTTGGATGGAATTATGTATTTACTGCGTGTATAATGCTTGGATTACTGCTTGCTTTAACTACCTTTATAGATATACCTAGATTTGATACTTCAAACAAAAAATTAAATATCAAAAATTTAAGCAAAGTCATATTTAATAAAGATATTTTACTGATAAGTTTCTTTGGCGGTTTCATGGTTACCTATTAGAGTGCTTTGCAGGTGCGTGGTCTGCAACGTTCTTACATGAGATGTACGCTATAGATAGACACGTTGCATATAGCATTTCAAAATGGGTATTAATAGGTTTTGGCTTTGGACATTTATTATTTCCTTATATGATTAGTAAAGAATCCAGCTAAGCACTATGAGATAACAATTTTTTGTACTTTGGCCATGACAACTGTATTCTTATTACTTTTTATATTCAATATTAGTGCACTCTTGGTATGTATATTGCTATTTATTGTTGGTCTTGCTCCTACACACCAACTTGTTTTAACTTCTCAGATTGTAAGCTGTGTGAAAAACGATGCGGTGGCAAGTGCAGGGTTTGTAAGTAATTCCATTAGTCACGAGTTTTAGTTATTTTTTTTCACACTGGTATTGCAAACATATGGTTAAATCTATGTTAATAATACCTATGTGCCTGTTAATAAGAATGATAAGCTTTTGCTTACTTAAAGTTAGGGCATATTATAAAAAGAGTTGATTTTATTTTCAAGGTACGAGAGCAGTGGATATAGAGGGAAAGGAGGTATAAACTCCCTTTATAATGTAGAGTACCTTAGTAAAAAATTGTGCTTGCATTGGAGTGGCCTATATTCTACACTATACATAATATCTTTACAGCTAGGGGTAAGTATGCATAAGAGTGTTGGGCAGTCCATAGCAGGCTTAATTCAAAAGGCTTTGCTAGAGCAAGTTATTTACGATATACAGAATACGGTAGAAGCTTTTCCACCAGGAGCTTCTTTCGAGCAAAATACTGGAATGCTAAAGCCTTTTCTGGATAATAAGGTTTCAAATGCAATTTTTGCTACATTATATTCAATTTTAGGCGCTAGTAATAAAAATAGCGAAATCGCAAAACTATTCCTAGATAAAGAGATTTCCTCCTTTGTGAAACCAGTTGCGTTTAGAAATACAATTTCTGTTACTCCGTTTAAAGGTGTTACTAGGTTAGATCAGACTTCAGCCTTAGTGAAGGCCAATCTGTGAGTTCTAGTGTTGGCAGCCAACAGATAAAAAATAATTTTCTTGCAGAAGGAAAAAAAGTGATATTTTAAATGGGATAAGTAGTTCAATACAGGACCCTGTAAATCATAATTTCAAGGAGAATAGAAACCATATAGGTAGAAATTAACGGCAAGTCAAAGGTTTATCAGGGCAAGGGGAAACTGGGAATACAGAAGATCAGCTTGAAAAGTTACGGAATGAAAATAACGGCCTGAAGACGGAGCTGGATAAATCTAAAAGCAAAAATAAAGAACCAGATAGTCAAATCCAAGATCTACGGAGACAGCTTGAAGGTAAAAATGAACTGGAGAGTCAAATACAAGAGGAACTTAAGAACAAACGAGCTTAACTTACAGATAAAGAAAAAAAGATTAATAAGCTAGATGATAAAGTAACTCAACTTACTGAAGAAAAAAGTCGGCTGGAGGAGAAGTTGAATAATACACAGCAAGATTTGATGAAAAAATTAGTGAAGTGACTAAACTTACTAAAGAAGGGAATCAACTTAAAGAAGAATTTAATGGAATAAAAGCTCAGCTTACAGAGAAGGAAAAAGAGCTGAATAATGCAAAGCAAGCCTTAAGATGAGAAAGCTAATGAACTTAAAGGTGCACAAGCTCGGTCTACAGAGCTACAGCAAAGCTTGACTGAAAAAACCAAGGAACTTCAGAACGTAAAATCTCAACTCGGAAAAAAAGGGCAGGTACTGGATGATGCAAATAAAAAAATTTTGCAATTAGAAAAGCAGCTGAATAGTGCAAATCAAAACGTTCCACAATTAAAACAGGAGCTAAATAGCGTACAGCAAAGCTTAGATGCAAAAGCTCGGGAGCTTGAAAGCAAAAATAAAGAGCTGGAAGATAATAAAAACAGAAAACCTTCAGCTGTAGATACTCAAAGAGTAAAGGGCAAGGTAAATTATGCCTCTGCTTCTTTTATATTATCAGGGATGTGTGCTGTAGGTGCAAGTTTAACAATACTTTATTTAGTAATATGTATTTTACACTTGTCGTAGCTGTATCGGTTTCTCTTGCAATAGGGTGTTGCTGTTTGTACAAAGCGAATACTGCTCTTAGCAACATTAGAGTTAATCAACAAAATAGTCAGCGATTGCTGTTTAAATGTAGTCTTTAGGGTTTTATCTCGGCTTTCGGTAGGTTCAAAAGTATGCACTGTAAACCATATACTCAGGTTAAGGGGAAATAACAGCAGAAAGAATTGTTTCAATATTAAATAATAGTTTATAGATCTTTCTAAAAGTTGTTTCACTTTCTTGAAAGTTTGCCCTTAACTTGACACGTATGGTTTTCATATTTCTCTTGCTGGTTCTAGCCTATCCTAATCCTATCACTTCTTTACATGATGTTTCTAACCATTTTAGTAATAATAAAAAATGTTCTTTGCCAAACGCTTCAAATATGATACTTCTATCTACTAATTAAAGATTTTAAACATTATTACTCTTTCTGTTGATCTTATCCTTGATTGCCAAATTTATTGAATTTGATATTCCTGTACCTAGCTTTCCAGATATAGTACGTTATTTCAATGTATCAGAACGCACAATTCAACTAACTATTGTTTATAATTTTCTAGGCTTTTGTATGGGAAGGTTGTTTTTTGGCCCATTGTCTGAATGCTATGCAGCAGGAGAATTATGATCATAGGTAATACTTTGCTATTGGGTCGGTATTGTTGGTTGTGTTTTTGCACCGTCGGTTTTTTGGCTTTTAATCTCTCGCTTTGTTCAAGGCATTAGTGTCAGCGCATCTGTAGTTGTATTTGCAATCATTGCAGACAGCTTATAAAGGTGACGAAGCGGTAAAATTCCTTGGAATCATGAATTCTGTTATCATAGTTGTCATGGCAATTGCGCCAATTTTAGGCAGTTTTATCAATTAAGCTGTAGGGTAGCGTGACACTTATACAAGTGTTGCAGTAATTTATTTGATCTCTTGGGCTTTGTTGCTTCTAACGTTATCAGAAACAAAAAATGACCGCGATATTTTCAGTTTGTAAAAAATGATAAAATACTACGGGAATTATTACTGAGTTCAAAATTTGTCGTGCTGTCTTTGACACTAAGCCTTTTTTCTGCTGCTTATATACCGTTCATTACTTGTGGGCCTTTTTTATATATGGAAACTTTTAGTTTATCTAGCGCTATTTATGTACTACATCAAGTAGCAATAGTTGGTTCTTCTCACTAATCAGTCTATTTGCCGGCAAAATCTTGCAGAAATTTGGAGCAATATGGTGTGTAATTTCTGGTACGAGCGTAATTGCTGTTGGATCTCTGTTGCTTTTAATATTCAATGTAATCACACCCCATTCTTACTACTTAGCAATGCTATCTATGATTATTTTTTGTATCGTTTGTGGAATTTGTCAGGCAGTGCATTTTTAATGCACCGATAAATGTTTTCCCTGAAATTAAAGGTTACAGCTTCTTCTGCATTCTCATTTATCAGAGCTCTTATCATGGCTATTTTTATCAACCTAACAAGCCGCGTTTACAATGATCAAGCAATCAGTGCAACCATTCTTTGTTTTTCCTGCAGTAGTACTAGCCTACTGCCTATTTATTGTTTTCAAGGTCTGGAGAGAAGATCTATAATCGCCATATATAGATTCTCCAGTTATTGTGGCAACATATATCGAAACTTTACTACTAGTTGCTCTATATGTACTTCTTCCAACTGACCAAGTCTATCAAACTTTTCTAACGTTGAGAATTGAAGACTACCTGATGACTGCTCTCCTTCCATATAAGAGACTAATTCATCAAATGATTGATTCTCTAACTCTGAAAATATATACTGAAAAGTTAGCTCACTCTCTGGGCTAAGTATATTTTGCTGACGCTGAACTACCACTAACCGTCGAAGATTCCGTTTCGCCTGATACGGTATTGTGGTTGGTGTTACATCAAACATGCCGAGTAGACCACAATTCAAACTATGTTGATTAGTTGTTCCCTCTTGCATAACAGAGCTTGGAAAGAAATTTGCTGACGTGCGTTGGTGCTGTCTCTGCACATGTTTCTCCATCAATAACGTAGTTATTTAAAAAAGCAAACTCATGATCTTTTTAATCAAATCCATATTGACTAACTATCCTCTCTAGTGTAACAAAATTTGAAAAGAAATTTACTGGGCTGTTTAACGCTGAAAATTCATCTGAATTAACTCCTTTTCCTTTTTGCGCTAATGATTCATTACCTAAACTGTCAGTTTTTGTTCTTAGCTTGTTTGAATCCTCTTTATTGTTTGAGTAAAAATTCCTTAGGGCAGGCTTAGTTTGGTCTGCTATCTTTATGTCTAAATGTACCATATAATCTTCTTTTGCTGGAGATTCAATTGACTATACAGAATTTTAAATAAAGTACGTTGAAGAATAATAATATCAAGTGTATTGAACGCAAAATCTTGATCCTTTCTGAGTAAATCATAAAACATGCTAGCAGCTTAATCTTTTTCTATTGCACTTAATATGTTACATATAGCATTAGAGCCTCGAGACTTTGCTTTAACATGCTGTATATATTCACTTTCGTATTGATTTAATGTGCCAAACAGAGTTCTAAATAAGTACATTTAGAAGTACAGCATCGAGTGTATTAAGTGCAAAATCTTTATCCTTTTGAATCAGATAATTAAACATGTAAGTCGCTTCGTCTTTTTCTATAACATTCAGTATGCTGGACATAGTTTAAGCATGACAATTCTGTGTTACTATGTGAAAGTAACGCTGTTTAAGGTATTGAATGAAGCTATTAAATGCCTCTTTAAACTTTCTTTTTTGGTGGTAGGTAGCTAGCCCATTTAAATTTTTACCACCTCATCGCTTATATCATTAGTACTATCATGCATTTCTTTGCTATCATTATTAATTAATATACTATATATTTTATTTTAGTTATAAAAATAGATTGGTCTTGGCATTAAGTATTTAAGACTTCTGTGGAGAAAATTAAAAAGAAACTACAACAGAGTACCTGCATAAACCTGTTGTAATTAAAAACAACAATTGCAGACCAATTTTAACTCTCTCCGGCCAATCTTTCTGCTTCATTGCGTGAAATTAATGCTTCAATAAATTCATCTAGCTCGCCTTCTTTTATAATCTGCTCTAACCGATGTGAAGTTAGATTAATTCTGTGGTCTGTTATTCTTGATTGTGGAAAGTTATAAGTTCTTATACGTTCAGAGCGATCTCCAGAACCAATTTGACTTCTTCTCATCGTTGACCTTTCTGCTTCTTTTTTTTGTCTTTCAATTTCATATAGCCTTGCTCTCAACACTTTAAGTGCTTTAGCTTTATTTTTATGCTGCGATTTTTCATCTTGCTGTATTACCACTATTCCTGTTGGTAAGTGAGTAATTCTTACTGCACTGTCAGTTGTGTTCACTGATTGCCCTCCGGGTCCGCTAGACCTGTAAACGTCTATTCGTAAATCTTTCTCTTCTATTTTAAAATCAACCTCTTCAACTTCAGGCAATATTGCGACAGTAGCTGCCGAAGTATGTAACCTTCCCGAGGATTCGGTTTCTGGTACTCGCTGTACTCTGTGTACCCCTGATTCAAATTTTAACCTTGCAAAAACTTTTGTTCCATTAACAAGTGCAGAAGCTTCCTTATAGCCACCTATACCTGTGCTAGAAATACTTATTGGTTCGAACTTCCAATTTCTTTTTTCTGCATATTTTTGGTACATGCGAAATAGTATCGCTGCAAATAATGCCGCTTCTTCTCCTCCTGCACCTGCTCTGATTTCTAATATTGCGTTTCTTGCATCATCTTCATCTTTCGACAGTAGTGCTAATTTTAGCTTGTTTTTTACTTGTGGTAATAATACCTTTTGCGTTTCAAGAAGTTCTTCTTTTGCTAACTCTTTTATATCATGTTCACTATTTTCGTCTTTTATTATTTCCTCTAAGTCTGAAATTTCCTTTCTCAGCGTGTTGTATTCATCAATTATCAGGGTAATTGGCTTCAGTTCAGAGTATTCTTTTGAAAGGTTGATAAATTCTTTTTGGTTTAAATCGGTAGGATTTTCTAACTTTTTTTCTATATCGTTAAATTTTTTCTTTAAATCTTGTAAATTGTTTTCTATGTCCATATAGCCTAGGCCTAACATTTTAACTACTTAAGTAAACAACATATACTTGAAACAAAAAATTTTTTACATCAAGCAATGACATTATAATATACATACTACCTTAGATATTTCTATATATAATGGCAAGACAGATAACATCAAACAGCAGTTTTATATTTGGAGTTTCGGACATAAAGTCGTTGCCAGATGAATCGGTTCCAGAAATTGCATTTGCTGGCAGGTCGAATGTAGGAAAATCCAGTTTAATTAACTTGCTGATGAGCAGAAAAAAAGCTGCCAGAGTTTCGTCTAAACCTGGATGCACTCGACAAATAAATTTTTACTCTATGTACAATGATAAGTTCAGGCTTGCTGACCTGCCGGGATATGGCTACTCTCGTGCAGGCAAGAAAGAAACAATACGATATTTAGACCTAATTAGGTATTATTTAACTCAAAGAAAAAGCCTAAGAAGAGTGTTTGTATTGGTAGATAGCAAAATAGGGCTAAAAGCAATAGACAAAGACTTTATTTATTGGTTAACATGTAATAATATTAATTTTGATGTTGTGCTAACGAAAATAGACAAAGTAGGTCAAAAAAATCTCAATGCCATTCTAGAAAGTACTCAAAAATGGGTCAATAATGAGGGTGTGTCAATTCACCAAATAAGCATCAGTACTAAGTGTAAAATAACTAAGGTAAGAGATGAATTTTTCAAGTTTACAAGATAAAAAAATGAAGAGCAGTGAATTTCTAAATGGTGAGGTATCATTTAAACAAAAAGCAGAAATATTACTTGAAGTGTTATCTAATATACCCAGTTTTGTAGGTGAAACTTTTGTCATCAAGTGCAGCGGCGTAATAATCTCAAATGAGACACTGTTCAATACTTTTGTTCATAATATTGTCTTATTGAAACAGCTTGGTATAAATCCAGTTATAGTTCATGACGGAGAGTGTGAAATTGATTCTGTACTAAAAATCTTGGGTATGAGTAGTAAGTTTGTAAATGATATTAGGCTTACAGACAGAGATACCATGAAAATCATTGAAATGGTACTATGTGGCTCAGTTAATAAAAAAATTGTTCAGCGTATAAGTTCTGTTGGTGGTTCAGCTATTGGGTTATGTGGCAAAGATGGCAACCTAATAAAAGCTGAAAAAATAAGTACTACGCTTAGAGAAAACGGATCAAACAATATCGAAAAAATATTAGATATGGGATTTATTGGTGTACCAACTGAGGTCAATCCTGATATATTATTTTTTGTCGAAGAGTCAGATTTTATACCAGTTATTGCACCTATCGGTCATGGAAGAAATGGAGAAACATATCACGTTAATGCCGATAGTGCTGCAAGCGCAATAGCAATTGCAGTTTCTGCATCTAAGATGATAATCTTTAGTGATACGGGTGATGAGATAGATAAAATTGGTGGCAGGAGAATATCTATTAAAAATTTAAATGCATCAATTAATTGTGGTAAAATTAAAGGAGAAAGACTTGTTGAGAAGCTTATAGCGTGCACTAAAATGGTGGAAGAATGTGCTGGAACTGCTCATATAGTTGACGGTAGAATACCGAATGTTATGATTGATTTATTTACTGAGAATAATTCGAGTGTATCAATTGCAAATGATTTGTAGCTACACTGCTTACAACTGTACGAATGTTTAAAGTTTGGAAACAATTTACATAATAGACGATGTCATGCAAGTAGCTGACACTGGGGTCTGGTCTTCATTATGCAACTACTTGGTGTACTTAATTTTTGGGGTCCCAATATCTGGACACTGTGGTGAACTTTTCCTAGTTGGAATGACACCCTTCCTGTGGAGATTGCTCTCAAGTTATAACTCTTGTACGGTTATATGTTAGGCACTGGAATACATTATACGGTATAACATTTACTACTTTTACAGATATAACTTACATGCTATAATTCAGGTCTTTATAGCTGATAAGTTAGGATGCAAGGAAGTCAAATTAAAGTAGAAATAAAAAAATTGTCACACGGGGAAGGCCTACCTCTTCCGTGTTATGCAACTACCCAAAGTGCTGGCATGGATCTTTATGCTGCACTGAATGACTTTGCTGTTTTGAATCCGCTTGAAAGATTACTTATTCCAACTGGAATTGTAATTGCAATACCAAATGGTTTTGAGGGACAAATCCGCCCGCGTTCTGGTCTTGCTGCAAAACATGGGATTACTATTTTAAATTCTCCGGGCACTATAGATTCTGATTATCGAGGTGAGGTTAAAGTTTGCTTAATTAATCTGAGTAATCAGCCATACAAAATAAAAAGGGAAGACAGAATTGCACAAATCCTTATTTCTTCTGTGTCTCAAGTAATTTGGAATGATACAAAAGAATTCTGCATAGAAGAAACTGACCGAAGTGCAGAAGGATTTGGCTCAAGTGGTAAGTAGTTTATAAAAATACTGTCTGTCGTTTAATTATTACGCTGAAAATCCATTGACTGCAGTAGTTTTTCACATATAATTTGAGCATATTAATATTTTATTGAAGGAGTAGTTATGTTAACTTTCAAAAACCGTCGTGGTCAACTTCACAAAATGAATACTGCTCTTGTGGCACTTACTGTTGTGTATGTTGCGGGTGCAGCGGCAGTGATTTCAGCACCGTATTGGGGGTATTCAATTCCAGCTCTAGCTCCACTCGCAGCTTTTGCAGCTACACCACTTGGAATAGGTGTATTAGCAGCAGTTGCTGTTGCACTAGTTGGTCTAGCAATATATACTATCAGTAAAAATAACAAAATATCTGAGTTGGAGGCTAAAAAAATTGTTGTTGATGGCGATAAAGTAAAACTGCAAGTAACAAGAAAGGAGCTTGAGCACATAAAAGAAAATAACAAAAATGAGGATAAAGATGGGAAGGTTGTAGAAGGTGAATATCGTATAGATTTCACTAACCCAGAAGGCAAGGAATGCTATGTTATTGTTACAAGTGAGAAGAGCCAAGAAATAGGCGATGCTGTGTTCTTATCTATAAAGTCACAAGTAGTGAAAAATGACAGGGGTGGTGCTTTAGTGGGTGAAAGTGAACTATTGAAAATGTTAGGTCTAGGCACTGGAGAGAAAGACGCTAAGGTGTTCAACACTTATTTAAAAAAAGCTATTATCACACAAGTTGCTTCTCAAGAACAAGAAAAACAGGCAGTATAGCCTAAGTAAAACAAAGGGGTGGTTAAGTCTGCCTCTTTTTCTTCTTCTAAAAAGTTCTGAGTTCTGGCATTGCCCGTTAGGTGAGCTATTTCTTTTATATCTAATCAGGCCTATTATAGGTAAATGAACTTTAATATAGTCTTATTATACTTGTAAATATGTTGTACAGAGTGAAAGTATAGAAGATTTTATAACTGCGAGGAAGAAAGATGATGCTGTGATATCTGTTTGTAAGGATAATAAGAAAAAAACTTTATCAATTTGGGAACTCAATCAAGCTGCAAGGAACTTGTTAAAATACGAGAAAGAGAGTCTACTTAATAAGCCATTATCAACGTTTTAAGTGCAAAAGCAGCTGACGATATGAGGTATTATCTACAGTATACCAAAGATGGATATGATTTACTTGATATACTACCTAAAGTGATAGTTTTTTTTCTAATTGATGCTAAGGGAGAAGATATTAAGAAGAGGGCAAAAGTTTTGCTCACCATGCAATTTACTAATAACAAGCTTAATTATAAGCTATTGATACGTGACATTAGCATGTTTTATAAGTTAGGAATGTTTAGGGACTAATATCTGATAAGCAAAAAATATAAAAACCACGGCTTATTTAGTATAACGGAAATGAATCTTCTATTCTAGAGCTGTGTGTTATATTAAATTTCGCCCTGCAACGTCAAATTAATGTGACTATAGGAGTCATTGGCTTTGATAGCAACTTTGATAAAAACAGATGATGCACTGAAAGTTGTCATAGAGCATTTTTACAAAAATTGCCATAGTGACAACTTTCTTGGATACATTGATAAAAATAAAGTGCTTTTTATCTTGATTAATTGCGATGCAAAGAACACACCTAAAGTAATTAACCGTATACGTTCTGCTATCAATAAGCAGTTATTAAAGCAAAAATTGCCTAATATATCAGTAATTTATAGAAGTGTGGCTCAAAAACGAGCAGCACAGTCTAATTCTTAACCAGAAGCGCTTCTGGAAAGTTGCCTTTGTCTATATTGGGTTTAAACTTAAATTTTTATAGAGATTTTAAGCTTATTCATGAAACTAGGATACTACCTGATAACGCTGCTTTCGTTGTTGTTTTTGCAAAATAGCGCTAGTGCTAGGGTAATTCTGAACAAAGAAATATTTTATGCAGAACTAGATGGAAAAATAGACTTGAGGTTTGGTTACGCTTTTAATAAAGATTCTTTCGATGTTAAACCTAGAGATAAGACTTCGAGTTACTCATACTTGCGCTTTCTTTATTTACAACAAGTTTATCAAAACACCCAAATGGGCTTTAATGTTAAAGCGGGGGTTTCTAGTATTGCAAACCTAAAGGCTTTAGACATAGAAAAATTAAACATGAAGAAATGGTATTTTATCATTAAAAATCGGAGACTTGGATCGATTGAATATGGTAAAAAAAGTTTAGTTAGCCAAAGTATGCTAATTAACACTTCAAAAATTTATGCAGCTGCCGGAGGAGTAAACGGTTGCTGGGCAAACTACGCGAATTTGCGTGGTAGTGAAAAGAAAAACTATGGCGCTGGATATGATAAAGACAGGTTCTTTTGGGTTAAGCCCAATATTTACAGCGATTATAATGGACTTGAACTAAAGTTAAAGCAACCAGTAATAAATTATATCTCACCTAAGTTTTATAACTTTCAATTGGGACTCAGTTATGTTCCAAGAAAAAATAACTTACAATATAATAATCTAATTGCTGCTGGCCTTTCTTATAAAAATAGCCTATCAGATGATGTAAATTTTACCGCTGCTTTGACTGGTGAATTTGCAAGAGAAAATTTGACTGATTGCTCAGATGGAACTCGTGAAGGGTATAAATGCCGTAATCAATTATTACACTGGAATTTTGGTTTGAAGCTAAAGTTGTTTGATCTTGATTGCATTTCTTCGTACGGTAGCGGCGGTAAATCTGGTGAAAAGCTTGATCCTGAAGTAAGCAACACATATTATACGAATGCTGGCGTTGCTTACCGCTCTGGTTCTCGCAAATTGAGCTTAACATATTTCAATAGTGGTAGGGATATTGTAAGCAAAGGTACAAGCAAATTAACATCATATGCTTTAAGTCTTGAAAGTTCTCTTTTTGTAGGCACTTCATACTATTTCGATATTGTAAAATTTAATACCGAAGAGCCCGTTGAAGAGTCCAAAAACAACTCAGGTTACGTATTCTTGGCCGGGCTGAAGTTGAGTTTTTAATAAATGCAACAGCAGTTTAGGTAGTTTTGCTTTACTTGACAACTAACTTACCGCATTATGTCCCTAGGAAATCGTTATATCAGAATATGCTACAACTATTAACCTTACTTGCTGTTATCACTTCAGTTGTATTTTTTGGTCATCTAGTTCCAGTAGAAGCAAAAGCCCTTTTGTGCTCAGTGAGCTTGAGCATCAAAGAAATTTTGTTGTTCACGATGCCTTTTGTTATTTTTGCGTTAATCTTTAGCAGTGTTAACAATCTTAAGCAATCGGCTGTAAAGTTTATATTGTTAATTATTGTAGTAATTTTCTTATCAAATTTGGTTTCATGTTTAATAGCTTATTCAGTTGGACATTTTATCCTACAAAACACTTGTTCAATACAAGATATAAAGTATAAGGAAACAATTGCTCCTTTGTGGTCGTTTAAGCTGCCGCTACTCCTTTCTAACTTTCATGCTCTCGCTTATGGATTTTTATCTAGCATAGCGGTGTCTGTATTATTACCAAAGAAAAGCAAGGAACTTTCGCGCAAAATGTTAGATTTAACTTTATTTTTTCTGAAGACATTTTTAACACCGGTTATTCCAATATTTGTACTTGGGCTTGTTTTAAAAATGCAACATGATCAAGTTTTATCTGTAATATTTAAAGATAGCTCAATAATTTTTATTATTATAACGTCTGTAACTTACCTTTATATTTTTCTCTTATATGGAGCAGCAAATTCATTCAAAATCACAAGCTGGATAACTAATATAAGTAATATGATACCAGCATTTATTACTGCAATGGGCACGATGTCTAGTAGTGCAACTATGCCACTTACTCTTGAAGGAAGCAAAAAAAATGTAAAACAACCTGAGGTAGCATCGTCTATTATACCAATAACCGCTAGCTTTCATTTAGTAGGTGATTGCTTTTTTATTGTAATACTGTCAACGATGATTACTTCTAGTTATGCATTATCAACAACAGACTATATAACTTTTCTTCTCTATTTTTTATTGTTTAAATTCGCTATCGTTGCAGTTCCAGCAGGAGGAATTGTGGTAATGTTACCTATTCTTGAGAAGTATCTTAAATTCTCTCCGGAAATGCTTTCGTTAATTACAGCATTATATGTAGTGTTTGACCCAATAATAACTTCAGCAAATGTTATGGGTAATGGTGCTTTTACTATAATGTTTACAAAGCTCTATGGTAAGCTTAAGTAATGTCCATTCTGGCAATTGACACTGTGGGTTCTAGCAGTTCAATAGCGATAATTGATCACGATGGCAAGTGTTTTGTAGAACGCAATTCCACCAGTAATAGCCACGCGGAATCATTTTTTCAAATTTTAGATATTCTGTTCAGTAAGCACAATTATAGTTATGATAAGGTAGACCATTTAGTAGTAGTAGTTGGACCGGGAAGTTTCACTGGAATTAGGGTTGGTATATCGGCTGTAAAGGGTATAAATCTTGCTACGAATAAGCCGTTATATGGAGTTAATGCATTAGAGGTTCAGGCATACGTAATATCTTTGCTTTGTGCAAATAGCAGAAAAAATATCAGGGCTATGATCAAAAATACTCAAGGGTTTTATACGCAGTTGTTTAATTTCAATTTATTGCCACTATCAAATCCAATTGCAGCGCATGACACTGCTGGATCCCAGTGTCTGAACACTGGAACAACAAGAAATGATTGCATTACATACATGGATTGCAATTTACCAGAACTAAATGCTAGCCATGCAGGGCTATTAGTCCGTCATAGACTAGAAAATAAACAAAAATTAAATGACGTTGAAGCTCTATATTTAAGTGAGCCTCAGTATATAAAATAATTATAGATTATTCTTTTTCGTAAACACCATTAACTGGACTAAATTTATACATTTGACTTGTTATTTCTTCGGCTACTTCTTTTATGCTCATGTTTGAATTTTCTATCTCTATAGCTCTTGGTGGTATAAATAAATTATAAGCTCTAAATTTTTCTATAATGCTACTTACGTTATTAAACTTTCTATTTTCCCTTTGCCTTTTTAGTTTAATGCGCTTTTGTAAAGTAGGTAAACAACACTTGAGCACTATGGGAATAATTTTTGTACCCATTCTTCTACCGAGCTCTACTACTGAGTTATACATCTTTATGTTGTAGTCATTATTTTTCATCAACTCATCGATAAATATATAATTTTTTGAGTGAATAGGATAAGCTTCTATTACCTGAAGCATAATTTGTGCAACGTTGTATATTCCATCTTGTACTTCTTCAGGGATTGGGTCATGTTCAAAAACTTTGTTATATATAGAGCGAACTTGAGTGTTATTAGAAAAGTTGTTGTTTACAATCAGTGCGTCTATCATATTGGATAATTCTATTGCTGTAGAAAGCTTACCACTTCCTGAAAAGCCGATAATATATACGAAAAATCCTGTTATCTGTTCCTTTGTGTTAAAGTTTATCATATTATTTATAATGTTGAAATCTATATTCATAATAACATGAAACTTAAGCTTTAAAACATTTGAAACATTATATAGAAAATTATTTTAATGATTAAGGTATTATGTAATTTAGAAACATAAACTCCATATAGGCTATATAGGTTGTGTAATAGCGAATTATTTACTAAGAATTAACAGCTCCTTTTCCTGATTTACCTCACTTCAAACTAAAATTACTAGTTTACTATGAGTCTTTTTTCTTGTATAAGCCTTTAGCAGGTCTTAGTTAGAAATTGTGTTGCTGAAAAAGAGCGAGGTAAAAAGGGACTTAGTCTACGCCTATCAGGTTTTGTCTTACCTTAAATTGGATGATTGTACATATGCTCACCTATCGGTGCACTCTGAGGATAAAAAGTCGTTTTATATTTATCCATTTGGTATTCGCTTTAATGAAGTGAACGAAAATTCATTAATAAAAGTATCGCTTGATGGAAATGTAATTGAGGGCAAAGAATATTAATATAATAAAATGGGTTATATAATCCACGGCTTTATTTATAAAGCAAGAAAAGATATTCAAGCAATTTTCCACCTACATACACCTTCTATTGTGGCAGTTTCCTCTCTCAAAGAGGGGCTACTTCCAACGAGTCAATGGGCACTACACTTTTATAATACAATATCTTACCATGATTATAACTCTCTGGCACTTGATGATGGAGAAGGAGAGAGATTAATAGCTGATCTGAAAGAAAATTTTGTGATGTTAATGCGCAATCATGGATCTATAACGTGTGGTCGGACTATACAAGAAGCAATGTTTTATACATATCACTTAAAAAAAGCATGCAAAACTCGATGTTTAACTTTAGCGATGAATAGGGAGTTATCAATTCCAAGTAAAGAAATTTGCTCAAAAGCCTTAAAGGATCTTTTGTCTTTCGAAAGTAATCTTGGTCAGAGAGATTGGCACGCATGGGTTAGGCTACTTAAAAGTAAGTTATAAAGGATTTTTCACACTACCATCTGTCATCCAAGTATGTAACACTGGGATCTAGATCAAACTTCAGCGTCATGCGCTGAAATGACACCTTACTGTCTAGTTCATGAATTGCTTTAGCTATAAATATTTAAGAAATTTACTAAATAGAAAAAAAAGGCAAAGAACCCCACTAATAGCGAGTTTTAACCTTCTAATACTTTAAATTGGCGCTGTAATAATTTGTTGACGCTTAATTTAAGCGCGATTTGGTTGAATGTAGAAAAAATTTAAAAGATACGCAGCCCCAATAATTTGATGTAATCCGCCAAAAAATACTTTAAGTTTTTTACTGAATTTTTTCATTGAACCCGCGCGGATCAAAAACAAGTTCTTAGTCAGAAACACTCTATGCCATGACAAGTGGGCTGGCAAAATTTGTCAAGTAATTTTTGTAGCTCTTATGGCCTAGCGTTACGTGCTGGAATGACATTTGGGAGTATGTTACCCGTTTTTTGCTTCTAAATGATAAAAGATCTAATAAATTTATTAGTTTATTATATGTTTCTTTTCATGTATAAAATTATAGCAAGTTTGTACGAAAGGTCGTTTTATGAGCAAAATTATAGAAATTAGAGCACCAAAAACTCTTGGTGGTGAATCGGTCACAGAAGGTATAGTGAAAATAAAGAAAAATATTGGTGAAGCAGTAAAAGTAGATGACTTGATTTTTGAGATTGAAACTGACAAAACAGCACTCGAATTAGCTGCAGAAGCTTCAGGACAAATAACTGAATTTTTCGTAAAGGAAGATGATGTAATAAGTCCTGATCAATTGTTAGCAAAACTTTCCACAGGGGAAGTAAAAGAGGAAGCGAAAAAAGAAGATAAAGGCGAAAGTTCTACTAAAAAAGACGCTCCGTCAGCCCGCAAAATTATGGAAGAAAATGCCATCAGTGCTGAAAGTGTCAAGGGAACTGGTATGGGGAATAGAATAACAAAAGCAGATGTGATAGGCCATACAAGCAAAAATCCAAGCGCTGAACAACCTGTTATAAAGCGATATGAACTGCCAAAAAGTACAGCAAGTGGAGAGCGAAAGGAAGAACGAGTAAAAATGAGCAAAATAAGGCAAGTGATTGCTGCTCGTTTGAAGGCGTCGCAAAACACTGCTGCAATACTGACCACGTTCAATGAAATTGACATGAAAAATATCATGGATCTTAGGGCAAAATATAAGGAAACTTTCGAAAAGAAATATGGGATAAAGCTTGGTTTCATGTCGTTTTTTATAAAGGCAGCGGTGCAAGCATTGAAAGAGATCTCTGAAATTAATGCTGAAATCTCAGGCGAAGAAATCATATATAAACATTACTATGACATAGGAGTTGCTGTTGGCACTGATAAAGGCCTTGTTGTACCAGTTATTCAGAGTGCCGATCAGATGTCATTTGCGGAAATCGAGTTAACTTTAGTTGCTCTTGGCAAAAAAGCCCGAGAAGGCAAGTTACAAGTATCAGAAATGGAAGGTGCAACATTCACTATTTCAAACGGCGGAGTATACGGTTCACTTCTTTCCACTCCGATAATAAACCCTCCGCAATCTGGAATACTTGGAATGCATTCAATACAAAATAGGCCAGTTGCTGTAGGTAATACAGTGGAAATCAGACCTATGATGTACATTGCTCTCTCTTACGACCACAGAATAGTTGACGGCAAAGGAGCAGTAACTTTCCTTGTTAAAATAAAAAATTACATAGAAGATCCAAACAGATTAGTTTTGGAAGTGTAAAAAGTGAGTTGCTGTCAGTCTAGTATTGCTAAGAACCTAAATATCATCCAGTTCTGCCAGCAATTTAGCAGCTTCATGATGATCAGAACTGTAATGTTTTTTAAAAGATAGGTAAAGACTGTTCAAACAACTTCTTTTTTTTTCTTATGATCACCTAAGTACCCATGGTGATAACTAGGCTTGTCAGTGTAATAGCAACTTTGAAATGATCAGGGCCATAATGTTTTTTGAAAACAGGTAAAATACGTTCAAACAACTTTTTTTTCTTAGGGTTACCTATAAGTGACACCGATGCTTGTTAGTAGTGTAGCAACTAGAAAAGAATCAGAGCTATAATGCTTTTAAAGACAGGTAAGTCCTGTTCAAGTCATTCCTTTTGTTTCTTATGATCATCTAAACTCCTATAAACGCCACCTAGGTTTACTAGTATTATAGCAATTGTAGAATGACCAAAACCATAATGCTTCTCTTGAATTGCTAAAGCTGCTCAAGCAGCTCCTTGCGTCTTCTAGAATTACTAAAGTCATAGTACCCATTATACACTCATATTAACAAATCTACAAGATAAGTTTTCTCTATTGTTTGCTTTTCTGAAGGTTCCAAAGGTTTTTCTTCTAACCCAATTATCTATATGTGATAGAAATGCTTCTAAACGCGGCGATAACTGTCGTTTCTTAGCATAACCTTCTAATTTTCACTGCCGTGAGAAAAACTCTCTTGTAATAGTTGAAAAACAGTTTCTATGTCTTCTTTAATTTTTCCACCTTCCTCTGACTTTAGCCTAATGACATCTTGTACTAAACAGTGAGTAAAAATACTATCTCACTCTGCTCATTGGATACTAGCATAGAATATGCTTAATAATATAGATAATACTTCTTCAAAAGGTTTTTCCTCAGAATTGTTTTCTACAATTTCGAGAAATATTCTGAGCAAATCTTTAGAAAGATCATTATTTAAATATGTACAAGCTACTAACAATTTGCTTGCTAGTTTAGACTCATTATAAATTGCGTCCATTGTGATATCCTAAGTAATAAACACAGATTAATGATTAAAATCCTTAGGCAGTGTTTTATGAAATAATAAATAAAGCTTCCTCTCCGCATAAATTTCTAAGTACCGTAAGATAGTTATTTTATTTCCTTTATGTAAGCGCAAGCCTAAGCCAAAGCCAGAGGTAATTTACCTAATTTTTCTGCTAGTACATCTATATTTGACCTATCACTTTCTTAAATCTGACCCAAAATTTTTTTTATGTATGATTCTGATTCTGGAGAAGTAAAAACGTCTACAACTATACTTCCTTGTGGCCATTCAGTATTACGAGATGTAACTATTATTTTACCACCTTTTGCAGGTCTGAGCTTAGAAATGACTTCATAATTTGGTATATTATCATAAATCAATAACCACCTTCAAGTTTAGAATCTTCTAGCCAGCTTCTCACATAACAAGCTTGCTGTGCAGCGGGATTTTGTCTTCATCGCAAATAATATTTAATGTCCTCCCTAACTTAACATACTCACTGATTAGCTGATCCTCATCTTTCGCACTCAACCAACATATTCACTTATATTTTTCCCCATGTTTTGAATAAAATCTAACACCGACTGCGTTTTACCTACTCCGCCTAAACCCTGCAAAGTAACTAATATGACTAGCTCGTTTTCTGTTTTTAGACGA
Organism: Wolbachia pipientis; assembly: GCF_030373985.1. Taxonomy (GTDB): domain Bacteria; phylum Pseudomonadota; class Alphaproteobacteria; order Rickettsiales; family Anaplasmataceae; genus Wolbachia; species Wolbachia pipientis_D. The sequence continues at coordinate 120,583 of NZ_JAUCRB010000001.1, forward strand.
TCTAATATTTTTTCATTGAGATATTCTCGTTCAATGAAATTTCCACTAGCTATTTTAAGTGGAATGTTCCACTATTCAAACAGATCTTCTCTAGGTTTTAGACTGTAAAGATGTTCCATAGCTTCCTTTAAAATAATCGTTTTTTCTTATTAGGTAAGGAACTTTACTACCCTATTTTGCCTGCCATTTTTCTACCTTGTCATATATACAGACAAAAACCTTATCAATATCTTCTTTTCCTGATATTTTATATATATTCCCTATTTCTTTCTTAATTTCTTTCTTAAGAATATTATCTAATTCTGAATGATTAGGTTGATTAACTACAAACCTTAGTCTAAGTAAAAAATCTTCTATTTCACTTTCACTACCGCAACTGAAGTATTTTTTCAGCTCAGTATGATTTCTTACTTTATAGCACGTTCCTTTTCGACGTTCATAAATATTTAAAGTTTTGTCATCTGTTAACTTTGACTCTTCCAAATACTATTCCAATGTTTCTACGCTGCCCTCTTTTCTGTAACTTTTTTTAAGTTCACATTAACATTAGTATGAACGTTAAGTATAATACCACTATTCTGAAACTCAGTGCTTTGCTTAATCTTAAGATCAGATTCAAAAAAATATTTGTTTAACCCGAAATCTTCTTCCTGTTACTTTCTATCGTTTCCATCAATAAACAAATCTTCAAAAGTAATACTTGCTAATGAACTATGGTTATTACGGTGCTTAGCTTGAACTAAGATAGTTCTCGATTTATTTCCTGATCTTTACATTAAAAACAAATATTATCAAAGGCCCCAAAACCTTTTATGTTTGATGCTAACCAAAAGTCAATTTTACTACTTAACCCACGAAGTAGTTACAAAATTAGTAATTTTACTTCATACTTACAACCATGATCACCTGTTGATGCACTATCTCTCTTCTTAAATGAAAAATTGCTAAGTACTTCAGACTGTTTATTTTCTACTTTCATAATCCACTAAAGACTACAAGTAACTTCATTCTATAAAAAGCTAAAGTCTACCAAACACCTAAAATAATGCAATATAGTCTTTACATGTTGATAGAAGGGCTTCAAAAATTAGGAATTGCTTAGCAAACTCTTAATTCTTGGTTTAAATAAGACTTTCCAAAGATTTTCTAAATCTAATATATCATTGCTGCGGGCTGTGTTTATTAATATAATCTAAAATTAAGTCGATATTACTTAATTTATGCCAGATTCTATTTTAGCTTTAACAGCTGTCCTTATATTCTTCATTTTCACATTGTCGCTTCTTTTTATAAAAAGGACATTTGGATCTACAAATAAGAAGATAATAAAGTCCTTCAGAAAAATTGCTCAGCAAATAAATGCGCTAGAGCAAGATATGCAGAGCTTATCTGATGAGGAGCTTGCTGGTAAGACTGAGGAATTTAAACGGGAATTGAAGAACGGAAAAACACTAAATGACCTTCTCATACCTGCATTTGCAGTTGTGCGCGAGGCATCGCGAAGATTTCTTGGTATGAGACACTTCGACGTTCAGTTGATCGGTGGAATGGTGCTTCACAATGGTATGATATCAGAAATGAAGACAGGAGAAGGAAAGACACTTGTTGCAACTTTAGCTGCATATCTTAATTCTTTGGAAGGAAAAGGCGTGCACGTCGTAACTGTTAACGACTACCTTGCAAAACGGGACACAGAATGGATGAGCAAGTTATATAATTCTCTTGGGATTTCTGTTGCATTCATTACGAATGATTTAACAGATAAAGAGAGGAAAGAGGCTTATAGTGCAGATATCTTGTATTCAACAAACAATGAACTAGCTTTTGATTACTTGAGAGACAATATGAAATTTTCTCGAGAAGATATGGTTCAGAGAGGCTTTAATTACGCAATAGTAGACGAAGTAGACTCCATATTGATTGATGAAGCGCGTACTCCGCTTATTATTTCTGGTCCAGTTGAAGAGAACAATCAAATATATAAGCACATAAATAGAATAGTTACTAAATTAGTTGGTTCTGATTATGAAGTAGATGAAAAGAGTAGGGCGGTATTCCTTACTGAAGATGGTATTTCACGAGTGGAGGAACTACTCAGGTCATATAATCTCATTCCTGAAAATTCTTCTCTCTATGATACCACCAACATGGTAATGACTCACTATATAGACCAGGCGTTACGTGCGCATAAGCTTTTTACTGCTGATAAAGATTATATAGTAAAGAATGGCAAGGTAATAATTATCGATGAGTTTACTGGACGTATGATGGAGGGCAGGAGATATTCTGATGGCCTTCACCAGGCACTTGAAGCAAAGGAGAATCTTGAAATTCAGCGTGAAAATCAAACTTTGGCATCGGTCACATTTCAGAACTACTTTCGTATGTACAATAAACTTTCTGGTATGACGGGAACAGCAGCAACAGAGGCGGAAGAATTTCGCGATATATATAAACTAAATGTAGTGAAAATACCAACCAACGTGCCTGTAAAAAGAATAGATCTTGATGACGAAATTTATGGTACAGAAAAAGAAAAATTTAATGCTGTGTTAAAGTTTATAGAAGAATGCCACAAACGCCTTCAACCGGTCCTGGTTGGCACGGTAAGCATTGAAAACTCTGAGAAACTTTCTGTGCTTTTACGAAACAATTCTCTTAAGCACTCAGTGCTAAACGCTCGTTATCATGAACAAGAGGCATATATAATAGCACAAGCTGGAGTGCCAGGCAATATCACCATAGCAACCAACATGGCAGGGCGTGGAACTGATATTCAGCTTGGTGGAAACGCTGAAATGATTGCAAAGGTAGAACTAAAGAAGATCAAGAATGACGATGAAAGAGAGAGAAAATACCAAGAAATAGTCGAGAGGGTAAAAAAAGATAAGGAAATTGCTATAAAAGCTGGTGGTTTGTGCGTTATTGGAACAGAAAGACACGAAAGCAGGAGGATAGATGATCAATTACGTGGCCGTTCTAGCCGTCAGGGTGATCCTGGGCTTTCTAAGTTCTTTTTATCTCTTGAAGATGATTTAATGAGAATATTTGGCTCCGATAGAATGAGAAGTTTTTTACAAAGAGTGGGGCTAAAGAACAACGAAGCTATTCATCATCCATGGATCAATAAAGCACTTGAGAAGGCACAAAAGAAAGTTGAAGCTCGAAATTATGATGTGCGAAAGTCTTTACTTAAGTTTGATGATGTAATCAATAACCAACGTAAAGTTATTTTTGAACAGAGAAATCATATCTTAGGCAATGCAATCAATGATTTGTTTGAAGTATATAGTGAAGTAAATGAGGGCATAGTAGAAAGTATAGTACAAAGTGGTTATTATGAAGATTATGTTGAAGATATTGCCAAAGAATTCCATACGAGGTATGGGATAACACTCAATAGAGAAAACTTGGCAAAGTTTTTGAACAAACAAGAAGCTTTGGATTATATAAATAGTGATATACAGGGGTTTTTTGCCGAGAAAGAAAAATATTTCAATAGTCAACAAACTACAAATTTATGGAATATAATAGTGAAGCAAGTGATGATTATGACACTTGATCATTTATGGAGGGAACACCTTTCAATTCTTGAAAGTTTAAGGCAAAGCATAAATTTGCGTGCCATGGGACAAAAAGACCCGCTGAATGAATTTAAACGCGAGGCCTTCTTGATGTTTGAGTCAATGCTTGAGAAGTGGAAAGAACTTACCATTCACCGCCTAGCGCACTTTAAGTTGGCAGATGACCAAGAAATAGGCAATAGGTTACACCCTACTAAAAAGGACAATTTTCCCAAAGTTTCAAGAAACGACAAGTGCCCTTGTAACTCTGGGAAGAAGTACAAACACTGCCACGGAGCAGTTATTGTGGTAAATTAGCATCAGTGGTCTGTGCATGCTGATACTTAGCCTAACCTCACTTAACTCGCTGTCTAATAAGCGCTCTGGTTTTATTCGCTGAGAAGGTCCAGGTTCTTCCTCTGGTGGTTTCGTTGGTTTATTAAGTATGTACTTCTTAACTCTTTTGGCTCACTTAACTGCGATACCTACTCCAATTGCATCTACAATTGAAAATGATAGTGCTGTAATTCCTATTATTGCTGCTATTTCCATAATCATTAAATAATTTAAACTAAACACTTTGCTCCTTTTATACTTACAGCTTTTTTAGGTTTATCTTGTATCCTGAATTTATATAAGCAGCCTATATACTATAAATAGTATGTCAATCGATTTATTTTACAGAACTGGTGTCTTCAGCTTAGCATTATTTACTTAGATTCCAGATACTAGTACAAGCTACTTGGATGACAGTATGTAACACAAGGAGTCTAATTAGCGCTCTTTATTGTCAGTATCGTTTTCAGCAAAAGCTTCTTCCCATGTGCCTTGAGTTGCTGCACGGCTATATTCAGTTACTCTATTTTCAAAGAAATTCGTATGCTCTACGCCATTTAGTATTTCATCAAGCCACTGAAGGGGATTATTATTAATATTATATATGGGTTTCAGACCCAATTGCGTTAACCGTCTATTTGCTATGTAGCGTATATAATTGCGGACTTCTTCCGCAGACAGCCCTTCAACGTCTCCTAAATCAAAAGCGAGCTTTATGAATTCATCTTCAAGTCCAACAATAGTGCGACATGCAGAGTATAATTCCTCTTTGAACTCATCATTCCAAATTTCATTATTCTCTTTAATAAAAGTATTAAATAAATTAATAATTGAATTGGTATGCAAGGTTTCGTCACGTGCTGACCAAGCGATTATTTGTCCCATGCCTTTCATTTTTCCAAAGCGTTGGAAGTTGAGCAGAATTGCAAATGATGCAAATAACTGCAGCCCTTCAGTGAAGGCACCAAATACTGCTAAAGTTTTAGCTACGTGTTTTTTATCGTGTTTTTTACTTTCCTCAAATTCCAACATGTATTCATACTTCTTTCTCATAGCATCATACTTCAAAAATGCTTGATACTCACTTTCTGGCATGCCAATTGTATCCAAAAGATAAGAGTAAGCTGCGATATGTATGGTTTCCATGTTAGAAAAGCTTGCAAGCATCATACATATTTCTGTTGGTTTAAGTATATTTGAATAATGTCTCATGTAGCAGTTGTTTACTTCAATGTCTGCTTGAGTGAAGAACCTAAAAATCTGAGTCAGTAAATTTTTTTCCATATTTGAAAGCTTAGTTTTCCAATCTTTTACATCGTCAGCAAGTGGAACTTCTTCAGGTATCCAATGTATCCTCTGTTGCTGTAGCCACGCATCATATGCCCAAGGGTAATGAAAGGGTTTATATATTGGATCTGCTTCTAACAATGACATATGATACCTATTATTTCCTGAAGTAAATACAATATTAAGCGATATCAAAAATCAGTCAATTTAACTTTTGAAAAATTTGACTACAGGTAGTTTATTAGTGTATCGTAATTTCACAACGATTTATCAAAGAGATGCGAGCATTAATATTCCCTGTTTTACTATTTTTAATAACCTGCACACACACTATTCACAATCACGGAGCTCCGGGCATTAGTGTTAAATTGTGGAGCAAGGTAAAAGTAGGTGACGATAAAGAAAAAGTGGTTCACATTTTAGGGTCACCAACATTAATATCTAAATTTGATGAAAATGTTTGGTATTATATCTCATATAAAATTAAACAATCTAATTTCTTAGGAAAAAGAAAATATAGCAGTAAGTCTCTGCAGGTTTCATTCGATCAGGACGCTAAAGTTACAAGTATAAAAGAAGTTGATGTTTCAGAAAGATCTTTAGCTGTTATTGATTGAAAATCCGCTGACTATAGAGTTTTTTTATTAGTCGGCCCTTCTTTGTCATCCAAATAGCTTAACTGCTTGGATCTAGCTTTCCATATCGAAAATGTTCATTGTAACATAAGGCCATTTATTTCAGAAAATATTATATTGCTTGACAAATTTTGCCAGCTTCACTGCCATAGCGTTAAGGGTTTTTATAACTCTAAAATTTGTTTTTGATCTGCAGGTTCAATGACAAAATTCAGTAAAAAACTTAGGATATTTTTTAGCCGATTACATCAAATTATTGGGGCTGCATGTCTTTTAAATCTTTTCTACGTTCAGCCAAACCGCGCTTAAATTAAGCGTTAGCACATTATTACAGCGCTAGTTCAAAGTATTAGAGGCAAAGCCTCGCTACCCGGGGTTTCTTTACCTTTTTTTTCTATTTAGTAAATTTCTTAATGTTTAGATTGGTTGCAATTAGAGAGATGTCATGCAAGTAACTAGCAATGTTCTTTTTTCCGGATTCGAGTGTCAAGCGCTGGAATGATGCCGTCATAATTGAACAAGTGTAGGCTACTTGGATGACGCTGCCATAAAGAAACCAGTATCAGCTACTTGAATAGGATAATGCTTAGATGACAGAAAATAATGTAAGCAGTCTGTTGTAAGATTTTACCTATTTAAAATAAAGTCTAATGTCACTTCACGCCAAATGTGATAATATTCAATGGGTAAGCCGTTTATTGGGCTACATTTATATGCTGCACGCATTGCGCTGTCTGCTATTGACCTGAAAAGTGGATTATTTTTATAGGAACTACTGTCCACTACATCAGCCATAACTATTTCACCTTGATTGGATAATAATAAGTTAATTTTTATACTAAAATTTTCTTTGTAAGCTATGCTTTCAGGAATGCTCCAACATTTTGTAAGCTTGTTTCTTATAGAATTAATAATTTCTGCTACAACTAACTCGTTCTTTTTACCTTCAACACTCTTTTCACTTTTTATTTCATTTTTTGTTTCTCTAGGCTTTACAGCCTCCCTCAGTTTTTTTTCTACACTTTTTTTTCTTCTTGGAATTGGGGTAAACTCTTCACTTTTGTCGGTTTCTATCATTTCAATGATTTGCCTTATTTGTGCTGTTCGTTTCATAACAGCAGTATTAAATTGTTCAATTGACTTTTTTTTTCTTTGTGGTGTAGGGATAAATTCTGTTACTGACGTATCGTTTGTTTGAGCTTTGGTTGAAGGCAATGAAAAAAGCAGAACACAGCATAAGGATAAGAAAAAAACATAGTTAAAACAGAGAAAACGCATGTGTTAAAACCTACTTTACTGGTTTAAAGCTAATATTATGCATAAAGTCAATATATTTCGGTCAATTTAAAGCAACTCCTACGAAATGCCCTGCCAATGAAGTAAGCAAGAGAACTTAATATGTAAAATTATTGCGACTGATTTGAATTTACTCAATAGTCAGCACTAGCAAATCTGGCTATTGTAGTTTCAAAAATGCTGAATTACTATCAGAAGCAGATTACGCAAAAAGCTTAATTTTCTTTTTACCCAACAGGATAAATATGCTGATGTAAGTAAGCGGATGCTTGATATTGATGCATAAGAAAATTTAAAAGCTAAATTTCTAGTATATATTGATAGACATTTGCTTACAGAGAATTTGCATAGTAATCCAATACATACAACGGCACTATCAATTACTGATGCTATGATTAAAGTAATGAAATTTGTTATATGAAAGTCGAGCTTAGACTTCAATTTTTCAAAAATAATTATGCTTGAGAGAAGAGATAATAAAATTGCTGAATATGAAGCCAGTATCATCACACTAAAACTTTGCCATTTTAAAATACAGCATAACACTGTACACATTATTAAACCGTGCGAAGCTTTTTCTTTACCATAAAATTAACCATTGAATTTACAACTAAAGCAGCTCCCGTAAACAAGGAAGAATATATCATCAATTTACTTGAATTGTTGAGTAAAAAAAGACTAATAAACAAAGAGAATCGATAAAATAAACATAGTAATCTATCCAGAAGCAATAACATACATTTATTCTAAACAGACGTTACAATATAGTAAAAGAGTTATTTAACATAATCGAAAAATTATTTTAAACTGGCATAGCTGTTCCCTAAGTCTTTCAGATCTACTTTTAAGATATCCTTTATGTTTAAAACTTTCTCCTCTGTAACTTTGCCGATACATGAGAAAACTATATCTTTAAACAATTCTTCAAATCTTTGCTGATTTTGTTGGGCAACTGTTACTAATATTCTACTTTGGGATTCAGAAAACATTATTATCTTATTTATTACATCTCTGTTATACATTTCCTCTATTGGCACTAGTGAAAGATCGATTTCAGCACCGAAATCTCCCGCAATTAGCGATTTTGCCAGAGCAATAACCAGACCTCCAAGATTTAGTGCAATTGCAGAGGCAACTATGCCATCTTTTATTGCACGATTGTAACGCTCATACAACTTCTTGGCGCTCTTTGCGTCAACTTTTGGTACATTGTTATTGCCTATTCCACTGTATAATTGATATTCAGATCTACCAAGTTCGTCGTAGGTTGTACCAAGCACGTATATTAAGTCTCCTGGCATTTTCACATCAAGAGACACCGCATCTTCAATATTTTCTATAATGCCAATTGCTGAAATCAGTAGTGAAGGCGGTGCAGATATCATCACTTTCTTTCCATCTTCATCATATCCCTTAAAGTCATTAAACATACTGTCTTTTCCAGATATGAATGGTGTTTTAAATGCAGTTGCAAAGTCATAACAAGCTTCTGCAGCTCTTTTTAGTTGCCACAGCCTTTCTGGATTATAAACGTCACACCAGCAAAAATTATCGAGCAATGCTAGATGATCTATATTTCCTCCTATAGCTACATAGTTACGTATTGCAGTATCAATTGCGCATGCTGCCATATGATAAGTGTCAATTTCTCCATAACTTGAGCCAAACCCTAGCGATTTTACAATACCTTTGTTTGAGGAAAGAACTGGTCTTGAGACAATAGCTTCGCTGCACACTCTTCCCTTGCCCTGCAATGGTTTTAGCACTGACGATCCTTGAACTTCATGGTCGTATTGCACCACTATGAACTCTTTGCTGCAAATGTTTGGTCTACTCAGCATCTCTTTTAGTTTAACTTCTAGACTTAGTGTTATTCCAGCGTTGTTCGTTGGAATAACAGTAGCCTCCTTAGGCAACGGCTTTGTCTTTAAATGCATTTTGGGATTACCGTCATGCAAAAACTCAGTTTCCATATCCATTATTACCATTCCTTTAGAACGTTGAACAACAGCTCTACCACTTTCATTAAACTCTCCAATTACGCTGACCTCCACATCGTGTTTTTTCATGATTTGCTGAAACATAGGTAGATTTTCTTCTGGTACTGCTAAAGTCATCCTCTCTTGTGATTCTGATATCCATATTTCCCATGGAGCCATGCCATCGTTTTTAAGTAGAACCTTGCTTAAATCAACCTCGAATCCATCCTTTCCCATTTCGCCGATAGATGATGATAGCCCACCTGCTCCGTTGTCTGTTATTGCGTTATAAAGACCAAGGTCTCTTGCTTCTATGACGGCATTGGATAATTTTTTTTGTGTTACAGGGTCACCAATTTGTACAACTGTTGAAGGGCTATTCCCCGACAGCGCTTCTGAAGAAAATGTTGCACCGTGAATCCCGTCTTTTCCAACTCTTCCACCGATAATTACAATCTTATCGCCGTTTTTGGGCTTTTTGATGTGTGAAGGTGCATTATTTATACTGCGCGGAATAATTCCAACACTTCCGACAAAGACCAACGGCTTTCCACAAAATCTATCGTCAAAATATACCGATCCAAGTTGTGTTGGAATGCCAGAGCAATTGCCAGCAACATTAACACCATGAATCACTTCTTCCATTATATATTTTGGTGGTAAAATCTCATCAGTACGCTCCTTATCCTTATAAAATTTACCTTTTGCTCCTTTGGCAAAGCAAAAATAATAGGTATTCATTATAGGCTCCGCACCTTTACCAAAACCCACTATATCACGATTAACTCCAAGCACTCCAGTCATTGCTCCACCAAACGGATCAAGAGCTGAAGGACTATTATGAGTTTCAACTTTATCGACAATCAAATAATCGTCATCGAAGATTATTCCTCCTGCATTGTCGGAGAAAACTGATACGCATATGTTAGAATTTATCTCACGCGTTGCACGCTTAATGTAATGTGCATACAGGCCGTCTTCTATTTCATCAATGGGAGAACAGAAGATGTTGTGTTTGCAATGTTCAGACCAAGTTTGCGCTAGGGACTCAAGTTCAATGTCGTATGGGTTTCTACCAAGTTTATTGAAGTAACCCTTTATAGCTTTCATTGCTGTGAGAGAGAGGCCTAAAGCGCCATTACCATCGATTCCATCTCCGCTGATCTTTTCAAGCTCTTGGTCACTCACGTTGAGGTTGACAAGCTTAGCAGCTAGTGTTATTTCAGTGGTTTTTTCTGCCATCCTAGTGTTTCTTGTCATCCAAGTAATTGACATTGGGATCCATTCTTTTTTTTTCTGGTCACGCGCTGGAATGACATCTTGTAATTTACCGTGATGCCTCCAATAGCAATTGCCGTTTTCTTTATAAATAAGTGTGCAATACTCAGTGACAGGATTGAATTCTCGTTTTATATCATCTTCGGTCGGTGTGCTTCCTTTACCCAAGATCAGTTTTGAACTTCTTGCTTTGATATAAACATTTTCGTCAATGTGGCCTTTGCTTATTAAATACTCTCTAACAATCTGTTTTGCTGTATTACCTACATTATCGGTCATGCTAGGCAAGAAACTTATCTCCAAGCCCCACTTAGCTTGTGGTTCTATGAAATCATATTGAACTTCTTCGATGCCTTCATCGTAGAAATAATAACGGCAGTCTTGTATGGTTCCATTATAAAATAGCCTACAAATTTCTTCATGTAATTCTGATGGTAATTCTTTGCTTATGTCAATCGAATAAACATTGACTAGCCATCTGCGACCAACTTGCTCACATTTGTTTAGAACTTCTATTCTGATGCTTATCATGTAATATTGTGAAAGATTTTAATATATAATAGCATAAGAAACTGTGAGCACATTTATATTTTGAATAATTTCTGTACAATAAAGCATCTTATTAATTGTCATTTTTTGTGGGAAGAGTTTTTACCATTAATGTGGATGAATCCTTTTTCGATGTGCTGGTTCAGCATATATTTTACGAATATGAAAAAGAAAAAATTTCCGAAATAAAAATCATACTTCCTTGCAAAAGCGATGTAATAGCATTGCTAAGTGCATTTAAGAATTATAACGCTAAAAAATGCGTAGTTTTGCCAGAGATAGTTTTACTAGAAAACATTGATGAGGAAGATTTAATATTAAATCTTGATAGGGTTAAAGTTATCAAGCCAATAAAAAAAACACTACTATTGATTCAATTCATATTGGAGTGGAATAAAAAAAATAACGACAATTTTCCCATAGATTTAGCTTATAGCCTGCCATTACTACTTCAATGTACCCAAATAACAGATTATTATCAATTTGATGAGCATTCTAAAAAAATAGAGAATTTCATAAACTTACTTATTGAAACTTGGAGTAATACTTTAAAGGATTTAGGAGTGGTGGATATATTACAACATAAAAATGACTACATAAACAATATGATAGTTTCCTTACAAAAGGATCAGCATATAATCTTTGTTGGAATTGGGAAGGGTGAAATCTATAAATTATTGATTAAAGCTATATATGAATTACCGTTTGGAAAAATAATTTTACCTAATTTGAATTTGAAAATTAAAGAGAAAGATTGGAAATCACTTGATAAAAAGCACTATCAATATTGTCTGAAAGATCTACTAGATTACTTAAGCATAAGCAGAGAGGGTGTGAGCTTCTTACTGGAAGCACTCCCTTGCATCATTCCAACGCGTGACGTTAGAATCTGTGATCAGAGGACTGAGATAGCAGAGAAGCCTGCAGAATATCTAGATTGCATCTTTGATACAACTGCTGATCTAAGCAAAGTTAGTAATGGATACATAGGGAACATTGAGGTCATCACTTGTAATTCTACGGAGGAAGAAGCACAAGTGATATCATTAATTATAGAGAATGAAGGTTATGAAAACGTTTCTTTGGTTGTCTTTGATAAATTACTTGCAACTCGTATTGCATATTTATCAAGGTACACATCGGAAAACTATTCTTATATAACACTTCTGCTTTATAGTATAGAAGCTTTGACCTCCAATTGGAATAGTGTGGCATTACTTTCGCTACTTAAACATAGGCTGGTAACTTTTGGTTACACTCAAGAAAAGTACACTCGGATTTTATCTGAGTTCGAGATAGAAGTATTACGTAACTTTAATACAAACGGTCTTAAAGATATTATAAGTGCTACTAATACTTATAAAAAACTAAAATATAAAGAGGATATATTAGTCATTATCAATAAGTTAGAAGCTATATTTAACCCTTTACTTAATTGTATGAATTGCTCTATTTCTGATGTGGTAGCAGCTCATTTGCAGTGCATTAATGTGCTTTCTAATGTAAATTTTTCAGAGCTGAATAATGAAGTAGGTAATTTTGCCTATAATTTTTTGAATGCATGTGAGGGTATAGAAATTAAGTGTTCCTTAGAGTTATATAGCCAAATCCTGACCTCATTTTTAAAGAAAGAGTTTTTTTCTGTAGCAAGTGACTTGAATAGATTCAGTTTATATCACAATAAAGTTGTAATAATCGCCGGATTTAATGAAACACCAAGTTTTCAAAGCCCTTTTTTGAATGCACTAACAAGAGAAAAATTCAACCTTCCTTCTATAGAAGAGGAGCAGGGGTATTTTTTGTATACTCTGCGCAATTTGTTTGGTGCAAGCAAAGTTTATATTACAAGATCGCTGAGCAATAGGAAGCCAATTCTATTACAGCGTTTGGAGATTCTATTACAGGAATCAAAATACCCTTATCGCGATTGGCTGAGAATATTGAATACGCCTGAAAGTGTTGCTCCATGTACTCAGCCTATGCCAAAACCTCGAGCTGAAGTCAGAGAAGAAAAAATGCAGGTGATATCTTGCACTGCAGTAGAAAAACTGATTCGTAACCCTTACTCATTTTACGTTGAATATATACTAGGTCTTAGACAGTTAAGAGACTTAAATTTCAAACCATCGATATTAGAGTTTGGCACTATGGTGCACAACATTCTTGAGAGATATTTGCGCGACAGAAAGTCACCGATGAATATCGCACGAGAAGTGTTCTCAACTAACCAGTTTAATTTTTCAAATATGTGGTGGGTAAGGCTGGAAATGGTAATTCAATCTTTTGTCGAATTTGATAAAGCTAGAAACAATCACGTTGAGTTGGAAAAGAGCTTTTCCTATCCAATATCTCATGTTGGTGCCATTCCAGCGCGTGACGCTAGAATCTATATTTCTCGTGATGGTAGATTTCAGAGTCAAAGCACTGGGATGACAGAAAAGTTACGAGAAATTTTACTGACAGCAAGATGTGATAGAGTTGAATATCTGCCAGATGGGCAAATAGCAATTATAGACTATAAGCTTGGTTCACTACCTTCTCATGAGGAAGTTATGTCAGGATTTTTTCCACAATTAATTTTACAAGCTTTAGCAGTGGAATACACAACCAAAAGGGAAGTTTCAGAACTTGCTTATTGGAAATTTGACTATGATAAAATGAAAGTTATTCCTTTGAAGGATTATAGACAAAAAATGCATGAATTTCAAAATGATCTGCCAGATTTTCTGTCTAGTTATTTGAAGGATACCACTCCCTTTATTGCCTCTCCGTATCTCAATAAATTCCTGAGATTTAACAGCTATAAACAATTAGAAAGGGTAGGGGAGTGGTTGTAAAATTTAGCTATAATTTATCAGATAAGTTGTAATAATTGAGACTTAATCTGATATAGTGAGTAGTGTCATCTAAGTAGCCTTTTCTTCCTACCGTCCAGGTAGCGTGACACTTATTAACTATAAAATTTAAGAAAATATTTAAAAAACTTACCAGATAGGAAAAAAGGCAAAAGAAGCACCAGGTAGCGATTTTTGACCCTCTAATACTTTAAATTGGCGCTATAATAATTTGCTGACGCTCAGTTTAAGCGCGGTTTGGCTGAACGTAGAAAAGATTTAAAAGATATGCAGCCCCAATAATTTGATGTAATCTGCAAAAAAAATACCTTAAGTTTTTTACTGAACTTTTTCATTGAACCCGCGCAGATCACAAACAAGTTCTGGAGTCAGAAATACCCTTAATGCCATGATAATGAAGTTATTAAAATTTGTCGAGTAGTTTTTGTAGCTCTCATAGCTTAGCGTCACGCATTGATTGCTTACTATATAATATCGTAATAATATCGTACAATGTTCATGCAATTGTTGCGGTATGATGATCTTAAATCATAGGTTAAAAAATTAAGATAAAAATATAAAAACATGAGTTTTGTTTTGACTTTTTGTGTTAATTTTGCAGAATGTTGAGATTATTACTTGAATCGAATACATGACAAAAGAGGATTGGGAAGCGGTAATTGGACTTGAGGTGCACGCTCAAGTTTCTTCTAAGGCAAAGCTATTTTCTAGTTCATCAACTGAGTTTGGTGCTGAACATAACACTCAAGTCTCTCTAGTTGATGCAGCAATGCCAGGTACACTACCAATACTAAATTACTATTGTATAGAGCAGGCAATACGCACCGGTCTTGCGCTTTCAGCAGAAATTAACAAGAGCTCTTATTTTGACCGGAAAAATTATTTTTATCCTGATTTACCGCAAGGTTATCAAATAACTCAGTTCTTTGAGCCGATAGTTAAAAACGGCAAAGTATTTATCAACAATAATGAAAAGGAAATAAGAATCGCGAGGATTCATTTAGAGCAGGATGCGGGGAAGAGCATTCACGAAGAAAGTAAAACTTACGTGGATTTAAATCGTGTAGGGGTTGCTTTAATGGAAATTGTTTCGGAGCCGGATTTTAGGTCATCTCAAGAAGTTGCTGAATTCATGAAAAAATTGAGGCAGATTTTGCTTTATATTGGATCATGTGATGGTGATATGAAAAAGGGATCACTTCGTTGTGATGCAAATGTTTCTGTCCACCCAAAAGGCAGTAGCGTATTTGGCACTCGTTGTGAAATAAAAAACCTAAATTCAATACGTTATCTCATGCAAGCTATAGATTATGAAATACAAAGACAAATTGAAATTCTCGAAAATGGAGGGAAAATAAGTCAAGACACCTTATTATTTGATGTTGCTTTGGGAAAAACAAAAGTGATGCGAAACAAAGAGAATGCAAGCGACTATAGATATTTTCCTGAACCTGATTTGCTGCCTGTTGAGATAAGCCAGGACAAAATTGATTCTGTTAAATCATCTTTGCCTGAGTTGCCAGAACAGAAAAAGCTGCGATACATTGAAAAATTGGGTATCAACAAATATGATGCAGATGTCATCACTTCCGATAAAGCAATTGCTGATTATTTTGAAGAATTGGTAAAAAAGCACGATTCAAAGCTCGCTGTTACTTGGCTAACTGTGGAACTTTTCGGTCGTTTGAATAAAGCAGGTATTGATATTGTGAGTTCTCCAATAAAGGCAAACGCCTTATCCGAGCTCCTCAATTTTATCGTTTATGGAACAATCTCTGCTAAGCTTGGCAAACAAGTTTTTGATATTATGTTTGAAACTGGTAAATCAGCATCTCTAATTATAGAAGAGCAGAACCTGAGGCAAATAACCGATAAGGGTCAAATATCAGAAATTATTGACAAAATCATCAATAGCAATCAGGATAAGGTTCAAGAGTACAAAAGCGGCAAAACAAAATTATACGGATTCTTCGTCGGTGAAGTTATGAAATTTACAAAAGGAAAAGCCAGTCCTGATGTCGTGAATTCGATTTTGAGTGAAAAATTGAGTAGTTAGCTGCGCTTTTTTATTTGCATTGGTAGCATATCTCGTAGATATTTTCAGATCTACGCCAAGATAGCTATATATCAGGGCATATACGTTTATTACTTTTTTAGCATTTTCGGCACCGTCTTTAAAATTATGTGAGGTTGAGGATGCTTAAAAGATCGTCCTACTCGGCGGTTAAATGAACCTTTCCTAGTATTATGTACCAGGTGGAATGGATAATGCTGCTTCTCAAATGTGCAGTAGATAGGGAGTATTCTTTTTATCTATTCATAGAGAAGAAGTTAGCTAAAGATTTTGATGACATCGTTCTTTGTCATGAACAAGACTGGAAAATAATACATAGACTCATACAAAACCAAGCACAAGAAAGGTAGAAACAAAAAGATCAGAATAGGTGAATTATTAACGTGAAAAAGGATGGTGCATTTGGCTTGATAAAATATCTAATTTCTTATTTAAAGATCAAAAGTAACGGAGAGTTTAAGGGTGAAATAGAGGATTTTGTTATTGTTACAAATGCTGACTTTGATTCCAAGGATTTGATATCGCATCCGGGCAGAAAACTAAGAATGATGTTGAGTGGAAAGAATAAAGGAAAAGAAGTTTCAGTGATAAGGATAGACACAAAAGATGAGTTTCTGTATATAGGTAATGGTGCAGATATAAATTTGATAGTAGTATTATCCCATACTTGCAGGAAAATAAGGATTTTATAAAACATGAGATAGGTAGAGAAGTCAGCAATGAAGAAATAGAAGACTTTTTAAATAAATTAGTATTTGCAGTCAATTTGCCAAGTAAAACCGAACTGTATGAAATCATTAAGAGAATTTTGCAAGGAATTCAGCAATACCGATGTGGAACACTTCTGCAGTCATTACCAGGATAAAGCGCTGACTTTGATGAAGAAAGAAGAAGAGGAATCTCTATCATACAAGCAAGCGAAAGCCTTACTGGAAAAAATAAGAGAGGAAATTTTAGGAGCAGTATAGTTGAAATAATAGAGCCAGTGGCATCTTTTACTGGAAGAAGCAGTGAATTAAAAGCCATAAATGATGCACTATAAAGGAATATGGTCAGGCAAGCAGATTAGTGGTCTTGGGGGGATAGGTAAGAGTGAGTTGGCTAGAAAATATGCTTACAAATACGGAAAAGATTATTATGGTAATGTTATCTGGATCAATGCTAAAAACTTTGAGTATATAACAAATTCTTTCTTTGGGTTAGCTAAAGACAAGAAAGTAGGCATTTTTCCTAAAGATAAATAGGAAAGAGACAAGATAATAGAAACTCTTGTTAAAGGAATATATGCTTTCTTTGCAAGAAGGGGAGGAAAAAGCCTGTTCATTTTTAATAATGTTGAGGGATATGAGGACATTAAAAGTTTTTTACCTTCATGCTTACACCATAAACATAAAAAACCTTATGTTCTAATTACTTCTCGTAATAAAGATTGGAGAATAGCAGAAGACGAGGGAAAAATAAAAACAATACAGCTAGGTGTATTCAAAGAATACGTAGGCTGTCAGGTTTGTCAAGAGTGCCTCAAATATAAGAGATAATTTACAAGATAAAGAAACAAAAAAAACTAACAGAGGAATTACAATATTTCCCACTAGCTTTGGGACAAGCAGTTGCATACATATAATGAAAGCAATATTGTATTAAGTTGTAGAGGCAAAGAAAGAGTTGAAGTTAGTGACTATCTGAAAAGATATGAAAAAGAAGCGGAGAAACTGCTCGACTTTGAGTCCAAATATAAAAGTGATCGCTATACTGAAACAACATTCATAACTTGGAAAATTACAATTGACACTATAGTAAAAAGAGAATGTGGGCCAGAAGCATTGAAGATTCTAGAAGTAATAACTTATCTTTCTCCTGACAATATTCGTATAGGAGAAATTTTTTCAAGTTGATAGCAGAAGATAAGGAAAAGCCATAGGAGGCTGTTGAGCTACTCGATAGATATTCAATGATTGACTTAAAAGAAGGAGTAGCAAACATTCACAGACTAGTGTAAAAAGTAACTGAGTTGAATTTACAAAAGGAAGACCGGGCAGAAGAAGTTCTTAGAAAAGCTCTAGAATTGATAAACAGTGATTATATAGCAATTGTCATATTGTGACTATTTGGAAATATGCAAGTAAATATGATAAGTTGATTGATGATTTTTATTTTCTTCCTATTTATAGTGAACAAAAATATACGCCATTACATTTACTTGCTGAGAGTGGTGACTACGAAGCAGTGAAGATCCTATTAATACATATAGAAGAAAGATACACAAGTAGACTGAGCAAGGTTGTTAATACTGAAGACGGAGATGGCTATACCCCCTTACACCTTGCTGCTTATAGCGGGAAATTAGGTGTGGTCAAATGTCTTACCAGTAAAGGTGCTGATGTTAATGTTAAGGATAAATACGGTAATACTCCATTGCATATGGCTGTTGAAGGTGGAAAGCTGGCTATAATAGAACATCTTATTAGAAATGGTGCTGATGTTAATGTTGAAACAAGTATGATGAGACTCCACTATGTACTGCTATTCGGAGTAGAAAACTGGAAATAGTGAAATATTTCTTTTATAAAGGTGCCGACATCGATAAATATAACGGTACTCTATTACATTTAGCTGTTTGTAGTAGAAAACCTGATATAGTAAAGTATCTTATAAGCAAAGGGGTCAATGTTAATGCTAAATACCATAAAATGCCATTACATCTAGCTGCTTCACGTGGACTAGGTAGGGCAATATTTTCTATTCAAAAAGGCGGCAATATTAATACTAAGAGTAAAAATGACAACACTGCACTACACTTAGCTGCCGTAATGGGAAAAGTTGCTGTAGCAAAATACTGCTAACACACAACGTAGATGTAAATGCTAAGAATAATGAAGGAATGACAGCATTGCATCATACTGCTAAATATAATCACCAAAGGGCTTGTGGAGTTATTTTTAGCTCATGATGCAGTTCATGTGCCTATTGAAGGCGTCAGATGCAGCTTGAGAGGAAAATTATTTACCTTGACATCATATATGACGTCCTTTACGATTAAAGTTAACAATAAAAGTGTATATTTGTTATGTTTGCGGTGATTGAAATAGGTGGAAAGCAGTATCTAGTAAAAAAAGGTAGTGTAATAAAAGTAGAAAAACTAGAAGCTGAGGAAGGAAAGGAGATAGAGATTGATAAGATAGTTTGCCTTTCAAACAACGGTTTATCTTATTCACCTAATGCTACTGTTAAAGCTAAAGTGCTTGAGCAATGTAGAGGGAAGAAAATTTTAATTTTTAAAAAGAAGAGAAGAAAAAATTATCGTAGAAAAACTGGTCATAGACAGTATATAACTGTTCTTCGTATCAATGAAATTAATCTTCAAAAATAAGAGGTAAGATATGGCAACCAAAAAATCAGGTGGTAGTTCATGTAATGGTAGAGACTCCGCAGGTCGTAGGTTAGGGGTAAAAAGGAACGGGAAAGTTATTCCTGGTAATATAATTGTCCGTCAAAGGGGGACAAAATTTCATCCTGGAAGGAATGTTGGTATAGGTAAGGATCATACGATCTTTGCTAAAATAGAAGGTTGGGTCAAATTTAGAAAGTCGGCAAATAAAAAGATTTTTATTGATATCTTGCCTGCAGCTAATGTACAAGCTTCAGCTTAAACAAATCAGGGGTCTGTAGCTCAGGTGGTTAGAGCGCACGCCTGATAAGCGTGAGGTCGGAGGTTCAACTCTTCCCAGACCCACCATTTTGTTCGTTCAGACTTTTTTCTATAGCAACTTTGATATTATGTATAAGCAAACTTAACGCATGAGTTTAAATAAAAATTTAATAACCAGTGAATCAGTTGCAGCCGGTCATCCAGATAAAGTTGCAGATCAAATTTCAGATGCAATACTTGACGAATACCTTTTTACTGACTCTTTCTCACGAACTGCAATAGAGACTTTAGTTACCAAAGATAATGTTATCGTAGCGGGAGAAGTGTTCGGGCCTAACATCGAAAATGGCAAAATTGAAAATACTGTAAGGGATACAATAAAAGATATTGGTTACGAGCACGATGGATTCCACTGGAGAAAAGTGAAAGTAAATATATTACTGCATGAGCAATCAAATGATATTGCTATAGGGGTGGATAAAGGTGCTGGGGATCAGGGCATAATGTATGGCTATGCAACAACAGAAACAGAGAGCCTCATGCCGGCGCCCATTTTTTATGCGCACTTGATTTTGAAAAATATCATGAGTGTAGTTAAAGAAGCAAAACTTGGTCCTGATGCAAAATCGCAAATTACTTTGGCATATGAGCATAACCTTCCAGTACGTGCTGAAAGTATTATCGTTTCAATACAGCACCCTGAAGATCTGGATCAATTAAAAGTAAAGGAAATTATTTATCCTTATATAGTTTCATCTTTACCTAAAGGGTGGATGTGTTCTGAGGAGAATCTCCTGGTCAATCCAACTGGTAGGTTTATTATTGGTGGACCAGTTGGTGATTGTGGGTTAACTGGACGAAAAATTATGGTTGATAATTACGGAGGTTACATTCCACACGGTGGAGGGGCGTTTTCTGGAAAAGACGCAACAAAGGTTGACAGATCTGCAGCTTATATGGCAAGATATCTTGCTAAAAATATTGTTTTTGCAGGTTTGGCCGAGCGCTGTCTTGTACAGCTTTCCTATGCAATTGGTGTATCAAAACCTACTTCATTCTACATTGATACGTTTGGTACAAATATGGTAGATGAAAGAAAGATCAAAAAGCTTATCGAAAATAACGTAGATTTATCAACTAAAGGTATCATCAAGCGTTTACTACTTAACCGTCCTATATATAAACGTACAGCCTGTTATGGACACTTTGGTAAAAAATCAGAAGAAGATGGTGGATTTTCTTGGGAAAACATAGATTTATCTGGTGCTCTTTGTAGAGAATTTAATATGGAAAACAGCAGAAAAATTTCTTTGGGTTGCTAATTTTTGATTTTATAGCTCAATACTGATATACTAACTCACATAGTAATTATACTACATTAATAACAATCTCTATACTTACAAGGTTTGCAAAGTGTGTAACAGAGCAAAAGAATAATTCTACAATATAGTTACAAGAGAATCATCTGACCTTATTGGTAGAATAAAAGAACATTCTTTTAATATTGAGTCAATGAACAATACGCTAGATTATGAAAAATTTAAATTTTGCCTTCAACAAGATTTTTTGTATGTAGCGGATTGCAATCGCGCCTTATTGATTATTGCGGCTAAAGCTAATGATACTGAGATAATGGGTAAATTAACTTGTGTAGCCGTTGGCACTTTTGCTATACAAAATTACTATAGAGAACATTTTATAGATTGTTATTTATCCGGCAACCACAAAAAGTCAAGGTCTTGCTCTGCTTTTACTGACTTCTTCATGCGTGTTGCATATCATAACTCTGTTGCTGAAGCTTTAGCAGCATCTTACCCATGTTTTTATATATATCAAATCGCTGTTTGTCACCTTGTAAAAGGTAACACTAACCCTAACAACAGATATCAGAAATGGATAGATTTTTTTGGTACTGACATGACAAATAACATAATTGATGATATAATTAAAATTATGAATAAGCTATATAAAAAATACAGCGAAGATGAATGAAAAATTTTGTTGGAATTCTTTCGTAATGGATTAGAGCTTGAACCGGCGCTCTGGGATGAGGTGTATTATTCTAATATCTCAAAATTAAGGAATGTTAGCAGTGAATCATTCATGTTAACTTAATTTTATTGGTACTGTAATGTTCAGTAGTATAATTAGGAACTGTTATGGGTCAAACCTTTTGAGGTGTATAGTTAATCACCCTTTTAATGTTGAATTGATAAACGACACTTTAAACATAGAGAGTTTTAAGTTCTATATCCAGCGGGACGCATTATTTTTAGACGACTATGTTCGCACCACATTAATTACCGTATCTAGAATGAAAGATTATGATAACATAATCCTACTTACTAAAGTGGCACAATGGTCAATAGCTGCCAATAAGTTTTTATATAACCGCTACTTTACTACATACAGTGTAAGACATGGAAAGAAATCTCCTGTGTGTTTCAACTTTACCAACTTTCTGTTATCTATTTCATATAGTGCTACTTATGAAGCTATAACAGTTTTGTATTCTTGCATGTTTATATACAAGACTGTCATTGATGATATGAAAAGGGGGTTCAAGAAAAATAACAGATATAAAGATTGGTTTAATTTTTATAGCAGTTATTCAATAGAGTCTAGATGCGACATCTTGGAAAATATTGTTCATGAGTATTGCAAAAGGGTAGGGGGAAATGAAACGAGCAGAATGCTTGAATTATTTAGAATAAGTGCACAATTTGAGCTAGACTTTTGGAACAACACATATTATTTTCTAAAATGCAATCAAGTTTCTAGGAACATTGACAATTTTAAGCTAGTTTGTATGCTTAATACTTATCTCTGAAGATGGTATGAAAAGTAAAGAACATGATTTTCATTTGGTAGACCCAAGTCCTTGGCCAATTGCTGTATCAGCAGCAATCCTTATTCTTGCACTTGGGTTAGTTGGCATGCTCCATAAACAAATTTCTGGAATATTTGGTCTGGTTTTAGGAACCTCTGCAGTACTGTGGATGTTGTTTTATTGGTGGAAAGATGTAATAAAAGAAGCAATTTATGATAGATGCCATACTGCCATTGTTAAGCATGGACTCAAGTGTGCAATGTACTTGTTTATCCTTTCAGAGGTTGTATTTTTTATAGTGTTTTTTTGTTCATTCTTTAAAGCCTGGCTCAATCCGGTTTTTTTATTTGAAGCGTTTTCTCCTACAAAGAGAATTGAATGGCCTCCTGAAGGCATTTTGCCTCCTAATCCATGGTCGTTACCGTTCATGAATACGTTAGTATTATTACTTTCTAGTACAACAATTACCTCAGCACATCATTTTTTGCTCGAAGACGATAAGAAAAGCATGATCAAAATGCTGTCCATGACTATACTACTTGGAATATTTTTTGTAATAGTGCAAGCAATAGAATATCATGAAGCAAGTTTTTCTTTACAAGAAGCGGGAATCTATGCATCCAATTTTTATATGATTACTGGTTTTCACTGTGCACACGTTATAATAGGAATAATATTCGTGTCAGTGTGTTTGTTTAGAGCACAAAAAGATCAATTTACATCTCAGGATCATTTGTGCTTTGAATTTGCTTCTTGGTATTGGCACTTTGTAGATATAGTCTGGATATTCTTGTTTGTATTCCTTTATTGGCTAAGTGTTTTTTAAGTGGTTAAAATAATAGGTCTCGATCCGGGAATAAGTAAAACTGGGTGGGCTATTATCGATCTGAATGAAAAAAATAATATCGAGTTTCTAGGAAGTGGCACTATATCAACTGACAGTAAGCTTAATACAGGTGAACGCCTGCATATAATTTTTGAGCAATTAAAGAAAGTAATTTCTCTGTATTCTCCAGACGAAGCTGCAGTGGAAAAGATTTTTGTTAATAAGAATCCGAAGTCTTCGCTAACTTTAGGGTATGCAAGGGGAGTTGTAGTTTTAGCGTTAAAAATAACAGAGCTAACTATAAATGAATACGACGCAAACTATATAAAAAAAAGCATCACCGGAAATGGCCATGCTGGTAAGAGTCAGATTATATCCATTGTGAAACAGATAATTAAAAATTTAAATATAAAATGTCACCATGCTGCTGATGCTCTTGCTGTAGCAATTTGTCATGCTTATACAAAAGATTCTTGCTTTGTAGGGTAGTTTTCATGTAAGATGTAGTCAAAAATCTCTGGGTTCCAGCGTCCAACTGTACACACGTTGTAGTTTGATAGCAATCTTGTATCCGTGTTCAGCCAACAGCGTCAACTTAAGGGCCTCCTTAGCAAACTCTCTTAAAGACATGATGGCGTTTGGGCTTATCTACCTTGTTGCAGCTATATAATCGCCCTTGGTCGGACCTTACACGTATACTTGTTATATCAAAAAGGGCTTGAAAGCTTGTTGGCGAACAATTTCCAACAAACACTTGATAGAGTTTCTGCCTCATTACACCAAATAAAACTGAAAAAATTAAACGATACTCAGTAATTTTATCTGGGTTCTAAGGCACTTGAGCATCACACATGTAAAGCGATAATATTACACATGACTAAATTCGCCCAAAATTCTTGTAATGTAGTCTCTAAATTTATTCCAGAAAAATTTCCTAATTCTGCACCTATTTTGAGTTGTTTATAACACTCCTCTATATTCCATCTTAATACATAAGCTTTGCTAATAGCTTCCAAAGTAAATTTTTCTCGGTCAAGAAGTGAGATAATCAATACTTCTGTTTCTCCACTGGAGAACGTGAGCACTATAACTCTTACTCTTTGTCCTTTTATTTTATTTTCTAGCTTTTTGTTTTCTAGTATAAAATCAAAATCTCATTCTCCAGACAAAATTTGTTCCCATAGCTTGCTATAATTTCTTGTTTGCAAGAGAAAAATAAAATCTACTTCCAAATCATAATGCTGCTGAATGAATTTTACTGAAGGATAACCACGATCGTAGATAAATAATAATCTATCTTGATTTAATGAACGCATTTGAGTGACAACTTCGGGTAATTGCTCTTCCGCCAACGTTTGTTCACCTACATTCCAAGCCGCAAGGCGAACATGGCCAAACTCGGATACAATTTCCTCAGAGCTGGGTAGTCTTATACCATAACCATCTGCTGCAACAAGTCTGTAACCTCTCCAAGCTCCATACTCGGGTTCATCTTGATAGGCTGTTTGGATGCTTAGCTCCAGTAATTCTTTGAACCCTGTGTGATAAATCTTATATCTTGCTTTAGAAAAAGCTTACTTTGATGGCGGAACTTTACTAGTCAATGGATCCATAAGTTCACATTCTATTCCTAAACTTTTTTTAACTAACTTTAAAATCATAGAAAATACTATCGTAAAAGGAAGTTTTCTTGTTCGCGTGCAACTGTTTTTTCCAACACAATGGATTTTCTGAAAAGTTTTCGAGTATATTATATTTTCAATTCGTAGAATAAGATTTTTCCTTTTTGCATGTTTCACCTAAAAAGGACACATTTTTAACTTCTTTGTCAAAAGAAAAATAGAAACAAAAGTGCTGTTTATTGCAGCTTTTGGATAATTTAATGGTAAAAATTTTAGAGAGAAATTTTATGTACAATCACTGACATTTTCCCTTAAGTTGACTCCATTGGCTGAACGCTTATCAACTAATCTAAACTATAAACATTGAGAAATTCACTAAGTGAGAAAAAGGCAAAAAAACCCGCAGTAGCTAGTTATTAACTCTTTATTTTAAAATTTGACGTTGGGTAATGTCTTGAACGCTTTATAAGCGCTTTTCATCTCGCATAAGTAAAAACCTAGAAATTTTATAAAGACATAAGGTGCACATAGTGCAAAAAATTAAACAATAATACGCCAAATACAAGTTTTCTTGTCCTTCTAATTTGCTCAGATTGAGAAGTTAGATAATAGCCCTAGTCCTGTATGGTAATGAGGTAGGTGAGGTTTGTCAAGGAGCTTTTTTATTTAATTCTTAGCTCCATTTCTATGGCTTAAAAAAATCTGGATTCTGGTATTATGCGCTAGAATTCAGAAGAAAAGAAATATGGATCTGAGTGTCAAGCTACTTGGATGACAGAGCTCCATTAAGGAAGTTTGTAGTAACTTCTATTCAGCCTTTTTATAGAACCTGAGGACACCTTAGCACTTGGACCATCAGACTTAAAGCCGGAATCATACTCTCTATTGAAGTTAGAAGATGTTGTTGTTTTCAAACATCTTAATCCTTCCTTTATGCTATTTGCTGATGCCTGATTAGAAAAAAAACAGAACCATGAGCTTTATTGAGGCAGGGATTAGATATGATATTTTTAGGCATTCTTTCTCAACTCCTTGCTTGAAGAGTTTGTTATGGCGTTTTTACGTTGGTATGACTACCGTTTAACTTTCCTCTATTTTGAAGAGCAGTAGTACATTGTTGTTGATGAGGATGAAGAGTATCGCAATTTTTAAATATCTTCATTCTTTTCTTTACGCTATTTACTGACACTTGATTAGTAGAAGAACCAGAATCATACGCCTTGTTGAAGCTAGGGTTAGACGTTTTATTTTCAGGCCTCTTTTTTACAGGAGGAGCTTGAAGTCTTGTTTGTAAATTAGCAGGCTTTGGCGATATTGATGGCTTCTCTATATTTGGCTAGCAGCTTGACAAAGCTACAATTTTGGAATCTTGTTGGCCTGGGTCATTATCAAATCTGTAACCACTGTCAGGAATACCGCTTCCTTTTTTACTGTCCGATTGAGGATTTGAAAGTGTTTGGTGTTCACTTTTGTCATTATCCCAATTCCAAGTGTCATCACTATTAATACTCAATACACTATCACTACAACTCATATGAACGTTATCATCATGTAACTCATCTATATTTTCGTAAATATGCTCTTGATTATATTATGATCACAATCTCCATATTCCCTTTCACGTAATGTTTCTTCTATCTTTTTGCAGAAAGATACATATCCGTTCTTATTTTTCTGATCTTCCATAACGCTTTGTGGTAAGTTATACTCTACCCTACCAAGTTCTGTTCCTGCTTTTAATAAGAAGTCAATAATCAGTAAGTCATCTCCACAAGAAAACCTTCTATAGAAATCTCCAGTTAAAGATGAATTCTTCTCATCAACCGAAAAATTTTTAATTACAAACGTCAATGGAGTTTTTCCATGTTGATCTTTTGAATTGACATCAATTTTATATTTAATAAATAACCTTACCATTTCTTGATTGGAATTTTTTGCAGCATGATGTAATACGGTATTGACTTCTTTATCACGTATTTGACCTATATCGAATGAATTAGATACTTTTTTAAGTAGGCTAAGCGACTTTTTACGATTTTTGCTTTATTGTTTGCTGTAGCTTTGACTATTAGATTATTCTTAATACTCATGACATTTATTTCACTATTAATTAGTAGAGTTAGTATATTATTGTAATTACATAAAAATTTATTTCTTCTTTAACCTGTGGCTTTGCCTAGTACAAAACAAAGAAAATCTACTAGACTGGGAAGAAGAACGCTAACTCATATGTTTCCCAATTTTTTTCAAATAATACTCTACATAAATTGACTTTGTTAACAAAACCAACTAATCTCTAAATAAATTACTACCTGAATGGAAAGCATTGAAACTGACATAGTAATAATAGGTGCAGGGCCTGTTGGAATATTTACTGCTTTTCAAGCAGGGATGCTTGATATGAGATGTCGTATAATAGATATTTTGAATCAAGCGGGGGGGCAATGCACTGCTCTTTATCCAGAAAAACCGATATACGATATACCTGGTTATCCTGTGATTACTGCTCAAAAACTAATTGAACGATTAATGGAGCAGGCTTCGCCATTTGAGCCTGTTTACCATTTAAGTCAAAGAGTAGAAAAAATTGCGGACAACGGCGATCAAAGCTTTACTGTAATAACAAGTACAGGTATAGAGGTGAAATGCAAAGCTGTTATCATTGCCGCAGGTAATGGAGTGTTTGAACCTAACCGCCCACCTCTTGGTGGTATATTAGAGTATGAAAATAAATCTGTATTTTATAGCGTAAATAAAATTTCTGATTTTCAGGATAGAACCATAGTTATTGCAGGAGGGGGAAATTCTGCAGCTGATTGGACCATAGAACTTTCTAGAATTGCAAAGAAAATTTATATGATACATCGAAGAAAAGAATTTCGTTGCACTCCTGAAACTAGAAACAAGTTAGAATCACTTGAAAGCAACGGGAAAATAGAGCTTGTAGTGCCATATCAATTACACGAACTAGCCGGAAATAATGGGCGATTAAGCGCAGTGATAGTAAAAAACATTGTCTCTAAGGAAGAAAAAGAAATACCTGCTGATTTTTTACTGCCATTTTTTGGGTTGTCGATGAATCTGGGTCCAATAAGCAATTGGAACATACAGCTAGAGCATAGCCACATAGTTGTTGACCCTACTACACTTAAAACCAGTAGAAATAGGATATATGCAATCGGAGATATAGCTACTTATTCAGGCAAACTAAAGTTGATATTAAATGGTTTTGCTGAAAGCGCCATGGCTTGTTATGACATATACAAAGTCATCTATAATTCCCCAGTCAACTTTCAATATTCAACTTCAAAGGGAATTAAGGGGAAAGAAAGTGAGTAAAATAGCCCGAAGTCATGTCGCCCGTAGGTATCTATTTTCGAAGGCAGTTCGTTAATCACCTCAAACATAAAGGTATCTGCAAGTAGAAACGAAAAACTACTTGACAAAGTACAAACAGCCTCATTACCCTCTGGCAGAGGGGCTGGGGCGCTTGTCAAGTAGCTTTTTACAGCACAACTATCTACTTTAATTTTAATGTTGTTTTTTTCTACCACACCACTGCTAGCAGAATAACGATAATCTAAGTTACTATAGCTATTAAAAGCTTTTACAACAATCTGTTTTCCTTGAAACTAAAATAGCTATTAAATGTAATAAATGTGGTCTATTAATTCTATTTCTACACCCTTACAAGTCTCTGTTAGTTGCCTGGTGAGAGATATAACGCTATTTGAATGTTGCGTATCTCTGCCTGGATGGTTGTGAGATATTACAATGGATGTTGAACCAACCAAAAGAGCACGCTTGATGATTTCTCTAACATAAAGAGGTGTTTAATCTATTGTACCAATATTTTGTAGGTCTTCCGCTATTACACAATATTTTTTATTTATGTAGATGACGCAAAATTTTCCTTGTTGAGGCTTACTATACTTATTCTTAAATAATCAAGCAGTTTTTTACAGTTATTGATTATAAGCAGGTCCTTTATTTCCTCTCTTGCAGAAGGAACAAAAGCTTGTTTTACACAAAAGATGGCAGATATAGCCGCATTGTTAACTCCATCACTACTTTGTAGTGTTTCTAAAATCATCAATAAAAACTTTATTCAAGCTGCCAAATTCTCTATCAGACTCCTTACCACCGGCTTTACATCAATTCTACTATATGCTGAATACAAAATGTGCTCCAAAATTTCATAATCTAGTAGCGATTATCTATTATCTGAAATAATTTTCTCTCTTAGGCGCTTTCTATGCCCCTTTTGTAATCTTTCACCACTAATAAATTGTTTGCTGTGTATCTCCTATAATAAGAAATTAGATCCTTAAGTAAAATACTTAATAAAACTCTTTATCACTCCTGCGTGTGACTCTAGCTACTTGAGTGACAGGTATTTATAAAAACTTGACTTATGTACTTTACGCTCCTAAAATCCTTATTTTCAGCCCTACTTATAATGTCAGTAATGATACTAAGTGTATTTCAAATAATATTGGTTGCTATGCTAGTAATTTTAGTACTCTTACAGCCTCCTGGGAGTAGTTCACTAAGTGGTTTTAGCAGCTCGCAACAGGGGCTCAATTCAATGATTCCAGTCAAATCTTCTGCAAAGCAGCTTAGCAAAATAACGGCTATAGTTGCCGGATTGTTTATTATGAATACACTGCTATTATCAGGACTGTGTTCAAAAGACGTATATAAAAAGTCAATTGCAGAGAAAATTGCATCAGAAAAAAAACAAAAAAACAAATCTATTTCTGTCCCCTTTGAAGATTAATGAAAGAAGCTAAATTTATCTTTGTAACAGGTGGGGTTGTTTCATCACTTGGCAAGGGTTTAGTTGCTTCAAGTGTAGGCGCTCTTCTTCAAGCTCATGGCTTTAAGGTCCGCATCAGAAAACTTGACCCATATCTGAATATTGATCCTGGAACAATGAGCCCAACTCAGCACGGGGAGGTATTCGTTACCGAAGATGGTGCAGAAACTGATTTAGATCTTGGGCATTATGAACGTTTTACTGGAATTAAAGCAACCAAAGACGACAATATAACAACTGGTAAAGTATATCATGAGTTATTGAAGAAAGAGAGGCGCGGTGATTATTTGGGCAAAACTGTACAAGTCATTCCTCATGTGACAGATTTGGTCAAGTTGTTTATTTTTAATGGTACGGAAGGTTTAGATTTCGTAATATGTGAAATAGGTGGAACTGTAGGCGATATTGAAAGCCAACCGTTTTTAGAAGCCGTGCGTCAAATTAGCTATAAGCTTGGAAAACAAAGAGTTATCCTTATCCACCTGACTTTAATACCATATCTTACTGCAGCGCAAGAACTAAAGACAAAACCAACACAGCATTCAGTCCGAGAGTTAAATTCCGCGGGGTTACAACCAAATATTATATTGTGTCGTAGTGAGAAGGGAGTTTTCAACAATCAAAGAGGGAAAATAGCCAACCTCTGTAATGTTTCTTTACCTAATGTAATATCTGCTCCTGATGTGAGCCATATATATGAATTACCAGTCCTATATAATCAATGTGGACTTGGCACACAAATTTTGGAACATTTTCACTTAAATAAGCCAAAACCAAGCCTAACTGAGTGGGATCAAATAGTACACTCTATGAGACACCCAACACAGGAAGTCACTGTATCTATAGTAGGAAAATATACTGAATTTCCTGATGCTTATAAATCACTGGTTGAAGCATTAAACCATGGTGCAATTAGTAATAAGGCTAAGATAAAAATAAACTGGGTTAACTCAAGGGAAAAGAGTGGAGAACCTATCGACAAAAAACTCATAGAAGAGAAATTACAGAATTCTCATGCAATCCTTGTTCCAGGCGGATTTGGTGATGATGGAGTAGAGGGTAAAATATCGGCAATAAGTTACGCTCGCATGCACAATATCCCATTTTTCGGAATATGTCTTGGTATGCAGCTTGCGGTTGTTGAATTTGCTTGCAACGTCATTAAGCTTGAAGATGTACACTCTGAAGAATTTTGTACCTGTAAACATCCAATCATTAAACTAGCTGGTGGTAAAAACTTTGATCTTGGTGGTACTATGAGACTTGGAGCATATAGATGTAATATAAGCCCAGGTTCCAAAATGGCAGGTGCGTATAGTGATATTACTATCTCGGAAAGGCATAGACATAGATACGTAATTAATTTAGATTATAAAGATGATTTAGAAAAAAATGGGTTGATATGCATTGGTATATCAGAAGATGGAACGTGTATAGAAGCAATAGAGCTAGAGAATCACCCATGGTTTATCGGTGTGCAATTTCACCCAGAATTTCAATCAAAGCCGTTTTCTCCTCATCCTCTTTTTGTATCGTTTATTAAAGCAGCAGTTAATAAAATATAAAAAAAGAAGATTGACAGAGAAAAGTGTTTAAATATCGATACATGGAGCTTGCCATAGAGCAAGCAAAACTCGCTCAGAAAAACGATGAAGTTCCCATAGGGGCTGTAATAGTTAGTGAAAGCAATATCATTTCCTTTTCACACAACACATCCAATGATCCAACTGCACATGCAGAGATGTTAGTGATCAGACAAGCATGTGAATTGCTATCAACTTCAGCGCTTTATAACTCTGATATATATGTAACATTAGAGCCGTGTCCGATGTGCGCTCAAGCTATCTCCCTTGCAAGAATTAAACGGGTATACTTTGGAGCTTATAATCTAAAAGGTGGAGGAATCGAAAACGGTGCTAAGATATTTCAATTTTGCAGCCATATCCCTGAAGTTTACGGTGGAATATTAGAAACAGAATGCGCTTCTTTGCTAACGGATTTTTTTGAGAAACTAAGAGACTAATTAAATCTACCAATTATCGTTAGACTTCCCTGTCATTCTAACTCGTGATGCACAAAAGATGTCATCTAAGTGGCCTAACTACTTGTATCTAGCTTTCCACGCAACCTCATCAAAAATGTTTATTTTAATATAAGACCATTTATTTCAGAAAATATTATATAAAAAGTTACTTGACAAGCTTCACCAGTCCCCTTAACCATGGCGTTGGGGTTATTTTATTTAACTTCCCAATATGTGCAGATTAAAACGGCAAGAAAACTTGTGCTTGGTGTGCTATTGTTTAATTTTTTCACTACTTGCACCCAATGTCTTTATAAATCTTACCTAGGCTTCTAGGTTTTTTCCTATATAAGCTGAAACGCGCTTATAAAGCATTCAAGACATCATCCAACGTCAAATTTTAAAATAAAGAGTTAATAACTAGCTACTGCGGGTTTTCTTTGTCTTTTTTTTCTGCTTAGTAAATTTCTTAAACATTTAAACTAAGGTTAGTTGCAGTTTAAAAGCAGCTAAATTGTAGTGTTTAGGACTTAAAAAAGCCAATACTGAAGATAGATATTAACCGGGGCTTCTTTGGCCTTGTTTTTACTTAGTAAATTTCTTAATGCTTATAGCTTAGGTTAGTTGCAGTTTTAAGGGTCCGAAAGAGGTGTCATCCCAGTATCTGAGCACTGAAATGACACCCTTCTGGCAGGCTCGAATCATAATTTCATACAGTTGTGTGTCGGCTACTTGGATGACAAAAATTGCTAATAATCCAACACTATAGTTTACATTTAAATTTTATTTTATATTATTGTAAGTATTACGTAACCTTAAGAGACAATTATGGCGGTTATGCCAGATAAATGGATAAAAGAAAAAGCTGAAAACTTTGGGATGATAGAGCCTTTTGTGGATAACAAAAGTAGTAAAGGTGTTATATCTTTTGGACTATCATCTTATGGGTATGATGCAAGAGTAGATAGTAAATTCAAGATTTTTACTAATGTCAATTCGGCTATAGTAGACCCTAAGAATTTTTCCGAGAATAGTTTTATAGATAAGGAAACAGATGTATGCATAATACCACCAAATAGTTTTATACTTGCAAGTACAGTTGAATATTTCCGTATACCAAGGGATGTACTGGTTATCTGTGTTGGTAAATCAACTTATGCAAGGTGTGGGATTATAGTAAACGTTACACCCTTAGAGCCTGGGTGGGAAGGTCATGTTACACTCGAATTTTCAAACACTACTCCACTTCCTGCAAAAATTTACTCTAACGAAGGGGCATGCCAATTTTTATTTTTAAGTGGTGAGAGCGAGTGTGAAAAATCATACGATGATATGAAAGGAAAATATATGAAACAGTATGGTATTACCTTGCCTCTGGTAAAATAACCATTGTTATTATATCATTAATATACCATATTTTTTCCTGTTTTCTAGCCCAAGTTTTTACTTCCGCACTTTCTTCATCTTTAATTATCATAAACTTGTAGCATATGGTTTGCTGTGTGCATCTTCTTAATAAAAACTTTAATTATTTATTATAAATGGCTGAATCTCTTGATTATTTCTTTGCTAAAAAGAAATGTTCAAAAAATCATGTTATACTACATAGTATATAAGAATCTAGATTTTCGAGCTGAGCGAAGTTGCCTAAGCTGGGAAATGGACCAGGAAAGATGGTTTTATAAATATATACTATTTATTATAGTAACTGTTCTTAGTGATACATGTAGCCTACATCTTGCTGCGATATTATAATTATCTTCTGTAAAGTTTAAAAGTTATAATACTCGAGAATATGGTTGAATAATCACCAGTAAAGGTGCGTAATTGTCAGTTTTTTAAGACACTCTAGAGCTGTTATCCTTTCCAAAATTTTCTATCCATTCTTTCTTAATCCACTATCTTAAACGCATACATCACTTTAGCTATACCCTCAAAGTCCCTCCGGTATTTTCATATACTAGATTAATTATAGCACTTGATTCTTTTTGGATTTTCTCTTCAGTTAAAGAGTGAGTTGGAGAGCAGAAAGTAACTGATAATGCTATAGACATCTTACTCGGCTCCATATTATTTTCATGATATACATCAAATACTAAAACTTCTGTGATGAGCTCTGAGCTTTTTTTTAATATATTGATTATCTTACCCGCTTCTATATCCTTATTTACAATAAACGCAAAATCGCGCTTTACACTTTGATATTTATAATCGATAAATTTTTTTCTACCTACAGGTAAATTTTCAATATTCTCTAGTATTACTTCAAAGCCTACAACTTTTTGCTTGATATCAAAAAAATCCAGTATACTCGGATGCAGTTCTCCAAAATAACCCACTATTTTACCTTTAAAAGAGAAGGTGCCTGATTTCCCTGTGTGGTAATATTTTTTTTCTGCTCTCTCTATCATTAAATCATCACAACAGACGTTAAAAAACTCCAAAGTTGCCACAAAATCAGCCTTTGCGTCAAAAACATCTATTTTCCTATCGGTGTTATAATGGTTTCGCGGCAAATTCTTTCCTGACCTAACTCCACTTAAAACATACTTAGGTTGATTGAGACTATCGTAAACTGGTCCAATTTCAAAAATTGCAAGATCAAGCGTTCCATAGGCAATATTATCTGCAGTGACTTGCAATAAATTTGGGATGATACTTGGCCTCATTATATTGAAATTGCTATTGAATGGATTATCAATGGTAAATAGCTTATCTAAGTAGCCAAGTTTTTCAGCTGTTGATTCACTCATAAATGACCAAGTGAGCACTTCGTGAAATCCTCTACTTGTCATCAAAATGCGCAGGTCATCATGCGTGCTGGTTTCTACCGTAACATTGCTTGTTAGTGGTTCTTCTTTTATTTTATCGTATCCATATATTCTTACTACCTCTTCAACTAGATCAGCAGGTATGGTGATATCTGGTTTCCAGCTTGGTACCTGTA
This sequence comes from Wolbachia pipientis, assembly GCF_030373985.1. Classification (GTDB taxonomy): domain Bacteria; phylum Pseudomonadota; class Alphaproteobacteria; order Rickettsiales; family Anaplasmataceae; genus Wolbachia; species Wolbachia pipientis_D. The sequence goes on from NZ_JAUCRB010000001.1 coordinate 155,151, forward strand.
CATTCCAATTACTTTCAGTTCTTTTATCAATGCTGAACCCTAGTTTTGTTAAAATATCGAACGTCTCATCAGGCGATACAGGCACACTTCCAAAATTGCTTGCATCCTGGCAATCAAAGTTTACCTTAATATCAGCCCTATCCAAATTGCCAGCAGACACTACACTTGAGGCTTCTCCACCACATAAGTCTAAAATCATCCAAGCCGCAAGGCTTAGCCCATCAAGGGTAAACCCAGGATCAACTGAACGTGCAAATCTGTAGCTAGAGTCTGTGGAAATCCTCAGCTGTCTTGAAGATTTAGTAATAGAGATAGGATCAAACCAAGCAGACTCCAAAAAGATATCAGTGGTTTCAAGGGTACATTTACTGCACTTACCACCTATAATTCCAGCAATTGCATAAATATTTTTATCATCAGAAATAACGCTTATGTCTTTGTTTAGTAAGTATTCTTTACCATTCAAATCAGTAAATTTTTCTCCGTTGTTTGCTTTACGTACTACGAGCTCTCCTTCTATTTTTTTTGCATCATATGCGTGCATTGGGCGGCTAAAAGATATCAAAACGTAATTAGTAACATCAACTATTGCAGAAATGGAACGCATCCCTATCGATTCCAATTTATCCTTCAACCATTTTGGGCTCTCTTTATTTTTTACATTGGCAATGTATACTCCACTGATAAAACTTTCACTGTCGGTGACTTTAACATCAATTGGTGGTTCTATAGAATAGGTAAATTGTGGAACGCTTAAAGCCTTCAATGTTCCAATTCCAGTTGCTGCCAAATCTCGAGCTATTCCGTAAACGCCTAGGCAATCTCCGCGGTTTGGAGTAACATTTATATCAATCACAGGGTCACAATTGAAAAATTTATCTCCTACTTTATAATCATCAGGAAGCTCGATGATTCCTTCACTTTCCTCTTGAATCAATGCAAGTTCAGAAGCAGAGCAGAGCATTCCTTCACTTAGCACTCCTCGTATTTTTGTGGCCTTAATTGTAAAATCACTTTCCGGTAATGTGCTACCAGAAGATGCAAGTACAGTCTTCATACCTTCCCTAACGTTGTTTGCTCCACAGACTATCTGCAGAGTTTTACTTCCGTCACCTACTTTGCATAGCTTTAATCTATCAGCATTTGGATGAGACACGACTTCTAATACTTTCACAACAACAAACCCAGTCAATTTGGCATTGTTAATCACATCTTCTACTTCCAGCCCTATATGGCTTAACTTATCAGTAATTTCTTCTAAACTAGCATTGGTTTCTAAGTGCTCTAATAACCAGGATAACGTGAATTTCATCTACCTTTAAGGATATACTAAAGAAATTATTTTAGTATAAAATCTGGTGATTTTAAAGCTTATGATTTATTTATAATTAATTTTCTCTATCATACCTCCATACATCCAATCTTTATGTCTTTTTAAATTCTTCAATAAAGAAAGTGGGTTTAGTGGGTTTATAGAAACATATATTATTTATAGTAGATGTTTTTAACAATGCTTATAACTATCTTTCCTATGCCTTACTGCAGTAATGAGTACTGTATAATCTCGAGCATTTATTTGATGAATTATACAGTAATCACCAATACGCAACCTGAAATATCCTCTAAATCTGCCAGTAATGACTTTCTAATTTAGTGGAGTTAATTCTAAGGTGCTCTTATAATGCTTTATTTCCACTTGATATTTTCGTGATCAACATCTCCATTTGACGTCTTCATAATCAACTGTCTCTGCACCTGGAGTGTTACGCTTAATAGAAAGCTCAGCTAGTGCAATGTCTTCTCCATGTTCAATTGTTTCCTGTATGAACTCCTCTGCGAGCTCTTGAATGAACTGGTCTTTCACTTTTAGCCAAGCGAGCAAGATCACCTAAAGTTTCTTTACTGAGAGCTATGTTAATTCCTAAGTTAGCCATATGCTTTACTAAAGTCTACCACTATAGACATTTTACTACATCTTTTTTAATTTTTAAATAAAAAAAGTAGTTTATATATTAAAAATATATAGAAGAATTTTATTCTTTATGATATTACAAGAGGTGATTAAAAATAAAGAAGTTACGCCGGCAGCTGGATACTGAAGGAGGAATAATAAACGATATCAGCTCCATTATAATTTACAGTGCATTACAATTCGTGTCTAACTTTTTGGTATAGTGCTTTATTTAAACTTAAAACAACATCCTAAAAAACTTTTCTACGTAATTTAATTCCTGCACATCATTCACTGCATAAAGTGGTTCAGTTTGCTGCTCAACACCTGGTATTTCTATAAAAATTTTGCCCACTTCTTGCCCTTTTTTAATTGGTGCAGGTATCATATCTTTATATTCAACATGTACCTTAATTTTGCCATGCAAATTACGGTTGTAAGTTATGGTAACATCGTTTGCAACTGTGACGGGTACTTTCCTATCTTTTCCATATAGAACATTTATTTCCTCGACTACACTATCTTTAGCGAATATTTTCTTGGTATAGAAATGATTTAAGGAATATTGTATCAGTCTTTTTGCTTCTTCTATTCGCTCTTTCTCGGTATTTAAACCATTTACAACAGCAAAAATTCTCCTATCATTTCGTTTTGCAGATACTACAATCCCGTAACCACCAGCGTTTGTATAGCCGGTTTTTAATCCGTCAACCCCGATATCGTGGAAAAGTAGAAGATTTTTACTTTTTTGTAAAATGCCATTGTGTGTCAGATATTGTTCAGAAAATAAATTGTAATATTCAGGAAAATCGGTGAAAATCCTTTTTGCTAGTCTTACTAAATCTTTTGCACTCATAAAATGATTCTCATCCGGCCACCCACTCGAGTTGACAAAATGACTGTTGTTTAGATTCAATTCTTGTGCAACTTCGTTCATTTCAATCACAAAATTCTCTTCTGATCCCGCAATGCCCTCAGCTAGTGTTATGCAGGCATCGTTACCTGAAACTGTTATGATTCCTTCGAGTAATTCTTTCACCGTAACAGATTGACCTTCCTTCAAAAACATAGAAGAGCCCTTCCTTTCCCATGCTTTTCTATTTACTCGAAATTTATCTTCCATGTTTATTATTCCAGCTTTTAAATAATCGAAGGCTACATATAAGGTCATTAATTTGCTCATTGAAGAAGGAACAATTCTTTCATCGGAATTGTGCTCAAAAATGAACGAGTTTGAGGCTAAATCTAAAACTATTGCTTGCTTTGCTTTGGTTCTAAATTGATATGAATATGAAGAAAAAGGAAGTGAAAAAACTAACAGTAGAATTACCAATTTGCCCAATATGTCCATAGTTTTAAGTTTATAGTGCACTAATTAATAGTATAATTTTACAGGAGCATTTCAATAGATCTCTTGCGTAGTTTTTGGCAGCGTGTTGGATTCAATAAAAACGAAAAAAGTTGCTTGACAAGCTTTAACAACTGCATTACCTTGACATCAAGGGTATTTTCTAGCGGGTTACATCAAATTATTGGGGCTGCATATCTTTTAAACTCTTTCACATTCAGCCAAATCGTGCTTAAACTAAGCGTCAGTGAATTATTGCAGCGCCAATCTAAAGTATTAGAGGGTCAAAAATCGCTACTCGAGGTTTCTTTGTCTTTTTTTTTATTTAGTAAGTTTATTAACATTTAGATTAGTTTCAATTTAAGAGAGGTGTCATGCAAGTAGCTGACACCATCCTTTCTCCTCAATTCCAGTGTCTGGGCACTGGGATGACAGAAGAGGAGCACTGAGATGACAAGGTGGAGTATTTTTGGGTATCATCCAAGTCATTTGACACTGAAATCTAAGAAAATATTTCTTGTTTAGTAAGAAAATCTTACTTAAGTTGTATAACGCATAAAACCGCAGGCTCAATATGTACTACATTTTAAAATACAAAAACTATGAACCAAAAATAGATGAAAGTGCTTTTATCGCAGGTGGTTCACATATCATAGGCAGAGTTGAAATAGGAAGGAATGCGAGCATCTGGTTTTGCGTGATCAGAGGAGACGTTGGATCAATCAAAATAGGTGATGAAACGAATATCCAAGATGGAACGGTAATTCATGTGGATCGAAATCCAGATGGTGATACAATTATTGGCAATATGGTAACAGTAGGCCATTTTTGTGTGTTGCACGCATGCACGTTACATGATAGAGCATTCATTGGTATGGGCTCTCTGTGGTGGATCATGCGGTTGTGGAATCTGAAGCTATGGTAGCTGCTGGCTCACTAGTCACACATGGAAAAGTGATAAAAAGTAGAGAAATATGGGCTGGTAGGCCAACAAAATTCTTCAAAAAGATGCCGAATGAAGAAGTTAAGCATATTACACAATCAGCACAAAATTATGCCCTGCTAATAAAGGAATATAAAAATTGAAAGCATACGCGTTATGCTATTCAACTTGATCCTGCAACTCTTTGATTTCACTAATGGAAAGGCCAGTAAGCTTGATAACAGTGTTGACATCAACATGACCAGCATTGCTTTTGCAACTTCAATTTTTCATTCTTCTCTACCTTCTTTCTTACCTTTCTCTTCACCAATTTTGATGCCTTTTTCAGTGGCATCATCAAGTTTTTGAGCGAGGACAGCCTTTTCATCACTAATACACTTTACCTCTTGTTCATAGACAATAAATTCTTTTTCTGACCAGTTGAATCTATTTAGCTCTTCATATGCCTTTTTGATTAGGACATCACTACTTATTATTTTTTCCAATTCTTTTTCACTGGGTTCATCTGCATTCTTGAAGAAGTAGGTCCATTTTTCAATTATATTTTCTAACTGATCTTCCTTAGTCTTGGAAAATTTAGGTAACTCAATAAACGCAAAATAAAAATCTTTTAAATCATATACATTAGTATCTTCATCGTAAATAGTATGCTTTGATTTATATTCAGGCTTACCAGGGAAGAGAATACAATCTGCTATAGCGATTAAGATAATCTCTTTAAGATCCTGACATTGCTGATTTTTGTCAGCCTGCCTTGAGTAGGCTTTGGCAGCGTAGCATTGAGCACGTCTTGCAAAGTCTTTTGTTTTAGCAACCTGCATCTCGATTATCATTTGCACCCCATTTCCATCTCTACATAGGACATCAACAATACTTTATTCTAGAGGAAATTTCAGCATCCATAATAGTACTGAGGAACTCAATTTCTTTTATTTCATCCTTGCCAGCAAATCTCAAGATCTCGTTGAGAAAGTAAATAAGAATATCTTTATTTTTTTCAGTACTAAAGATGCGCCTGAAGGCTACATAATTTTTTGAATCTAGAAATTTAGAAAAAACTATAATAGATTCACTTAAAAAGTGTTAATAATTATACACTATTATTCGATTACTCGGCTATATTTTTAGCTCTAAACAAACTGTATCAAGCCGCTTTACAACATGCCCTATGTTCCTTGCCTCTTTTGCTTTATTAACTTCAGTACTAGGTTTTAATGCTAGATATGTAACACCACTCACTGCTAATGCAGATGCTACTGCTATACCAACTATTACCCAAATATCTAATCTCACTGTACATTCAAGTGCAGTAAATGCTCCCAACCAAGTAGCGAGACCCCATACCAACAGTAGCAGTTACCGTGCTCCATTGCCTCGTTTTGGTTGCACAATTGCTTTGTTTTTAGTTTCTAATTCAACTTTTTCACTCTCTAACTGCTTAACTTTAGCCTTTTGATCTTCCAAGTCTGCCTTTAACTTCTCAACATCGGCATTTGGTTGTTGTTATCTTAGTTGTGCTATTTCGTCAGCTTTAACTTGCAGCTGTTACTATAAATCTGCAAATTCCTTATTGAATTTACTTGCATTTAGTATATTATCTTTTAACTCTTCCTTAATCAACTTGACAATTTCACCCACATCTTTATTTTGACCAGTCTCTATTATAGATTTTATTTTGTCTTGTAGCTGTGTATAAAGTTGCTCTTTATTTTTTATACTTCTAATAAAGTATTTTCTATTATTTTGTTCTTTAAATTTTCATCATAGAAAGTCTTGACTTTGTCTGCTAACCTTGATCTATTGATTCAGTTAGGCCTTTTATTTTTTTACTTAACTCGTCAGTAAATAAACTATCAATTGCAGTACCAATTTTCTGATGTTCACCTGTTAAAAACAGTCTAGTTCAGTTTGTAAGCTTGCTCTTTCCTGCTCAGTTTCCTTCCTTTTGAGCTTCTAATTCTTCTTTTTCCTTCTCTAGCTGCTGAACTTTAGTATTTAACTCGTTTTTTCAGCTTCTAATTTTGTTTTTGCTGCCTCAGTTTCCTTCTTTGCAGTTTCTAATGCTGTTTTTGCCAGCTCAGCTTCAGTCAACTTAGCTTGTAGTTTTGCTTCTTTACTATCTAACTCCTCCTTCTTTGTAGCTTCTAATTGTGTTTTTAACGTCTCATCAGGATTTTGACTATCTTTTAATGTTGTATTCTTGCGTTAACTGGTCAACTTTAGCAATCAGTTGTGCTATTAACTGCTGCTGTAAACCCTAAACTTCTTGTGTATTTTGTTCTGCATTTTCGCGCTGCTTGTTTCCCGTCTTAGTAGGAGCTCCTGACCTTAAAGATGCAAAACTTGGTGAAGAACTTTTTAATGAAACGCTTCCTAATAGACCTTCTAGACATTTTTAACCTGATGATTCTTCCCCACTTAGTGATGCTCCCATACTTTTTTTTCTATGGGAGTAAGCTGTACTGTACGTTTTGCTTGCTGATTAGTAAGTTCAAGCATATTTTTTATGCCTGCTTTATTAGTAACAGAAGGTTTGTCCCCTTGTTTAATTAAGGGTATGACACGTTTATCTATTTCAATATATAACTCTTTATCATCTATATCTGTCTTAAAACTCCTACTATGATTTATACAATTCAATTTTTTTAGAATCATTTATAGTAACCCTTACTTTATTACCCTTAATCAACTCTAATTCAGTTCTTATAGTCTCTGATGGTGACATAAAAAACCCTAAACATAAAGCTATTACATAACACCTTTAAGAATTAAGGTCAAGTAATATTTTACATAAAATTATAGAGAATTTATGCTCACAAACAAATTTTGGCGGTATTTATAACAAATATTAAAATTGCCGTATTTGCTTAATTGTGCTAGCTTAAAGTTTAAAATTGAAAAATATTTATGCTAGAAGAAAAATACAGTTTTCAAGCAATTGAGAAAAAATACAACATATTATGGGAAGGCAGTAAAGTTTATAAATGGAGCGGTGAAAGGGATAACACTTTTGCTATAGATACACCTCCGCCAACAATATCAGGGAAACTGCATATCGGCCATATATTTAGCTATTGTCATACAGACTTTATTGCAAGGTTTCAGCGCATGCTCGGGAAAGATGTCTTTTATCCAATTGGATTTGATGATAATGGGCTTCCTACTGAAAGATTGGTTGAGCAGACCTACAAAACCCGTGCAAAAGAAGTTGGCAGAGAAAAATTCATAGAGATGTGCAATGAAGTTATTGAAAAATCAAAGCAGGAATTCAAGGAATTATTTAAATCAGTCGGCATTAGTTATGACTGGAGTTTAGAATATCACACGATCAGCAAGGAAACTGTGACACTTTCTCAAATGTCGTTTATTGATCTGTACAATAAAGGGTATGCATATAGAAAAATGCAGCCCATCCTTTGGGATCCAGTTGATAAGACGGCAATTGCGCAAGCAGAAATAGAAGACAAAGTTTTTGAGTCATTTTTAAATACGATAGTTTTTTCCGCTGAGGAAAATGAGCAGATCAAAATTGCAACTACGCGACCTGAGTTACTTCCAGCATGCGTCGCAGTTTTTTGCCACCCAGAGGATGCGCGCTATAGCCACTTAATTGGAAAAACAGCTACAGTAGCAATAACAGAGACGAAAGTTCCAATAATAGCCGATGATAAGGTAAAAATAGACAAGGGCACCGGGCTTGTTATGTGCTGTACATTCGGTGATGAGCTCGACATATATTGGCAGCAAAAGCATAACTTGCCGATGAAAATTATTATCGATCAAGATGGGAGGATAAACCTACATGATGTCATTCCAGTGCGTGATCAAGAAACAAAAGAATGGATCCCAGTGTCGGGCTACTTGGATGAAACCGTAGGAGCTACTTGGATGACAAGTAGTGTACTAAACGAAATAAATGGATTGAAGGTCACAGCAGCAAGAAAGAGAATAATCGAAATTCTAACCAAAAAGGGACTTTTGATAGAAAGGACTAGCATTTCTCATTCTGTTAAATGTGCAGAAAGATCTGGTGCGCTACTTGAAATATTGCCTACTTATCAATGGTTTATCAAGACCTTAGAGCAAAAACCTCAAGTATTAGATAAAGTTAGAGAATGCAATTGGCACCCAAGCAATATGCGTAAACGTATGGAAGTGTGGATAGAAGGACTAAATTGGGATTGGTGCGTCTCAAGACAGCGCTATTTTGGTGTGCCGTTTCCAGTATGGTATTCAAAACGTAAAGGAGAAGAGGGCCAAATCATTCTAGCTGAAGTAAAGGACTTACCTATAGATCCGTTGAAAGATTTGCCAAAAGGATATAGTAAAGAAGAGGTTACCCCAGATCAAGATGTAATGGATACTTGGGCCACAAGTGCGATCACTCCTCAGCTAAGTGCACTGGCAGTAAATAGTGAGTTTCACTTGCCAGGTCAACGTTATAATGCGATATTTCCTGCAGACCTGCGCAGTCAGAGCCATGAAATAATAAGAACTTGGGCTTTTTATACAATTTTGAAGGCACATTATCATGCGAACTCCCTGCCGTGGAAAAACATCATGATCAGTGGTTGGTGTTTAGCTGATGATAAAAAAAAGATGAGTAAATCAAAGGGTAACGTCATTACTCCTCAAGTAATACTTGATACTTATGGAGCTGATGTAGTGCGCTATTGGGCAGCAAATTCAAGGCTTGCAGTTGATACAGTCTATTCTGAAAACATATTCAGAATTGGCAAGCGCCTCGTTACAAAACTTTGGAATGCCAGCAAGTTTGTTTCCATGTTTATGGAGAAGCATCAAGCAGTAAGCATAAATTCCATCAGTGAGACAATGGATAAGTGGATATTGTCTAAGCTATACAAAGTTATAGAAAAAGCAACGAATAAGCTGTTGCAATTTGAATACTGCGAAGCTTTGGGTGAGGTAGAGGAATTTTTTTGGAAGGATTTTTGTGATAACTACTTGGAGTTGGCAAAAAAACGCGCATACGGAAATACAGTCAGCAGTGAAGCAAACACGAGTGCGAAGCAGAGTTTGACATATGCATTAAATATTATTTTGCGTCTATTTGCGCCTTTCTTGCCGTATATTACGGAAGAGGTATACCACCAGTTATATAGTCGTAATTCTGTGCACAATCAAAGCAATTGGCCAAATAAGGAAAAACTTATTTATGACAAACACTCTGAAGAAATGGGGGACAATTTCGTGCAGATATTAAACCTCGTGAGGAAAATGAAAGCGGATAATAATGTATCAGTTAAGCATTTGATAAAAAAATTAGTGATAAAAGCAAACGTACAAAAGGATAAGTTGAATCAATCTGCGCAGAATGATCTTCAAACGGTTTGCAATGCTGAAATAATACAGTGGAGTGAGGATGCACAAGCAGAATTTGTAACTGAAAATGGGAAATTTGTTGTAGATGTAAATTTATATTGATTTTTATATAAAATTAGCTTGACTCCCTTTAACATTCATACTACTATAACAATAATTCTACTCATGAGGGAAAATAGTAGGACATATATATAATAAAGCTAAAGCTTCGTATCTTATAGCTGGTGCTTTTGCTACTTTAGCATTAATTGCATCTGGAACCCTTACTGTAGCTCCTTATATTGGATTCTTATCTCCTATGGTCTTTAATATAGCTCTTCCTGCTGCCTTGAGTTTATCTATACTATCCGTTTTGGTGCTAGTGCTTTCATATAAGATGATTATTAATAATAAGAAAGTAGAGCTTGAGAAAAATAATTTGCTGCAAAAGAGCAGGAGTTAGCTGCTCAAACACAAGAATTGGAAGGTGAGCGTAAAGAAAAAGAGCAATTAGAAAAACTGTTAAGAGAAAAAGCTGAAAAATTAACTCAAGAAAAGCAAGCTTTAGAAAGCAGGATTGAAGAAGGGTTAAATAGGAAAGTAGGTCAGTTAAAAAAACAGCTAACTGATGCACAACAAAAAGATAATGCTACAAAAGAGTTAAGTGATAAAGATAATGAAATCCAAAAATTAAAAAGTCAGGTGTGTGCTCTTAATGATGAGAAAGAAGGGTTACTTAGTAAAAATGCAAAATTGAATATGTAAGTTAGGCCTGTTAAAGTGAAAAGAACAATTTTCTTCACTATACTGAAGAGTTACGTGATGAAAATACTAGACTTAATGAAGAAAAAGGTAGTTTACAAGAAAATTATATGAGACGAAGAAAGAACTAAGCAAATTAAACCATGCTGTGTTGGAAATAAAAGGATTGGCAACGAAGTTACAAAAAAGAAAAGGAAGAGTAAGACAATTCGGACTGGAATTTCAAGAGAAAAAGGAAAGAATAAAACAATTAGCAACGCAGTTAAGAGAAAAAGATTGGGAAATTTCTTTTCTAGAGGATAGGTTAAGAGATTCAAAGGAAAGAGAAGGATAATTAAGAAGAAAGTTAAACGATAAAGCACAGGAAGCAAAAAGATTAGCTACAGAATTAGAAGACTCGGTAACAGGGATCGTGGTAAGATTAACAAGTTAAAAAAATGTTTGAGTCAAAAAAACAAGAAAATAAATGAGTTGGAAAATAACGAAAACGTGATGAGGATGAATACGAGAAGTTAAGTGAGCAACTAGAGTGGATAAAGAAGAAGTTAGCTAATAAAAAACAGCAGTTTGAAGGAAAATTAGATGAAAGGGAGAAAAAGGTGTGAGAAGTAGTGCAAATAACATTTGAAACCGAGTTATGGAAACTAAGTTACATTCAAGATGCAGTACAAGGAGCAGTTCGTTTATTTACGGACAAGGTAATGAGAAATCTGCATATGACAAGCAGTAAACATTAACCAAAATTTGAAGAAACAGGTGAAAATAAGTTCGTTAATGGACAAACTTTCTCGAAACCAAAACCACCTTAAACATTCACACCTAAGAAACCAGAAAAAGCTCTTACTGGGGAATGTGCTGATATGCCTATATTTCCAATTGCAGAACCCACTGAAATAAATGCAATAAATAATTCAACTTCGAATGAATTAGGCCAAAGTGCACTTGAGTCGCAAGATCAACGAAAGTCTCCTAAAAAGCGGGATAAAGAAAATTTAGGGCCACGAAAAAGTCCCTGATATAAGTATTGACAATGCTAATCTATCGCTTCTTGCAGATATGAAAAACAGAGCGTACAAGTAGAACTTGCAACTGAAAATGGAAAGTGTAGGCGCAGAATTATAATAAGTGCTATTTTTAGGGGAAATTAGCTTGACCTAACCTAATTTTTGCCTTACCTTTGCTAAGGTTTGCTTGGAGGGATATGAACAATCTATTGAACAAAGCTAATGCGTCTTATCTTATAGCTAGCTCCTTGGCTACTCTTACATTAATTTTATCTTTGGTGCTTGCTGTAACTTCTAACGTACCTATTCTTCTCATTCTTACTTTGGCTATATTGTCTGCTTTGGTGGCCACGCTTTCACGTAGAATAATTAGGAATAATAGGGAAATGGAAACTGATAAAGATAAATTTGCTAAAAAAGCACTGGAGTTGGAAAATAAAATAACTTTAGCAAAAGAAGCTGGAAAAATTGCAATTAGACAAGTGGAGAAATTAAAGAATCAATTGCATAAATTAACGCAAAAGAAGCAAGGGTTGGAAAGGGAAATCGAAAGTTTAAATAGGGAAATAGATCGGTTAAAGAAACAACAAACAGATGCACAGCAAGAATTAGTGGAAAAATTAAAGAATCAATTGCATAAATTAACGCAAGAGAAGCAAGGGTTGGAAAGAGAAATCGAAAGTTCAAATAGGGAAATAGATCGGTTAAAGAAACAACAAACAGATGCACAGCAAGAATTAGTGGGGAAATTAAAGAATCAATTGCATAAATTAACGCAAGAGAAGCAAGGGTTGGAAAGGGAAATCGAAAGTTTAAATAGGGAAATAGATCGGTTAAAGAAACAACAAACAGATGCACAGCAAGAATTAAATGATGCTTCAAGAAAGTTAAATTACAAAGAAAATCAAATCCAAAAATTATACAAGGAAATAAAATTGCTAGAAGAATTGCTAAAAGAACCAGATAATCTACAAAGCGAGGTTAAAAGACTCACTGAAGAAAATAAAAATCTATCTAGAGAATTAAGAGAGAAATTGAAAGAGTTAGATAATTGCAATGATCTCCTCAAAAATCAGTATGCTGAGCTAGAAGAGATAATGAAAGGTTATGATAATAAGGAAAAAAATTTGTACAATTTACTTCTAGAAGAATCAAGTGAAAAGATAATCTATAAGGAAGCTTTGCAGAAGAAGAAAAAAGAAGAAATAGGTTTTATAAAAAAGACGATAGAATATGTGACAAGCAAAGTAGAAGAATTGTTAAAAGGAAGTGAAGAAATCAGACATGTTGATAAACAAGCAATATTACAAGCAATTATAAAAACACGTTCTTTATTGGAAAAACACGTCTTGCTCTATTTAACAGATGAAACTTCACGTGAAGAAGGAGATCCTGGATATAGAAGTATGTGTTCTACCCCGGAGAGATCTATGTGATAGACATCAAGCGGTATATACAAAATTTAAGTTAAATCTAGTTAATGCCTTATGGGTAAAGAATTCTTGCGGCCTTTCTGGGGGAAGAAGTTGCAAGATGCAATAATTGTTCTTACAGTCTACGCAAAGATTATGCAAGGAGGTATACAATGAACCCAATAGTATGTGCACTAGACACACAAGATTTGAATAAAGTCATATCTTTGGCTGATGTTCTACGTTATAAGGTTGGCATGATAAAGCTGGGGTTAGAGTTTTTTGCTGCTCATGGTCCTTCTGGGGTGAGAGAAGTTGCAAGGTGCGGTATACCAATTTTTTTAGATCTGAAATTGCATGATATTCCAAACACTGTAGCTAAAACAGTTGAAGCAATAAAGGTTTTAGGTGTTGAAATATTAACTTTACATATCAGCGGTGGAACAAAAATGCTTGAAGAAGCTCTAAATGTGATGCAAGGCACAAAAATGCAACTGATAGGAGTGACTATGCTCACTAGTATGAGTAATGATGATTTGAACGAACTTGGAGTAGCAAGAGAGGTAAAATCGCAGGTAATTTTACTTGCAAAGCTTGCAAAAAAAATTGGGATGCGTGGGATAGTCTGCTCTGCATTGGAAGCTCAAGAAGTGCGCAAAGAGTGCGGTAAAGACTTTAAGATTATTACTCCAGGAATTCGCATAGACCCAGGTCGGGATGACCAAAAAAGGACAGCAACACCAAAAGAAGCAATAAGTTCAGGAGCAGATTATATCGTAGTTGGTAGGCCGATTACAAAAAGTGAAAATCCTGCAAACAGTGCAGAGTTAATATTGAAATCGCTTACTTGATCGAGAATGAAAAGGAAATTAAAAAAGTGTTTGACATAAAAAACAGACATTATATAGTATTATTATCTTTCATATTTTTCCTCACTTAACTAAGTTAAGTGTATAGTTTAATGTAATGTGTGGTGCTATTCAAGTGGCACCACATGGTTATCTAGTCCATCTTCTCAAAAGATAAACAAATGATATCATCCAAGTAGTGTGATGCTCTAATGTACAAACATTGCAATTTGTAGGCAATTTGTGCATAGCAGGTGGTGCCATTCGAGCACGTGACGTACAACTGTACGAACATTGCGATTCGAGCCTGCCAGGAGAGTGTTAGCTACTTGCATAACATCATTTATTGTGCAAATTACCTTGTCAAAACAAATGTTTACACAGTTGTGTGCGTGATGTTGGAATCTAGATCTTTTCCTATAGTCAAGCTATAAGATAACATAAAGGGGAAACACTTATGGGTATCATTCCTATCTTATTTCCATTTTAATTTCACCTTAAAAGGAGGCTGTTATGTCACTTACCGACATTGCTTACCATATTAATGAATTAGTTTCATCATGGGAGCAATTTAAAATAATAAACGATCGCAGACTAAAAGAAATTGAGAGCAAAGGACGCGCTAATTCTGCAAAAATTGAGCATTTATACAAAGTAAATAGTGATATTGATAATTGCAAAGATCACTTGGATTTAAGTGAAACCGCAATTCAACGTCAAGAAGTAGGTACAGATTTTAGTACAAGCAATAAATATTTTTCTGATTATAATCCGCAAGGGAATGGAAAGCGGTTTATCGCACAAGACTCTAAGTGGAGATAATGCTGATATTGGAGGATATTTAATTACTCTGCATATTGTAAAACGCATAAACAAGCGTGTAACTGATTCGTCTCCAATCCTACAAATACGTTCTAATCAAAGAATCTCTACTGAGACATTGGATTATATTGTAGAAGATTATGACCGCGCTGATGCGGGTTGAGTGGTGAAACAGTAGGATGATAAAGATGGTGGCAGTAAATCTAAGTATGATTTTGCAAAAGACACAGATATGCCTAAAATTCAAAAGATTTCCATCACAACTTACGAGTTATACGTTCAACCTCAAATATCACAAAAGCTACATGATGATGCGTTTGTTGATGTTGAGAGCTTGCTGGTAAAAAAGATTGCCGAGACTTTTAGTAAGGAAGAAAATGAAGCCCTCATTTAAGGTGAGGGCACTTTTCAACCCAAAGGGATTTTAGCTTATGAAGACGGAAACAGTTATAATAAAATAGAGCAAGTTAATGCTGACAAACTTAGATAGTGATGCGATAATGATGTTGTATTACTCTATGGATAAATATTATTTCAAAAATGCATCGTTTTTGATAAATATAAGTACGTTGAAAGACACTAGGCTGCTTAAGCCTCAACAGGTCAATATCTTTGACAACTAAGTTTATTGCTTGCAGTTCAAGATACTTTAATATGAATACTAGTATATCAACCTACGATATGCCACCTGCACCAAACAAGCTGCCGTTAATTGCAATAGCGGATTTTAAACAAGCCTATAAGATCGTATAAGGTAAAGGGACGAGAATACTGAGAGACCCTTATACAAATAAACCTTATTTTAGATTCTTTATCACTAAGCGTGTCAGCAGAGAGGTTGAGAATACCAGCGCTATTAAATTGTTAAAGATTACAAGCTCAAGTAAGTATTAAAACTTCCATAGCATCATTCAAAACCATAGACTTCTTGCACAACCATATAAAAAACATCAGTGTCATTTCAGCGTCTAAATACTGGAATGACACTTTGCGTTTGAGACAAAACCTGATATAATATTTAAAACATCGCTTTTAGAACAAATGTTCGTACAGTTGTGTGTCGGAGCATTGTGGTAACACCCTTCTTGTTGGAGATTGCCCTCAAACAACACCATTTGTACAGTTATATGTAACGCATTGGATGGTATCAAAGAGTACTCAAATAACGGTTATATTAGAGATTTAATGATCAACGAAGAAGTCATAAGAGAGAGCTTGAGAGAAGTCATAGAACAAAAAAGTGGTAAAGATGTAGTCGCTCTTGGCATAGTATCATCAATAATTATTAAAGGTAGAGACGTTGGCTTTGCACTTGAAATTTCTAATGACACGCAAGCAAATGAAGAATTAAGAAGAAATTGTGAGCAAGCTGTTAAGGCTATACCAGGGGTAGGGAAGGTGACTGTGGTTGCCACTAGCCGAAAACAAGCTGGACAACAAAGAGCTAAATCGTGCATCGAAGGAGTAAAAAATACAATCGTTGTTGCCTCTGGTAAAGGGGGTGTTGGTAAATCCACAGTTGCACTAAACCTCGCTCTCTCGTTAGCAAAATTAAAACACAAAGTTGCACTAGTTGATGCAGATATATATGGTCCTTCAATTCCTAAAATGCTTGACGCTGAAAAGTCAAAACTAAAAATACAGGATGGTAAAGCAATGCCTGTAGAGAAGTATGGGCTGCATACTATTTCGATCGGCTATTTTATCGATAAAGATCGTGCAGCAATATGGCGTGGGCCTATGATCACAAAGGCGCTTTATAATCTACTAATGGGAACAAGATGGTCTAATATAGAATATTTGATAATTGACACGCCACCTGGAACTGGCGATGTGCATTTAAGTCTGATGGAAAATTTTAACTTAACTGGAGCGATAATAGTTTCAACACCACAAGAGCTTGCCTTGGTTGATGCACGCAAGATTTATGATATGTTTACAAAACTCAACGTATCGATTATCGGTATTGTAGAAAACATGAGCTATTTTATTCAAGATAACTCAAAAATATACATATTTGGAAAAAATGGCGCAAAAAAAATGTCCGAAGAGCTAGGAGTCAAACTCTTGGGCAAAGTTCCTCTAGATCCACAGATATGTCACGCTTCAGATTGTGGAAATCCTCTAATGCTAAGCAAAGATTTAGCAGGGGCTTATGAAGACATTGCTAAAGATGTTAGGTCTTTTGCATACAGTCTGTAAAGACAGTTTAAACTATTTTCAAAATAGATAAAATGTAATTTTAGGATTAGCGTAAATAAAATGAATTACGATGTAATCATTTCAGGTGGCGGGTTACTTGGGCTTATTACTGCAATTGGCCTCAGTAATGACTCTGTATCCGTAGCTGTGATTGAAAAAAATAATCTACCGCACGTAATTGATGACAATCGAGCATTTGCTATTTCTCAAGGGTCGAAAAAAATACTAGAAAAGTTAGGGATTTGGCAATTTGTAGAGAGTGAGGCTGAGCCTATATTTGATATATGCATATTAGATGGAAATAGTCCGATTACTGTACATTATAATCATAAAATGGTTGGTGCTGAACCAATGGGTTATATTATCAACAACGTTATTATATGGAACGCGATCAATAATAATTTTTTGAGTAAGCTAAATATATACTTTCCACGTTCATACAAGACAATTGCTTGTGATTCAGGGTGTGTGGAAGTTACTCTCGACAATAATCAGCAATCAATATCATCGCTACTTATCTGTGCTGAAGGCAAAAACTCTAAGTTACCAGAGTTGTTTTCTATGCCGGTAATGAAATTTGATTATAGACAAAGTAGCATAGTATTTAATGTAGAACATGAACTGCACCACCAAAACTTAGCTGTAGAGTGGTTTTTCCCTGGTGGGCCACTTGCAATTTTACCGATGAAAGGTGGTTATGCCTCTTCAATAGTTTGGACGGAAAGATCTGAAATTTCGAAAATGCTAATGAACCTACCTGAAGAGGAGTTTATCATAGAGCTCAAAAAAAGGTTTGGTTCTTATTTTGGGGAAATTAAATTAGAGGGTGAAAGAAAATCTTATCCTTTGAGCTTTGCTTTTGCAAAAAGGTTGCATAAAAGTAGAGTTTTACTTATCGGCGATGCAGCACATTCAATTCATCCAGTTGCAGGTCAAGGGCTTAATCTTGGAATTAGAGATGTAGAGAGTGTTATAAGGCAAATAACTGCTGCAAGAGCATCTGGTGTTGATATTGGCAGTAGTTACTTGTTAAAGAAAATTTCACGTGACAGATACTTTGATAATTTTACGATGGCACTTGCAACCGATGGATTAGATAGGATATTTTCCAATAGAATATTCTGCACTAAAGCGCTAAGGAATTTTGGCTTGATTGTAGTTGAAAATTCAGATTTCCTTAAAAAATACCTCATCCGACACGCTATGGGGCTTAGGTAAGCTATTGTTTTAGTTTGAAATTCAAAAATCTTGAGGTGTCATTTCAGGTGCCAGCGTTGAACTTACGTGTTCAACTTTATTCTCTCTCATCCCTCTATAGCTTGGTAATGTAGAATTTTTCATGTGTAATCCGGCAGCTATTACAACCAAAGCAGCTACAATACCACAAACTACTGCACCAGCCACAGATGCAACCATCACAGCAGCAGTGATTAATAATTCTGTGACCAATAACTCCAACGGCATCTTCTGTTAATGAAGTGTGAAAGTTATTCTTGTTTTCTTTATATTTAGTATCTTGTGTATTTGGTAGAGAAAATTGAGAATTTGTGAAGCCATTAGCTTTACTATAACCCTTGGCATGGCAGTTTTGCCAGAATTTATTTCTTTTGTTGATAAAGGTGCTGATTTATTACCAACACCTCCGTTGCTTTTTACGCTTAGTGTAGTAATAACCTGTTTCTCTTGATCATTCTGTATTAACACTGTCGCTACTACAGAATTATTTTCTGTAACAGCAGTACAGAATGCATCATCCTTCAACTGTTGATACAATATGTACAATTCACTTTCAAGATCTAGTTTTGATTGTTCTATATTAATATAGCAATAATTTGCTTTTTTTAATTATTTCTAAAAGACTTCTTATGCCAGCTTCTGGTATACCCGTCATATAGCCCAAAAGTAGCTTAACCCTTGCCACATTACAATCCATAGCGGCGTCACTCAGAGCCTTAACTTTTTCTTGTTAGGTAAATTTCTTATTATCTAAGAGTATCCCCATAACGTCAGTTTGTTCATTGTGAGCGGTTGCATTTAAAGCTTCTAGTATTTTTACATGATTCACGTAATCTAAAAATAACTCAAACTCTTGAACATCGCTTTAAATAATAGCGCTATTTAAAGCGCTAAGTTCTTCTTCTTCACAAATTTTTACTACCTAAAAGTACCCTTAAAACGTCAGCTTGCTTTGTTATTGAAGCGTGATCCAATAAAGTATTGGAAGCGATACCCTCGATATTGATTTTAATACCTGACTTCACAAGCAATTTAACAGCTCTTAGAAATATGTCACAATCGTTTAAAGTATCATCCTTTCTTAAACGGATAATATCCATAAATACACCACCTTACTTTAGCTTCTTGACAATTCCCCCTACCTTTTTATAAGCTAAATTATCAGTCATGTCAGACCTTACCACTATTGCTACATGCCTGTTATATCAATTTCCCTGCAATCAGTCAAAGAATCTTGCAGTTTCAAATGGCATGATATATATTAAATGCATTATTTGTAATTCTTGAGCGAATGATAGAAGATTTAGCCTATAAGTTAGTTAAAGTAACCGAATCTGCAGCACTTGCTGCATATAAATTAGCTGGTTCAGGTGATGAAAAAAAAGCTGATCAAGTTTCAGTTGATGCAATGCGGATGGTGCTAAATTCCATGGAAGTAAATGGTACAATTGTAATTGGTGAAGGTGAGAGAGATAAGGCACCGATGCTATATATCGGGGAGAAGGTTGGCACAGGAAGTGGCCCTGAGATTGACATTGCCGTTGACCCGCTCGAAGGCACCACAATCTGTGCTCATTATAAACAGGGGGCAATGTCTGTTCTTGCCGCAGCAAAAAGAGGTAATTTTTTACACGCACCTGATGTTTATATGGAAAAAATAGCAGTAGGAAAAAACCTTCCAGAAGGTGTAGTTTCATTAAAAAATAGTATTGAGAAGAATCTAGAAAATCTAGCCAAGGCAAAAAAATGTAAAGCAAGTGATCTCACGGTAACTATACTTAACCGTAAAACGCATAATGAACTAATAGAGAAAATCAGAAAGTTAGGGGCGAGAATTAAACTAATAGATGATGGCGATATTGCTGCTGTAGTCTCACTAATCAATGGCAATCATGACATGTACATCGGTATCGGGGGAGCACCAGAGGGAGTGCTTGCAGCTGCAGCACTAAGCTCGATAGGCGCGCAAATGGAGGGAAGATTAGTACTTGACACGGATCAGTTAAGAGAAAGGGCAAAAAATTTGAATATCCATGATCCAGAAAAAATCTACACCGTAAAAGACATGGCAGGAGGTGAATCAGTGTTTATTGCAACCGGGGTAACAAGTGGAGAACTTATGGATGGAGTTAAATTTAGTCATAACACCTATTCAACTAGTTCATTAATAATTCTACCTAATAAGCTGATAAAGTTGCAAACAACACAGAACTTAAGTTAATTTCCTTAATTTTAGCATACCAAAACATATTATCAGATTTTGATAATTTTTAGATCTTGTGAAGAATCAATGTGATGGTCCTCAAGATGTTATAAATTATAATGGAGGTAAAGAGGCGAATCCTTTTGATAAAATAGCAAAATATTATGGAAGAAATAAAAACGTCTTCCTTTTTATTCTATGTTGCTGGATAAGGAACAATCAGAAAAGGTGATCGATATGATAAATAAGAAGTGCGATGTCCAGGCTAAGGAGAAGTTTGTAGAGAGGATGAATACATATTTAGATAGAATTAGCACAGGGAAACGTAATGCAAAGGAGTTTTTAGGTAGTGATCTAGCTGCTTTCTTCAACGGGTATCATGTGCCATGTCCAGGACACGATCGCAATATTCATAAAAATCTTAATATCAACATTACTAAACCTAAGCAGGATTTAGAAACTAGCAGTTTTTTCAGCAGAACGACTGAAAGAATTAAAGAAGAGAAAAGCGAGGTAAAAAGAGTAAAAATATATAGTAATAATAAAAGAATATTAACAATTGAGAAGAATGATAAGCAACAGAGGAATTACTCTTTTACAAAAGAAGCAACATGTAAACTTGAAATTAGTTGGAGTACAAAAGATGAGCCGGAACAAGGCGCTAATTGTACAGTTGTTTTAAATATAAATTCTGGTCCAATTAGTATTGGAAAGTCAATTATTGGTGGTAAAGATGTTGAACCAAAGAAAATTTTAGAATTAGCTATGAAAAATGAGGCTGTGCTCATAGAGGGTAAAGCTTTACATGAAAGCTTCAGCAGAAAGTTTAATTAAGCAAACGCCATGTGAAAAGAAGAGTACAGGTCACGCAAGAATATCGTTGTATCTATTTCTGGCGCACATAGTTTTCTCTTCACGTAGGAACGACTGTAGGAGGGGTTTCTTCTCTTCAGCAAAAAGCTTTTTAGCTAAGAAGAGGTAGGTTAGTCTGTTACACATTAAACCTAAAGTGCATTATATCGCCATCTTGTACAATGTAATCCTTGCTTTCGAAGCGAATTTTGCCTGCATCTTTGCAATCTGATTTGCTTTTATATTTTACGTAATCGTCAAAGCTTATTGTTTCTGCTCTTATAAAGCCTTTTTCAAAATCAGTGTGAACCACACCTGCTGCTTTGTCAGCTGTTGACCTTATCTTTATTGGCCATGCACGTGCCTCTTTTGGCCCCACAGTAAAGAAAGTTATCATACTCAGCACTTCATACATAATACGCACTACTCCATCAAGTCCTGACTCTTTCAAGCCAAATTCTGACAAAAAGCTCTGCTTTTCTTCTTCACTATCAAGATTTGCTATATCTGCTTCAAGTTTTGCTGAAATACAGTAAAATTTACTCCTGTTTTCTTTTGCCATTTTTTCTACCTTTTTAGACAGTTCATTTCCAGTTATGATGTGTGTATCTTCAACATTACAGACATACACAACAGGTTTTGTTGTCAATAATTGAAGTGGCTTCATTTCGACTTTGTCCATATTTCCTAAACTTCTTGCAGGTCGACCCAATTTTAGGGTAGCTAAAACCTCCTGCATTAAATCAAGCTGTCTTTTTAGCTCTTTACCACCTTGCTTTGCTTTCTTTTCTAGTTGAGGTAACCTTTTTTCTATGTTATCAATATCAGCTAGGATTAATTCCATTTCTACCACTTCAGCATCTGATATTGGATCTATTTTGTTGTGCACATGGCTGATATTGCCATCCGTAAAGCATCTGAGCAAATGAATGATAGCATCAACTTCTCTGATATGACTCAAAAACTTATTACCGAGCCCTTCACCTTTGCTTGCGCCCTTTACCAGACCTGCAATATCTACAACTTCTAATTGGCTGTAGATTACCTTCTCTGAACCGGCAATTGCTGCGATTTGTTTTAAACGCTGATCTCTTATTGGCACTTTGCCGATATTTGGCTCGATTGTGCAGAAAGGGTAATTTGCAGCTTCTGCTGCACTTGATTGTGTAAGCGCATTAAATAAGGTTGATTTTCCTATGTTTGGTAATCCAACTATGCCACAGTTAAAGCTCATATTTACTATGTCAAACTAATAATTATTGCATGATTTAAAAGTTTTTGCTACACTTAACTAGTTACTTATTAACAATTTTGTTAGTACAATAGTATATAGCTTGAATAAGGTAAGAATTATGATTACTGTGCCTAGAAAATGGGAATTACCAAGTGATTTCCATAATGTTAAAGTTGGAATAAAAAGGTTCAAGGTCCCAATGCAAGAAGTAACTTCTTCAAATAGTAATCCTTACCCTGACAATTTCTATATAGGGAAAGCGATAGCTGATGGAAGCTGTTTTTTTGACTCATTCAGGCAAGGTTTAAAGCAGTAAAAGGGAATAAAAAAGTCACTGTAGAACAATTAAGAAATGTTTGTAAGGGATTTGCGCAAAATGACCCGCCAGAATGGTTTATAAGTGGAATTGCTAATAATTATAATAACAATGGCCAGCGCTACAGTGAGATTTGTAGATGCTTATACAGTAAACATTATGCGTAATGAAAGGTAGGGTGATCCTGACATTGAAGGCAGGGTACTTTGCAAAAAGTATGGTGTAAAATTGCATATTGTTGAAAAACATGGTGAAGTGTGGGGTAATTAAATTGTAAATGAGTCAAAGTCTAAGTCTGTAAATGATGTAAACTATGATGTCAATACCATACATATAATAAACGAAGGCCATGCTCATTTTAAACCATTGCTTAATAAAAATAAAAGTTTAGCGAAACAACTACAAGATGAAGCTAAACTTAAATAAGAAGACTTTCTATTAGCAAAAAAACTTCAAATAGAAGAGATTTTAGAATATTGTAATATTTCAAAAGACAGCCCTGAGAGAGCAAAGGGTGAAGAGAGATTTGATAAGTTATTGGCAAAAAATGCTGTGGAAAAATTAGTGATGTTGTAGGGCAGTGCGTTAGTGTATAAAACAAAACATTCAACGCTCTAAAAAGCAAAATTCTTTACCAAGCTATGGTATAGAAGAACCAAGAGTAATAACACCTCATCAACAGCAACAAATACCTGTAAAATAAATGTCATAGCCCTATATATTTTTATGTATGTCTTTTTTCAAAGATGTTTGCATTTCATATAATATGATTTGCAGTCAGTGCTAATCTAAATGCAAGTTGATCATGAGACTAGTTTAATCATTGATGCCGTAGAGAAATTTGGTGGTGAGGCAAGGCTTGTTGGCGGGTGTGTAAGGGACTCAATCTTGCAGAGCGATGTTCACGATATTGATTTAGCCACTAATCTGCTGCCTGACCAAGTAATTAAAGCTCTAAAACTCCATAATATAAAAGCTATTCCAACCGGCTTAAAACATGGAACTATTACTGCGGTGTCAAATCATAGACTCTTTGAGATCACAACTCTAAGGCATGATATTAAATCTGACGGGAGACATGCGAAGGTAGAATTTACCAATAATTGGCAAGCTGATGCTTCAAGGCGTGACTTTACATTTAACGCTCTATACGCAGACAAACATGGACATATATACGACTACTTTGGTGGCACTCAAGACTTAAAAGCGAGAAGGTTAACCTTTATAGGCAACGCTGAAGATAGAATTAAAGAAGACTATTTGCGCATTTTAAGAGCGTTTCGTTTTCATGCAAAAATATGTGTCGGGGATTTGAGTGATGAAATATTGAACGCATGCAAAAAGCATTCGCATATGATCCAAAACCTTTCTGGAGAGAGAATAAGAGACGAAATGTTTAAATTGCTGGAGTGCGATGATCCTGTTCCAACACTTAAGAACATGCAAAAATCTGATGTGTTACAAAAAGTTATTCCAAAAGAGGTAAAATGTGAAATTCTGTCTTCGTCACTTCTTTTCGGGACTGATGCACTAGTAAAATTAGCGTTACTCCTTAGAACTACCGAAAAAAATGACAGACTAAGTTTCGGAGAATACGTAAGCGAGTTTTTACGTTTTTCGAACAAGCAAAAGAAAAAGCTATTATTTTTACTATCCAATAATATCAAAACAGAACTTTCAGAAAAAGAGCAAAAAAAATACATATCTTTGTTTGGTAAGGAATTATATTGTGATTTGGTCAAAATTTGTGGTGTTGAATTTGGAATAAATGTTGATGGATACATTTCATTTACTAAGATATTTAACATTCCGAAATTTCCTTTATCCGGTGATGATTTGATAAATATAGGTTATCAGCCAGGAAAAAGTTTAGGTAGAAACTTAGAGTTGCTAAAACAATATTGGGAAGATAGCTCATACACTTTAACAAAAGAGGAATTGTTACTTTATGCTAAAAATTTGTTTTAACTGCTCTCTGACTGTTCACTAAATGTATTCTTGCAGTGCTGCTAGTGCAACTCATAAAAGAGTTGGGTGTGCTGTTTGTCTTTTCTAGTAATGAAAATTTATTGCCTATACTTTTTGCTAGCTTTTGGATACCACTTGAACCTAAAGATTTTGTCTCAGTTTCCATTGACTTTTCCAGAGCATTTTTAGGCAAAAAATCTATAAAAGACAGCACAAATTTTTCATTATATAGGTCATTTGCATACTTCTCAATGAAGTTTACTTTTTTTTCAGCAGTCAAAATAGAGGCTTCGAAAAAGATATCTTCCATGTCGTCTTTAAGTTTTACAAAGGATTCCTTAAGTTCTTTATTTATAGGTCTCAATTCTCCATTTTGCTCCTCTAAGAAGTCAATTTCCAATAGTAGCTCTTCTATCTGATGTTCTTGACCAATATAGAACAGGGTTAATGCTTCTTGTCCCCAGTTTACTTTCTCTAGTTGTTTTTTCAATTTCTCAACTTCAACTAATTGAGCAGCTAATTTGTTTGCGCTTAACTTTAAATTTTGATCTAATTCTTTATTTAACTCTATTAAACTACTTATTTTCTTAACTTTTTTCCCCACTTCTGCTTTATATTCTGCAAGTTGCAATTTTAATTGCTCCTTTTCTATTGTCACCTCAGATTTTCCCTCCTTAAGCTCTTCATTTTTAGACCTCAATTTCCCACTTTCCCCCTTTAGGAAGACGCTTTGTAAGCATTTAAGTTTCTGAATTGCATCCTCCAGTTTCTCCTTTAATTCTTCAACATCATCTTCGTATACCTCACAGTAATCATCCCAAACTAATTCACTTTCACTGTATACTTCAATATCAGAGGGATCTTTATTAGTGAATTCACTACTTATTTCAGAGCAAATTTCTTCATCTTCGCTCGTTGTTGCGCTCCCTTTTTCTGCAACTTCAGATTCTAAATCAACCTCAATATTTTTATCTATTGTTTCAACACAATCGTTCTGCATTGTCATATCTTGACAAACTACTCCATCGGTCTGAACTCCTCCATTTCTGCTCATTACTCTAGTTTGACTCTCTTTTTCTGCAACTTCGGGTTTTAAATCAACCTCAATATTTTTATCTATTGTTTCAACACAATCGCTCTGCATTGTCATATCTTGACAAACTACTCCATCGGTCTGAACTCCTCCATTTTTGCTCATTACTCTAGTTTGACTCTCTTTTTCTGCAACTTCGGGTTTTAAATTAGTTTGAACACTTCCATTCACTGCCTTAAAACCGTCAGTCTGAATTCCACTATTTCTAGTAACTTTATAATAATACAAAATATTTTCTGCCCATTTGTTCCACCTCTTTAGTAACATTCGTCCAATTGTTTTTAGGTACAACCAAGCAAATACAGTGAACCAGCTGTATTTTCTTTCTTCTTTTTTAACATCATTTTTATTGTCAGTGCTAAGCATAAAACAGCTCCATTTTTTAAACTCTAAAAACCTTCTTCAGACCAAAATTGAATTTTATTAACAATCACCAAAAGTAGCAATCAAATTATACGTACTAGTGTAAAATAATGTTAATACAGACATCAAGTTTAACTTAAGCATTTTTAATGTTAAGTAAGTATTTATATTTATGGCAAAATTTTGCATGTATAATGAACTTTAATTTGCCTCTTCTATTGCTCTTGTTAACGTCTCTTGTTCATGTGCTGACTCTTTACATTAACTACCTAGGCAGCTAAACTTGCGGAAAAAGTAACCAAGCTGATCTCCCATAGTTCAAAATGCTGCCTATAAGTTCACTTGGATCATACTGCCAGAGGAGCTTTATTTTATTTTTATTCAGATTTTCTTTAAACGCTCCAGGTAAGATATCAGGCCATTTTGTTCATCAACTATGTTAAAAACGCCTTGCATAGCCAGAAAAAACGCCGTTTTCTTCTACACTTTTTATTGACAACAACAAACAGAAACTTGCTATTCATAATCTCCTTGTAGATCATAATGTCGAAAGTTCCATTTCAAACAATTTGCAATGCACTGCGACACTAATACATGCAGTACTCTAGAAAAGGGAAGCACTTTTTTAGTTGCAAAATGATACAGATACTATAAAAGCAACAAAGATCTCAGTTCCCCTTTCTTGTCATTCCAGTGCTTCTCTTCTATCATCCTAGCATATAATGCACAACTGTACGAACATTATGATTCGAGCCTGCCGGCAGGGTATTATTCAAGTAGCTGAAACTGGGATGACATCGTCCTATTTCCTATATCCCAGTTTCAGCTACTTGGATGACATCTCTCTCAAACTCTTAAAACTGCAATCAATCTAAATACTAAGAAATTTACCAAATAGGAAAAAAGGCAAACAAAACACCAGGTAGTGAGTTTGACCCTCTAATACTTTAAATTGGCGCTGTAATAATGTGCTGACGCTTAGTTTAAGCTTGACTTGGCTGAATGTAGAAAAAATTTAAAAGACATGCAGCCCTAATAATTTGATGTAATTTGCATAAAATACCTTAAGTTTTTTACTGAACTTTTGAAATATCGAGTAATATTCTCTATAATTAAACTTTTTAGATGAAGAGATGAAAATTCGTGTAGGAATTAATGGCCTTGGCAGAATAGGCAGAAGTGTATTGCGTGCTATTTTTGAAGTAGAAAAATATGGTGAACAAATAGAAGTCGTAGCTGTAAATGGGTCACTCAGTGCTGAGCAGCACGCACATTTGATTAAGTATGATTCTGTTCATGGCAAATTTAATGGTGATATTGATTTTAACGAGCCTGAGAATTGGATTTTTATAAATGGCAGAAAGCTTTTTTTATATAGAGAACGGAGCCCTGAAAATATCCCTTGGAATGTCGATGTAGTACTCGAATGCACTGGCGCGTTCAACAAACGTGCAGAAGCAATGAGGCATAAAGCAGAGAAAATAATCGTCTCTGCTCCAGTTGTAGATAGCGATGTAACTATAGTTTATGGTGTAAATAACGATATGCTCAAAAAAGAGTATAAGGTGATATCAGCAGGTTCTTGTACTACTAATTGCCTTGCTCCGATTGTAAAAGTTCTACACTCTAATTTAGGTATAAAAAGCGGTTTTATGACTACTATACACGCCTATACAAACGATCAAAATGTTCTTGATAGTAATCATAAGGACTTACGCAGAGCAAGGGCTTGCGGATTATCTATGGTGCCAACTACAACTGGAGCAGCAAAAACAATTGGTTCTGTCATTCCTGAATTAAAAGGAAAGCTAGATGGTACTGCAGTCAGAGTTCCTGTTAGCAATGTTTCTATGGTCGACTTTACATTTACTACCAATAAAAAGGCAACGGCTGAAGAAATAAATGAAATGTTTAAAGATGCAGCTCTCTCCACATCATTCCAGCGCGTGACGCTGGAATCTAATTGGATAGCAAAAAACCCTTCTGTACTTTCTGTATGCAAGGAACCTTTAGTTTCAATAGACTTTGTGCACAACCCTTACAGTGCGATTGTGGATTTAGCCGGTACATATGTCACAGGTGATATCTATAGAGTTGCAGCATGGTACGATAACGAATGGGCTTTTTCACTGAGAATGTTAGACATAACATTATTGTGTTATAATAGAGTATGAACAGCAATCCATACAAATACGCTTCATTTTATGAGCATTTCGCAGAGCTAAGAAGAAGGGTTATTTCTTGCTTTCTATTTTTTTGCATTGCTTTTGGTTTTTGTTACTACTTTAAAGAAAGTATATATCGTTTTTTACTTGCACCTCTAATAGATATTACAAAAGATAGTGATGGCTTTTCTTTAATCTATACAGACTTAACAGAAGCGTTTTTTGTATATCTCCGAGTTGCATTAATGAGCGCACTTTTGTTCTCTTTTCCCGTGTTTGCATGGCAATTCTATATGTTTTTAGCACCTGGATTATATAAAAGTGAAAGGGCAGTGTTGTTACCATACTTAATTGCAACACCAGTTTTGTTTATAACGGGAGGCGCTGTAGTTTATTACTACATATTTCCTTTGGCCTGGAAGTTTTTTATTGCTTTTGAACATAGCAGCAAATCTTTCGGTATACCAATAGAGTTTATGCCGTCAGTTAGCGAATATTTAGACCTTGTTCTTCAATTCATGTTTGCGTTTGGCACTGCATTTCAAATTTCAGTCATACTCACGTTAATGGTTAAAGTCGGGTTACTTACCGCGCAAAGTTTATCAAATAAACGCAAAATTGCAATAGTGATAATTTTTATTATTGCTGCAATCTTAACTCCACCTGATGTACTAAGCCAAATAGGGCTTGCTGTACCAATGTTGATTTTATACGAACTATCCATCCTAGTGTGTAGATATATTGAAAAGAAGACAAAGGCTTAGATAATTAAAGTTACACGGACAGAGCATTTAAAGAACAAGTTTAATGAGCTGCTGAAGAAGAACGACTCTATAAATAACATTTCTTGCTCAAGCACGAGCACCTTTTTCTTGTTTGAGTATGTGAGTGACCTATAGTACCTTATGGTTTCTTGACTTTTTTGCTGAAATTATACGTAATACTTCAACTTAAGCTCTTATGAAGGTATTATATGTTAGGTTTAACAGAAGAACAAGAGAATTTGTATAATCGGTTAAAAAAGCAATAGGAGACCATGAAGATGTCGCTTGCTGTCTTAGCTACATTTCTTAATGACCAGAAAAGCATTAAAGCTGTTTTAGATGCGGCTGCTAATGAGAGGAATATATTATACAAAAGGTTCTTATTACACAGTTTCCAAAAAACAAAGCAAAAACTACTAATAAACCAATAATGATTGGTGGTGTTGTGGTGTTATAGCTGCGTTGGCAGTCGGTGGTAGATGTGCTTTGCCGCTAACGTTGGATTACCAACATTGCCTATATTTGACATAGCTGTAGCTACCGAGTTGGCAGTTGGATTGTTGCTGGTGGTATTACATATACAATATCAAAACCTAGTAATAAACTAGAAGAACACAGAACAAGGCTATCACTCTGACAGTATAAAGCATTACAGTTAAAATAAGTAGGAGGAAGAAGGAAAGACAATCTTCTTTCTTTTCTCAACCACTTCAAAGGTACTAATTTTCTTATTTAAACATAATTGGGGTTATTCACAGCATTAATATTTCCCTCTAAGTGCTAACCTGAAGGTTCGGCAAGTTGCGGGTTGAAAGGTGGGTTTCTTAATATCGAAAATTACATAACATATATTATGGAAATAAAGTAAAGATATTCAATTTGACTAGCACTGGAAAAGTAATTATACTGTTGTACAACTGATGGTGGTAATATATGATAGACCTTATAAATTTTTTCACGAAAATAATTTCTTCGAGGAAGGCATTAATTACACTATTTGTATAGATGGTAATTGCGTGGACGTTACCGGAAAACTTATCACACATTGTTATGTATCTGACGTTCCACATTTTCGTGAATACACCCTTTCTAGTAATGCGATAAGGAAAGAATCCGTATCTTTTGACTCGTAATGCTTAACAATAACTAAGTATTGGGCTACTGAAGTGCTTACCTTGTGACATACAAGGTAAATGAAAACAGTGGTTGATTGTTTGACTGTAAGGATAAGATAACATTTAAGGCAAGCTATGCAAATTCATCGTCATCTCAACAGGCCATTACTGTTAGTACTCAAAAAAAATAAGCAGTGAGGGCATGCCTAGGCCCAAAGTTTGCTACCCTGTTGAACAGGTACAATAGGATTACATATAATATAAGATAACAGAGCCATAGGTTCTCCTTCAGTAGCATCAGCAGATGACTACGAGTAGTTTATAAGTCTGAAATATAAGTTAATGAATTATTACAATTTTTACTAGGATAATAATATAGCAAAGATTTAATAGTGAGATGCGAGGAATGAGAAAAACAAAAATCATCATGGCTGCGTAAAAGATGGCACTTGCGGGCAATCTATACAAAGTTGTGAAGTTGGTAATACAGACATTTCTTTTTTTGATAATAACAGAAACTTAATTACCAAAGTGCCCATACTGTCAAAATATTCTTGTAAGAAATACGGAAATCGATTGTACAAAGAAGCCGAGTCAAAGCAGTTCCATTGTTCTCCGACTAATATATACGATATATTGCCTAACAGCTTTACCGTTAAGTACCAATATATAAATTGTACTGTAAAATACGATAACTTATCTGAGCAGGAACAAGATCAAATAGAAACGGACATTAAAACCGCCTAGAGGCATTTAAAGAAAAGTTTTACTTGGAAAAACAGCAACTTAAATTACGATATAACAGCTTATATTTTCAACAACAGAAACGATTATACAAAGTATAATGACTTTTTAGGTATAAACGAGGATGGTGGTCGTGGTTATATTACAAGAGGAGTAACAGATTGTCAGAATATTCTAACATATAAACAAAATTCCATGGATTTTGTTCTAGGCCATGAGCTAGATCACATATTTCAATTACGTTTTTCACCACCAGCAACAACCCAAACCTTGAATCTTGTTGATACTGAACTCATAGCAAATGTCATTGGACGAGAGGTGGAAGAAAAAAACCATAAAGCCATGCTTTAACAAAACAGAGTCGTACTTACAAAAAAGCCACATGAAATAGACAACACAAGTCCAGAGCAAAAACACACAGGCTCAAAAGAAGAACAAAGTAAGGTAGAAGAGGAAAACAGTAGCCAGCAAGACACTCAGCAACCCAGTAGCCTTGGCCATCCAATATTATTTCCAAGTATTCAGCTACATTATTGATTCTATTTCATCACTTTTCTCCTGGTTATTTGGATCTAAAGAGGAAGATCCTAATCAACAACCTGATCGAAAATCCGGTAATAATCTTTCTTTATTTGAGTTTGATGCTAATGAGTTAGGTCGCGATGTTAGGTCAAATAACCACTTATTAGACAATCATAATCATTTTTTCTATCTAAATTTCTTTTTCACACCGCCTTTTAAGCTGCTGATGATAGCTTCGTTAGTTTTAGTCATAGCGTGATCAAACACTCCCAATAATCTTTTCAACAGGCTTGGGGTTAGCGAAGAAATAGGATTAACAGATACGTTACTACTTTTGTCATCACCATTTGCTTTGTAGTCTATTGAAATAATTCCCCTACTTTTTCCACCAGTAAGAAGTTTTCCAATTATAGGAATTTTTAACAAAGATTTATTAATTGAGTACGCTGGTATTACTTGTCCTTCAACTTGGAATTTATAATCCTTGATATCAAGCTTGCCAATAGTGCTAATACCTAACTCCGCCCCTTCAAGCCAAGACTCTTCAATTTCAACAGTACCATCTTTGTATGAAAAAGGCGCATAGCATCTATAAAAGTATACACCTTCGTTTTTTATGGCATTTACGATACCTGGCAGTGAAGACATCGATAACAAGGTAGTAAGTAGTGGAGCATCTTTGATGTAGAAATTGCTAATAGATAACTTACCATAGTGTTCTCCACTTTCTCTCTGAGGAGATAGATAAAAAGACAATTTGCCGTTTTTGATTGATTTACTAATGCCTAAAGAACGCAAAAGCATACCTGAATTATCTGCATACATTTCGAGCCCTATTCCACTGTATTCTGCTAGCATATTACTGTTATCTTCCAAAAACTGTCCTGTAAATTGACTTCCATTGCAATCACCTTTAGTACAGATTATATTGAGCTTGGCATTTTTGATAACAACGCCTTCTCTCATAATTACATTGTCAACATTCATACTAACTTCTATGTCACTGTTTAACCCATTACTATTTTTACCAAGTAAACCCAAAATGTCACCCAAGTTAACTTTCTCACCATAAATAGTTATAATATTTTTTCCCTTGCCTAATTTAATTTCTATACTAAAATCATTATCAGGTAATTTAAAGTTGCTGGAATTCAAATATAAAGCTCCGTTTTCTACTTTTCCGCCAAATTTTATATCTAAGTCGCCCCCTACAACATCTAACTTGTCTATCAACAATTCACCAGCTCCTTTTAACCTTGTAGAAAACAAAATTTTATTGTGATCTTCAAAATGATTTTTCCACCCTAAGTAGCTTGAACGTGACTCAAGCTCTGATAAATCTATACTACCATTAACATACCCTGTTTTATCTTGATTTATCAGTGATTCTATATTTGCGTTGACGTAGCCATCATCAAGTTTTAGTATTTGAGCAGGTAAATCTCCGGTTAAATTCCAGGTAAAACCCTCATTTTTGTTGCTACTTTTTAGGTCAAATAACAGTTGTGTATTATTCACCATACCACTGCCATTTAAATCAAAAAAGTCTCTACCAAAATCAATCTTAATGTCGTATTTACCAAGACTTGCACCATAGATAACTAGGTCGTCAATTTCAGAATGAAAATTCGCTGAAAAATCTACTTTTTTGTCATCAGCATTTAAGTTAAAAATGCGAAAACTGAATACAGATTTTGCTATTCCACCTATCTTGTCCCTTGTAGTCTTAATTATATCATCCAGCTTAAACTTTATAGGCTCATATAAACCGTATGCATCACTTACAGCCTGACCATTAATGATTAGAATTGAATCTTCCTTATCGAGAGAGTTCATTTCAATATCACCGCCGTCAATAGTGAAATTCTGAAACTTAGCGTTATTCACAGTAATTTTGAGATTGTTGTTCCTGAGAATTAAATCACCATTTAATTCCTTTACTTGTTCAAAATCTTCATCAAATCTGACGCTGCCGTTTTCTATATCAGCAACAATCACAATGTCTGATAGATCATTATTAATTAAGCTGTTGATTTTACCGTTGAAACTTATAACTGTATTTACAATATCTCCATCAATATTATTACAATACCAGTTTTTAAATTCACTGTTCACTATACCATCTGGTATATAAGTACACAAATCTTTTGCAGCAAATTTACTAACATTAACTCTAAGCAGAGCATTATTTGTACTAAAGTTCATTTTGCCCATCAAAGAGAGATATGCACCGTTTAGGTTGAAGTGAAAGTTTTTTACACTAATGATTCCATCGCTATATGTTAAATTTACATTCACATTAGTCATAGCCAAGCTTTTATCCGAATGATTCTCTGTATTTAATACATATATATTCCCATCCACAACTTCATCTTTTCCATTAATTCTCATTGAAAAGTTTCCTTTGAATCCTATATCTTTACCCAAATTGTAATTTTTAACTAGCGTGGAAAACTCGCTAAATGGTTCCAATTTTAGGTTATAAAACGTTCCATGCATATTTAGCAAATTGTTGTGATTTTTTATTGTAATAGATAAATCACCCAAAACCCCTTTTTCATCTTTTGTATAAACATGAACATCCAAAATATTGGAATCTTCCCCCTTCCCTACGTATAGTTTGTCAATAAAAAATTCACCTTCCGTACTTTTGCTGATGGCAATGTTAATAATTTCAATTTTTGAACCTGCATTTAAGTCAAAAAAGAATTCCCTTACTACTTTCAAGGAATTTGTCAGATTAAAGTTGACTGCTTTAAAGTCAGTTTTTTCCTTGTTGATACACACATACACATTATCAGCTGAAACTTGAGAGAATTTTATATTAGCTTTAAGCAAGGAACTGAACTTAAAATGCACAAAAAGGTTAGGAATTTTTATAGAAAAATCAGGATGTGCTATTTTTAAGCCTGTAACGACTAGATACGGATCTTTGCCATTTTTCTGCCAAACAATTGAGGCATTTTCCATATTGACACCTGAGTTGGCAAACACTCTCGATATTTTATTCTTTACGCAAAAATTGATATAACTAATATTAATTTCTAAAGGACTCTCGCCTTTAAAAAAAATAAAGGAGCAAAATGTAAACAATAAAACTGTAGAAAATAATATAGTGATTTTTTTAAGCATCGATTATTGCTTTTTTTGCTAAACTATCAGCCTCCTCATTGTATTTATCGCCATCATGTGCTTTAACCCACTTCCAGTTAATCTCATGCTGTGAGGCAACATTATCCAATTCTTTCCATAATGTCATGTTTTTTACTGATTTTTTGTTACTTGTTTTCCAACCGTTCATTTTCCACGTATTTATCCATTTCGTTATGCCATATTTTACATAGAGGCTATCCGTATATAAATTAATATTACAAGAAAATTTTAATGCCTTCAGTCCATTGATCACTGCTGTTAACTCCATTTTATTGTTTGTAGTATTTTCCTCTCTACCATAAACATCCTTTCTATAATTTTGAAATAATACAATTGCTGCCCATCCTCCTATTCCAGGGTTACCAGAACACGCTCCGTCTACGTATATTGTCACTTCCTTTTTATCCATCTTTAACTGTACGAATTGATAAAGTATATAATTGCTTTTATGAAAGGACAATTTTAACTAAACCTATAGGTACAAAGGCAGTTTAAGCCACACCTTTAAATTTTATTATAGAAATACAGAAAAACGTAATAACGAGCACTACTAGAAGGAAAAATAAAAAATAGTTTTTATGTTTCTGCTGTGCTTTCATAGCTAAAAAAAATCAATGGAACAAAAAGTAATACTAGTAAACAGAAAAAACAGATAAGAAATTGAATAAGAAAACATTTTTTTCTGCGAGCTGTGATTCTTGAGCCTCGTAACAGATACGGCATACCAAATAAAAACACAACCTTCAAGGATTGCTATACTTAAGTATAGTAGAGCCTTTTTCAAGAATAGAGCTGGAAGCAAGCTAGTTAACACCAGCAGCACACTATAAATTAATATATATTTTCTTGTCTTTTCTGCGCCATACACAACATTAAACATTGGAATCGATGCTTTTGCGTAGTCCTCAGATTTATTTAAGGATAGAGCCCAAAAATGCGGTGGAGTCCACATAAAAATTATTAAGAATAGAATAAAACTTTCCCAGCTTACAGAGTTAGTCACAGCTGCCCAGCCAATCATTGGAGAAAAAGCACCTGATGCGCCACCGATAACGATGTTTTGCGGAGTGCGTCTTTTGAGCCAAATCGTATATATGAAGACGTAAAATAATATACTAATTGCAAGCAAAACAGCAGAAATATAGTTCACCGCTATTGCCATGATAAATACCGACAATACTCCAAGAGTTACACCAAATTCAAGCGCACTTTCTGCAGAGACTCTACCTGAAGGTATAGGACGATTTTTTGTCCTTTTCATGAGCAAGTCTATGTCTCTATCATACCACATATTTATGGCACCTGCAGACCCTGAACCAAGAGCAATACATATAACAGATACCAGCGCCAGAAAGGGATGCATGCTACCTGGTGCAGCAACTACTCCAGCAACTGCAGTAAATACTACAAGGTACATTATCCTTGGCTTCAGCAAACGCCAGAAATCCAATATTGTTGATTCAACATTTAACGAAGCATTTGTATACATTCTACTTTATCACTGGTGGTTTTTCGAAAGTATGAAAAGGTGGTGGTGCAGATATTGTCCACTCCAAGGTATCACCTCCCCAAGGATTATTTTCAGCTTTCTTGCCCCATTTGAAGAGATGTATAACTATAAAAACAAAAAACATAACTGAAATAAAAGACATGTATGAACCAACTGAGGATACATAATTCCAAGGAATGAACGCATCAGGATAATCGGGTATACGCCTTGGCATACCAGCTAATCCCAGAAAATGCTGAGGTAAGAAAGTGATATTAGTGCTAATAAAAGTGAGCCAAAAGTGTATTTTGCCTAGGTACTCATTGTATTGCTTACCCGACATTTTACTTATCCAATAATAAAAGCCAGCAAAGGCTCCAAACAATGCAGCCAGCGACATAACATAATGAAAGTGAGCAACAACATAATAGGTGTCGTGCA
Organism: Wolbachia pipientis; assembly: GCF_030373985.1. Taxonomy (GTDB): domain Bacteria; phylum Pseudomonadota; class Alphaproteobacteria; order Rickettsiales; family Anaplasmataceae; genus Wolbachia; species Wolbachia pipientis_D. The sequence goes on from NZ_JAUCRB010000001.1 coordinate 191,423, forward strand.
AAAGCTTATCTATTCCACCATGGGACAGAATTATCCCTGTTATACCGCCGCCAACAAACATGAAAATAAAACCTAATGCAAATAGCATAGGGGTTTTAAGCTCAACCGCTCCACCCCACATAGTTGCAATCCAGCTAAAGACTTTTACACCAGTTATAACACCAATGAAAATTGTGGTAGTGCTAAAAAATACAGCAGCATCTTCACTAAGCCCAACAGTAAACATATGGTGAGCCCAAACCATAAAGCCAAATACTGCTATTCCTATCATTGCATAAACCATTCCCATATAACCAAATACAGGCCTATGAGAAAAAGTTGACACGACTTGGCTTATGATGCCAAATGCAGGGAAAATAATTATGTAAACTTCCGGATGACCAAAAAACCAAAACAGATGTTGAAATAATACAGGATCACCCCCGCCAGCAGGATCAAAAAAGGAAGTACCAATATTGCGATCAGTAAGCAGCATAGTTATAGCACCAGCGAGTACCGGCAAAGCGACAATTAGCATAAACGACGTTAATAAAACAGACCAAACAAATAGTGGCATTTTAGTTAATGACATGCCTTTTGCACGCATATTAAATATGGTAACTATAAAGTTAATCGCTCCAACAATTGATGATATACCGGCAATATGGAGAGCAAGTATGGCAAGATCAACTCCTGCACTTGGGTGAGACATAATTTGCGACAAAGGTGGGTATAAAGTCCATCCTGTTCCAGGGCCTTCACCAGCAAATACTGAGAGGATAAGCAAAGTAAAAGATGACACTAACAACCAAAAACTTAGATTATTCATACGAGGAAATGCCATGTCTGGTGCGCCAATCATGAGAGGCACAAACCAATTACCAAATCCCCCCATTAGGGCTGGCATTATCATAAAAAATACCATTATTACCGCATGCCCTGTAACCATTACGTTATATAATTGATAGTTACTGTTGACGATATTAATGTGCATTAGCTGAGTGCGAATAACTACCGATAATAATCCACCAATAATTCCAGCTAATATGGAGAAAATAATGTACAGCGTCCCTATGTCTTTGTGATTAGTAGAAAATAGCCAACGTCTTATACCTTTTGGTACATTACCCATACTTATACTCCAAATTTAACTCACTAACTTTTTATTTTCGATCCACTTATTGAAGTCTTCTCTACTTACTGCCTCAACAACAATTGGCATAAATCCGTGACCCTGACCACATAATTCATAGCACTGCCCGTAATAAATACCTGGCTTTTTGACATTAAACCATGCTTCATTTAGTCTACCTGGTATTGCATCAATTTTTATACCGAAAGCTGGTATTCCCCAACTGTGTATTACATCCCCTGCTGTTACTTGCAAACGAACGTTAGTATTGATGGGTAAAACAACGTTATTATCAACAGAGAATAGTTTCAAATCTCCTTCGATAAAGTCATCTTTTCCCTTGAGATAGCTATCAAACGATACACCTTGATATTCTGGGTATTGATAACTCCAATACCATTGATGACCAATAACTTTTAGTGTTAAATCAAACTTTGGCACCTTTTCCTGTAGCTTAAGTAGTTCAGCATTTTTAAAGGCCAATACCCCAACAATAATCGTTGGTATAACAAACCAGACAATTTCTAAAAGGATATTATGACTAGTTTTACTTATATTCTTCACTTTACTCTTGCGAAAGCGAAATATTACATAAGCAAGCAGTGCCCACACGAAAAGCATTATTACAATCATCACACTCATTACAAATGAATGTGACTTAACTACAATCTCCATTATTTCAGTTGCAGGAGCAGGAAATCCAAATTGCCAAGAAGCAGGAGCAGAAGCAACTGATATATTCGAGTAAAATATTATCAATAATGTAAATAACTTCACCATACTTTTTATTTGTTTTCTGTAAAACTAGTGACACGCTGTATAATAGTATATATAAGCTTACTATGCAAATAGAGATTAGTGATGGTTAATAATTTTTTAGTATTCGATAGGTATAATAATAAGTACTAACTCGAGGAAAAAAGCATTTACATAAATCTATTTTAAGTTAAGTATTTACTTTAAGTAAATTCTATAATAAGTTTAATAGTGTCTGTTACTGCTAATAACCCTCTAGCCTCACACCTAAAAGCAGTAACAGACACTATCAAGCTTTATGACAAATCTATTCATCTGTAAATAAAAGGCCTGCCTTTATTATATAATAAACTACAATTTATTAACTAACTTTTAATATCCGTAGCAGCATACATAATTTATTGGAGTGTTGAAGCACTTGAAACTTGAAGTAAATGCACCTCAGCTTTCCGTAAAAGAAAGTTGAATTATTAGGCTCGGTAAACAAAATTTTTAGAAAAGTCAATAAAATCTTAGCACCACTACAAAAAAAATCTACTTACTTTAACAAGTTAGCTACCTTTCTATAAAAGACCTATCAACTGTTGCTATTATAGGTGTGAACAAGAATGATAGGAGAGTACGGGATTGAGTAACTATATACACTTCTGCCGGCATACCAGGGTATAGGTATACATTTTTGAACTGAGCAAGCTCTGACTTTGGTATTACCACACGTACTGAGTAATAACGTCCTAATCTTGGATCGTCGAGAGCATCAGGAGAAATATGGCTTACTATACCATTAATTAAGCTTAAACGACGTGCACTGTAAGCACTTAACCGGACTTTAACCTTAAACCCTTCTAATCCGTCAATAGAGACCACATTGCTATCTTTTTTTTGTGCTGTCAGTATCTCCTCTATATTTCTAGTCTGAATTTTAGCGTCTATTATTAAATCATCATTAGATGGTACTACGCTCATAATCGGAACTCCAGATTGTATCACACCACCTTCAGTATGGTACCTTATATCTGTAACTATCCCGTCCTGAGGCGATCTAATTACTGTGCGTGCTAATGCATCCTCTGCAACCATTAACCTCTCTCTTAAGTCAGCAATAGATGTACTAACTTCCTTAAATTCAGTATTCGCTCTTTCTTGAGAATCATTTCTCACGTTTATAATTTCTAATTCGTTCTCTCCAATCTTTTGCTGTACTTGAGATATTGCAGCACGATAATGACCAACTCGACCTTCAATTTCAGCAAATTGCTTTTCCAAAGCCAAAATATGTGGCTTGCCTATGTGGCCGCTATTAAAAAGCTGTCTCTTTGTTTCTAATTCCTCAGTTATTAAGTCATATTGTTTGAGAGCTGCATCCAGTTGAGAATTCAGCCCTACTAACTCATCATTTAACTGCTTTATGCGCTGTTGCAGTATGTCAGTTTTTCCTAATATACTCTTGCGTTGGGAATCAAATAATTTTACCTGATTTTTCATGACTTTGTTTGCAAGCTCATTGTTGAATAATTCTTTTATCTCGTTAGGAAATTCAATTGTGTCTAAATCTCCCCTAATAGCAATAAGTCTTGCTTCAGTTGCCAAAAGTGATAAGAGCTTTTCTTTGATTATACTCAAATTTGCCTTCTCGTTAACATCGCTTAACAAAACTAAAGGCTCATCTTTCTTAACTGCTTGGCCATCTTTGACCAAAATTTTACTTATTATCCCCCCGCCTAAGTGTTGAACTATTTTTCTATTCGAAGATACGATAACTTCTCCACTTGCATGCACTGCCCCATCAATTGGAGCTACAGCTGACCAAATACCACCTATTCCAAAAAAGATAAGTATTACTATCAGACCAAAAGATAGTGGTCCCCATGTTACTCTAAGGACCTCATTCACGTTATCGCTTTCACGTTTTAAAATAAAACTGATCATCGCATCAATCAATGCAAACGTTTTATCTAAAAATTTTAGATACTTCTTCTTTTTATTTTTTGTTCCTTGCATGTTTATATCATTACTTTGGCCAAGCAGACCTGTCAAAGGGAATCCAGCGCTAAGTTTTTTAACTTACTTATCATATATTATTGTGAACTTGCGTTAACGTTAAGATAACACACAAAAAAGAAGAATCCATGGCTTAAGTGCTTCACTTAAACTGTAGAACGCCAGAATAAACTATTTAGTAACAATTTCGCTATATTTTGATCTGGCTTAAGCTTTGATAAATATCCAAATTACTTGTGTCATGTGAAGGATCTATTGCCAACTAGTCAATGTTCTGTTAATAATCAGATAAAATGAGGTTATTATGTTTCAACTAGAAGGCAGAAAATTCCTGGTTACTGGTGCATCAGGTGGAATAGGGCAAGCAATTGTGGAAGTTATGTATAAAGCTAGAGCAACCTTATGTATTTCCGGCACAAGAAAAGAAGCCCTTGAAAGAATTGCTAAACAGCATGAAAAGAATATGTATGTACTTCCTTGTGACTTATTAAATACTGAAGAAGTAAATCAGCTAGTAAATAGAGCAAATGAGTTGATGGAAGGCTTTGATGGGCTAGTATGCAATGCAGGCATTACGCAAGATGGCTTATTGCTAAGAATGACAGATGAAGCATGGCACAAAGTGATTGATATTAACTTGAGCTCTACATTTAAGCTCAATAGAGAAGCATGTAAGAAACTAGTTAAGAATAATTGGGGAAGAATTGTAAACATTTCTTCAATAGTAGGGTTAACAGGGAATGCTGGGCAGGTAAATTATGCAGCATCAAAAGCTGGAATAATAGCCATGAGTAAATCTATAGCAAAAGAAGTTGCAAGCCACAATATAACGGTAAATTGCATTGCTCCTGGGTTTATAAATACTAAGATGACTGAAGTTTTAACCGAAAAACAAAAGAAAAAAATACTAGATAATATTCCAATGAAAAGAATGGGCACGGGAGAAGAAGTAGCAGCAGGAGTCCTATTTTTAGCAAGTGATGAAGCAAAATACGTAACAGGGCATGTTCTGAACATTAACGGAGGTTTATTTATGTAGTAGGACCTTGCTTGTGGACAAAATATAAGCTTTACTGTAAAATAAGTATATGTAAATTAAAATTATTTTTTACGCTGGTTTATTATTTAGAGGCAAGAAATGAGTCTTATAGTAAAAAAGTTTCTTAGTGTTTTGTGTGCAGTGCTACTTTTTTCTTTCTCAGGTTACGCAGCTGGAACTGGTAGTGTTAACATGGATGATACAGCTCAAGTAATATGCAATATTATCGGGTATATTTGGGGAATAGGTGGTCCACTCATGACGGTAGTAATAATTGGTGCATCTTTACTTGCAATATTTGGCAGAATGCCTTGGCCAGCTCTCTTTGCTTTAGGTATGTTTTGTGGTGTATTTTTTGGCGCTAAAACGATTATAATGAACGTTATACCTAATATGAGTGATAACGTAAAAGTTATGTTAGAAAAGTGTGGAACACAAAACCCGTAAGAGTGATAGTACACTAAAATACTTTTTGTTGTTCATTAAATTGCTTCATATCTTCAATTTGCAACAAGTAGGGGCTGTCTTTTGGTAAAGTTTTAACAGCTAGTTCAGCATATTTCACAAATTGCTTCAAATTACCTTCAATACAAGCCTTTTTTGTTAAAGAAAAATAATGCATTGCCATATCAGCATTACGTTTATACGCTATGCTTAAATACTTCCAGACGAAGGCATCATTTGGTTCTACACTCACAATTTGCTCCAGGTAAAAAATTGCCTCCTTTACATCACCGTGTAATAATAAAGTATGAGATAACGCAAGTTTTACTAAATAACTGTTCTTCTCAGATAAATACTTAAGCGATTCTTCATACGTTTTTATTGCTTCTCTTAGATTGCCAGCTTTATACAGCATTTCTGCTTTTAATTCATATAAGTATGGATCATTACGTGACTTTTGAACCAGTGAATCAACTATAGCAATTGCCTCTTTTATCTTCCCTTGTCTATAGTGAACTATAGCACTTACATATTCAGAATTACCCGCATATTTATTGGATAACACACGGATAGAAGAAAAGAAAGAATCTAGCTTTGTAACCATACGTTTAAACCTTAGTAATTTATCTGCAAGGATTGGTTTTATATTGTTTTTAACCTTATAATTCTGTACAGTAAATATGCGCTTATCACTAAATGGATGAGTACGGAAATAACCTTCCGTATTTTCATGCTCAATACTTTTGAAATAGTTAAAAACCTCTTTCATACCTGAATTATCATAACCAGATTCATCAAGGTATCTTAAAGCATAGCTATCTGCTACACTTTCTTGCTCTTGAGAATAGTTAAAAAACAACCTTGAGCTGAGTGCTACACCACTCAGCAAAATTGCACTGGCAACCTGGGGATTAATGATAATAGTAGAAACCAACCCTACCACGTAACTGATCATTGCTATTGATTGAAAATAGCCTATAGCACCGCTCATCTGCAATATATGACCAGCAGATATATGAGCAATTTCATGTGCTAATATGCCAAGCAAAACGTAAGGCTCAGTTGAATATTGCAAGAGCCCTAAGTGAATGAAAATACTATTATTAATCACGAAAGCATTAATAGAATTATCATTAATTATGAAAACTTTTATTCGGTCACCACCAATACCCGCAGCAGAAAATAAGGGCTGTGCTAATTCTTTCACCATTGCCTCTACTTCACTATCTCTAATAACGTTAACAGAGTAAGCGCTATTACAGTATGCAAAAAAGAACAGTAAGGTAAAAAACTTAGCAATTTTAGACATGAAAATCCTGCGCTTGTATAAATTTTAGAAATTTTATATTTTAACACTTAAATTATACAAATTTATAAATGCTGGTTTGATTTTTTAACGTAGCTAATAAGTTTATCGATGGTAGTTAACCTAATCTTATGCTGTTCGGCAAATTTGAGCAACTGAGGTAAGCGCATCATAGAACCGTCGTCGTTCACTAATTCACACCCTACAGCTGCGTGATTAAGGCCGACTAACTTTGCTATTTCAACACTTGCTTCAGTATGACCGTTGCGTGCTAAAACTCCACCATCGTTTGCAATAATGGGAAAAACATGACCAGGAGTAATAATATCGTCTTTAGTGCTCCTCTCGTCAATAGCAGTAAGTATCGTACGTGTTCTATCATGAGCAGAAACACCTGTTGTAATACTATAACGTGCATCAATCGATGTGGTAAATGCAGTGTGGGGAGTAAGCTTTTCATCTACATTACTTCTTCTCATAAACTCAAGACCCAGCCTACTCATATGAAGTCTTGTCATAGCTAAAAATACAATGCCAGTACCATACCTAACCATGAAAGCTATATGTTCTGGTTCTATTTTTTCAGCTAAGATAATCAAATCACCTTCATTTTCTCTATTTTCATTATCGACTAAAATAAATAATTTACCAGAACGAGCATCCTCTAACACATCTCCCACAGAAGAAATACCAGATAGGCTAGTTGATGCATAGGTACCCTGTACCATAATTTACTTAAATTCAATCTTAACTATTTTATACAACTTCTCTCCACTTGGCACTACCACTTCCACATATTCGCCAACTTTTTTTCCGATTAAAGCACTGCCCAAAGGTGAACTAGTAGATATCAACTGCTGTGAGACATTAGCTTCATATTCACTTACAATTTTATAAACATATTCTACTTCACTGCCGTCATCATTTAACATACTCAATGTCACGGTTGCACCAAACATTACTGAGTCGCCGGACAAACTTTTCACTTCTATTACTTCTGCATGTGAGAGCTTGTTTTCTAACTCCATTATACGGCCTTCAATAAAACCTAACCTTTCTCGTGCAGCATGATACTCTGCATTTTCGGATAAATCGCCTTGATCACGCGCATCAGCAATAGCTTGTATAACGGAAGGTTTTTCTTCCTTTAACCTTTCAAGCTCGGCGTGCATATGTTCCAAACCTCCCCTTGTTATAGGAAACTTCTTAATAATGAATGAAGCCATAACCACTACCTAAACGCAATTAAATTGAGTAACAAAACTACTCACAATGTTAAAAACATCATCTTTTATACCATCACTCATGCTATTTGACAACTTTTTTAAAGTTCCAGGGTGCACAGTATGGAAATAGTTGATAAGATCATATTCGAATTTATTGATGTCACTTATTTGTACTTTGCTTAACTGATCATACAGATTGGAAAAAATGTACATCAGCACTACTTGTTCTTCTATTAACATAGGTGAGTGCTGTTTTTGCTTTAATAGCTCAATAAGATATTTACCTTTATTTAATGATAATTGGACACTAGCATCAAGATCAGAACCAAATTTTGCAAAATCCTCTAATTCTCTATACTGAGCTAAGCTTAGCTTTATAGAACCAGCGACTTTTTTCACAGATTTCAATTGTGCAGCAGAGCCGACTCGCGAAACTGATAAACCTATATTCACTGCAGGGCGAAATCCTTTATGAAATAATTCAGACTCAAGAAAGATTTGCCCATCGGTAATTGAGATCACGTTAGTTGGAACATATGCAGATACATCACCAGCCTGAGTTTCAATAATTGGCAAAGCAGTTAGAGACCCCTGCCCTTTTTCATCAGACATTTTGGCAGCCCTTTCAAGCAAACGAGAATGTACATAGAATATATCACCAGGATAAGCTTCGCGGCCAGGAGGACGCCTAAGTAGCAAGGACATCTGCCTATATGCTACAGCATGCTTAGATAAATCATCGTACACTACCAAGCAATGCATTCCATTATCACGGAAAAATTCTCCAATAGTGCAACCAGCGTAAGGTGCTAGAAATTGCATGGGTGCACAGTCAGATGCACTAGCAACAACTACAGTTGTATACTTTAATGCTCCACTCTCTTTTAGCTTATTTACCACTTTTGCCACTGTTGAAATTCTTTGTCCAATAGCAACATAAACGCAGTAAACTTTTTGATTTTCATCCGATTCGTCGTTAATTTTCCTTTGATTAATGATAGTGTCAAGCGCAACAGTAGTTTTACCAATTTGTCTATCACCAATAATTAATTCACGCTGTCCTCTACCTATTGGAATTAGTAGATCTATAATCTTAATTCCCGTTTGCAGAGGCTCATGTACAGATTTACGATCAATAATGCCTGGTGCTTTAGACTCTATGTCCATTCTATTCTTAGTTCTAATTTCCCCACCGTTATCCATAGGGTGGCCCAACGCATTTACAACTCTTCCCAGCAATTCATGCCCTACAGGTACCCGCATAACGTCACCACTGCATCTTACAGTATGCCCTTCTTTCACGTCACGATCATTACCAAGCACCACTATTCCAGCTGTATCATGATCTAAATCAAGAACTATTCCTTCTACACCACTTTCAAAAAATATCTTCTCACCGAATTTTGCTTTTTCAAGCCCGTAAACCAATGCAACACCGTCAGCCACTGAAATCACTTCACCTATACTTTCTCGCTTTATAGGATTATCAAACGCCTTGACCTTTTCTCTTATTATGTTTACTACCTCAGAAGCATTCATACTGTTTTTCATACACAATTCCTTATTTTCAATATTTCCATTTTACTCAAATCAACCATTCTATCTAAGTAACTTTTCAGTGAAGCATCGATCAAATTAAAGCCATATTTCACCACAAAACCACCTAGTACGGAAGGGTCAACCACATTATTTACTTTTATTATTTTACCAAGAAAGCTCAAAGATTCAGTAATTATTTTTATATCGGATTCCTTTAAAGTCTTTGCTGACTTTATAGTAATTTCCAATTCATTTTCATTTTCTCTTACAAGATTCAAGAATTTTTCTAATATAAGAATTAGTAAACTAGAGCGCCTGTTTGCAAGTACAACCATAATAAATTTCACTAAGCTCTCACTTAAATTTTTATTTATAGAAAGTATCGCTTCTTTTTTACGCTCAAGAGAAGTAATAGGATGAGATAGGTATGTAAAAATATCACGTTGATCTTTAAAAAAAGCCAACAAAAACTCTACTTCTTTTCTTATAATACCCAGCTTATTTTCTGAGATGTAAAACAGCGCCCTAGCATAAGACGAAATTAAATTATTGTATTGGGTCCTTTTCATATTAAATTACCTAATATAGCTCACACGAACTGCTCTATTGCTTGACCACAAGATCCAGCCTAAAAGGCTAGGTTCCAGCTGGCTTTGTTGCATGATAACTAAAAAAACTTAGTGGTTACTGACAAAATTCATTATAAAACAGCCATTTAGCTGTCAAAGGGAAATATGCCAAAAATAATGAGAGTCAGTAATCTAAGTTAAGTATAACAAATCTCTTGAAAAAGAGTGAAGTATTTTTCGTTTTACCAACAACGCAATCGAAAACTGGTATAAAATAGTCCAAAAATGCAGGGCTATTGATAGTGACAGAGTTGCAATATACCAAAACAATGAACTCTGTCGTTCAATTGCAATTATAGTTGTATCTGGTAAAAGCAATTTATTGGCAAAAGAATTTATCTTTTTTCGTCTACTCCACATTCGTCTATAGTAGAAACCTATACCACTAATTAATCTTGTCACGATAGCTTTCGTACCAAAAAACACAGCACAAAATACACCAAGTGCAAAAAGAGCTGGCCAAGGCATTCTGCCAAATATTGCAAGCAAAGCTGCACCTATTATCACTATGGTCATAAGAGGACTACCCATTCCCCAAACGTATTTAATGATATTGCATATTACTTTAGTGGTTGCATCAAGATCATTATCAGCAGCACTGCTCATATGAGAAAAGGAAGTAAATAGTATCATGAGAAAAACACTAAAAACTTTCCTAATTGTAGGGTTCATTCCTATACCTTAAACTTAGACATTGCAATTATATGTAAAATAGTATAACTTTTAATAAAACTAGCATAAAAATCAAGTAAGCTTACGTAGCAATTTTGAGAGCAATCTTCACCAAGAATGGTACTATCCAAGTAGCCGACACACAACTGTATGAACATTGTGATATGATACAATGTTACATAGTAAACAATGTCATTCCAGTGCCAGTTATTTGGATGACACGTTAATTGATTTATAGCAATTCTCCCACTGCAACACGGAAAGATACAAGTTCGTGCAGTTGTGCACTAACTACTAAGGTAATAGAGGTTAATTTAGAAATCTAATAATAATTAACTGCTTTTAATATCATTTAGTAAATTTCTTATTTTTTTTTTACTTTACTAAAGAACCCTTCAGATTGCTGTTGCATATTTGCATTTTCCTCTTCCTCAAGCACTTTTAATAGCTCAATTTGCTTTTTAGTCAAATTCTTTGGATTTAAAGTCTCAACTATCACCTGTACATACAAATCACCGAGAGCGTGTGAGTTCATATACGGCATACCTCTTTCCCTGCAACGTAGTTTGGTACCAGTTTGAGTACCTTCAGGAACTTTTACTTTTATTTTAGCCCCATCAATTGACTGGACATCAATTTCACCACCAAGAACTGCTAATGTCATTCTTATAGGCACTTTACAATGTAAATCTGCTTTATTTCGAGTAAAGATTTTATGTGGAGCGATTTTAACGTACACATATAGATCTCCACTTTTTCCACCTCTTGCTCCCACTTCTCCTTTACCACTTACCCTTACCTTAGCACCTTCTTCTATACCCCTCGGAATTGAAACTGATATATTTACTTCACCTCTTCTGCGTCCATTTCCACCGCATTTTTTGCATTTATTTTGTATTATTTCTCCTTCCCCATAACACGTAACACAAGTTCTTTCGATTGTAAAAAAGCCCTGCTGGGTCCTGATCCTACCGCTTCCTTGGCATGTGTGGCACTGAACTGGCTTAATTGCTCCTTCGCTACCTGTACCTTGACATGTGTCACATTTTACATTTGTGACATAATGTATAGGCGCTTGTATTCCTTTAAAAGCGTCTTCTAAAGCAATTTCAAGATCATAATGTAAGTCTGCCCCAGGCACTCCCATTGTGTTCCTTTTGGGTTTTGATCTACTTGAGCTACCAAACCCTCCACCAAAAAAGTCGTTGAATATGTCACTAAAATCCCCTGCAGAACTAAAACCTTGGCTAAAATCAAATCCACTACCTTCATGCCCGTAACTATCATAACCTGCTCTTTTCTCAGAATCAGACAGAACCTCATATGCAGCTGTTATTTCTTTAAACCTTTCCTCTGCTTCTTTATTACCAGGATTTCTATCTGGGTGGTACTTCAACGCTAATTTTTTATATGCTTTCTTTATCTCATCAATACTGGCATTTCTATCTACTCCCAGCAACTCATAGTAGTCTTTTTTATTCATATAATAGTTCAGTACTTAACCTTTAAAGATAGGTATTTTATACATTAATTTCAAGTGTGGCCCCTGTATATTTAAAAAATGGATGCACCCTGAGCGACTTGAACGCCCGACCTTTTGATCCGTAGTCAAATGCTCTAATCCAACTGAGCTAAGGGTGCCTTTCATAAAAGGAACTTTAGCAGATTTTATAACTTGTTTCAATTAGTTTGGCTAAATAAAATAGGGCACTACAAACCAAAAGCTAAATTGATAGCATGATAAATTTACCAATGTTCTTAACTTAAATTTAATACAGGCTAAGGATAATCTGGCATAAAATAAAAATAATTGGAGGCATAGTGAAAAAAAATTCTTCTATTTATAGCTTTAATTCTCTCTTGTGCACTTGATACAAATGCTGCAAGTAAGACTTCTCCCACCCCAGCAAACAATGAAACATCAACAGTAATATGCAAAATAATAGACTATACTCACAGCTTGGGTGGACCTATGATCATGATAGTGATAACAGGTGCAGCTTTGCTTGCAATATTTAGCAGAATGCTGTGGCCAGCACTTTTTGTGCTTGATGCATTTACTGCTGTGTTCTTCGTAGCCCCTGCAGTTGTAAAAGCAATAAAACAAGATACAATGGTATGCAGATAGAGCCTTCCAGTAATTCTACAGACCTCAAAAAATTTTAAGTAAGTGGTACTTCTAGTATTATTTACTTAAATTTAATCAAAGTGAAGTAGAATAAAACAAAAGTTATTGGAGGTATAATGAAAAAATTTCTTCTACTTGTGGCTTTGATCTTTTCCTTTGCGTTTGATGCGAGTGCTACTAATGGTAACCGTACTTTCACTTCTTACACTTCAACAGTTGATCCAACATCAACAGTAATATGCAATATAATAAAATATACTCAAGGTCTAGGCGGGCCAATGATCACGATAGTGATAATTGGTGCGGCTTTGCTTGCGATATTCGGTAGAATGCCATGGCCAGCACTTTTTGCACTCGGTGCATTTACTGCTGTGTTTTTCGGAGCTCCTGCAGTTGTAAAAGCGATAGCACCAGGTAAAGTAGAAGCATGTCCCACTTCGTAGGAGTGTACTAGCCTTCCTTTAAAGGATCTACAAATCAAAGGTACTAAAAGCTTTGAAAAAAGTTAGGTAAATGATGCTTTTTGCATCATTTACTCAAACCTAATAAAAGTGAAGCAGCATAAAATAGAAATCATTGGAGGTGTAATGAAAAAATTCTTCTATTTGTGGCTTTAATTCTCTCCTTTGCGTTCGACGCAAATGCTGCTGTTGATCAAACATCAAAAGTGATATGCAGTATAATAGGCTATACTCAAGGCTTAGGTGGACCGATGGTTACAATAGTAATAATAGGTGCAGCATTGCTTGCGATATTTGGTAGAATGCCGTGGCCTGCGCTTTTTGCACTCGGTGCATTTACTGCTGTGTTTTTTGGTGTTCCTGCAGTTGTAAAGGCAATAACAGGACAAGAGGCATGCTGCTCTACTGGTCAAACATGGGATTCATCAACCAAGAACATGTAAAACACCATAAGTGCTACAGCTTGAAAAAAACACCAGCTAAATGGCTCTTCTTATAAAGAGCACCATAACTGTATGAACTTGTGACTTGAGAGCAGTCTCTGCTAGTAGGATAGCATCCTAGTACATCCTACGATGTTATCCAAGCATCCCCTATGATGTCATCCCAGTCTCAGCTACTTGGATTACACCTTCCTGGCAGGCTTGAATCACAATGCTCGTATAGTTGTATGTCAAGCGCTGGAGTGAACCCTATATGTTGTGTTTAACAAAAACAAATGCTCGTATTTGGCTTCATGTTAGCTATAAACACTAAGAAATTTACCAAATAAAAAAAAGCAAAGGAAACCCCGTGGCTAGCTAGTTATTCACTATCATTTTATAAGTTGGCGTTTTTAATGTCTTTAAGCGCCTAAACAAGTGCGTTTACAGCACTAGCTGGTAGTAGACAACAATGTAAAGGCATGAGGTGCACATAGTGCAAAAAATTAAACATGACACACCAAATATACTAAGTTTTTTTGTCATTTAATCTGTACAAAGAAGATAATAATTAGCTTCAGTACCATGATTAAGGGGAACGGTGAGAGTTTATCAAGGAGTTTCTTCATTTCTACATAAGGCTTTAATTATGACCTCTTACAACGTCCTAACGTACAGAGATTCTAACCCCTTCAGCATATAAATTTGTATGACTTTTTCCAGTATGAAGTAATGCAAGTCCAATATTGTCTACACTAGAGCGCAGTTCTCCTATTTCCTCATCACTTTCATTTGTTACTTTAGTACCAATATTTGGAAGCGCATTATCCCCCTCAACAAGATGAAGCTTTTTTCTAAATATTTCTTGTCTGCTCATTCGATTTACAACTTCCTGACCTATATAACACCCTTTGTAAAGGCTTATACCGTTTACCTTATCGATTAAACATTGCAGCGGAAATGACGAATTTTGCACCATATCTTTCGTTCCATCTGGAACAAGGTTTTGAATTCTAACTTTTTCATACTGAGTAAAATCCCCAACCGGTTCTTTTATTTCACCCTTAAGTATGACCCTCATTCCCAAAGATTTGTGCCTTGGGTCTTGAAAAATAACTTGTGACTCACTACTACACTTCGTTGACTTAGTATCAAACAAAACTCCAACCTTATATAGTGCACTAACGTCTTTGATCTCCACTCTCAAATAAGTTTTAAGCAAACATAGTTTCTCAATTATTTGCTGTAGGTGCATATTTTCACACTCTAAGAAAATATATTTATTATATTCAACAAGAAAGAAGTCATATAGATATTTTCCCTGAGGGCTAAGTAATAAAGAGTAAATAGCATTTTGGCTATCCAACTTATTAATATCATTCGTTATAATACCCTGCAGGAAATTCCTTGTATCTGGCCCATATAAAGCTATTATACCACGACTTGGTAATGGTATATAATTCATAAAATTTCTGTCAATAAACCCAAACTTTATTATATAACATCATATACATTTCGTCTTCTTATATTTTAAGAATTTTAGCCCTTGAAATCTAATTTACAAGTGCATATATAAACTTATAGGTTAATTTGTTGATGAGGAAAACAAATGTCAAGTATAAACTTAAGTGTATTAGATGATAGTGTTCTAATTAAGCCTATCAGTGAAGAAAAGCAGGGTGGAATTGTGCTCCCATCAAGTGCTGAAAAGAAACCTACTAAAGGTGAAGTTATAGCAACTGGTGAAGGTTCACGCAACTCAAGTGGCGGACGCATAGCTTTAACTGTAAAAGCTGGCGATAAAGTATTTTATCGCCAATGGGCTGGTACGGAGATAGAGCACGGTGATGAAAAGTTTATCGTAATGAAAGAGTCCGATATACTTGCTGTTGTCAAGTAGCAGCCTTTATTTTTACTAAACTAAACAAAGCACAGTATAGTGCATTGTAAGCGATTTTATTATAATTTTCTAAGTTTTTTATTAACAAGAGGTGACAAAAATGACTAATATAGTAGTGTCAGGCGAGCAGTTGCAGGAAGCTTTTCGTGAAGTTGCAGTAATAGTAGACTCAACGGTAGCAGTAACTGCAGGGCCTAGAGGAAAAACAGTAGGGATTAACAAGCCTTACGGAGCACCAGAAATTACAAAAGATGGTTACAAAGTGATGAAGGGTATCAAGCCTGAGAAACCACTGAATGCTGCAATAACAAGCATCTTTGCTCAAAGTTGTTCTCAATGTAACGACAAAGTTGGTGACGGTACAACAACGTGCTCAATACTAACTAGCAATATGATAGTGGAGGCCTCAAAATCAATTGCTGCCGGAAACGATCGTGTCAGCATTAAAAATGGAATGCAGAAGGCAAAGGATGTAGTATTAAAGGAAATTACATCAATGTCGCGAACAATTTCTTTGGAGAAAATAGATGAAGTAGCGCAAGTTGCAATAATTTCTGCAAACGGTGATAGGGGTATTGGTAATAGCATTGCTGATGCTGTTAAAAAGGTTGGAAAAGAGGGTGTAATTACTGTTGAAGAAAGTAAGGGTTCAAAAGAATTAGAAGTTGAACTTACTACCGGTATGCAGTTTGACCGTGGGTACCTCTCTCCATACTTTATCACAAACAATGAAAAAATGATTGTGGAGCTTGATGATCCATATATATTAATTACCGAAAAAAAACTCAACATTATCCAACCTTTGCTTCCTATTCTTGAAGCTGTTGTTAAGTCTGGTAAGCCTTTACTTATTATTGCAGAAGATATTGAAGGCGAAGCATTAAGTACTTTGGTTATCAATAAGTTGCGGGGTGGTTTAAAAGTTGCTGCAGTCAAAGCTCCAGGTTTTGGTGATAGAAGAAAAGAGATGCTTGAAGATATAGCAGTTTTAACTGGTGCTAAGTACGTCATAAAAGACGAGCTTGGAATCAAGATGGAAGATCTCACTCTTGAAGACCTTGGTACTGCTAAAAATGTTAAAATCACTAAAGACAATACCACGGTTGTCAGCGAAAATAGCAACTCTGACAGAGTGAAAGCTAGAATCGAGCAGATTAAATCTCAAATTGAAACTTCAACTTCTGACTATGATAAAGAAAAGCTAAGAGAGCGTTTAGCAAAATTATCAGGTGGTGTTGCTGTGCTCAAGGTTGGTGGAGCAACTGAAGTAGAAGTTAAAGAGCGTAGAGATAGAGTTGAGGATGCATTGCATGCAACAAGAGCTGCAATTGAAGAAGGTATAGTTCCAGGTGGTGGAGTTGCACTGCTTTATGCTTCATCTGTTCTTGATAAACTAAAGGGTAGAGGCGACGAAGAACAGATAGGTATAAATATTATCAAGAAAGTCCTCAGTGCTCCTATCAAGAGATTAGTTAAAAATGCTGGTCTTGAGTCTGCTGTCATAATTGATCATTTGATTAAGCAGAATGATAAAGAGCTTATATATAACGTTGAGGCTATGAATTACGCTAACGCATTTACTGCCGGCGTTATTGACCCAGCGAAGGTGGTTCGTATCGCCTTTGAAACGGCGATATCTGTTGCAAGTGTGCTAATCACTACTGAATCAATGATAGTTGATGTACCAAACAAAGAAGAAAACGCTTCATCTCCTATGGGTGCAGGCGGCATAGGTGGAATGAACGGATTCTAAGTATGAAACCTTGGGGCAAGAAATTTACTTGCTCCACGGTGCTCCAAGGGTATCATTTCAGCACTTAGACACTGGAATCCAGGAATTTTATTAAGTTAGTGAGTATAAAAGTAGTTGTTTTATGTTAAAATACAACGTTTTTGGTGATCATGGAAAGGCTGGGTACCAGTGTCAGCCACTTGGATAGTACCGTTTGTTGCACGAATCGCTCTAGCAAAACAAATGTTCGTACAGTTATGTGTCTGAGCGCTGGGATGGCGCCTTTATATTTGAGACAAAAGAGGTACTTTCTCCTCATTATTTTCAGCAATTTTTTCTTCTTTTGCTCCATCCATTGACGGTTCAACAGATTCTTCTTTTGGTTGCGTTATTTTACCTGCTATGTACTCCTTAGCTTGCTTAGCGAGTGTGATTACGATAGCTACTACAATTGCAGTTGAAATCATAAGTGCTAATGTGTTTATTTCCACCATGGATAAAGACTCCGGTGCTGCTGATAAAGATGTTAAGGAATCTACTTTACATATTGAAAAAGCACCACTCGTAGCAATATAAACCGCATCTACAACGTTTCCAATAAACAGCAAAGGGGTAAAGAACAAGAACTGATAGTCGTCGGGCTGTTGAGTTAACCTTTTCCATATTATTGAAAAAATGTAAGCTGCTGTTAATGGTATTATGGAAATAGCGTCAACGATACCACCTACTATACCTACTATTAGAGGTGATGGGATAGTAAGGCTTAAAAAAGGTTAATATAATAAGCGGGAGAGATATAATTGATAGTATCATAGAAATTACACCTATTGTTTTCAGGATAGATAGAAACCCTTTTGAATCTAAGAGTTTTTTAATTCCTTTAAATAACATAAAGAGAATACCTATAAATAGGCTATATTCATTATAACTTTGCCCATAATTTTAATAACATTTTAATTATCACATACCATAACAAAAAAGTCAAATCCATGCGCTCAGGTTGCAGCTTTACTAGATTATAAAAACTGGCTAAAATAGGCAACCATTTACAAATTGATTAGTGTACAATCAGCAAACAAGGGCGTTGATATCAGCTATTCTCTGCAGGATTGCAATATGGTATGACTACATACTCTTTACTGATTTGGCTAATATAATCAGCAGAGAGTTTTGTTTTGCGCAAGATATTTACAGTAACATACTGCAATTATTTGGGATTATAGGGCTGGGTGCAATGATAAGGCCATCTGGTGCATTCATATTTGGTCACGTTGGTGATAAGTATGGGAGAAGGATAGCACTAATAACTACCGTCTTGCTTATAATGATACCATCTAGTCTAGTTGCATTTGTTCCATGTTACAACCAAATAGGCATAACTTCTACTGTGTTGCTTATTGCGATTCATATAACACAAGGAATTGCACTTGGCGGTGAACAAGGAAGTTCTGTTTATCTCATAGAGCATTTATCTAATAGAAAAGATAGCTTAGGAATGTTTTTTGGAATGATGGGTTTTGGTCGTTCCATTGGTGTACTGCTTTCTGCGGTAATAATAATTATCTGCAAAAAAACTACTGATTTTAACGCTTGGGGTTGGAGACTGCCGTTTACTTTTTCAGCCGTTTTAGGATTAATTAGTGTATACAGTGTATATACATTGAGAGAAACTCCAGCATATGAAGAAAATCGAAAACAAAGAAATTTATCTAATCTACCAATAATAGAACTTATAAAGCATCACAAAAGAGCTCTTATACTTGCTATTTTAATAGCTATACCTGTTAATGTTGCTGTTGGGTTTACTGTATTTCTTCGAACAATTGCAAAAGAAATAGTATCGGTTGAAACGTATTTAATAACATATGTCAATGAAGCTGTGTTGATTATAACTAGTATATTGATGCCGATATCTTCAGTAGCATTTGGAATGTTGGCTGACAAAGTGGGGAAGGAGCGCATTGCAATCTTATTTATAGTAATTACAATGGTACTGTGTTGTCCTGTGTTATCTGTTGCGTATTATTATAAAAATTACCTTATGATTACGTTGAGCATAATGGTTCTTTCTATAATAGAAAGAGGTATAGTTCCCATAGGAATAGTCACATCTGAACTTTTTCCCACCAATGTTAGATTTAGTGGAGTGAGTTTATCACGCAACATCTCTTTTGCTTTGCATGGGGGATTTACTCCTATGGTATGCATTTGGATTACTACAACATTTCCTCAAGTAAATTTTGCAGCTGGGCTTTATATAATCTTTTGTTTATTGGTCAGTCTGGTGGCAATATCACAAATAAAACCACAAGACAAAAACTTTGATTGGTAAAAATCCTCGATTTTCTCTTGTATGATTTGATAGTGATCTTCACCGGGGAAATGTGTCCATTCCAGTGCCACGCGCTGGTTTCTTACCCAGTTCATGAATTGCCTTAGCTACAAACATTAAGAAATTTACTAAATAAAAAAAGAAGCCCCGTGGTGTGAGTTTTGACCCTCTAATACTTTAAATTGGCACCGCAATAATATGCTGACCTTTGTTTAAGCACGATTTGTCTGAATGTAGAAAAAATTTAAAAGACATGCAACCCTAACAATTTGATGTAACCCGCCAAAAAATACCCGAGTTTTTTATTGAATTTCGTCATTGAACCCGCACGGATCAAAAATAAGTTTTGAGTCATAAATACCCCTAATATCATAATTAGGGAGCTGCTAAAATTTGCTAAGGAATTTTTAGTTCTGTTTTTGTGGCTAAAAAAATCCGAATACCAATCAGCCAATTGGGTGATATCGCTTAGGCTATGTTCCTTTACCCCAGCTCAGTCCACTCCGATTAAGCTATTTTCTTCTGTTAAATAAGAACAAGCTGCCTATACAAAAATAGATTGGCAATATTTCAAGTCTGCCAAGCAGCATTAAAAACGACAGAAATAGCTTTACTTCGTTACTAAAAGAAGAATAATTACCTGAAGGTCCTATTAAGTTACTGAATCCTGGACCAGAGTTTGTTAGCGTTGCAGAAACTGAGCTAATGCTAGTTACAAAGTCTGTGTTACTTAAGTAAGACATCACTATTGATGATATAGCGAACGTTAATATGTAAATTGCAAAAAACGTAAAGACAGAGCGAACTTCATCATTTTCTAGGGTCTTATCATTAAATTTTACTCTATTATCTGCATCAGGGTTAAGTAAAAGATGAAAGTGATTTCCTATAGATCTCAGAAAAACAATTAAACGGAAGACTTTGATTCCACCACTTGCAGAACCACCACATCCACCAACAAAGGTTAGAAAAAAAGCTAAGACTGAAATAAAACTCCAATCTACGTAATTGCACACCACATAGCCAGTTGACGTGATAAAAGAAGTGATGGTAAATGTGCTGTCTATAAATGACAATGATATTCCTAAATTAACATTTTTATACAAACAAAAATAAGCAAATAAAGATGAGACAATAACTATTCTAACAAAGTAAAAGACCTGTTCATCATGGTAAATATATAATCGTCCTATAATTCTTAAATAGCTAAGAAAAGGCAGAGAACCCAAGATCATAAAGATGATCGTGATGGCTTTCAATATGGGATCATTATAGTGCCCTATGGAATCGTTATAGTTAGCAAATCCACCAGTTGATACAGCAGACATCCCGTGACATATTGCGTCAAATAATGGCATACCAGCCAAATAATAGAAAAATATGCATAGCAAAATTAAGCCATAATATATTGCAGTAGCATGAATCATTACACTTCGTGTGTTTGGTAATCTTCTTTTTGTAGCATCTGAATATTCAGAATAAAGTAAATTATTTAGACTCAGAACCTTAAGCATAGGAAAAACCGCAATTCCTACAGTGATTATACCAAAACCTCCTATGCCGTGCAGCATTGCTCTCCATAGCAGTATTCCTGGAGATTGCTTTTCGACATCACTAAATACAGTTGCTCCTGTTGTTGTAAGGCCAGATACCGTTTCAAACAATGCATCAACATAGCTCAGATTATCAAGGTAGAATGGAATAGCTGCAAATAGAGATAAAGCAACCCAGGTACAACTAGTAATCGCAAAAATAGCGGGCATTCCATGCAATCTAATTAGTCTACCTAATAAAATAAAAGTTGCGCCAGATGTAGAGGTAATTATGAACCCAGCTAGAAAATTTTTCCATTCGTAGCTCAGACACTTATTAGTAATAGCAGGAATGACCATTATTAAGCTAAATAACAATAAGAATACTCCAACAATAAATACAACTGAGCGGAAAGTTTGCAAGTGGTGATGATTTTCCATAGAGGTACCTTCTAGAAAAAAAAGATATTACGCTATATCATAAATTTTTTCTGCAACTTTCTTTATATTCTCATCTGAAAGCCGGATTAGACCGAGCCTAGATAGATATCCATCTTTAGTACTGATCGAATCTACAACTTCTCTAATGAATTCTCTTAATCCATCAACGGTATTCAAGTGTTCTTTCTTTATGTAAAGATATAGAGGCCTTGCTAATGTATATTCGCCCGACGATATATTTTCATAAGTTGGCTCAATCCCTGCAATTGTGCTTCCCTGTATTTTATCTTGGTTCCTCATTAAAAAGCTAAAACTAAATACCCCTAAGGCATTTTTGTTACTTTTCAATTTTTGTATTATTATGTTTTCATTAATACCAACTTCTATATACCTTCCATCATCCCTTATACTACTACAAGCTTTCTTTCTTTCTTCTGAATCCTTATAATTCTCTTTGAAAATTCCTGAATTCATACATGAGTATTGATCAAGCATAATAGAATTAATCACAGTTTCGTACGTGCCCATATTTTGATGTGGACCATAAATTTCAATTTCTGTTTCTGGTAAAACCTGATTTATATCAGACCAAAACTTCTTATTATTTTTTACTAGCTCACCATCTTCTTGGGAATATAAGGATAAAGCTTCAAATAAATCCTTTTTTGTAAAATCAAATCTATGGCTTTGGTTCGAATTTGCGACTACTACTCCATCATAGCCAATAATAACTTCCACCACTTCATTAACTTTATTCCTTTTACATAGCTCTCTCTCTGCATCTTTTATAGGACGAGATGAAGTGGCGATATCTGGCGTGTTTTCCCCCATTCCTGAACAAAACATTTTGAACCCTGGCCCACTTCCTATTGATTCCACAACTGGGGTCCTAAAGGAGAACACACGACTGAAGTCTTCAGCTATAAACGAGATAAAAGGAAAAACAGTTGAAGATCCAACAATTGTGATATATTTCCTTGCATCAGCGTTTGGCAGTGGCATAAACACTGTGAATATAAAAATCAAGAAGAAGGCTCTAAGCATCATTTTCGTTAAGAACATAAATCTATAATTATTATAATAAAAGACCAAACTAGCAAAGCCCTAATTTTTTTCTCTTGCATTACCTCCTATCATCTAAGCAGCGTGACACACAACTGCACGAACAGTGAGATTTGCAGGCAATTTGCGTGGCAGATGGCGTCACGTACCAGAACAACAACTTAAGGTATAACTTATAATTGGAAAATTTAGTCATAAATCTATTTTAGTAAATCTAAATTACTTTAGCCGTCACTCTTCAATTCAAGCATTTTTTATATAGACAGGTCCTTTCTTTAGAGAAAGAAAACATAAATCATACCTGACTGAATAATCTAAAAAAATAAGGTTTTTACTTAGAAAACATTTGGAGTAATTTACAATAGACTGACATTGAAGAGAAGATAGCGGTATCTTTTTTCCAAGTAGACTGCTCTAACTTCCATAAAAATCAGCTCTTTTTTTTAGATACAATTAAGCCAATTTCATCAAACTTACAACGATAACGGTGCTTTATAACATAATACCACTTCAGCTTAAAATATATTAAAATCAATAACTCACCAAAACAACCTATCATCAGAAAATGATAACAATTAACTTTTTGTAACTACTTTATTTCCTTCTCCGCTTCTTTTTTTACTTTTACTATAGACCTTACCCTTTGCTGCAATATCCCTATCAACTAGTTCTACCACTGCCATTAAAGCACAATCACCCTTTCGAGCGCCAAATCTTATTATTCTAGAATACCCACCATTACGACCATGATAACGACTAGCTAAAACATTCAATAATTTATCAACTGCTAACTCATTGTTATGAAGGCGTGAAAGTAAAAGCCTTCTACCATGCAAAGTATTTTTATTTTTAGCAACTGTAATAAATTTTTCTACATATGGACGAAGTTCTTTAGCTTTCGGTAAAGTAGTTATAATTTGCTCATGGTTAATTAATGAAATAGATAGATTCTTCAACATCGATAACCTATGCTCAGTGCAACGAGACAGTTTACGCTTTTTTATTACATGTTTCATATATCACCTAATCTTCATCAGTATGTTGTCTAGCCAATGCATCTATATCCTTAGGCGGCCAACCCGGGACATCCATACCTAAAGATAAGCCCAAATTACTCAAAACCGCTTTAATCTCATTCAAAGACTTCCTACCAAAATTGGCAGTTCTTAACATTTCACTCTCTGTTCTCTGCACAAGATCACCTATATAAGTAATATTCTCATTTTTCAAGCAATTATGTGACCTAACAGACAACTCCATTTCATCCACTTTACGCAATAAAACAGGGTCGTAACACAAATTTCTATAACCACTAGACGAAGAAATATGTGATTTTTTATAACCTGCATCAGAATTAATAAAAGGCTGAAGTTGCTCCTGCAATATCCTTGCAGCAGAATCAACAGCTTGACTTGGAGAAATTGTACCATCAGTCTCAACTGACAATATCAACTTATCCTTATCAGTAACTTGACCAACACGACTATTCTCCACCTTATATGAAACTCTGTTGACAGGACTATACAGAGCATTAACCGGAATGAAACCAATTAAGTCCTGCTCATTCATAAGCTTCAAAAACTCGTTTTCTTTAGATTTAATAACAGGAAGGTAGCCTTTTCCGCTAGCTACATATATAGTCATGTTGAGCTCTACATTCTGCCCTAGCGTACATATCAGTAAATCCTTATTAACAATAAAGCACTGATCATCAGTCTCTATCATACCAGCCAATACCTGACAAGGTCCTTTAGCACTCAAATTTAAGCATTTACTGGAAGTGCCATTCAATTTACACCTCAACATACCCATATTTAGTACTATATCAGTTACATCTTCCCTTACTCCTTGAACTGAAGTAAACTCATGAGTTACGCCTGCGATTTTTATTCCATAAACAGCACTACCTACAAGAGAAGATAACATCACACGCCTTAATGCATTACCTAACGTTAAAGCAAAACCACTCTCCAATGGCTCTAGTACTATATCACCTTTTCTATTTGAGTCACCTGGCACCACTTTAATTGAATTAGGTCTAGTCAACTTACCTAAATTGCCAAAAATAGAAACACTGTCATTATGATACATAAAATAACCTTTTCAAATATCCTATACTCTTCTTTTTTTCCTTAACCTACACCCATTATGAGGAATCGCAGTCTTGTCTGCAATTGAGGTTACTGTTAACCGACAGCCTTGAAGCGCTTTGACTGCAGCTTCAGCACCAAAACCAGGACCACGAATTATTATAGAAACAACTTTCATACCAAATTTCTCTACCGCAACTTTTGCAGCAGATTCTGAAGCCTTACCTGCAGCATAAGGCGTGGATTTTCTTGAACCTGAAAAACCATGCGCACCTACAGAAGTTTGGTATAAAGTGTTACCCTGGACATCAGTTACATTTATAAAAGTATTATTAAAAGTTGCGCGAATATGAATAACTCCAGTAACAAACTTTTTTGTACTTTTACCCACTGTTCTGGTCTTTTTCATTAAAACTCGCAATAACAATAAATTTTATTTCCTTCCAGCAATAGGCAACCAAGATCTACCTTTACGAGTTTTAGCATTGGTATGAGTTCTTTGTCCTCTCACAGGTAAACCTTTTCTGTGTCTTACCCCTCTATAGCATCCCATTTCCACTAAAGACTTTATATTCATAGCCACTTCTTTTCTAAGCTCACCCTCTATATTATAATTTTGCCTAATGAAACTGCTGACCTTTTCTATGTCTTTATCCCGCAATTCTGAAACACGCTTACCCTTATCAATTTCACAAGTACGGCAAATTGAGTTTGCAGTAGCAATACCTATACCATATATATAAGTTAATGCAAAAGGAACACATTTCTTTACTGGAACATTTACACCTGCAATACGTGCCACTGGTACTACGATACTTTATTAATAATAACTCTTAAGTTATACCATAAAATAACTTAGGGTCAAACTAAATTGCAAGAAATTTTGCTTTCAATCTCTTGCTTTACCTGAACAACATCAAGGTTAGCGTTAACCGTTAATAATCTGTCTTTATAATATTCACGTAAACTCTTTATTTGGATGTAGTACTCACTTATCCTTCTATGAATTGCAGACAAGTCAGAATCATCAATTCTCCTCTCTAGTCTTGCGCTTTTACATTTCATACAAACAAGATTATCATCATTTTTGAAAGAAGTTGCACTGTACACACCCTTACAGTCCAAGCACACAAGACGATTCTTTAACCTATCAATAGCAATCTTATCATCAAGCTGTAACTCAATAATAATATTCACATCTCTATTATACTTCTCTCGCAAAATTCTAGTTAAGAAAAGAGCTTGATTTAAATTTCTCGGGAAACCATCTAACAAAAAATTATCATCTACCAATGTAAGCTGGTCACGTAACAACTCACATATAACTTCATCTTGAATCAAATTACCAGATTCTACGGTATCTTTTATTTTTTTACCTAACTCGCCACCGCTAGATATAATATTTCTCAATAAATCCCCTACTGAAATTAACTTTAAGTTATACTTTGCTATTAATAGGTTTGATTGAGTACCTTTACCAGAGCCAGGAGGACCAAAAATTGTAATAATCATCTTAATTTCCTCGCCTTAGACTCATATTTCTTTATCCAGCTACCGTACCTATTTGAAAAGATATAGGATTGTATTTGCATAATAGTATCAGTAATAACGTTCACTATAATCAATAAGCTTGTTCCACCAAAAATAAATGGTATATCATAATAATATCTTATAATTTCAGGTACGGCACATATAACTACCAAATATGCAGAACCGATAAACGTTAATTTAAAAACTATATCTTGAAGGTAATCAGAAGTGTGTTTCCCAGGTCTTCTACCAGGTATAAAGCCACCATTCTTTTTAAGAAAATCAGCATTTTCTTCTGGGTTAAATATAAAATTAGTATAGAAAAAGTTGAAAAATACTATAAGTGCTAAGTAAGCTATAATATAAATTACTTTGTTTGCCATGAAGTAATTTAAAATAAAATCAGAAAAAACATGTCCCTTATAAAAATTTGCAATTGAAATAGGCGTCAGCAAAATTGAATTGGCAAAAATAGTTGGTATTACCCCAGATAAATTAATCTTTAATGGGATATAAGTAAAATCGTCATTATATAACTTTTTAAACTGCTTTTTAGGATATTGAACAATGACTTTTCTATAAGAAGACTCTATAAAAATAATCAAAAGTAACAGTAAAAAAAACAACGCAAAAATAAAAAGGATAATAAATAACGATATGCTACCGTTTTTATTTAACGTTAACAGGGATGAAAAAGCACTATGTAGCTCTGATATTATGCCTGTAAAAATGATCAACGAGATGCCATTACCTACACCACTAGCGCTGATTTGCTCACCAAGCCATATTAGAAACATCGTTCCACCTAAAAGGCTAAAGACTCCTACTGTACGAAACATAACACCAGGCCCAATCACAACCAATGTTCCTTCTCTATTCATTTTTTCTAACCCAATTAAAATAGTAATTGATTGAAATACACAAAATACTATGGTCATATAACGTATGTAAGAATTCATCTTTCGACGTCCTAATTCTCCATCATTTTTAACTTCATTCATTCCTTTGATGGCAGAAGATAATAACTGCATAACTATAGATGCAACTATATATGGCATAACACTTAGTGCTAGGATCGTCATCCTAGCCAATGCACCACCAGAAAATAAATTAAATACCCCAAAAACACCAGGACCTTCTTTAGGGAAGATATCATTAATTATACTAAGATTAATTCCAGGAATAGGCACATAAGTGCCCAAACGATAACAAATCAAAGCGATTAGCGTAAAAAATACGCGCTTTAACAAATCACCTTTATACAATAATGCAGGATCCAAGCTATTAAATACAGACTTGTTACTCATTATTTATGATAGTATTTTTACGCTACCACCAACTGAAGCTACAGATTTTTTTGCAGCTTCTGATGTAAAGTCAACATGAAACACACATTTTTCATTCAGCTTACCCTTATTAAGAAGCTTGATTCTATCCTTGACAGACTTTATAAAACCTAATTTATACAGCATTTCTTTGTCTATAACAGAGTTTTTTACTATTTTTTTAGCTTCCATTAAGCGCTGCACATCACCAACATTAATTATGGAGCATATATTTCTGCGTACAGGATTAAAACCCCTTTTAGGTAAACGAGTATATATAGACTGTTGCCCACCTTCAAACCCATTTATGGAAATACCACTCCTAGCCTTCTGTCCTTTATGTCCCCTACCAGATGTTTTGCCTTTGCCACAACCGATACCCCTACCTAGCAACTTAGGCTTCTTTTTTTTTGATAATTTAGTAAATATAGAGCTTAACTTTATAGTACTATTCATACCTACCTATTTCCAACTATCTCGCTAATCTTTTTGCCCTTTTTACTCGCCACTTGACGAGGAGATAACATATTGTCAAAAGCCTTAAACACTGCACATATAACGTTATGAGGATTATTTGACCTAGTAGACTTCGCTACTACATCTTTTATGCCTAGCACTTCAAAAACCGATCTAATCGCTCCACCAGCAATAATACCTGTTCCAGCTCTGGCCGCTCTTAAAACTATTTCACCAGAGCAAAACTTAGCTTTAATATCATGATGCAAAGTTCTACCTTCATGCAAATACACCCTAATCATCGACTTTTTTGCAGCATTTACAGCTTTTATTCTCGCTTCAGCAACTTCTGCATGCTTGCCCATTCCACATCCTACCCTACCCTTCGCATCTCCAACAACAACCAAAATTGAAAATGCAAACCTTCTACCACCTTTGGTAACTGTCGTTACTCTTCGTACTGAAACTAAAAGCTCCGATAAATCATCATTATTTTGTAAATTCTTT
The DNA here is from genome assembly GCF_030373985.1 of Wolbachia pipientis. GTDB lineage: Bacteria > Pseudomonadota > Alphaproteobacteria > Rickettsiales > Anaplasmataceae > Wolbachia > Wolbachia pipientis_D. The sequence continues at coordinate 220,064 of NZ_JAUCRB010000001.1, forward strand.
ATAGTCATATTCAAACCCTTCTAAAACTTAAACCCAGAGCTTCGTAAAGCTTCAGCAAACTGAGAAACCAACCCTGTATACTTATATGCTCCACGATCAAACACCAACTCTTGTTCTAACTTCATATAAGATAGACGTTCAACCATTAAAGAAGAAACCTGTTTTATAGTTTCAGCGTTGACCTTTCCTTTACATACATCCCTAATTTTAGCATCCAAAGTAGACGCAGAAGCGAGAGTTACTCCTTTTTCGTCATTGATTAACTGAGCGTAAAAATGTCTATTAGATTTAAATATGGATACACGCAAACGCTTAACTCCATTAAGGAGCTTCTTTCTACTACGTAACTTCCTTTTTTCAAAATTACTTAAAAAATTATATAACCTTCTCATCTTAATTACTTCTTTTTACTTACAACTTTACGCAACATAAATTTACCTTGTATAACAATACCCTTACCTTTATAAGGGTCATATTTTCTAATCTTGCATATATCAGATGCTACCACATAGACTTTTTGCTTGTCCATACCACTAACCACTAAGTGAGTTGGTTTTACACACTTAATTTCAACATCTTTAGGCACCTTATACTTAACACTATGACTATAACCAAGATACAAAGTCAAATACTTATCATAACACTCAGCTTTATATCCAACACCATTAATCTCAAGATCAACAGAAAAACCATTAACCATACCATTAATGATATTGTTAATATTACTTCTATAAGTGCCCCATATGGGTTTTATTTTACCATAATTGTCTTTACTTTGATCAACGGAAAGCAACAACTGATTATCAACAACATTGCACACAACATTACTGCATAGCCTAAGCTCTTTTTCCGCCTTAGCGCTTTTTATTAACACCTTACCATCGCTGTACTCAACTGAAACACCAACAGGAATATTGATGGGCGCAGCACCTATACGAGACATAAATTCCTCCAATCACCTAAAACACACGACACAAAATTTCCCCACCAACTTTCAACTTGTGTGCATTGTAGTCTGTCATCACTCCTTTTGACGTAGACATAATAAAAATACCAAGCCCATTATACGCTTTAGCAATATCCTTGCATTGAGAATAACGACGACAACCAGGTTTTGATACTCTAACTATATCTCTAATTACAGGCAACTTCTTATAATACTTCAATCTTACAACAAAAGACGGTACATTACCTACAATTTCCTTTTGGTAATCAAGGATATATCCTTCATCCTTTAAGATCTTCAGTATAGCAGAATTCACTTTAGAAAAAAAAACTCTTGTTGTTCTATGCATTGCCAATTGAGCATTACGTATCCTTGTTAAAAAATCACCAATACTATCAGATAACGCCACAATATACTCCTTATATCATATTACCAACTAGACTTTGTAACTCCCGGAATTTTCCCAAAAGAACATAAATCACGCAAAACAATCCTACATAAACCAAACTTTCTATATACTCCTCTTGGCCTTCCAGTTAAAGCACACCTGTTTCTAACTCTGGTTCGAGAAGAATCTCTAGGCAACTTTTTAATTAACTTATTTTGAGCCGCAAACCTCTCACCAATAGGTATACTTTTATCATTCATTATAGATTTTAATTTTTCCCTTTTCTCTCTATGTTGATCGCACAATCTTACCCTACGAAGATTTTTTTGTATCATAGATTTTTTTGCCATATACCTCTTCTCTTAATTAATCAAAAAAGGGAAATTTAAAAGCTAGCAATAACTCTTTTGCTTCCTTATCACTAATTGCACTTGTTACAATATTAACATCCATACCTCTAATCTTACTTATTTTATTGCAATCTATTTCTAAAAATGAGACATGCTCCTTTATACCAAAGGAAAAATTACCATTACCATCAAATTGCTTTACACTAAACCCCCTGAAATCTTTTTCTCTTGGTAAAGCAATATATATCAACCTTTCTAAAAACTCATACATTTTATCTTTACGCAAAGTTACTTTACAACCGACTGTAGCACCTTTTCTAATCTTGAAGCCAGAAATAGATTTTTTTGCAGACATTGACACAGGCTTTTGCCCTGCAATTAAATGCAGGTCATTAAGCGGCTCATTGATTGCTTTGCTATCCGTGGCAGCATCTCCAACACCCATGTTAACACACACCTTGATAAGTTTAGGCACTTGCATTATGTTTTTGTAATTAAACTTATCCTTTAAGGATTCTACTACCCTATCCCTGTACAATTCCTTAAACATATTAATCTAGTCTATTACTTCGCCAGAAACTTTTGCAAAACGTACTTTTTTGCCATCTATAACCTTAAACCCTACTTTAGTTGGAGCTTTATACTTAGGGTCTAATATTGCAACGTTAGATATATCAATAGCTAATTCTTTATTTAATATACCACCACTACTACCAGCTTTTGGCTTAGTATGCTTCTTATTCACATTTACCCCAGAAACAACAACCTTTTTCTTAGCACCACACGTTACAACTCTGATTACTTTACCAATTTTTCCACAATCTTTACCAGTTAAAACTATAACGTCATCAGCACTTCTTATTTTCGCACTCATTACAAAACCTCTACAGCTAATGACATTAGCTTCATAAAAGAACCAGATGGCAACTTTTTTACTGGACCAAATACTCGAGTACCAAGCGGTTCACCTTGATTATTAACTAAAACTACAGCATTGCTAGAAAAACGAATCACAGAGTTGTCAGATTTTCTAATTCGATTTTTCACTCTAACAACAACTGCTCTATACACTTTTCCCCTTTCAACCTTCCCCTTTGGGTTGATAGTCTTAATAGACACAATAATTATATCACCTATGGATGCAGCCTTCCTACCACCTAATAAGCCAATACAAAGCACTTCACGCGCACCAGAATTATCAGCCACTTCTAATAATGAATTTTTCTGAATCATATAAATACCCTATTCAACTCGAACCACAACCCATTTTTTAGTAGCAGAAATAGGCTTGTGCTCTTGTATAAAAACCCTATCTCCTTCTTTGCAACTATTATTTTCATCGTGCGCTGTGTACTTTTTGTATCTCTTTATAACTTTTTTGTACAGTTTATCCTTATATACTCGCAACACTGAAACCTTAACAGTTTTATCGCACTCAGCCTTAGTTACAACACCACAAAAAACTTTCTTAGGCATTCCTTTCCTCTATTTTTCTTTCACTTAATACAGTCAAAACACGAGCTATACTCTTTCTTATCAAGGCAAAACGCGAAATATTATTACACTGACCCAACCTCTTTTGAAAAACCAAATTAACAAACTCTTTTCTCAAATTTACAAGAATTTCACGCAATTCCTGCGAGGATTTCAATCTAATATCAGCTATATCCATTGTAACTCCATTTAACTATGATTAGATACAAATTTACATTTTATAGGAAGTTTAGCAATTGCCTTCTCAAGCGCCAATTTTGCTAAATGTATGGAAACATCACTGCTAATTTCAAACAACACCTTACCAGGCTTAGCTTTAAACACCCAAAATTCAACACTACCTTTTCCTTTACCCATCCGTACATCTGCCGGTTTTTTACTAACAGGAGTATCAGGAAAAATTCTTATCCACACTTTACCAGAACGTTTTAACGTCCTAGATATTACACGTCTCACAGTCTCAATATGCTTAGACTGAACCCTACCTGCTTCTATAGCTTTTAAGCCATAACCCCCAAAAGATAGTGTGCTACCACCTTTCGTATTACCCTTAATTCGCCCTTTAAACATCTTTCTATACTTACTCTTTTTGGGAACAAACATTTCAATACACCTTAACTAACAATATAAACCCAAACCTTAACTCCTATAATACCATATATAGTTTTTGCTTCACAAAAAGCATAATCTATATTAGCACGTAAAGTATGCAAAGGCAAACGACCTTCTTTATACCATTCAGTACGAGCTATCTCAGCTCCACCAAGACGTCCAGAACAACTTACCTTAATACCCCCACCTCCCATTCTCAAACAACTTTGAATAGCTTTTTTCATCGCTCTTCTAAATGAAACACGTTTTTCCAACTGTTGTGCTATGCTGTTTGATATTAAAGTTGCATCTATCTCGGATCTTTTTATTCCTACTATATTCACCTCTACATTATTTTTTACTTTCTCAGCTATTTTTTGTTTTACCTTCTCAATATCCAAACCTTTTTTACCTATTATCACCCCAGGCCTAGAAGAATGTATCGTTACAGACACCAGATCAACTTTACGCTCTATAATTATTTTGGAAAGACCAGCATGCTTAAAAGACTCATTTATGTAACTGCGAATAGATAAATCCTGATGCAATTTCTCTTTGTAATCTTTATTAGCATACCAAATAGAATCCCAAGTATTAGTATTTATTTTCAACCTAAATCCTATAGGATTAACCTTTTGCCCCATATTTTACACATCCCTCACTAATTTTATACTCTTACAAATCACACAATTTCCTCTAACTTTATAGTCATACTACTATAACGCTTGCTAACTCTATTAGCCCTACCCATAGCTTTTGGATATACCTTACGCAAAGTAAAAGACTTGCCTATCAAAATTTCCTTTATATACAGATTATCGACATCCAACCCATAATTGTACTGAGCATTAGCAACTGCAGAATTTAACACTTTTCCTATAAGGGCAGCAGCCTTCTTTTCACAAAACCTCAACTGCACAGTAGCAAAAGAAACCTTCTTATCGCGTACTAAACTGGCAACCAAGTTTAACTTACGAGGAGTTGATTTTAAAGCCCTAGAACTAGCTTTAATTACTACATTCTTGTTTTTCATATCAATTACCTTCTTGCTGCCTTTTTATCGCCACTATGCCCAGTAAATTTACGAGTAGGTGAAAATTCACCAAATTTATGACCTATCATATTCTGATCATTCACATTAACAGGTATATAATCTTTACCATTATAAACAGCAAATTTTAAACCCAAACAATTAGGAAGAATTACAGAACCCCTGGAATGAATTTTTATCACCTTATTAATAGAACCCTCCTTTAAAGCTCTATTCACCAACCTTAGCACAGAAGGATGGCAAAAAGGTGGCTTCCACACAGACCTACTCATAAACTAACCTTTCAATTGTTTTATATACTTGTCACTAAATTTATTTTTCTTCCGAGTTTTCTTTCCTTTTGTTGAAACACCCCAAGGAGTAACAGGATGACGTCCACCAGAAGTCTTGCCTTCTCCACCCCCATGAGGATGATCCACTGGGTTCATAGCAACCCCACGAACAGTAGGCCTCACTCCCAACCATCTACTTCTTCCTGCCTTACCCAATTTTCTATTTTTACGATCAGGATTAGAAACTACACCAATAGTAGCCTTGCAAGAAGATAAAATCAACCTAACTTGACCAGACCTCAATCGTAATAAAACATAGTTGCCATCACGACCAACAATTTGTGCATAACAACCAGCAGCTCGAGCAATTACAGCACCATTACCTGGCTTTAACTCAACACCATGAACAAAAGAACCAACAGGTATACACTTCAATGGTAAACAATTGCCTGGCAATATATCAGAATCATCACCTGACATCACAATATCACCAGGCTTTATATTTTGTGGAGCCAATATATAAGATTTAGCATTATCACTCTTATATGATATTAACGCTAAAAAACCACCCCTATTTGGATCATACTCTATTTTTTCAACTATGCCCTGATCATTTCTGTTACGTTTAAAATCTATAATTCTATACTTCTTTTTGTGACCACCACCCTTATGACGAGTTGTAACTCTACCACAATTATTTCTCCCACCACTGGACTTTTTACCAAACGTAAGAGACTTTTCTGGCTTACCTATTGATAAACCAACTTTACTCACTAACACAGTTCCACGAGAGGACGGAGTGACAGGATTAAGAAATTTTATACCCATATTAAACACTCATTATATCTAATTTTTGACCATCCACTAAAGAGAAATAAACTTTCTTTTTTTGCTTTTCATAGCCATTCACACCTCTAAAGCGCCTACGTTTAAGTTTAACTCTAACAACATTTATAGAGGAAACATTGACATTAAATAGAAACTCTATTGCCGACTTTATTTTATGCTTATTTACATTTACGCAAACATACAAAGAATATTTATTAAACTTCTCCCTCAAAAAAGAGACTTTTTCTGTAATGATAGGATATTTTATTATATTATTATACTTAATCATAACAATCTACCTTCGAGATGTTTTAAAGCGTCGCTTGTCAACATTATGCATTCGTGATTTAATATATCAAAGACATTCAACCCAATAGGCTTGATCAAATTCACATGATGTAGATTTCTAGTAGCACGTAGCAACCCATCTCCATAATCACCAACTATCAAAAAGGAAGAAAATTTAAAGTTTCTAATATATTCACACATTTCATATGTTTTTTTCACATCAACATTCAAATTATCAAGAATAATTACTTGATTATTAAAATATTTTAGAGATAAAGCAATTTTTAAACCAAGTTTGCGTACTTTCTTATTAAGAGAATAGGCATGACTTCTAACAACAGGACCAAAAATAACTCCACCACCTCTAAATTGAGGAGACCGCAAGCTCCCTTGTCTTGCCCTACCAGTGCGTTTCTGACTATAAGGCTTAGCTGTTGTGCCAGAAACATCACTGATGCCTTTTGTTTTATGAGCACCAGCCCTTCTTTTTGCTAACTGCCACCTAACTATATCATGCAAAACACTCAATTTTTGCTCAACAGAAAATATCATAGGACTAAGATGAGCAATACCTACACTATCATTAGACAGATTAACTAATTTACATTCCATAACTAATTTACCAAACCACTAGCATCACCATCATTTGCATCTAACAGCAGACTTACTGGAAAAGGAACATCTTTATGTAAAGACTTTTTAACTGCATCCCTTACAAAAACATAAGAATTTCTAAACCCAGGAACATTATTGCCTTTTACAGCTATTATATTATTTTCATGATCGATAGATAATATCTTCATATTCTGTACAGTTACCCTACTACTACCTAAATGACCAGCCATTTTTTTTCCCTTAAATACCCTACCAGGATCCTGACATTGACCAGTAGAACCTTGTGACCTATGAGCAATAGAAACACCATGAGATGCCCTAAGCCCACTAAAATTATGTCGTTTTATCACACCAGCAAACCCCTTACCTACAGAATAACCTGTAATATCAAGATATTGACCAACCACAAAATGATTAATACCCACTCTTTTACCACACTCTATTCCTGAGAGATCACTTAATCTACTTTCATATAATTTACATCTACTACTTATTCCTCTCTCCTTTAAATACTCTAACTGCGGCTTTGCAATATTTTTAAAATCTCCAGTACCTAAAATAACTGAATTATAACCACACTTACCTTGCTCTTTTATATCAAGAACATAAGTTTCATCGAGATACAATAAAGTCACAGCCACGCGACCATTATTAGAGTATACAGCAGTGTGACCAATATTTATCATTAATAAACCAATTCTTTTTAGCGAATTTATCCTCTTCATTCTCCTCTCCTAAACTTTAACTTTCTTGATTTTTGAATCAACCTCTACTCCAGGAAGAGGAGAAGGGAAAGATGAACTTCCAAGCATTTGCATTATAGTAGGAGTGGGATTATACAAAACAATCAAACGTTTAGAAATCCTCTGTTCAAGTTGTTCACGAGATTTTTTATCAACGTGAGGAGATTTATTAACATTAAATTTAAAATTCCTTCTCGGTAATGCAACCGGACCAGATAACCTTGCACCAGAATGCTTTAATTTATCCTTAAATTCACGCACAAACTTTCTAATATACTCCTCTAATCTTGAACAATCAAAAGCTTCAATTTTAATATGTATCTCTTGCTCAATCTTAGTCACCAACTTACTCCAAAATTTCGGAAACGACACCAGAACCAACAGTTTTACCACCTTCTCTTATTGCAAAACGTAATCCCTTATCCATCGCTATCGATGCCTGTAATTCCACTTCTATACTTACATTATCTCCTGGCATTACCATCTCCTTTCCTTCCAGCAATTTTATACTCCCCGTTACATCTGTAGTTCTTATATAAAATTGTGGCTGATAATTCACAAAAAATGGTGTGTGCCTCCCTCCTTCTTCTTTCTTCAATATATACACCTCAGCCTTAAATTTCTTATGTGGCGTTATCGTTCCTGGCTTTGCTAATACTTGCCCCCTTTCCACTTCTTCTCTTTTTGTTCCCCTAAGTAATACCCCTATATTGAGTCCTGCACTTCCCTTATCCAGCATCTTCTTAAACATTTCAACACCAGTACATATCGTCTTTTGTGTCGCTTTTAGACCTATTATCTCCACCTCTTCACCTGTTTTTATTTCTCCCTTTTCTATTCTTCCTGTTACTACCGTTCCACGCCCCGATATTGAAAATACATCTTCAATTGGCATTAAAAATGGCAAATCCACAGGCCTTGGCTGATCTGGCACATACTCATCTAATGCTTTCATCAATTTATCCATTGACTTTTTACCATATTCACTATTCTCATCCCCTTCCAACGCCTTCAATGCTGAACCCACGATAACTGGTACCTCATCTCCAGGAAAGCCATACTTAGTTAACAATTCTCTAACTTCCATCTCCACCAAACTCATCATATCGTGATCAGCAACGTCGGCTTTATTTATATATACTACTACATGCTTAACACCAACTTGTTTTGCGAGTAGTATATGTTCTCTTGTCTGTGGCATTGGCCCATCAACTCCAGACACTACCAGTACTGCTGCATCCATCTGCGCTGCACCTACTATCATATTCTTCACATAGTCAGCATGTCCAGGACAATCAACATGTGCATAATGCCTCTTTTCCGTCTGATATTCAACGTGCGCCGTTGCTATTGTTATCCCTCTTTTCCTCTCTTCAGGTGCTTTGTCTATTTGATCGTATGCTACAAAACTTCCATAATATTTCGTTATCGCCGCTGTCAACGTCGTCTTCCCATGATCCACATGCCCTATTGTCCCTACATTCACATGTGGCTTCCCAAATGCTTCTACTATTTGTGTCATAATTTAAACTTTTCCACCTAAAATATAAATACATAAATAAATAATATGTTGATTTTATAAAAATACAACAAAAAAAAGAGCGGATAGTGGGATTCGAACCCACTTCACTAGCTTGGAAGGCTAGAGCTTTACCAATTAAGCTATACCCGCACAATGGAGGAGGTAGGATTCGAACCTACGTACGCAATGCGGACAGATTTACAGTCTGTTACCTTTAACCACTCAGTCACTCCTCCACAAAAACTTGTTAAGAGAGCACTACCCAAATACCTTATCTTAAGCTTTTATTATATTTAATGCTAAATATCTAAAACTAAAAAATCAAGCAATAAAACTTTATCTGACTAAAATCATGCAGACTTTTTTTTATACAACTCAATATTGTTAATAAAGTGCCTAAATAGATAATGTGAATCGTGCGTACCCGGCGCTTTCTCTGGGTGATATTGCACAGAAAAGACCGGGTAATTCTTCATCATTATTCCCTCTATACTATTGTCAAATAGAGAAATGTGAGTAATCTTGACATTACTTGGAAGAGAAGCTGAATCAACAAAAAAACCATGATTTTGGCTTGTGATCTCAACTTTTCCGCTACTTACATTGTAAACTGGGTGGTTACTTCCTCGGTGACCAGTATGCATCTTGATGGTTTTTGCCCCTAAAGTGATCGCAAGTAACTGATGACCCATGCATATGCCGAGAATTGGTATTTTGGATTTTATAACAACTTCTATCTCTGGCATTATACTCTCTCCTATTTCCTGTGGATCACCAGGACCATTTGAAAGCACTATACCATCCGGATCCATGTTTAATATTTTTTGAGCACAACCTCTCTCTGGCTTAATCAATTCGATTGCACAACCAAGCTCTATTAAGCGTGTAACTATACTAGCCTTTACACCGAAATCAACCGCCACAACTTTGTATTTTGCATTAGGATCGTTTTTAAAGTTATTATTTAAGCTGACTTTATTTATTATTCTTATTCCCCTTTTAGGGTTGTATTTATTTAGTTCACCCAATAGATCCTCTATTACCCGTGTGGCTTGATCATTATAGATTCCAGTGTCACACGCTAGAGGGCAGGTTAATGAACATATTATTCCATTTTGAGATCCATATTTTCTCAAATGTCTCGTCAAAGCTCTAGTATCAACTCCTGATATTCCAACTACATCATTTTTCTCTAACCAGTCATTTAAACTAATATATGAAGAAGGATGAGATGCAGGAGAAAGTTCACGCATAATTACACCACTTGCAAAAATTTTCTCTCCTTCATTATCTTTGTTATTTATCCCAATGCTACCAATATGAGGGAAAGTGAACGTTATAATTTGATCAGCAAAAGAAGGGTCAGTTATAGTATGCTGGTAGCCAGTTGTGCTAGTGGTAAAACAGACTTCACCTATACACTTGCCCTTTTTACCTACCGACTTTCCCAAAAAGCATTTGCCATCTTGTAAAACTAAAACCGCGTTTTGCACTTAAATTCTCTCCAATTGATTCAAAACGATATATAAGAGTTTTAAATGATACAATAAGTTAGAAAACCTCTTTCTAAAATTTTAAACCTAATCGTGAATTAGTAAAGAACAACATGAAAAACACTTTTTAATACACTCTTTTGCATAAAATATATCTTGGTTACTTTTGCACTTCATGTTAAATTAAATAGCTTATTAAGCAGAATGGGGAAGTTGTAATGCCTGATAATAAAAATCAATCTAAAGAAATAAATATCAAATTGCTTGCTATAGGGGCTGGTTTGCTATTATTCGTAATGATGCAGCCGTCGATTTTTCTTTTAGCAAAAATAGCTATAGGGCTAATTATGGTCTCAGTTGCAACAATAGCGATAAAAATTGCCTTAAAAACAATACTGAATGTTTTAGAAAACAAGCAGGCAGATCAAGCCCAAGCAGCGCAACAAACGACACAAAATAAAATTATAAACCTAGCTATTGGGCTAATGTCCATATTTGCAGCAGGGCTATCGATGCTAATTATAGCGAAAACCGGTTTAACCACAGCATGTACAGCTGTAGCTGCTTTAGTTCTATATGAATATGCTAAAGATGTAGCGACAGGTAAAGCCATAAACGACAAATTGGATAAGATAGTTGGGGATATAACTAATTTTGTTGTTGGCAATATTGAAAGACTTGTTCCTCCACAAAGCCGCCAGAACAGCCTGAATTAACAACTAACTTTGTGTACTGTTAATTAAGCGGGCTGCATTGCTCATCTGTGTTTCTGTTATTACTATAAGCTAATTATGTAAGGGTTATATTTATTCTATAAACTTTTTTACTGTACTGAATTTTAAGCCACGAACAAAATCTTCAACACTACAAGGACTTCTTCCTTCCATTTGTACAACTTTGGGAATTAAAGTGCCACTTCCCAAACTTATGTGCATATTATCATTAATAATCTTACCTCCTGCTGAAGTTAAAGAAACATTTGCTTCAAAATCAGCATCAAGTATTCTGACGCGTTTATTCTCTATCTTGACAAACGCCTTAGGATAAAATGCTTTAACTTTCCTATAAGCAACTTCACAAACATCACTCGCATAAATTTTATAGTCTTCCACTTTATTAGCGTAGCATGCATTATCATCGTTTTGTTCTAAGGGAACGTGTTTTTCAATTTTATTTAACACTTCCATCAATAAATCACTGCCTAGTTCAGACAATTTATCATGCAATGTCTTGTAATTGTCATTTTTTTCAATCATAAATTTTTTCTGTTTTAAAATGGGACCAGAATCCAAACCTTCATTCAATTGCATAATGCTAACCCCAGTTTCTTGGTCTCCTGCTAAAATTGCATGCTGTATAGGAGCTGCACCGCGCCATCTAGGTAACAGTGAAGGATGAACATTAATACAACCATACTTTGGAATATTCAAGATTTCTTTTGGAATTATTAATCCATATGCAGCAACGACTGCAATATCTGATTTAAAATTTTTAAACTTTTCTTGCTCTACCAAAGATTTTAGAGAAGTAGGAGTGCGTACCTTTATACCATTTTCTTCAGCAACCATATGTATTGGAGATTTTGTTAGTTTTTGTCCACGCCCTGAAGGTTTTGGAGCCTTGGTATATACTACTATTATCTCATTTTTCGACTTTAATAACAAGTTTAGTACACCAACAGCAAATTCCGGTGACCCCATGAAAATTACTCTCATGCCGCTAAATATCTTTGCTTAAGAAAATCAAGAATTTTCTGCTAATTTACTGCTTACAGTTTCTACTAATTTTGCGAAATCATCTTTATAATTAACAGCCATTTCAGCAAGAACTTTTCTATTTAAATTAACTCCGGCAAGTGTGAGGCCATGTATAAACCTACCATAAGTAAGCCCATGTCCTCTTACTGCTGCGTTAATACGTATTATCCACAGGCTACGAAAATCGCGCTTGCGATTTCTCCTGTCTCTGTAAGCATATTGTAATGCTTTTTCAACCCTTTGTAGCGCAATCCTGTAACAATTTTTTGCACGTCCTCTGTAGCCCTTTGCTAACTTTAATATTTTTTTGTGACGAGCGTGAGTAGTAACGCCGCGCTTTACTCTAGCCATTTTATTTTACCTCCATTTTGTTAAATACCATAAGGCATGTAAAGCTTAACTATACGCGAGTCAGATTTACCAAGAATTGTCGTACCGCGCTGATTGCGAATATTAGATTTGCTCCTCTTTACCATACCATGCCTTTTACCTGATTGAGTAGAAATGACTTTGCCCTTAGCTGTAAGATTAAAGCGCTTTTTAACAGAAGATTTGGTTTTCAATTTCATTTTCTTCATATCTCGAATAAACTATAAGTAATTTTACCGAAGAATCAAATAGCATTCAACCTAAAGTTGCAACACAACCACAATATGTAATTTAAAATTGTATATCAAAGGAGCTTAAATGTAATGACTCCCAATATATGCGTTATACTTTTTTTATTCCCAAGTGGCAACAATATTTGCCTCATTTTAACACTTTCACTTTCTTCCTCTTCATTGATTGGACACTTGCTATCTACTACAGTATCGAGTTTATCAATAACTGCATCTATTTTATATAGTTGTAAAAATGGTGCATCAATTGCATATTTATTATCAATACACATGTTTTTTTCAAAACCATAAAACTCAAAGGCCTTTTCTCCTGCATTTTCACAAATATAACTTTGATCATTAACCTCAATAATAAAACAATGCTGCCATGATGCCATTATTTCTGCAGTATCTATTTCGTGCCTTTCTGGCCAGTCTCTGTCTGGTCCTTTTACGTCGCTCCAATGCTGGGTCACTATATTTGCTATTCTTCTTTCTTTGCCTGTATAAACTTCCATTCTAACATCCACATACAAAACTAAGTTGAATCTACTGTGAATGTATTGATTTTTTCTTACCAAAAGGTGCGCATTACGGTTATTATGCACTTAGTGTGATAGTTTCTTTAACTGTTTCTTAACGTGAGTTCGCACTTTCTTGGTTAGCTTTCCAGCTATATGAACACAATTTACATACATTTGCACTGCGCTTATGATTGTTTGTTACTTTACTCACTATTTATTTTGCTAATTAAATAGTCTCTTAAGTCAGTAAGTTCTTGCAATAAATCCTTTGAATCGCGATTGATTTTTACATCATTATCAAGTTCTTTCTGTACTCCTTTTATTGTATATCCTTTATCATATAACATGTACTTTATTTTCTTTATGACCTCTATACACTTATGATCATATAGCCTTCTTCCCTTGAGTTTTATGGGCTTAATTTGATGAAATTGACTTTCCCAAAATCTTAAAACGTGCTGCTCTAAGTGCAACTCCTCAGCTACTTCTCCGATCGTGTAGAGTAATTTTTCTTTATTCATTGATTATTTATTAACTTTTTTATCACTTTTGAAGGTCTAAAAGAAACTGAATTTCTTGCCTGAATTACCACTTTTTTTGACGTGTTTGGTATATTCCCTGGCCTTTCCTTCTTTTTTTTAATCAAGAATGTGCCAAATGACGATATTTTTACTATTCCATCCTTTACTAAACTTGCCTTTATCTCATCCAATATATCATCTATTATTACAGCGGAGTCTTCTTTTGATAATCCAATTTCTTGATTGATATCTTCGGCTATTGTTGCCTTAGTTACTGTTATACCCTTTGTTATAACGTAATCCATAATTTGGTCAGTATTCAACATGTGAATATAATATAACAATCAACTCAAGGTTCAAGCTACTTATTTGGAGTATGTCTCTTTTGTAGCATAGTTTAAAATACTAGTGGCTGCTAACATTGTGAATATCGCAAGAGGTGCCATTTTATGATCTGAAAAAAGTGCCAAAATTGATACTATAATACCGCTCATGATAAATATAAATCCGTTGATAATAGATGACGATGTACTGATATATTTCCGCTTCACAATTTCACTGCAACAGTAAAATTAAGCATATGCCCTCCCACAAAAAACCTGAACATTAACATATAAAAGTATATGATGTGAACTGTTAAATGGCTGAATAACAAAATAATAATCGAAGTGCCTTTCAGCTGAGCAAAAGCAGAGGTTACATGTTTTCTATTTTCTCTAGGTTAGAGATTTGATCTGCAATTGTAGCACCAACTGCAAAGCCAAACTACAATATTGCAGTTCCTACACCTGACTCCATTGCATTGAGTTCTGAGTTGCTCAGTAGCCTTATAGCCAACAAGGTGTTAAGTGCCAGAAATGTTCCAAAAGTAATAGCACCCACCATTGAAGTTATCCAGATATCTCTTAATTTTAGCATTGTTAATACCGAGTATATTAATGTTTTCATAGAGCTTTTTATTAAGTTTTTTTCTAAACTGCTTTCTAAAAGCGTGTTTGGATAAAAAAACATAAGTGCAAACATCAACACACCAAATAATATTATGCATACAATCAGATTTTTCTAACCTGCACCTTTGGCAAGTAAGCTAGAGAAAAATATTTAAATTACCAGTGCATAAAAACTTGAAATCGTTTGCACTAGTGAAAACATCAGTCCAAAATTGGGTAAGAGGAAAACAGATGCTGCTTATATGAGCAGCACCAATAAAAACGAACGATGTTCTGGTTGCAATCAACACTTGCGACAGAATTAAATGGGCAAAGTTGTTACTATTAATATGACAAAAAACCCAAGGATCATAGTTGATACTGAGAAAGAATAAAATTTTTTACTAGAAAAAACATTAAACATTTTCCCATTAAAAAACTGTGAGATGGCGAAAGTCCAAGTATATACTGAATTAGCTAGTGCAATCTGCGTGATTGTGAGTCTCAGTTCTTTTTCGAGATCTACACTTATAAAGGTGTAAATTATCTCCATGTTGCTAAATATAACAACCAAGTTACTGATCAACCAAAAGAACCAAGCTTTAGCTTTGCTTTCCATAAGATTTATTTTTACAAGTAATTTATTAATAATTTAACGCTAAGTTTCTTTTAAAACCATAACTCTCTGGCAGAACTTAAGTATTACTCTTTTGAATGAAAATATTGATTAACATAAGTCAATATTTCATGTCTTAATGTTTTACGTATTTGTTCTAACATAGAACCAAAAGAAAATTAAAAAATTTTAAGAAGTAAATTGACTACTAAACACTTTGTTATACATAATTATTTAGTTTATTAATATTAAGAGATGGTGTGTATATAAATAGTATAAAGGTTTAGAAGTATTAAAAGAGATAATAAGTAAGTTTACTAAATGCTCCAACTGGAATGATCACATGCATGAAATTGGCAATTATCCAGCTATATCAGAATACAACACAGAAATAGACTTAATAGTGCTAGAGAAAAGAATACGCAAATTTGTTAATAACGATGATAATATTTAAGGAAAAGAAGCATTAAAGTATAAGAACTGTACCATCATGCTACCTCTAACGTTACTAGAACCAAATCAATTCGTAGAAAATTTGAAAAAACTAGAAAAAAGAATATCTAATGTCATTAAAGGCCTTAACAACTACAATGATCTCGTACGTGAAGTACAATATCCTGCTATTCATGGCTCCAATAATGATTTTATACAACTAACAAAAATAGCGGGTGGGTTGTCTGCTGCAGCAGGTTTTGAGTTTGTAGATAAGGAAAAGTTGCCCGACACATCTCTAGAAGTTCAAAGTACATCAAGAGTAGGAATACTTAGCTGGTTGGGTTCTTCTTCTTATTTATGTATATAAAGTGATACTCTTTTCATACTCTATTTTGAACTGAACGAAGAATATCACAACTTGAGTCGGTAGATAAGAATAAAGACCTTGTTGATAGCTAGAGTTGGTACATGTATCAAGTAAACTGTACGATGTTTCCATCTGTAATGGTGCTGGCAACAGCCTGGGCTTTAGAGCGTGATCTATGAAAACAGTGTTAAGTACTGGCATGATACTAATGGTTGATTTCACATTGGACTTCTTGCTTCACCTCTTGTCAAGCGCTTCTTTCTTGTTATCCCAGTGCGTGATATACAACTATACGAACGTTGTGATTCAAGCCTACTAGGAGGATGTTATCTAAGTAGCTGATACTGGAATGACACCATCATAAAGTGAACCAGTGTTGTGTTTGACACCTCTCTTGGACTCTTAAACTGCGATTAATCTAAATATTAAGAAGTTTACTAAATGGAGAAAAAAGGTAAAGGAACACCGAGTAGCGAATTTTGACCATCTAATACTTTAAATTGGTGCTGTAATAATGTGTTGACGCTTAGTTTAAGCGCTATTTGGCTGAATGTAGAAAAAATTTAAAAGACATGCAGCCTTAATGACCTGATGTAACCTGCCAAAAAACACCTGAGCTTTTTATTGAATTTTGTCATTAAACCTTCAGGTCAAAAACAAGTTTTGAGTCAAAAATAACTCTAGCCCCATGGTGAGGAAGCTGGGGAGATTTGTCAAGTAGTTTTTTTATTTAGTCTATTTTTATTGCCAGCCAGCTACTTGAATAACACAAATGGTAATTTACATTGCTCTATTGCATTACTAAACGTTTGTGCAGTTATGGGTATTATCGAGGTACTCCCTGATTTGCTTCAGATCTTCCCAAGCTAAAAGTTTTTGCGCTGGTTGACGAAGTAGGTAGGCTGGGTGAAATATAGCAGCTGTGGTAATTGAACGAGATAAATATTGGTTAGTATACGTGTGAAATCTGCCACGCAAAGTTGATATAGTTTTTGTGTTATCAAGAAGGCTATAACATGCAATTCCCCCAACCAAAATTAAAATCTTCGGTGAAATGAGTGCAATATGCTTTTCGACAAATGGCCTGCACATGTCAAGCTCTAGGTCGGTTGGTTTTCTGTTACCTGGTGGGCGCCAAAATACAGTATTGCTTATGTATACTTTAGTGCGATCAAGATTGATTGCATTTAACATTTTATTGAGCAACATCCCGCTCGCACCACAAAATGGTATACCTTGCAGGTCTTCATTTGCTCCTGGAGCTTCACCAACAAGCATAATCTTTGCATTTGGATTACCATTGGAAAAAACAGTATTAGTTGCAGTTTTTTTTATTTCGCAACCTTCAAATGATCTAACCACACTTCTTAGTTCATCTACACTAACACATTTACTTGCAAGTTTTCTTGCTTCAATTATCCAATCACTTGGAAACATGGATTGCTGCTCTTTTTTTTGGACTTCAGCTTGAATGGCAGGAGACTGTATAGGATTGTTATCTTTCACTTTTTCTACTTTTTTTTCCTCTTCATCTTCTGTTAGCGTACAATCAATGCCCTCTTCATGGTAAAATTTTAATAATTCTAGATCTTCATCGCTCATATTGCCTCTTAACCTTTTGTGCTTTCTTCATAGCCATATCATACTTCAATTTAGACAAATGTCTAATGTATAATATACCATTTAAATGATCTAGCTCATGCTGAACACATCTTGCAAGCCAACCACTGGCTTTTAGAGTCTGTTCTTCGTTATTTAAGTTTCTATATTTCACAGTTAAATACTTTGGGCGCTTGATTTCATGACTTTGCTCTGGAATTGAAAGGCACCCTTCTTTGAGAATTACTTGTTCATCGGATAATTCTATAATTTCAGGGTTAGTTATACAAAATTTGCCAGTTGATTCATATCCTGCTGGTCCACCTTCAGTATCCTTTAATTGAACATCCATGACAAAAACTCTTTTCAGTACTCCAATTTGCACTGCGGCAAGGCCAAGACCTTTTGCATCATACATGGTTTCGAACATGTCGTTTACTAATTCTTTAATTTTATCGTTTATATCTGTTACTTCGCTGGCGCGTGTGGTTAATCTTTCATCGGGAGCAATTACAATCGGTAATCTAGACATAAAATTATAATTCTATGTTTTATTTTTTCCTTTGTCCAGTATTTGGGGTATATTAGAATGTTGCTGTATTTTAATAATAGAAATATAAATTATTAAAGAAAGCTACAATTTAAATCAAATTGTGTAACAAGGTCAATTAATGTACTCTGCAGTAATAGTAAAACCAAAGAGAAACGTTTTTGCTGTTCTAGATATAGGTACAACAAAGATTATTTGTCTAGTTGTTAAGATCAGTAGCAATTTCAGCTATAAGATAACAGGAACAGGTTATAAAATTGCAGAAGGTGTAAACGGTGGATCAATAACTGATGTAAAACATGCAAATTACTCTATTTCGTCAACTGTAGGTTTAGCCGAGCAAGTATCAGAGGAAATTATAGACCAAGTATATGTTAATATAGCTGGATGTGGCATCTCATCTTTTTATGTCCATAATGAAATCATTGCAGCCAATCGTGAAATTTCTGATCGGGATATAAAAAGTGTAGTCTTTCAAACGTTTGAGAAATATATTGAAGGAAATGTTATCATTCACAATATACCACTAAAATATCACTTGGATGACATGACTGATATAAAAGAGGTCAGTGGATTGTATGGAAAAAGATTATCTACTGATGTTAATGTTGTCACTGCTTCGCGTCCAGCACTTACCAACATTGAGAATTGCATAACTAATAATAGTGGAATAAATATGGCTGGTTGCATCGCATCTTCATATTCTGCGGGTCTTGCCTGTCTAAGTGAAGATGAAAAAGAGCTTGGAACTGCTATTGTTGATATAGGGGGTGGGTGTACTGCAATTGGAATTTTCAAGAGAGGTAAACTCATGTATGCAAACAGCATTCCAATTGGTGGTGTCCATATCACTCGAGATATTGCTTATGGACTGTGTACTAGCATAGAACATGCAGAACGCATAAAAGTACTATATGGTAGCACTATTGTGACCTCAGTGGATGAGAATGAATATATTACAGTGCAAAATAATGAAAATGACGAACAGGCTCAAGTACCTAAGTCTGAACTTGTTGACATTATAAGACCAAGGGTCGAGGAGATACTTGAACTGGTCAAAGAGCAATTTCGGGAGCAGAAAGACCCAATTAATAAAGTAGTTATCACAGGTGGCACTAGTCGGCTGTCAAGCATGAAAGAGATTGCAGGCTATATATTCAATAAACAAGTTCGTATTGGGTGCCCTGAATCATGCAATGGTCTTGATGGCGAATATGATAAAAATCCTGTATTTTCTGCTTCCATAGGCTCTATCAAGCTAATAATTGAAACTTTTTATAAAAATAGTTCTGGTATGTTAGGGCAGGATGGTAAAATAAGTAAATTGTACCATTGGGTTAAATCGAAAGTTACAGTTTAGACTTTTGTTTTTTCTTATTATACAAGTAGTTGATACTGGGGTGGTACTTTCCCTGGTAGGCTCGAATCACAACTTCCATACACTACCATACGCGTTAAGTTAAGAAGATACCGCTTCTTAACTTGACACATATAGATGTGTGTCACGCATTGGCTTTTTGGTGGAAATACGTTTCAATAATTGTACAGTTATATGCTTAACACTAGGGCATGGGACTTACTTTGGTAACAGATAGGCTATAAACAGAACTGTTATTTTGTATAAAAATGTCTATAGTAATTATATGGAAAGTATAAACATAACTATACATTCACAAAAAGACTTTGAGTTTATGCGCAAAGCTGGCAGGTTAGCAGCTGAAACTCTTGATTTCATTACACCGCACGTAGAGGTGGGAGTGACAACTAACGAGTTAAATGATCTATGTCATGACTTTATAATCAAGGCAGGTGCAATTCCAGCGCCACTTAACTATAAAGGATACCCAAAGTCAATTTGCACCTCGAAAAATGCTGTTGTGTGTCATGGCATTCCTGATGATAAGCTACTTAAGGATGGAGACATTGTAAATATAGATGTCACGGTAATTTTAGACGGCTGGCATGGTGATACAAGCCGTATGTTTTGGGCTGGTAAACCATCGATAAAAGCAAAACGCTTATGTGATGCTACTTATGGTGCATTGATGGAAGCGATAAAACAAGTTAAGCCTGGTAATAAATTAAATGAAATAGGGCTTGCTATAGAAAAATACATTGAAGATTTTGGATATTCTATCGTGCGCAATTATTGTGGACATGGTATAGGAAAAGTCTTTCATGCCCCACCAAATGTACTACATTTTTATGATAAAGATGAAAATCTTGTCTTAAAGGAAGGTATGTTTTTTACAATAGAACCAATGGTCAACGCTGGAAAACATGAAACTCTGCTCAGTAAACTAGACGGTTGGACAGTAACAACACGTGACCTTTCACTTTCTGCACAATTTGAGCATACGCTTGGGGTAACAAAGGATGGTGTTGAAATATTCACATTATCGCCTAAGGAATGGCATTTTCCACCTTATAATTAAGCTACTTTACTTTGCAAATATTGCTGGTTAAGAAATAAGTCAGCAACCATAGGGTGTCCAACCATACGAACATTATGATTTGAAAACAGCGAGACAAAATAGAACTAAAAATTATTTGACAACCCTCGTCAGCCCCCTTTTAATGAAAGTAAAGCTAATTATTAATATTTTTTGTACAGATTAAATGACAAAAAAAACTTAGTATGCCTGACATGTCATGTTTAATTTTTGCACTATGTGCACCTCATGTTTTTATACGTTGTTATCTACATTGCCAGCTAGTGCTGTAAGTTGCACTTGTTTAGGCGCTTAAAGGCATTAAAAAACGCCAACTGATAAAATCATAGTGAATAACTAGTTAACATGGGATTTTTTTGTCTTTTTTTCTATTTAGTAAATTTCTTAAGTATTTATAGCTAAGGTTAGTTGCAGTTTAAGAATCCAAGAGGGGAGTTATGCAAGTAGCTGACACTGGAATCCAGGAATTTTATAAAGTTTGGTGAGTACAAAAGTAGCTGTTTTATGTTAAAATACAACGTTTTTATGATTATGGAAAGATTAGCTGACAGTGTCAGCTACTTGCATAACTCCCCCCTGGCAGGCTCTAATCACAATGTTCGTACAGTTGTATGTCAGCTACTTGGATGACATCATAGAAGCGCTGGGATGACAACTTAAATTACTCAGCATAACCATAAATTCAATTCGTTAATCCACATTAGGCCAGCTATAATTAGCTTTTGCTGTACCTTAGATACCACTATGCCTTCAGCATTTTAGGTTTCTAATTGACTTTCAACGTACTTGGGTCTATACAATTTTAATACCTTAAGCTATTAGACATGCCAGATCTAAAGACAATGATGTTAAATTTTGGACCTCAGCATCCGGCAGCACATGGGGTGTTGCGTCTTGTTTTAGAGATGGATGGTGAAGTGATCGAGAGGGCTGATCCTCACATTGGGCTTTTGCACCGCGGTACTGAAAAATTAATAGAACATAAAACGTATCTTCAGGCCTTGCCTTATTTTGATCGCCTCGATTATGTATCACCAATGTCGCAAGAGCACGCGTATTCACTATGTGTGGAGAAATTGTTGCAATGCGAAGTTCCAGTTAGAGCAAAATATTTGCGTGTCTTGTTTTGTGAACTCACAAGGATACTAAATCATCTACTGAATGTCTCTTCTCAAGCACTTGATGTTGGGGCGATGACTCCTCTTTTATGGCTCTTTGAAGAGAGAGAAAAAATATTGGAATTCTATGAGAGGGCTTCAGGTGCAAGGTTTCATGCGGCCTACATTAGGCCAGGTGGAGTTGCAGCAGATGTTCCAGAAGGTTTGATTGAGGATATTGCAAAATTTATGGATCAATTTCCAAAATATATAGATGATGTTGATGGGCTTTTAACAGAAAATAGAGTATGGAAGCAACGCACTGTAGGAATCAGTGAAATATCAATTAAGCAGGCGCTTGATTGGGGCTTTAGTGGACCAATGCTGCGCGCTGCTGGGCTTGCTTGGGATTTGCGAAAAAGCCAGCCATATGAGATATATGATCAGCTAGATTTTGATATACCGGTCGGCAAAAATGGTGACTGTTATGACCGTTATTTAGTGAGGATGGAAGAAATTAGGCAGTCCATTAGCTTGGTAAAGCAGTGTATAAAGAAAATGCCTGAAGGGCCGGTAAAAACTGAAGATAGAAAAATTTCTCCACCGCCAAGAGCAGAGATGAAAAAATCTATGGAGGCTCTCATTCACCATTTTAAGCTCTATTCTGAAGGATATCATGTATCAGAAGGTGAGGCTTATGCTGCAGTTGAGGCACCGAAAGGCGAGTTTGGAGTGTATATAGTTTCAGATGGTACTAATAGACCCTATAGATGCCGAATAAGAGCACCTGGTTTTGCACATTTACAAGCCTTAGATTTTATGGCAAAAGGGCACATGCTTGCTGACATTGCCGCAATTATTGGCTCACTTGATATAGTTTTTGGTGAGATTGATAGGTAAATTTTTAGCTATAGTTAACTACAAGCAAAGTTAATGATTCTGTTTCCTACATTTTCTTCCCTCTCCAACTCAGAATTTGAGTTCAGAGGATCTGATTTGATGGACATGTTGAACAAAAAGTAAAGAGTTTAGCAGTTTTTACTAAAGATTGTATTAATTTTTTAACTATATCCTTGACTTTTAGCAGAGTTTGTTATATTATTAATAAATAATATGATTAAAGTAAGGAAGGTCGTATGACTTTACTTCAAACTATTCGTAATATAAGCAAAAAAAGAACCAAATTAAAAAATTACAGGATTTCCTTAATGAGCAAAAAGAAATAGTAATTGACGAGAAAGTATTTAAATCAGTTTTATCAAAAGAATTTAATGTAGTAAGAAGCGGAATAATATACCTTATTTTGTACCATTGTATTAAATGTGGTATTGCAAGGTATGAAGTAGGAGATAAATTGTCATTTGAAAATCTAATAAATATTTTAGATAAAGCGATACATAGGTTTATTCCTCCTGAGGATTTTCACAGATTGATAAACTTTCAAGATCAAAGTGGGAATACATTATTGCATCAATGAGACTAAGGTAATAACCACCCTCCTCAAATATGGAGCAAATCCTTTGATAAAAAACGCAAATGGTGAAATTCCATTAGATTTAGCTAAAAAAGAAGTAGTGGATCTAGCTACAGAAGAAAAAACAAGAGAGATACTTATTGAAAGTATGGAAAAACAAGCTAACTCGAAGAAGTGGAGCGCTGTATATAATAGTTTATTTGGTATTATACCAGACGTTTTTCTTGGTGTTGGACTGGGTGTGTGGTGCTTTAGCAGATCCTTCGATGGCTATTATGTTAGGCACAGCAGCAGCATTAGCTCTTGTTGCTGGAATAGCTGCTGGATTGACTATATATTTCTTGAGTCAAGACCATGAACAAGCTAAAGCGATAGAAAGTGTTATTAGTGCTATTTTTAAATTATTTTCTGTTAATGGGGCTACACTTGTAGTAGTGGAAAATGGGAACAATCTACCTCACTAAGTCTGCTCTTTCATCATATGGCTTGGAAGCTATAGGATCTGTATTTTATAAAACCCAGGTTCCAACGTAATGCGCTGGCATGATATTGAATAAAGAGATCTACTCTGAACCAGCTGATAAATTGGACGTTTAATAAGCTTAATTTGGAACTTCTTGCGTAATGATTATATCGTGAGCATGGCTCTCTCTTAACCCTGATGCAGTGATAGTAACAAATTTGCAGTTTTTTTTCATCTCTTCTATACTCCTATTACCTGTATATCCCATTGCAGCTTGCAATCCGCCAATTAATTGATGTATTACACCTGAAGCTGGGCCTTTAAATGGAACTCTCCCTTCCACTCCTTGTGGAACTAATTTTAGTTTTGAGTCTTTATCTTGAAAATAACGGTTGGCAGAACCTCGTTTCATTGCACCGATAGAACCCATTCCTCGATAGCCTTTGTATGCTCTGCCCTTATACATGATAATCTCACCTGGGCTTTCGTCAGTGCCAGCAAAAAGTGAACCTATCATCACAGAGTCAGCACCAGCTGCAATAGCTTTTGCAACATCTCCTGAGTATTTTATTCCACCATCAGCAATCAACCTTACTTTTCTTGTTTTAAATGTTTCTGCAACATTTTGAATTGCAGAAAATTGTGGTACACCAACACCTGTAACTATTCTGGTCGTGCAGATTGACCCAGGTCCTATGCCAACCTTCACTGCATCAACACCTGCATCAATCAATGCTTCAGCAGCTTCTTTTGTGGCAATGTTGCCACCTACTAGCTGCACGCTTGGATACATCGCTTTTATTTCTCTAATGGTATTAATAACGTTTTCGGAATGACCGTGAGCGGTGTCTACAATAATCACATCAATTTCTTCTCCAATTAAAGCTTCAGACCTTTCTATGCCATCCTTTTTGCCAGTGCCAACCGCAGCAGCAACTCTAAGTCGTCCTTTACTGTCTTTACATGAATTTGGGTATCTATTGTATTTTTCAATGTCTTTAACTGTAATTAAGCCTATGCAACTGGAATTTTCATCTACGACCAGAAGCTTCTCTATTCTATTTTCATGCAGCAATTTCATTGCTGAGGCACTATCTACTTCCTGCTCCCGTACTGTAATTAACTTGTCCTTTGTCATCACTTCAGAGACTTTCACACTCATGTTCTGGTCTTCAATGAACCTTACATCTCGATTAGTTAAAATTCCAACTAACTTGCGTTGATCAACTACAGGAATGCCAGAATAATTATGCTCTTTCATTAATGAAATTGCTTCTGCAACCGTTTTATTTGGAGAAATCGTAATTGGGTTATACACAATCCAGCTTTCATATTTTTTTACCCTTCTGACTTCTGAAACTTGTTCATCTATTGATAAGTTTTTATGTATGCAACCTATTCCACCATGTTGGGCAATAGTGATTGCAAAGTCTGACTCGGTAACAGTATCCATTGCAGAGGATATGAGAGGAATGTTGAGTTCTATATTGTTTGTCAAATAAGTTTTTGTATCTGCATCACAAGGCAATATATTAGAGTGAGCTGGCAAAAGTAGTATATCGTCAAATGAATAACAAGCTTCCATTTTTTCCATAGGCTTTACTTAAAGCTTATACGCCAATTGATTGAATTGCAATAGGGCTTTGCAAAATTGGCAGGTGAAGTTTTGTTGCATAGTTTTAGTTGAATAGGAAAGCTGCCAGAAATATATACATTCTATTGCTAGGATAAGCACTTTAATTATGCATATGATGCGAAATGAAGCCAGTGTACATGTTCAATCTTAGTTAATAATATCTTTATTATTATATGAGATAGCTAAATCAGCATTTATAAACTTATACTATGTGCAACGTAATTCAGGAGATTAAGACTTACTGGTTACGTACCGGAATTATACCAATTCGTGGCTCCAATGCTACAACACTTAGATCTATATTTATCAGTATGTTAATTTATTCCATAGTTTTATTAAGTTTTTTTACTACTTATGCTAACGAAGATCTGGAGATACGAAAAGCCTTTGATAACGTTGCTAAATATATGAAAGCTGATGAAAAATATAAAGACTTTGAAGTTGTTGAAAAAAAAAGTGGCAAGTTTAATATCAAAGTTGCACAGAGCTCTAGCAAGAATTTTAACGCGCACTCTATTTTAAAAAGTGCAAAAGATTCCTTTGAATCTAGGAATAATAAGGCAGCTATTTCTCTTCTTAATCAAGTCATCGCAAAATTTCCTTATCATAAAAATGCTTTGATTGGATTAGGAAATATCTATTACGTTAACAAAGAATATGAAAAAGCTATAGAAGTCTATACAAGACTGCTAAAAGAACACCCCAGTGACTCTTATATATTAGAAAATTTTCTGACGATAGTCTCACAATATAACCCTGATCTGGCGTTAAGTGAAATGTTGAAGTTGTATGATATACGCAAAAATTATGCTCCTTTACTGGCAAACCTAGGTCTGATCTGTATGAAAAAGAAGAATTATACAAAGGCTAAGGAGTACATGATAACTGCAATATCTTATGATCAAAACAATATTTTTTATGTCTATAACCTAGCTGTCATTCTAGATAAACTTTCAGATTTTAAAAATGCTGCAACATTCTACTTAAAGCTGTTGAACATGGCAGCGAACTCGAAGAACATAAGTGAAAAAATACCCATACATAAGGTGGAAAAAAGACTGAAATTCATAAAACTTCACAAGCACACTTAATAACTTCATAAAGTTTGTCCCCTAATATTATTTCAGCTGCCCGAATCTTGTTTATTTTAGAAATGAGACCTAAGCTGCTATCCAACTGGCCAGAACACCACCGGATTTAAGAAAGAGTCAATCACTGTAAGATAACATATTCTTAAGAATAGGAACAGTGAGGGATAATCAATGGATATCAAAAGTAACTTATTAATTCGAGCTACAAAATATAATAACAAGAGAGTTGTGAAGTTTACTCTAGGTCTATTTAATGAATTAGATAAACTCTTTTTGTCCGTTAGAAAAAGGAACCTTTACACAATAAGAAGGATAATCATCACTTAAATGATGCACTTGTGTTTGCTATAGAAAATCTTGGTTACGACATAGTAGAATTACTTGTCAAGTCGAGAGCTGATGTCAAATTATTAGATAAAAACAATAAGAATACTATAACACATGCTGTGGAAAAATTAGCCACCTCAAAAGGTTTATCATTAGACCTATCAAAAAGCTTACCAGAGGAAATAATTTCTCACCCTATGAGAAAATTTTTGTTGGAAAGAGGTTCTGAGTATTATAGTACAGACAGCATGGATATTGAAGGGAAATATGCTTCATCAATACGGAGAAATATATGACGTTCTTTCTTTACAATCAGAGCCTATTTATGAAGAAATACCTGCTCAGAACACTAGGGAGCAATTTGTATATGATGAACTTATTTATGCTGAAATAGATGGTTTTGGAGATGATGATTCACTAAGTAGCGTTTACTTTAGCATAAAAGAGCTTAGAGCACAGAGAAAGCCGGTTGATCCACTGCACATATGTGCCAAAGTAGATCTTGGTGCAAAAAGGAAAGCAAAAGAGCAGGCAGTAACACCCTCTCAGCAACTTGTACTCAACGATGAGCATATTTATGAGGAAATAGATCATTTTAGAGAGAGTAACAATTCACTTGGCAGTGGTTATTTTAGTATAGAAGAGTGTGCAGCATAGCAAAAGGCTATATATGAGGAAATCTCAGATGAAATAGAGCATAAGACCCACTCTACGTTAGCACAGGAGGTGTAAAGCACAGGGGAGAGTCAATTGCTTTATTAAAGTATGAACCTATATATGCCACAGTAGATCTTCATGCAAAAAGATTAGAAAGGAAAGCAAAATCTATAAAAGCTGATTCTGGTACTTACCACCGACTAGTAAAAGATAGAGAAAATCAATGGTAAGAAAAAATAAATGAACGCAAATCAGAAGCTAATGCAACAATAGGTCGAAAAGAGAAATTGCAGACTAATTCTAGAAGAGCTGTTGATGCCAATGTAGAAAGAATAAAACAGAAATATGAGTCAGGTTATGATTCTGGCTATGATTCTGATACAAAAATAGAACAATCAAGAGTAGAACATGGATTATCTATAACTCCCAGCTCTAAAGTAAACTCAGTTGATGTCGAATATGGAATAATAGGAGGTTGTTGATATAAAATTCACTGATGTATCACTTTAACTGTATGGTTTATGGAGGTGTGATAGTAGAAAATGTGAGCAGGAAACTTAATACAAACTGTTGTTCTAGCTCGTGCTGCTCTATTGCTGAAAGGATTGTGAGCAAGCTCTTTTAAGAGATGTCATGTAATAAAAATCATCATTTGACAAATAAATGAACCTTGCATTCAATCTTAGTTATTGATATTTTAAATAAGGGGACCGGGGCGTAGCGCAGTCTGGTAGCGCATTTGGTTTGGGACCAAAGGGTCGGGAGTTCAAATCTCTCCGCCCCGATTCTTTACACTAATTTTAGTATGCCTTAAAACCCTTCCAATATCCTGCATTAGCCAGCTATACATACGGCCTTTTGTGCCTTATTATCTGTATTTTTTATTTTCTTTTTACGATAATATTAGTTTAAGCATATCATGACAGCACTTCTAGCTGCTGAGAGTCATAACTGTACGAGCATTGCGACTTGGGCTTACTAGGAGGTGTCATTTAAGTAGCTGACTGGCAATAGAAATTGAATTAAATAAAAAAACTACTTGACAAGCCTAGATGTCTCACTTCACCATGATAGTGAAGCTATTATTTAACTTCCTAATCGGTGCAAATTAAAAAGACAAGAAAGCTTGTATTTGGCGTGCTAATGTTTAATTTTTTGCACTATGTGCACCGTATGTCTTTATAAAACTAGGGTTTTGGCCTATACAAGCTGAAACACGCTTATAAAGCGTGCAAAACATCATCCAAATGTCAAATTTTAAAATAAAGAGTAGAATAACTAGCTACCACGGGATTTTTCTGTCTTTTTTTCTGCTTGGTAAATTTCTTTAATACTTAGATTAGTTTCAGTTTAAGAGTCCAATAGAGGTGTTATCCCAGCGTCTGGGTACTGGCCTTCTGGTAGACAATATTCGTGCAGTTATGCACTAGCTTACTTGCATGACAATACTTTTGCTTCAATACTTGCACATTAACTACGCCCTTGAAGATGGACAAAATGTGCCTATTGGAATTGGTCAACCAACACTCAAAGTTGATGCAATTACGGTAGGCGTGAGTTATAATTTAGTGGTAATGTACTGGTTTTTTCTTCTTTTTGTCGTCGTTTATCTTCTTCTTTCTTTCGGAAAGATTCTTGATTTTCCTTAACTTGCTCAGGCACATTGGGCCGCTTTTCAGCAGGTTGATTATCTCTTCCAGCTCCCTTAACTGGAGTTTTTAGAATTGCACTAATTTTACTACTAATTTCACTACCCCATTCTTTCTCCTTTTCAGTATCAGGGTTGTACAAAGTACCTTTTTTGTTATTTGAAAAAAGAACCTCAAATCCTCCTTTTATGGCGAATATTTCACCAATAACAGCAGCAACTATCACAAGTGTAGTAGGACCAAAAATTAATATTGAAGTAATGGAAAAAGAAATAGGAAGAAGAATCTTACGTAAGAATGTTGTTACTATTTCTTCATCACTAAGTGGTGGTTTATCCTCTTCTTTTTTATCTTTACCTAAGAATGGTATTTTTTCTTTTAGCCCATTTATAAAGTAGCTAGAAATGTTTTTAGGATCTCCCTTTATTCCCAACGGCCACCCAGCAAATTTTATGAGTGAATCTTTAGCTTCTGTACCACGTATATCATTTACACACTCATCAACCACTTCTTTTATTTTATTATTCTCTAAATTCTCCTTGCTAGCTAAATTTTTTTCTCTAATTTTCTCAAATACGTAAATTAAAAACTGAAGGAAATTTTCTTCACTTAGTGACTTTATTTTTTGATTAACATCGTTGAATATCTTTCCTCTATTCTCAAGTACAAAAGTAAAAATTTTCTTTTCATTTTCATTCTGTAACCAAGCTAAATGCTTCTCTAATTTCTCTTTTTCTTGCTCTGAAAGTTTTTCTTGCAGTTTCTTTGCTATTTCTTCAATCTCCTGCTGTATTTGCTTCTCTGGATTTTTTAAAGTATCTAGAAAAGCACGATAGATTAACTGATGTTCCTCTTTTTCAAAGACTTTCTCATCTTTGTTAGTTGCCTGAGTGGATGGCTCTAAAGGTTTCGGATTCTTTGTTCGTGGAGTTAGTATTCCTTTCATAACTGACTTGCTCACATTTACTACACTTTAATTGTAGCATATTTTTCATATTAGCTCAAATGGCTTATACTCTTAGAGTATGCGGCGTTTAAATTATAATTAAGAAAATTTGAGCCCCAATTGTCACTAATTTTTACTTCTACTTCAAGTGGTATAGAGATTTTTACAGCATTTTCCATTGTGTCTTTTATAAGTTTTGCTGTTTCTTGTACCTTGTCGTCCTCTACTTCAACCAGTAGTTCATCGTGAACTTGGAGGATTATTTTACCTGCTTTTAACTGATCAAAAAGTTGAATCATCGCACATTTTATTATATCAGCAGCAGTTCCTTGCACGGGTGCGTTTATAGCTGCCCTTTCTGCGAATTGTCTTAGGTAAGGAATTGTATTGTTTATGTCTTTTACAAAGCATCTTCTGCCAAACAAAGTTTCTACATAACCATGCTGTCTTGCGATAGACACTGCTTTTTCCATATAGACCTTTATTTCTGGATAACAGGAAAAATAATAGTCAATGTATTCAGCAGCTTCTTGAATGGTAATTTTAAACTTCCTTGCAAGGCCAAACGGGCTAATGCCATATATGATCCCAAAATTAATGGATTTTGCTTTTTGCCTTAGTTGTTTATCTACATCTGCACCTTCTTGCACTCCAAAAATTTGCCTTGCAGTGATATTATGAATATCTTGTCCATTTGCTAAAGCTTCCTTAAATGCTGCAACATTTGCAATATGTGCCAATATTCTCAATTCTATTTGTGAATAATCTGCAGAAATTATCTTGTATCCTTTCGGTGCAATAAAAGCTTGTCTAATGAGATTTCCTTCTTTACTCCTGATAGGAATATTCTGCAAGTTAGGTTTGCTGGAGCTAAGCCTGCCTGTTGCAGTTGTTGAAAAGCTTGTGTGTAATTTACCATCGAGAGGGTTAACCCGCTTTGTTAGTGCATCAGTATATGTACCCTTTAGCTTGCTTAAGTGTCGCCAATCTAAAATTTTACTTGCAATCTCAGCTCCTTCTATTTCAAGTTTCTCTAATACTTCAGAGTTTGTGCTATACGATCCAGATTTTGACTTTTTCTTCTTGTTGAGCCCCATCTTATTAAATAAAACATCACTTAATTGTTTTGGCGAAGCAATATTAAATCTTTCTCCTGCCAGGTCATATATATCATCCTCAAGTGCAGCAATTAGCTGTTGAAATTTATCAGATAATTCTTGCAGTTTATGAATATTTAGCAATATTCCATTTTTTTCCATGTTAAGTATTACTTTAGTAAGCGGCTTATCGAAGCGCTCGTAAATTGTGAAAAGCTTTTCCTGAAATAATCTTTGTGCCAGCTTTTCATGGATCACTATTAAAGTTTTTGCCGAGAAAATCTCTACATATCCACTCAAATTGGATGCAATTATGTTTGGAATGCTATGGTCATGTTTTCCTGTGTCAAGGCTATATGACATTGTCATCAAGTCATCAACTGAGCCTAGCACTTTTTCTATTGTAGGGAATGTTTTTCTGATCTTTCTAATATCATGTATTATTTTAAGCACTCCATTTGAAAGTAAAGTTGAATTAATGGTAATAAGTGCATCTTGTAAGTAGTTTTGATCTATGTAGAAAATGTTATTTTCATTGTAGGATAAGGAGATTTTGTTTAATATATCGTTTTCACAGTGGCAATAGATTGCAATTTTGCCTTCATATCTGCAGTGCTCTAAAAATTTTTCTAATTCTTCACTACTATGTTCTGTTTTTTCTTTTGTGCTAGGTCCATTATAAGAAAAGAGCTTTTCTACTTTGCCTATCAATGAATTAAATTCATACTTCTTTAAAAAGGATAACAATTTCTCCATATTTGGAGAAAGGACTTCATATTTGGTAACATCGTGCTGGAGGCCCACTTTCTTGCATAGTGATAAAAGTTCTCTTGAAATTAACGCTTTTTCTTTATGTTCGGTAAGAATATTACGTATTCTCGTTTGCTCGATGTTGTTGATATTTGCTATAATGTTGTCCAACGAATCAAATTCATCTAGCAGTTTAGCTGCAGTTTTTGGACCTATTCCTGGAACGCCAGGAATGTTATCAGATGAATCTCCAGTTAGAGAAAGTAAGTCGAGAAGCTTATTTGAGCTTACACCAAATTTTTCTATTACTTGTTTTTCATCTATATATATATTTTTAATAGGATCAAATATTAGAATGTTGTAATTCAAAAGCTGAAACAAATCTTTATCTGGCGAGACTATTACCACTTTAAAGTCTTGGTGGCTGGAGTATTTTGTAGCTAGTGTTGTAATTATGTCATCTGCTTCATAGCCTTCAATTTCTTCGTAGCTGAGATTAAAAGCTTCTGCTGCTTCTCTTAGTATTGCAAACTGCGGAATTAGATCCTCAGGGGGTGTTACTCTGTTTGCTTTGTATTCAGGATATAAATCATGCCTGAAATTTTTTTTACCGGAGTCAAATGCTATGGTTAAGTAATCTGAGTGGGCAATGTACTTAAGAATCATATTCAGAAAACCATATACACCACCTATTGACATACCAGTTGTGGTAATTAGATTAGGTAAGACGTAATAAGCTCTGAAAAGGAAGCTGTAACCATCAATGATTGTGAAAGTTTTTTCTTTCATTGTAGATATTTGTGTGTGCTTTTAATGGTCCATTATTTAGCTGCGAAAATCAAGTCTTTGTTTTCTGCTTTTGAGTGTTGTAAGAAATTTTACCGAAAATAGTATTCATGCATAGTTAATAGTTACTATTTAAAGTTAAGTTATGTCGCTAATAAATTGAGAGCTTAAAATGAATAAAAAGACCGGAAAACCAAAAGGATCAAAATCATCGAACCAAATTGCAAAAACAAGGCGTAAACTCAGCAAGTCAGATATTAGTAACTCAGTTATTCCTGACTATGCTTCAGTGGATAGTGAAGTGGTTCCAATAAAGTTAGACCAAGAGCTAAACAAATAACCGAATCTCTAAAAGTGAAATGTTGTCTGATCGAGTAACACCAACAGCTTCAGTAACAAAAGATGACCCTCGGTCAAAATTGGCAAGTAATAGAAAATTGCTTGTCCAGGGAGAATTGAAAAAGATCAACACTCTTACAGCACAAAATGATTTTACTGTATTGAAAAAGTAATCTCCTCAGTTAAAGGGCAATCCCAAGCAAACTCAGAAAGAGGTTGAGCGGATTTGTCAGTCTTGATGATCAGATTAAAACTCTACAGAATAGACAAAATGACCTGCGGTAGAAGCTCGCTAGCATTGGGCAGCAGAGTAAATCATTTATATGATAAAGTCAATTAAGCATAGCGCTAAAGAAAGGAAGCAAAATTCTCAATTAAACGGAATAATAATGATTAAATGAAGAATTGAGCTTAATAGGAAATTTGAAAACTACAAGAGATTAGGAATTTTAGTTTTGTAAGTAGATCTCTTAGCATAAGTAACCCTAATAATAAATATTTGGAGGGAATAGATAAAATAGTACGAGAGCATTCTCAACAGTATGGACATTAAGTATGCAATAACCGCGATGATTTTTTGAATTCGAAATCTTTTATATATAGGTCTCTTCGGGAAATTATAGATAGAATTAATTCTACATATGAGGATAAGTAAATCTTGCTCAGATATGACGCATATCAAGTTAAAGCTTTACTTCAAATTGGTAACATAAAAGGAAAGGAAGATAAAAAAAGCGCTAGAGGAGATATATAAAGACTTAAAGAACAAAATGAGTAAAAGTAGAAAAAGCTTTGACTCAAAAAATGATCAATATATTCGTAAACTGAGAGAGAATTGAAGCACGCTGCCTGATCCAATGTTGGAAGTATCTATAGCAAGCAGTACAACAATCTCAAAGTCTTGAGGATATCGGGAAGAAAATCTTACAATTTTATATAAAATTATAAAATAATGGCTATAGCTAGTGCAGACCGTTTTTTCCGTTCTATGGTCTAGTCCATGACTTTACAAATATTTGCTTTATAGATAATTCATACAGCAAGTGGTATCATACAAGTGGTTGGCACTGACATCCAGAAATTTAATTGTAAGTAAGCATGCTGAACTGGCGAGCATTGGAAAGAAAGTGCGGCACTTTAAGGTGTTACTAGATAGAATATCGTCGTTGTTGTGGTGCTACTCTTGACTTGTTAAGCTCGCTCTGTGTTTTTAGCTTTTCTACGGCACTAATAAGGCTTAATTCCTTACCATCAATTTTGATTTTGACATTTATGTTTTTTTAAAATCTTCATCACTTGATTTATTACCCACTATTTTAATAGTGTCATTACTATCGGAGGTTAATGAAACGCTACATTTTCTTCCATTGATATACCACTTGAATTGCAACTCGCCTTCTTATAAGGAAGACTTAGTTAAGTCATAATATCTAATTTTTTTACCATCTTCATTATTGGCAAATAAACACTTATAATTTTCCCGTTATCACCCAATATTGAAAAATCAGTGATTTTGTTATTTTTACAGAATTTGTTATTTAAAATTTTACTTATTTCAATATCTTTACTCTTATCTTTCAGTATTATTCACGCGTGGAGACTAATATTATTGTTCCGGTGACTTTGATAAATTAATACGTGGTGAATAATAGTGTCATCTTGAATACATTTGCAAAACTCTATTTTAGCTTTTTCCCCTAATTCAATATATTCTTTGGGAAAGACCTTTTGCATCAAAGAGTTCATCATTATCAGACGTACCCTGATTTGCGCTAACATGTTTTTTGTTCTATTAACATACCTATATTCCAATTACATGGAAAAGTATTAATATGCTAATCATTTTATCAAAGTATGAACTTAGATAAATCTAGTTGTTTTGAGATCGATTCAAGCTTATCTTTTACATATTTGCCGTCTATAATAAATTTTTCACCATTTTTCTCAGAAGCGATAAAACTTATTTCGTCCAAAAGCTTCTCCATTACAGTATGTAGCCTTCTTGCACCTATATTCTCCACTTGCCTGTTAACTGTAAACGCTATTTCAGCTATGGTTTTAATGCCATCATCGGTAAATTCAAGCACCACGTTCTCTGTTTTCATTAGAGCTATGTACTGCTTCAACAGACTAGATTCTGGTTCCTTTAATATTCTTATTAAATCCTCTTGAGTAAGTGCCTTAAGCTCTACTCTGATTGGTAATCTGCCTTGCAACTCTGGTAAAAGATCGGATGGTTTAGATTGATGAAAGGCACCAGATGCAATAAATAATATATAATCTGTTTTTACGTGACCATACTTAGTTGAAACGGTTGTTCCTTCAAGCAGTGGTAATAAATCACGTTGTACTCCTTCTCTATTTACCTCACCTTTTATCTCTGTACGTGCTGCAATTTTATCTATTTCATCTAAAAATACTATGCCTTCATTGCTAACAAGATCAAGGGCTTCTTTGATTATCTTATCTTCATCCATTAACCTTTCACTTTCTTCATTAATTAATATTTCACGTGCTTCTTTTACCTTAACCGTAATGGTTTTTGTTTTTTTGCCTCCATTAAACATTTTACCCATTAGCTCTGTTACATTTACTATGCCAACTTGCCCGCCTGGCATACCTGGTATATCGAAAGCTGGTAACATACTCTTACTTTCTCTGACATTAATAGAAACTTCTCCGTCTTCGAACTCTTTATTTCTCAATTTTTCTCTAAAAACCTTTTTACTTTCTTCGGTTGCATTTTCACCGACCATAGAATTGACTATTATCTTCTCAGCCGAATTTAAGGCTTTTTTAGCTAAGGCCTTGCGGGCTTTCTCTTTAACTAAAACTATTGCTGCATCGACCAAATCGCGTATTATTGAGTCAACATCACGCCCAACATATCCTATCTCTGTAAATTTCGTTGCTTCAACTTTTATAAATGGTGCGCCTGCGAGCTTTGCTAAACGGCGAGCTATTTCAGTTTTGCCAACTCCTGTGTGACCAATCATCAATATATTTTTAGGTATGATTTCATCGCGTAAAGGAAGAGCAATTTTATTGCGGCGCCAACGATTTCTAAGTGCAATAGCAACTGCACGCTTTGCATCATCTTGCCCAATTATGAACCTATCCAATTCTTTAACTATCTTTTGTGGCGGCAGATCATCTAATAAAATTTGTGTACTGTTATTAACTTGAGCACTGCTGCTGATTGAATCACAGTTGCTTTTAGTACCTTTATAGAGGTCATTTTTTTTATTGTAGGTATTACTACCACAAGACTGCCCTTCTGAAAGGGTCTTAAGTTGATTGGAGAAATTAGTGCATAAAGTTTTATGTTCAGAAGACATGTTACCCCTCTATCTTTTCAATGACTACATTATGATTTGTGTAAACACATATATCGGCTGCTATTTTCATAGCCCTTTTTGCAACTTCCTTTATTGGCATTCCTTTAACGTCAATTAAAGCCCTTGCTGCAGATAGAGCAAAATTTCCCCCAGAGCCAATAGCTGCAATTCCATCTTCAGGTTCAAGAACGTCACCTGTTCCCGTAATTACTAACGAAATAGATTGATCTGCAACTATCATCATAGCCTCCAATTTTCTCAAATATTTATCCATTCTCCAATCTTTTGCAAGTTCAACACATGCTCTCATTAATTGTCCTGGGTGTTTATCAAGTTTTGATTCCAGTCTTTCAAAGAGAGTAAATGCGTCAGCTGTTGCTCCAGCGAACCCAGCAATTACGGAATCACCAGAAAGGCGTCTGACTTTTTTTGCTCCAGATTTTAGAACGGTGTGGCCTAGTGAAACCTGCCCATCACCTATTACTACTACACTTTTGTCTCTTCTAATTGACAGTATGGTAGTTCCATACATTTTGCTGTTATCCTGTTGAGTCATTTTTCTGTCACTTTAAATAGTAATTGCATTATACTGTAACCGTTAGTTAAATATGTTCAATTATAGCTTATATATAGTACTTTCCTTATAACATTTAAAGTGTAGATGCAAAATATAATTCATCCAAATTTGGAAAAAAGTGTAAATAATTGGTTTGGGGCAAAGTTTAACAGTCTTAAGCTGCCATTTTATAGCTCTGTAGATCTTAGAAACTCCGGTTATAAAATTGCCCCGATAGACGCCAATTTATTTCCTTCAGGATTCAATAATCTAAGTGAGGTATCGAAAACAACAGCAGCAAAACTAATAAAAAACTACTTTGAGAAAAAACGATATAAAAAAATTCTTATAATACCGGAGAACTATACACGAAATAAAATGTATATAGAAAACGTGTTTACTATAGAGACAGTACTGCGGCTAGCAGGTTTTGAAACTAAAATTGGTCTCTTTTATAACGAAGCCTCTAATTTAGTAGAGTCATATGAAACTATTGTGAAAGAAGACTCTCTGCTAAAGACAACTTCAGGGCTTGTACCCGACGTTATTATACTTAATAGAGATATGACAAGCCACATTCCAGACGCGTTAGAAAATATAAAACAAGAGATAGTACCGAGCCCATTATATGGTTGGCACAGTAGGCAGAAATTTCAATATTTTAAAATCTATCAAGAGTTAGTGTCCGAATTTTGTGGCGAATTTAAAGTAGACCCGTGGCTTATTTTTGCATTTACAGAGAGCTGTAAAGGAGTTTATTTTGATGATAATTCATCGCTAGAAACAGTGGCAACTAAAGTTGACCATGTGATATCTCTAGTGCAAAAAAAATATGAGGAATATAAAATAAAAACTCAACCTTATGTTTTTATCAAAGCAAGCAATGGAACGTACGGAATGGGCATTATAACGGCAACAAGTGGAGAGGAAATATTAAACCTCAATAAAAAAAAGCGTCATAAAATGAAAAAGATAAAGGAGGGAATGAAAATCAATAATGTTATTATACAAGAAGGTGTACCGACAATCGATGTGTTTGAGCGCAGTCCTGCAGAGCCGCTAATATACTATGTAGGAAATACACCGACGTGCTATTTATATCGGTATAATAGCAGGAAAGATGTATATTCTAGTTTGAATTCCACTGATTGTGAATTTTATGATATAAGCCAGGCTGTGGAAGGTAAAACTTTATCACTTTGGAGTATGATTAGCAAATTGGCGGTGTTAGCGTTAGCGGTAGAAATGAAGTCTTTTCATCTCTAGTTCCTATCTCTCTACACCCTGCAGCCATTGGGCAGATCATGATTGCTCCGTTCATGATGATTATGATCAACACCATAAAGATCAGTGGAAGGATCATTATTGATAGGTTGGTGAAACAGCTTGTCAAGCTGGAATGCCAGAAATACTGCGTTATATATTATTCCAACTGTTTCGCTTAAATTGAAATTGTAGATTACACCATTACTCAAGTTTATCGGTATGGTTGCAATGTCTACCCTTTTTAATATGAAGTTTAACAAACTTAACAATAAGGCTAATGTGCTAATAATTAGCGCCTTCTTACATTTAGCAAGTTCCTTTTTGCATTCTGTGAATTCATTAGTTCCCTTTTTATCTTGGTATTTCTTATGTGCATCTTGATATTTTTTGTATGTATAGTAATAGCTTATATGTTCTGAAATGAATAGGAATAAGATTGTTGATGTTAAGTGAATATAGCTTATTAAATTTGCATTCTCTCTAGTTAAGAAATGGATGACTTTTAGCATTATTAGCGCTTCTATAGTGCTACTTGCAAGATTAGCTGATTTGCTCACAATTTTTGCTAATTCTTTTTTACCATTAGAACCTCTATAGTCCTTGATTAGGTCGTGTAAAGTAAATGCTAAATGAGCAATGTATAGAATAGATGTCGGAAACTTTATTAGCTGAGCAACATTCTGTATAAGGTAGATGTTGAATCTATTATTGTCAATAAACTCACAGCAAAATTGTAGTGAAATCTTACACAATAGAGCTATCAAACCTGTTGTGATACAAATTATCTTTCTGATATCATGATTGTGAGTGTCGTGTACCCTTTGTGCGAACGTGTTTGGTTTCTTTTTGAGATTATTTAGCATAAATAGCTAATAAAATAATAATTTCTCATTATTCTACCATGTAAAACCTTAAAAGAAAAGAAAAGCACTATAAATCAGGGCCTTAAGGATAATTTATACATAAATCGGCTAGGCATTTTATAAATAAAGGATTGGTGCTGAGAGTTGGTATACGAAAGTAATATCCATCCTTGATAATTGCTTTATACTCCATATCAAGTTCCACAAGTGTTTCTGAATGCTCAGAAACAAAAGATATAGGTGATAAAACCACAGGTACACAGTCAGCTTTTGCGCGTGATAATTCACTTTCAGTGCTTGGCTCTAGCCATTTTACAGGGCCAATCTTGCTCTGATAGCATATTGACCAGTCAAGGTTTTGAATATTTAATTTTTTTACTATTAATTTTACTGTTTCTTCTATCTGTATGGCATAAGGGTCGCCTTTTTTAATAATACTAAGAGGCAGGCTGTGGGCTGAAAATAAGACTCTTGGCTTACCAACTTTGGTAGCTAACTTATAATACTTAGCTATCAAGTTAGTGTGAGCTTCAATAAAGTTTTGGTTCTCATAATAATGTTCAATTATTTTTGTATTGCATTTTAGATCGAGTTTTTTGGCATTTTTTTGCCAATTTTCGATGGATGATAAAGTTGTGGTAGTTGAATATTGAGGGTACAGCGGTAGCAGAATTACTTCATCAGGATCAAACTGCTTTACACTTTTAACAACTTCGTTAGCAAAAGGATGCCAATAACGCATACAGGTGAAAACTTTAATGAGTTTTGGTGTCATCCTAGTGTCCAGATACTTGAACCTAGGAAGAAGAGTTCTATTGAGCTCTTGCTCAAGCTCTTCGGCTTGTATTTTTGTGTTTTCCATAATTGGTGATTTGCCTCCAATTTGCTCATATATTTTTTGTGCAGTATTTTCTCGTTTTGCAGATATAAACTTCGCTAAAAGAAATCGAAAAGGGTTTGGTAACCCTATTATTCTTTTGTCGTAAAAGAGATTAAATAAAAAAGGACGAACTGCGTGCAACGAATCAGGCCCACCAAGATTAAACAAGACAATTGCTTTTTTCACCTACCGCCACAGCAAGTTATTTTTGGGGTGCCTATAAGCTCAGCTACAGGTTTATCGAGTATAGATATAGGCACTAAATTTCTTACACTAGCATACAATAAGTGGCAAGATTTCTGCAAGTTACTCTTGGTAGACGTAAAGCTTCTATCAAAAACCACATCAACACAAAAATTTGGCACTGCTTCAAGGAGTTCAACAGCAGCTAAAGATAGCATTATACTACTTTGTAGAGCCTTTAGATGAGTATTTAGAGGAAAAAGTAAGATTGCAAGAAAAGATAGTCTACTTGCCTCATTTAGCAATTGTTTTTGGTTAGGTGAATTATATTCAATGTGTTTTCTGTTTTGATCGAAGATGGGATATTTTATAATATCTTTACTCAAATTATTCATCTATTTCTTTTCTACTATAGCTGGTGATTTTTTCCGTTGATTTCTCGCGTAGATGAAAGGCCCTCACAAAGAAACATGTAGCAATCATTAAGACAGTATATACAAGTACACACTGCATGAGACTTATGCTGCTTGCCTTGGCTAGCAACGCAAAATAAACAAGCAGTGGTATAATTATCATTTCAAGAAATGGAAGAGCATTTTTCTTTATTGCAAAAACAGCACCTACTTTTGATTTTGTATTATCACGTGAGCTATAATCTAACCAGCTGAAAAACACCAAAATATAAGTTAAAAACCCTTTTATTCCACAAAAATTTTATAATTTCAAGTCATTGGCTAATTTTTTAGTAGTAGACTCAACCTGTTCATTAATTTTCTCATAACAGTTATCCATATAATACCTCTTCGATGGTTTATTCTGATAATATAAGTAAAAAACTACTTTTGTTAAGTAAAAATTCGCAATAAAATAAATCTATAAACATATGATCTGAGTATAAGGAAATAATATGGCAATTGAGAGGACACTTTCGATACTAAAACCTGACGCAACAAAAAGTAATATTACAGGTAATATAAACTCATATATCGAAAAATCTAGACTAAGAATTATAGCGCAAAAAATGATGTTACTGACAAAAAAGCAAGCAGAGCTGTTTTATGAAATTCATAAAGATAGGCCTTTTTTTGGGGAGTTAGTGGAATTTATGACTTCTGGTCCTGTGGTAGTTCAAGTGTTGGTTGGTGAAAATGCGATAAGTAAATACAGGCAAATCATGGGGGCTACAGATCCAAAGCAGGCAGATAAAGGTACAATCAGAGGTGATTTTGCTGATGACATTAGTGAAAACAAAGTTCACGGCTCGGATAGCCCAGAAAATGCTCGTAGAGAAATAGCTTTCTTTTTTGCTGAATGTGAATTGATATAGCTTCAGATTTACTAAAATAGATATATAGCCACATTTTGCTATAACTTTTGCTTAAAGGTTATTATCCAACAAAGCAAGATTTGAAATTTTGTGTGATGCTGTTGATTATAGCGAGATATGCGTCTTTTCCAGGTTCTATATTTAATCCAATAGGGTCAAGAATTACCATTTTTGAGTCATTAGAAAGGGCTTTGGGTTTTATGTTATCTTCTTGTGAAGGAGAAAATATACATTTAATGTTTTCTTCCTTCATTGTCTTTTTTAGTTTCATTAAACTTCTCATACCTACGTAAACATCCTCTCCTATAGATAGGATGGCACTTGGGTGGTTTAAACCAAAATATTTTTCAAAATATTGATAGGCATCATGCGTGACAATGTATTTTTGATTTTTAAAGTCATTCAATTCTTTTGCAATTTTCTCTTCTTCTTGGCCTATTCTTTCTACGGCTTTTATTGCATTGTGGTTGTACCGAGAGGCATTCTCCTTATCTATACTGGATAGTATTGCACTTATAGAGAATATCATGCTCTTTGCGTTTTCGGGGCTCAGCCAGATGTGCAGGTCTTTTTCTTCTTGAGTATGAATGATTTGCCTGAAAAATGAATGTGGTCGAGCAGGAAGTAGATTGACTGTTTTTGATAACTGTACAAGTTCTTTATTGTTTTTAGCAAAAGCTTTAACAAATGTTTCTAGGTTATCATCAACGTAAAATATGATGTCACTTGATTCCAAATTACCTGCATCAGATGGCTTTAATGCATGATCGTGTACAGATGTTATGCAGGCAAGCAAGTGTGGTTTTAAAATTCCATCTGTAACAGAAGCTACAAGTGAGTGTAGGGGCTTTATTGTGGCTACAATTTTTAAATTGGATGAAAGAGCAGTACTGTGGTATAGTGTGAACAAAAGTAATAGAAAAGAAGCCAGTAAATGTCTCATGAAAATATTGAGAGAAATTTAAATTCTGTCAAAAAGTTAAATAATGTCAATACTAGCCTACTAAAAGTAGAGAACCTTGCTCTTGCGTATGATAATAAAAAGGTTCTCGACGGTGTCAATATATTAGTAAAAAGAGGAGATATAGTTACTATACTTGGTCCAAATGGTGGAGGTAAAACATCTTTAATGAAAGTAGTTGCTGGTATAAATAGGGACTATTCCGGTAGTGTCGTGTTTACTGGCGATATAAAAATTGGTTATATGCCACAAAATTTTAGCATTAGTAATTTGATGCCGATAACGGTTGAATATTTCCTTTTAAATAGCTTCTCAAAAAAATTGAAAAAAAATCAATCAACTGTTACAGAGGTGGTAGAATTAGTTGGTATTGGCAACGTTTTAAAGAATCAGGTGTCGGAAATTTCTGCAGGGCAAACGCAATTATTGTTGCTTGCACGTTGTTTAATTGCAGAGCCTGACTTGATTATTCTGGATGAACCGGTTAGTGCGATGGACATTAATGTTCGGGCTAAATTTTATGATATTATGGGCAAAATGGCAAAAAAACGATCAATTTCAGTTCTTATGACATCTCATGATCTGAATTCCATTGTATCATGTTCGGATTATATAATTTGTATAAATCGTACTATCTATTGCCAAGGGAAGCCTGATAAAATTATGGAAAATAAGACTTTAAGCGAGATATTTAGCAGTTACATAGCAAAATGATTCAAAATATTCTGCGCCTTCTGTATATAATTGCAGTGCTAACTCGTTACAGCATATCACCTTATTTACTTGCTCCATCAAGGCAGTCGATAAATAAAATACGAGGCTATAAATTGAAGTGCGCTCTTGAAAAATTAGGTCCAGTGTTTATTAAATTTGGGCAATCTATTTCATCACGTACTGATATTTTAAATGAGGATATAACAAGTAACTTATTGTTAATCTGTGATAGAGTTCCATCCTTTTCATACAAGATAGCAGTTAGGACTATAGAAAGCGAGTTTAATTGTAAATTAAGCGACATTTTTTCAAGCTTTTCTAAAGAGCCAATTGCAGCAGCGTCAATTTCTCAGGTTCATAAGGCAGTTACGACTGGGGGTAAGGAAGTTGCTGTAAAGGTTTTAAGGCCAAATATTGAGAAAACGTTCTCAAAGGATATAAAAATGCTTTTCTGGTTTGCAGGGATTATAGAAAGATTTAGTGAACAATCAAGGAGACTAAAACCGATCGAGTTAGTTGAAACTTTTGCTGAAATTTGTCGATTAGAATTAGATCTACGTTTTGAAGCTGCTCATTCTTCGGAACTAAAGGAGAATACAAAAAACGACAGAGGTTTTTACGTACCTGAAGTGGACTGGAGTCGAACTTCAAAGAAAGTTTTAACATTAGAGTGGATAGAGGCAACACCGATATACGAAGTTGAGAAGCTAAATGATCATAAGCAAATAGCTGTCAATCTTATAGAATCGTTTTGCAATCAAATATACAGAGATTGTTTCTTTCATGCGGATATGCACCCTGGAAATCTAATAGTCGATAGTCACAATAATATTATCGCTTTAGATTGTGGAATTATGGGTAGAATAGACCGCGAGACGTGCTACTATGTGGTAGAGATATTGAAGGGTTTTTTAAATCGGGATTATGATTACGTTGCAAAAGTGCACTTTAGAGCTGGCTATGTTTCACCACAACATAAAAATTTTGTTGCAGCATGCAGGGCGATAGGTGAACCTATTATAGGACAGCCTATACAAAAGATTTCTTTTGCTAGTTTACTTGCTCAATTGTTCAAAATAACTGGTGACTTTGATATGAGAGTTCAAACACAATTGTTGTTACTTCAGAAAACTATGATTTTGTTAGAGGGAACATGTAGAAAAGTCTACCCAGAAGTCAATATGTGGAAAGTGGTTGAAGCATGGACAAAGAATCAACGCAAAAATAAAATAGATTATAGGGGAAAAATAAAAAGTTCTTACCCCGTAAAAACAATTCAAGAAATATTTAGCCTTGTAGAGAAATTAAACCTAATAGCTGATCAGAAACTAGAGAGCATTAAAATTAAGAATAGATCAAAAGGAAAAATCTACTTTTTTTTACTGTGGTTTATAATTGTTACATTGATCATCAAGTTTTTAACTTTCTGATAAGTATCATTTTTTACGTTGCTATAGCTAAAGTAAATAGGATTTACCTTTCTGCATAGTTGTACGAATATTGCAATTTGTGTGGCAGGTGGTGTCATTCTAGTGCTTTGACACTGGATCCATTCTTTTTTTCCTGGTCACGCACTATCAAGTAG
Source organism: Wolbachia pipientis (assembly GCF_030373985.1). Taxonomy (GTDB): domain Bacteria; phylum Pseudomonadota; class Alphaproteobacteria; order Rickettsiales; family Anaplasmataceae; genus Wolbachia; species Wolbachia pipientis_D. The sequence continues at coordinate 264,980 of NZ_JAUCRB010000001.1, forward strand.
ATGTAAATAACAAAAGTTGATTGGTTTAATTTTTAACTAAATGAAAAAAAAAGGCAAAAGAAACTACGAATAGCGAGTTTTGACCCTCTAATACTTTAAATTGACTCTGTAATAATGTGCTGACGCTTAGTTTAAGCACTATTTGGCTGAATGTAGAAAGAATTTAAAAAACATGCAGCCCCAATAATGTAATGCAATCCACCAAAAAATACTCTGAGTTTTTTACTAAATTTTGTAATTGAGCCTGCACCTCAAAAACAAGTTTTGAATCTAAAATACCCTTAGCGCTAAGGTAATGTGGCTGACGAAGTTTGTCAAGCAATCTTTTCGTTCTTAATAACGGCTTGTATTGTTTTCAAATCATAAGCATTGTATGAAAAGCCTGATTTCTTAATTTAAAGTTTTTATTGTTTATGTTTGATAAGCTGCTACAATAGACAAATTAAAGGGTAGAGAAGACTTTAAGTTATGCAAGATGATACTAAAAAAAAAACAACGATAGAAGAAGAAAAAGGCATATCAGGTTGGATAGAATATAGATTACCTGTATCTTCTTTTCTAAAACATATTGCTTCTTACCAAGTGCCAAAAAACTTAAATTATGCTTGGAATTTTGGTTCTTTGGCTGGTATAGCGCTAATTTTACAGATAATAACAGGTATATTCCTTGCTATGCACTACACTCCACATGTTGATCATGCATTTAACAGCGTGGAGCGTATAATGCGTGACGTGAATTATGGATGGCTAATACGCTACACTCATGCTGTCGGAGCTTCGCTCTTCTTTATGGTGGTTTATGTTCATATAATGCGCGGATTATATTATGGGTCTTATAAAAGACCGCGAGAAATGGTGTGGTTTATCGGCATATTTATATTTTTTGCAATGATGGCAACTGCCTTTATGGGGTATGTTCTTCCTTGGGGACAGATGAGTTTTTGGGGTGCAACGGTCATAACCAATTTATTTTCAGCCATACCTTTAGTTGGCAATAAGATAGTTATATGGTTATGGGGCGGTTTCTCTGTTGATAACCCAACGCTCAATCGTTTTTTTGCTCTGCACTATCTTCTGCCTTTTGTTATTATTGCTTTAGCCGTGCTACATGTTATTGCTCTACATAGATTTGGCTCTGGTAACCCAAGTGGGGTAGAAGTGAAATCAGATAAAGATACCATTCCACTCTATCCTTATTATGTAGTAAAGGATTGCATAACATTTGGTCTGTTTTTTATAGTTTTGTTTGTATTTGTTTTTTATGCCCCCAATTATCTTGGACATCCGGATAATTATATAGAGGCTGATTCCATGGTTACTCCTGAGCATATAGTGCCAGAGTGGTATTTTTTACCTTTTTATGCAATGTTACGTTCAATTCCAGATAAACTTACAGGTGTACTGACCATGTTTGGGTCTATTTTAGTATGGTTTCTGTTACCCTGGCTTGATAAGTCAAAAATCAAAAGTGGTGCTTATCGTCCATTGTTTAAGAAATTTTTTTGGGTTTTTGCAGTAAATTTTGCATTTCTTGCTTGGCTTGGGGGACAGGAGGTTAAGGAGCCTTACATTACTCTCAGCAGGCTTTCCACCCTTTACTACTTTGCATACTTCGTGATAGTTTTACCATTGCTTAGAAAGTATGAAAAGTCAGAAGGACTACCAAAAACCATAAGTGATTCTGTGCCGGAGATGAAATAATGCTGATAAGAAATGTGTTAGCTATATTTTACACGTTACTTCTATCTAATTTTGTATATGCAGAAGAATTCAAACCATTACCAAACAAGAAAGTAGATTGGATGTTTAACGGAATTACCGGGTCTTTCGATAGAGAGTCAATTCAGCGTGGCTATAAAGTGTATAAGGAGGTCTGTGCTGCTTGTCATTCAATGAATAGAGTGGCGTTTCGTAATTTGCGAGATGTCGGTTTTTCCGAAGAAGATGTAAAACAAATTGCAGCATCTTATCAAGTTAAAGATGGTCCAAATGATCTAGGTGAAATGTTCGATAGGCCTGGAATACCTTCAGACTATTTTATTGCACCTTTTGATACGAAAGAAGCAGCTGCGGCAAGTAATAATAGTGTAGTTCCACCAGACTTGTCGTTAATTGTCAAAGCAAGGCACGATGGTGCAAATTATGTCTATTCACTGCTGACAGGCTATCAAAACGGCGAGCACGATGAAAATAATTTATATTTTAATCCATATTTTTCAGCAGGTAAGCTAGCTATGGCACCGCCGCTTTCTGAAGGAATGGTAGAATATGGCGGTACAAGGCAAGCCACGGTTGAAAACATGGCATATGATGTGGTAAATTTTTTACAGTGGGCAGCAGAGCCAGAACTAGAGAGACGACACAAGCTTGGGTTTAAAGTAGTGTCCTATTTCATAATCTTAACGGTATTTTTTGTGTTAACTAACAACAGGATTTGGAACGGACTCTATAAAAAGAAGAAATAGAGTTTTGTATGTCTATTGACACTCATTTTCATACCTTATTTACACTAACAAATATATTATATAATAGTAAATATATTATGAAAACATAGGAATTATGGAATTTCAAATAGTTACACATTTTCAACCAGCTGGAGATCAACCACAAGCAATCGATAGTTTAGTTGCAGGACTCAACAGCAACAAAAAAGATCAGGTTTTACTTGGAGTTACTGGCTCTGGAAAGACTTTTACTATGGCAAATGTTATTGCAAGAACAAATAGGCCTGCTTTAATTATGGCACACAATAAAACCTTGGCGGCACAGCTTTATGAGGAGATGAGAGGGTTTTTCCCCTATAATTCTGTCGGATACTTCATTTCTTATTATGATTATTATCAGCCTGAAGCTTACTCGCCACAAACTGATACTTATATTGAAAAGGACTCTGTAATCAACGAAAGAATTGACATGCTGCGTTGTTCTGTTGTTTGCTCTCTTTTGGAGCGCAGGGACATAATTGTGGTTGCCAGTGTTTCCTGTATATATGGTCTTGGTTCGCCTGAAAGCTATATTAATATGACTATATCCTTAAGTGTTGGAGATAAAATTTGTGTTAATAGTTTCCTGAGTAATTTAGCTGATCTCCAATACAAGCGCTCTGATATCAGATTTGAGAGAGGATATTTCAGAGTGCGCGGCGATATTATCGACATATTTCCTGCCTATTATGAGAACAAAGCTTGGCGCTTATCGTTGTTTGGCAATGAAATAGAAAAAATTTCTGAGATTGATGCTATGACTGGTAATATTATCAAACACATATATAAGATTACCATTTTTCCAAACAGCTATCACATAACCACGCGTGAGGCTCTGTTACAGGCAATTCAGTTGATCAAAGAAGAACTGCATGAACGCTTGGATTATTACTATTCACAGAACAAAATTGTTGAAGCAAAGCGCCTTGAACAGCGCACCAACTTTGATATCGAAATGATGCTAGCAACAGGAACGTGTAAGGGTATAGAAAATTATTCGCGTTATCTCTACTGCATGGAAGCTGGGGATGCACCGCCTACTTTGTTTGAGTATTTACCCGAAGATGTAATTTTATTTGTCGATGAGAGTCATGTTACCGTTCCTCAGATTGGTGCAATGTATATTGGTAATGAGGCGCGTAAAGAAAAATTGGTAGACCACGGATTTAGGCTCCCTTCTGCTTTTGATAATCGTCCATTGAAATTTGAAGAGTGGGAGAAAGTGAAGCCGCAAACCATTTACATTTCCGCAACTCCAGGAAAGTATGAGTTAGCAAAGACTAATAATGTATTCATAGAACAAGTTATTCGTCCAACGGGACTCATAGATCCAATCTGTATTATAAAGCCAACAGAGACTCAAGTTGATGATGTGATTCATGAAGCGCAAGTGACTATAAAGAGAGGGTTTTGTGTTCTTATTACCACATTGACGAAAAAAATGGCTGAAAAGCTAGCTGAACATATGAGTGAGTTAAGTATGAAGGTGAATTACCTGCATTCAGATATTGGTGCGCTGGAGAGAATTGACATTATATGCAAACTAAGATCGAAAGAAATTAACGTCCTAGTTGGTGTTAACTTATTGCGGGAAGGTCTTGATATTCCAGAGTGTGGCTTAGTTGCAATTTTGGATGCTGATAAAGAAGGATTTTTGCGATCGGAAACTTCACTCATTCAAACAATAGGTCGTGCTGCACGCAATGCCGAAGGTAGGGTAGTTTTATATGCAGATAAAATAACCGGTTCTTTAGATCGTGCATTGAAAGAAACAGAAAGAAGAAGAAAGAAACAACAAGAATATAATACACTACATAATATTACACCAAAAACTATAACAAAGGTTATATCAAATACTCTACAAGACAAAATAGTGGCTGAGGAAAACATCGATATTAGTAATGTTAATTTAAAGGATTTAAAGAAGCAGATGTTAAAACATGCTAAGAATCTAGAGTTTGAAGATGCAGCAAAAATAAGAAATATTATTGAAAGATTTAATAATGCATATTATAATGCACATAGATCAAAACGTAAGTCACTTTAGGTAAACAGTGATTTAATCATTATTGAAATAGTGTATCCGTTCAGCTAAGCGGTGTGAAAGACAAGAGATTAGGAGGTTGTGAAAAGGATTTAGCCCCTTTTGTTTCCATGTTAAGTATAACGAAATTATTCGCTCGAGGAATGTATTTCTTTGCTTTGATTATGTAAAATATGAGTTTTTGCACTGAATAACATAGTGATGTATTTGTTGTTCAGCATGATTGTTTGTCAGTGGAATGTTTTTTAGATCATTCAAAAAATTCCACATCATTCTTTCAGATTTCAAAATATTTTTCCAACTCGAGATGCTCTAACTGCTTCAGGTAAGCGGGATATCTTCATCAGGTAATACCGTGTACGTTTTCGCGATTTTCTGGCACGTTTGGCAAATCTTAAAATACCTATCTCATTTTTTAGTAAAGCTTTTTTTGGTACAAATAATTCAGTGGCTACTTTTCTTAAGTAATAGCCCGGAACTTTGACTTTAATATTACAACTATGTGCTAACCTTTCAAAGTCTCGTGTCAAATGAGCCAAGCAGATTTGCCTTTTTTTATCAGCAAAGTAATTTGTATGCTGCATGCCTGTCAGTTACTCCAAGCTATTACGGTTGCAACATACAATATTTTTTAAAACTTTCATTCCTCTTGACTCTGTCAACTTTATAAAACTTGCCGTATTGCTTGCAAACACCCAGCACCAAGTGAGCTTACCATTATTGTAATGGGCTAAGTTTTGTTGATATGCAAAACTTCACTTCTCCTTATTTTTTGTTTGATTTGTTCATACGTTTTTTTACATTTTGATGTAACTCTATACTCACTGTTGGTATGCTCCCAACACTTATGCCCGAATTAAAAATTTCATTTGTGATGCCAGCCACTTCACGCTTTGAATCTTTGTAAAACCCACTTAATGCTGCAATTACTGACTTAACTCTTGGACCAAACGCACCTGAAGTAACGCCTTCTGGTTACTTGCTGCTTCTTCTTTTTCCGCATTGCCTACAGTATCCTTGCTCCAGTTAGTATTCTACTACATAGTGCTTCATTTCTGATAGATCTACTTTCTAATAGATGTATGATTTCTCATATATTGCAATCTCTCCTCCGTGTTCGCAAGCAGGTGACAACTTTATCTTATCACCTTATCTGCGTTCATTTTAGCCCGATAATTACCATTGTGTCTGACTTGACTACCAACACTCCTTCGCTTTTTGGCTTGTCCTTTTTTATTTTGTATAGCTCTCTCGAGCTGGGCAGAGATGGATTTTTGCATTTAACCCAAGCCTCTCCTTTAATTCAGCGTTTTCTATTTTTAAAGCCCTATTTTATGCTTTTAAGTTTTTTACCTTGCTTCCAACTTTTCTATTTTTTTGCTGTAAATTTTTGCAGAGTTCTTCTAGATCGATCATGTCACCTCACTTTTATTCTATGATTATCTTTTTAGATTACCTTGTCTATATTATTTGCCTACCCTGCTGAACGGATACGCGATCTTTACCAAAAAGGATGTTATCCAGGTAGCAGGCATTGAGATAACATCGGTGGTTGATATCTTGTATTTGCTCTGCTGCAGTGTAGGAAGTTCGTACAATTGTACGTCACTTGTTGAGCTGATGAATAGCTATTTGATTGCATTCATCTTGTTTAACGTGCGTTGTAAAATAATACATGCAGAAATTTTATCATCTATTTTTTTCGATTTTTTGATTGATACTCCAGCAATCTTTAGTATGTGAGTTGCAATAAATGTTGATAAGCTTTCATCTTGCAAATATATATTCACTTTATATTTTTTTATCATTCTATTTGCAAATTGGATTATAGTTTCACACCATTCACTTTTTTGTCCATCTATTTCCAGTGGTAGCCCTATTACTATTGACCCAGCTTCGTTTTCTTTAAATATTCTATTCAGATACCCTAAATCTTTGCTTATATTTTTTCTGTTGTACGCGCTATGAGCTGTAGCTATGAGCTGCATTCTATCACTGAATGCTATGCCTATTCGCTTTTCTCCCATGTCGAGGCACATTATGCGCTTGTCTTTTGGGATGGATTTTAGAAATTTATTAGGATTTTTGTGTAGCATCATTGACATGACAAGCATTCATCATAATCGATATCTGTTTTTTGCTGCAATATTCCACTTTTTTTAAATATGTCATGTGAAACCTTGTCAGCTCTCTGGATTGACTGTGATCTACAGTAATATAAGCTCTTCAGGCCTTTTTTCCAAGCAAGCATATGTATTTTGTGCAAATAACGTTTGTGTATGTTAGGAGGTAGAAACAAGTTAACTGATTGAGATTGGCAAATGTAAGGTGTTCTATCACTTGCGTGTTCTATAATCCACCTTTGATCAAGTTCATACGCTGTTTTAAATGTTAATTTTTCGTGCTCGCTAAGGAAATCTAAGTGCTGTACAGAACCTTCATTTGTCGAGATTGAGGACCATACTTTATCGTTGTCTTGATTTTTTTTTGCTAATAGTTTTTGCAAAAATTTGTTTCGCACTACAAATGAGCCTGTTAGTGTCTTTTGTGTGAATACATTTGCTGCATATGGTTCTATCCCAGGTGAAGTATTGCCTGCAATAATGGAAATTGAAGCAGTTGGAGCAATAGCAAGCTTGTGTGTAAATCTGTCCATTAGGTTGACTTCTTTAGAGTCAAGACATGCTCCCTTTTCATCCGCTAATTTTTTAGAGACCATATCTGCTTGCTCGCGTAGATACTTGAATATTTTTTTATTCCACTGTTGTGCTATTACTGATTCAAAAGGAACCATTTTACTTTGTAAAAATGAGTGAAAACCCATCACACCAAGACCGATACTACGCTCTCTTATTGCAGAATATTTTGCTCGTTGTATTTCGCCTGGTGCTTTATTTATGAAATCCTCTAATACATTGTCAAGGAAACGCATTATATCTTCTATGAAAAGCTCATTATCTTTCCATTCTTTATAATATTCAAGATTCACTGATGATAAACAACAGACAGCAGTGCGTGGTTTGTTTAGATGATCATAACCCGTAGTTAGAGTGATTTCACTGCACAGATTTGACATTTTAATGTCTAAATTGAGTCTTTTGTAAGACTCTGGCTTATTGTTATTCGTTGAATCAAGGAAGATAATGTAAGGCTCTCCAGTCTCAATTCTTGCGGTTAATATTTTGATCCATATATCACGTGCTTTGACAGTTGAAATAACTTTGTTGTTGTGGGGGCTAATTAAATCCCATTCTTGGTCATTTTCAACAGCTTGCATGAATTTATCATTTACTGTTATGGCGTGATGTATATTTAATGCTTTGCGATTTGGGTCACCCCCTGTTGGCTTGCGTATATCAAGAAACTCTTCTATCTCCGGATGGGATACAGGAAGATAGACTGCTGAACTTCCTCTTCTTAAGGACCCTTGGCTGATTGCAAGCGTTAGAGCATTTTGCACCACAATAAATGGTACAATTCCTGATGTTTTGCCCCCACCTTTTACACTTTCACCAATTGAACGTAGATTTCCCCAATAACTACCTATTCCTCCTCCACGTGCAGCAAGCCAGACATTTTCGTTCCATAAATCAACTATTCCCTGCAAACTGTCTTCGGTTTCGTTAAGAAAGCAAGAGATAGGCAGTCCTCTATTGGTGCCACCATTACTGAGTATTGGTGTTGAGGGCATGAACCACAAGTTGCTCATGTAGTCATAAAGACGCTGTGCATGCTCTTTATTATCAGAATAGTGGCTTGCAATACGTATGAAGAGGTCTTGATAACTTTCATTTTCTATCAAATACCTATCTGATAAGACTGCTTTTCCAAAGGCGGTCAATTTACCGTTTTTTTCGTGATTAACAGTAATGTTACTCATAAATTCCTCTTTAATGTTTAGTTGTATATAGACATTGCTTTGAGTAATAGTGATCTTTAAGTTAAGCTTTTCGATTTTTCTTGTGGATGCTGTAGTGCAAACAAGATACCATCAACCTGACTTCCATATATTTTACAGTAACTCATGTAACTTATTTGCATATTGATTTCTTTTGCAACGTGTTGGACATAACTTTCTGAGTGACGAAAACAGTCTCCTTTATTTACAAATTCAATGCCTTTACCTTCCTTTCTTCTTATTAAGCATATTATCACTCCTTTTTTACTTGTAGATCTTTTCGCTAATTCCAATTCTGCTTGAAAGTCATGTAGATAATGTAACACTTCGGCAAGAATTATAACGTCATACAGGTGGTTTCTTTCTTGTTTAAGGAAATCCGTCATTTCCATGTGTATTAACTCATTATAAACAGTTTTACCCTTTATAAAGCATCCTCTAGCAATGTTTAGCATTCTGTTTGAGATGTCAACTCCTGTTATGGAGATTCCAATATTGTGTATTTTTAAGAAATGACCACATATTCCAGTTCCACAACCAAGATCAAGTATGTTGAGTGTAGAAGTGGAATTATTAAAGATTTCTGTAATTACCATGTGTATAAGTTCGTGTCCTCTATACTGTTTAGCGATTAACCAATGCTCAACAAAGTATTCACCGGTGTAGTCAAAATATTGTTTTATGAGATTTGTGGGCAGTTTCGTAATGGATGCTGGATCTATCATTTTTTTTATGTAGTAGGATGCTTCTTCATAATTACTGTTTAGTTTTAGTGTCCTTGTAAAATAGGTGTAAGCTTTGCTAGTATTTTCCATTGCAAAATGACATCTTCCAATATTATACCAAATTATAGGTAATTTGGGATACAATATGCTGATTAACCAAAATCGTAATTTTGCATCTGATATGTTACCTTTATAGAAGTGATATAACCCGATTTCAATATTGGTGTTTAATAGATTTTTGGACTTTTCAAAAAATATTGTTATTTCCTTATAGAGAGCATTGTATTTGTTTACAGCGAACTGCTTGACTTTCTTAATATGAAACATACCGATTAACTTGAAAATAAAACTTAAAATAACATTTATAAAGGATGAATTGCTTTTCATATCTTAAAATACTCTTGATGTTTACTATCATTTTTGAATGTGCTGGATTTTTAAAGTATTTCATATTATGGAATATTTTTTTCATTAGCTTTTTATTGTTTATAATACTGCTTTAAAATTTACCTAGATTATAAATTTTACCTACTTAGGATTACAAGTATATTATTATTGTTGCCAACGTAAGTAAATATTTTGTGTAAAAAAACGTTGACATATCGCTTGTTGCTTTCTAACATATAGAAAGTTAATTTAGTTTTTAGATGTTTGACAAGTTTTATGGTAGAGATTAATTTAATCTCAATTCAATTTTAATAGTATTTAACTCTGCATATTCTACATATAGTTGAGTAAATAAATTATTTAAGAGCACTTGATGGATGCCTTGGCGTTAAGAGGCGATGAAGGACGTGGCAGGCTGCGATAAGCTGTGGGGAATTGTCAACAAGTTTTGATCCGCAGATTTCCGAATGGGGGAACCTAACTAGCTAAGCTAGTTATTGCATATTAAATTAGTATGTAAAGCAAACTTGGTGAACTGAAATATCTAAGTAACCAAAGGAAAAGAAATCAACTGAGATTCTGTTAGTAGTGACGAGCGAAAGCGGAAAAGGCTAGTGGTTTAAAAATAAGAATTAGAATACTCTGGAAATGGTAACCGTAGAAGGTGATAGTCCTGTATAAGTAGAAAGTTTTTAAATCTTTGAGTAGGGCGGGGCACGTGAAACCCTGTTTGAATGTGGGGGGACCATCCTCCAAGCCTAAATACTCCTTAACGAACGATAGTGAACAAGTACCGTGAGGGAAAGGTGAAAAGAACCCCGGGAGGGGAGTGAAATAGAACCTGAAATCGAGTGCTTACAAACAGTTGGAGCTCTATGTTTTTCTACAAGGTTAATCTTGTGATTGATTTACATTAGAGTGACAGCGTACCTTTTGCATAATGGGTCAGCGAGTTAATCTATAAAGCAAGCTTAAGCCGTTAGGTGTAGGCATAGCGAAAGCAAGTCTGAATAGGGCGTTTTAGTTTTATGGATTAGACCCGAAACCAAGTGATCTAGTCATGACCAGATTGAAGGTGTGGTAAGACACACTGGAGGATCGAACCAGTTAATGTTGCAACATTATTGGATGAGTTGTGATTAGGGGTGAAAGGCCAATCAAACTTGGAAATAGCTGGTTCTCCGCGAAATCTATTTAGGTAGAGCGTTGTATGTATATTGTTGGGGGTAGAGCACTGGATAGACTAGGGGGACTCACCGTCTTACCAAATCTAACTAAACTCCGAATACCAATGATTAATTGTGCAATAGACACACTGCGGGTGCTAAGTCCGTAGTGAAAAGGGAAACAACCCAGATCACTATCTAAGGTCCCAAAATTGCAGCTAAGTGGGGAAGGAAGTAGAAAAATCATTACAGCTAGGAGGTTGGCTTGGAAGCAGCCATCCTTTAAAGAAAGCGTAACAGCTCACTTGTCTAAATAAGTTTTTCTGCGCTGAAAATGTACCGGGGCTGAAGCTGTATACCGAAGATGCGGGTGCTTATTGATTTCAATCAATAGGTGCGGTAGCGGAGCGTTCTGTAAGTCTGTGAAGGTAGTTTGTAAAGACTGCTGGAGATATCAGAAGTGAAAATGCTGACATAAGTAGCGTAAAAGAGTGTGAAAAACACTCTCACCAAAAATCTAAGGTTTCCTACGTTAAGTTAATCTGCGTAGGGTTAGTCGGTTCCTAAGGTGAGTCCGTAAAGGAGTAGTCGATGGCAATCAGGTTAATATTCCTGAACCTCTTAAGTGTGACGGGTTTTGTATTTGTATAGGTCTTATTGGATTGATCTATGCTTAAAAGGAGCCCCAGGAAATAGCACTTATATTTATTGAGGCCGTACCGTAAACCGACACTGGTGGATGAGTAGAGTATACTAAGGTGTTGAAAGAATGATGTTGAAGGAACTTGGCAAATTATACCTGTAACTTCGGGAGAAGGGTAACCTGCTTTTAGGTAACTATTAGTAGGTGGCACAGAATAGGGAGTAGCGACTGTTTACTAAAAACACAGGACTCTGCAAACACGTAAGTGGAAGTATAGGGTCTGACGCCTGCCCGGTGCTGGAAGGTTAATAAGAAGGGTGTAAGCTCTAATTTGAAGCCCCAGTAAACGGCGGCCGTAACACTGACGGTCCTAAGGTAGCGAAATTCCTTGTCGGGTAAGTTCCGACCCGCACGAATGGCGTAACGATTTCTCCACTGTCTCCAACATCAATTCAGCGAAATTGAATTCCCCGTGCAGATGCGGGGTACCCGCGGTTAGACGAAGAGACCCCGTGCACCTTTACTATAGCTTTACATTGCTATTAAGAGTGTGATGTGCAGGATAGGTGGGAGGCTTTGAAGTTATGGCGCTAGCTGTAATGGAGCCATCCTTGAGATACCACCCTTTACACTTTTGATATCTAACTATGCTTCATTATCTGAAGCTAGGACATTGTATGGTGGGTAGTTTGACTGGGGCGGTCGCCTCCTAAAAAGTAACGGAGGCGTGCGAAGGTAAGCTAGAGCTGGTCGGAAATCAGCTTGATAGTATAATGGCATAAGCTTGCCTGACTGCGAGGCTGACAAGCCAAGCAGAGACGAAAGTCGGTCATAGTGATCCGGTGATTCTGTATGGAAGGGTCATCGCTCAACGGATAAAAGGTACGCCGGGGATAACAGGCTGATGGTGTTCAAGCGTTCATAGCGACGACACCGTTTGGCACCTCGATGTCGACTCATCACATCCTGGGGCTGGAGAAGGTCCCAAGGGTTCGGCTGTTCGCCGATTAAAGTGATACGTGAGTTGGGTTTAGAACGTCGTGAGACAGTTCGGTTTCTATCTGCCGTGGGTGAAGGAAATTTGAGAAGATCTAACTCTAGTACGAGAGGACCGAGATGGATATACCTCTGGTGTACCAGTTGTTATGCCAATAGCATCGCTGGGTAGCTATGTATAGATGGGATAATCGCTGAAAGCATATAAGCAAGAAACCCTCTTCAAAAAGATTTCCCAATTAAGGCCGTGGGAGACTACCACGTTGATAGGCTAGGTGTGGAAGCATGGTAACATGTGAAGCTAACTAGTACTAATAGCCTGATTGATTTATTTGCTTTCTATATGTGCATATGCAGTGTTAAATATTTTATTGAATTTGTAGAATTAAAGGTTTTTATTGACTTGGTGGCTATAGCAAAAATGAAACACCCGATCCCATCCCGAACTCGGAAGTGAAACTTTTTAGCGCTGATGGTACTTGAAAAGGGAGAGTAGGTCGCTGCCAAGTTTATAAAAATTTCTTTAGGAGCGTTGCTTATCTTTTCCTATACCTCGGTTGTTTTTTATGTTATCTAATACTGTTCCTACCTTTTTTTCATATGATAAATCCTTTTCTAAAGAAAAACTTTTGATTTTTGATAGTGTTGCATTATCTCCCACCTTGTTTAATAATTTTTGTTGCTGCTGAAATGCTGACTTCCAATCTGTCCCTTTTTCTTTTCCTTTAGAGGGGAATAAAGGCCCATATAGCTCACCAAAGCTTGTATTATTTACTTCGTTTGTGTATTCCACCATTTACCACATCTATTGACTATCTTTAAAAATTTTACTTATGTTATCATAAATAATATAGTTGTAAACACCTTGATTGAGATTTTTTTTTATTTTATTTTTTTTAGGCAAATATTTAGATCTTGCTGTAAGTTTTTATAACTTGCTTGCATAATATTTTTATGAGTTACTATTATGTAATAGTACCCCACGTTATTTATGCCTAAAATGCTAAATCTAGCAAGCGCTCGTAATCGTCTTTTGATTTTATTTCTCTTTGTTGCTTTTCCAGCTTTTTTACTAATAACCAGACCTATTCTAATGGTGTCAATATACTTTTCTGGCTCTCTCTCTTTTATAGCAAGTAATGATATGTAAAGCCCGCGGTAAAAAAGATTATCGAATGCTAACTTGTTTTTAAAAGCGAATGAAAAATCTTTTTTTTTATGCTTGATAACTTAACTATGCACATAATCTTTTGCACCCTAATGAGCGACGCCTGTTAAGGATTTTTCTTCCAGCTCTTGTTTCCATACGTGAACGAAAGCCATGCCTGCGTTTTCTTATCAAATTTTTTGATTGAAATGTTCTCTTCATCGTTTTTATAAATATAATTGGTTATTTTAGTTTATTTTAATTTATTGTCAAATGGTGGTTGCATTATATATATTAGATACTCCTAAAGTTGTATTCTCGTAAAATAAGATTCTATATATGAATAGATGAATTCGTTGGCAATAATCCTTTCCATACCTACGCTACTAATTCTTTTATTTTGTTTTAACAAGTTTCAGCAAGTGAATAAGGTTAAATCTTACTTATATCTTAGTTGTGTGTGGATGTTAACTTGGTTGTTAATACTCTGTAACAATTGTTTTTTAACTTCCATTTTTATAGCATTACTTTTTTTCATGTTTGCTTTTATCTTTAAAGGTAAAAGAAACAAGATAATCAAATTTTCACTATTTGTGGCTCTGGCCGTATCGTTTTTTATTACTTTATTTATAATGCTATCTATTCTTAGCCAATCTATTAATTTTTTTAAAGAAGTAGCTATTTCAGAATTCTTGTTTTGCTTGAAATGGAGCCATAATGTGGTAACTATCAATGAAGAAAAGATAGGATGTTTCGGTATAACCCCGCTTTTGGTTGGTACATTAGTTATAACTATTGTAGCAATGTTAGTTGCTGTTCCGCTTGGTTTATTTTCTGCGATATATATTAGTGAATATGTAAGTGGGAAAGTGCGTTATATTGTTAATACAACTTTGCAAGTTTTATCTGCTATTCCTACGGTTGTATATGGGTATTTCTCAGTTGTATTTTTATCTTCCTCTGTGAAACAGATAGCGAATTTTTTTGGTTTAAACATACACTCAGAGAGCGCCTTGGTTGCTGGTTTATCGATTGGGATAATGATTCTTCCTTTTATTATTTCTTTATTAGAAGATGCAATCAGATCTGTTCCAAAGAGCTTGCGTTATGGCTTTATGGCGTTGGGAGCAACCCCAGCGGAAACTATATGGCACATAACAATACCTTATGCAATGCCTACAATTTTAAGTGCAATTTTATTATCAATTTCAAGAGTAATAGGTGAAACAATGATTGTGCTGATGGCTGTAGGAATCAACTCAAACTTGACTTTTAACCCTCTTAATTCAGTCACTACTATTACTGTACAGATTGCTACATTACTTATCGGGGATCAGGATTTCAATAGTGTGCAAACTCTTGCTGCTTATGCGCTTAGTTTAGTGCTATTTATTATTACTTGGTTGTTAAATGGGTTTGCATTGTTTATAATAAAGCATAATGAGTGAACGTTTTAATGTTGCAAGATTTCTATTAATAATATAAGATTTATTTTCTTTAGAAGTTCTTTATGAGCTTTTTTATGAGATTATAAAGTTAGGTGATAGAAGTAAAAAGATGAACATAGGTAGAGCAGTTAAGGTAACTCAAGCAGTTGTTGATTTAAAATTTGAAGGTGAACTACCTCAAATATTTAATGCTTTAAAAAGCAGACTAAAATATAAGGGCAGGGAGTTAGTTTTGGAGGTTTCACAGCATATAGGTGATAATATAGTCCGTTGTATTGCTATGGATAGCACAAATGGTGTATCAAGAGATGATGAATTTGTTGATACAGGTGCACCGATATTAGTTCCGGTTGGGCGTTCAACTTTAGGGAGGATTTTTAATGTTGTTGGAGACCTTATAGATGAATGTGGCCCGCTGAAAGGAAAGTATGATTTTAAATCTATACATAGAACACCTCCAAGTTTTGCTGAGCAGAAAGTACAGGAAGAGGTTTTAGTTACAGGAATAAAAGTTATAGATCTTCTTGCCCCTTACCTTAAAGGAGGAAAAATTGGCTTATTTGGTGGAGCAGGTGTTGGTAAAACAGTTCTAATAATGGAATTGATTAACAATATAGCAAAAGCTCATAAAGGATTTTCCGTGTTTGCTGGAGTGGGGGAGAGAACGCGTGAAGGTAATGACCTTTATCACGAGATGGTTACCTCAAATGTAATAAATATAAATGAGCACGAAAAGTCTCAAGCTGTTTTGGTTTATGGTCAGATGAATGAGCCTCCTGGAGCACGGGCTAGAGTTGCTTTAACAGCGCTAACTATGGCAGAGTATTTTCGTGATTGTGAAAACCAAGATGTTCTATTTTTTGTGGACAATATCTTCCGTTTTACACAAGCTGGTTCTGAAGTTTCTGCTTTACTCGGAAGAATACCTTCAGCTGTTGGTTATCAACCAACCCTTGCAACTGACATGGGTGCAATGCAAGAAAGAATAGCTTCAACTACTTCTGGTTCTATTACTTCTGTGCAAGCTATATATGTTCCTGCGGATGACTTGACTGATCCAGCTCCTGCAACTACATTTTCTCATCTTGATGCAACCACAGTATTGTCAAGGCAAATAGCTGAAATGGGAGTATATCCTGCTGTTGATCCGCTTGATTCAACTTCTCAGTCTTTATCCGCTGAAATCATTGGTGAAGAACATTATGGAGTAGCTTCTGAGGTGAAACGTATATTGCAAACTTATAAATCATTGCAAGATATTATTGCCATACTTGGTATGGATGAACTATCTGATGAAGATAAAATTATTGTTGATAGGGCCCGTAAAATTCAGAAGTTTCTTTCTCAACCTTTTCACGTTGCAGAAGTATTTACTGGCATGCCAGGCAAATTTGTTTCACTTTCTGATACTATTTCTAGTTTTAAAGGGATTGTTGAAGGCAAATACGATCATTTGCCAGAGGCTGCCTTTTATATGGTAGGAAATATAGATGAGGCAATAAAAAAGGCTGAATTAATAGAGGCTGAAACTAAAGTTGGAACTAAAAATTAAAGATTATGAATACCTTCAAAGTGCAATTTTTCTCTCCTGATAATCAAATTATATTCAATAAAGTAATTTCTCTCTCGGTAAGTGGGCTAGAAGGGGAGATTATGGTTTTAGCTCACCATTCTCCTTATTTAATTTATTTATTACCTGGTATAATTACTGTTAAAGTAAATAATCGAAAGAGAGAGAAAGTTGTGATTAGTGGTGGTATATTAGAAGTTGTGAGTAATGATTGTAGCTTTATGACAAGTCAAGTTCAGGTTTTTGATTGTGCAATTCATGATGAGGAATCGTTTAAAAGTAAGGGGATTAATATGAGATTAAATTATCTTAATCAGTAAGTTTTTATTATGTGTTATTATAGAGTATGGATATTTTTCTTGATAGCGTTGATTTAAATGAAATTAAAGAGCTAAAAGAATTCATTGATGGTATAACGACCAATCCTTCTTTAATAGCAAGGTCAGGGCGTAAAGATAAATACGAAGATTTAGTAAGTGAGATATGCTCTATTATAAAAGGGCCTGTTAGTGTTGAGGTTGTTGCAGATAATTATGAGGAAATGGTTAAAGAAGGCATTAAATTAGCGAAAATAGCTAGTAATATCGTAGTCAAGTTGCCTCTTACACACGAAGGATTAATTTCTTGTAAAAAGTTGTGGACAGAGCATGAAATACCTGTTAACGTTACATTATGTTTTTCTCCTGGGCAAGCACTGTTTGCCGCTAAGGCCGGTGCTTGTTTCATTTCCCCTTTTGTAGGACGTCTTGATGATGTGAGCTATGATGGTTTATCACTAATAGAAGATATATGCATTATATATTC
Source organism: Wolbachia pipientis (assembly GCF_030373985.1). Lineage (GTDB taxonomy): Bacteria > Pseudomonadota > Alphaproteobacteria > Rickettsiales > Anaplasmataceae > Wolbachia > Wolbachia pipientis_D. The sequence continues at coordinate 282,291 of NZ_JAUCRB010000001.1, forward strand.
TAATTACGGCTTTGATACTAAAGTTCTTGTTGCATCAGTGAGAAGTCCAGCGCATGTGATAAAAGCTGCAAGGCTCGGTGCTGATTCAATTACTGTACCAGCAAAAGTACTTGAACAATTGCTCAATCATCCACTTACTGACCAGGGGCTTGCAATATTTGAAAAAGACTGGGGTGCAAAACAGTAAACGTTTACAGAAGTTTACTAAGTAAAAAAGGTAAGGAAAATCCGTAGTAGTTAGTTATTTACTATCTATTTTAAACTATATATGATTTTTTGTAACGCTAGCTAATAATAAGCGCAATTCAAGACATGTTCTAAGCGGTGCGAGAGACGGAAGCTGAAAAACAAAACTTTCAGAAGATATTCTCAGCGTGAAAACGACCACAGAACAGACACCATTTTCCGCTTTTGTAGCAGAAACTGCTATCAATACTGGAACTACTATAACTTACACTAAATCGTGCAATGCAACAATTGTAAAACATCAAAATACTACCCCTAGAATTGATAATACTGGAGCTATCTCAACTAATACCAAACTATATGAAAATATCAATAAAGTAGTGAAGATCTTGATGAAATAGGACGACACCACCCGATACACGAAAACAGCAAAGAAGCTCAAAAGGGTACCATATGCTTCTAATTCCTTTTTAGCCGAAATGAAACTGTGTTTTGATAGCGGATCTGCTGGTGCTAAGCTCGAAAAAAGTAGAAAAGACGGAGCAACTTGATGTTAAATACAGTGAAACTAACACCAACACCTTCAGGGTAAGGGATTTTATCCCCTGCTCTGATTGAGTGGTTAAGGTATACAAGAAGAAAAAGGTCAGGTAATTATTGATAAACCTGCTTATTTTCTTTATTGGCTTTTTGACGCTTTCGCACAGCCTCATCAACATAACGAAAGGGTCTAACATTTTTAGGAATTGCTCCTTTAGAATGTTGTTGTATAACCTGAATAACACGTATTTCTGAAAGTTTGTTACATGACCCAGAAGGTCTGTGACTTCGGGTCGGCCAACTTTTACACAGCATGTATGACGATAAACTAGATTTTAATGGACTTATAGGAGTTACATCACTATTGATTGAAAGCGCCAAATTATCCACCTCAGCATTAGAAGAACCTGTAGCTTGTAAAGCAACACCACTACCATTGCTAGGTGGTTGATAGGGAACATGAACTTGTATTTTATAAGTACCATGTTCTTTCAGAGATTTACTCTCAGATTTATTACTAACTCTATCCTCATCAAACTTTGCTTTAAAATGCTCACTGCTACTTTTTTCTAGATTACCTTCACCAAATATTAAAGAAAGAGACCCCTCACAAGCTACTTGCTTACTTTCAGCATTTACCGCAGCCATGCCTGTGGATAGCTGTGATTGATGAATTGAACCTACATTATTTTGCAGGAGGAACAGAAGCCCTGACTCACGCCTGGGAGATTCCAACTGTGTAGGTATCATTTCTTTAGGCAATGGTAACTGCGACAATGGCTGAAAACGAAACTCAGGGCCAATGGACAATTCATGTTTTTTATTGATTACAGAGTTTTCTATAATTTTTGTTATCACACAGTAAGAAATTTCTGAATTAGAAAAGTCTATACCGTATATTGCATTGTTTCCATTTACTGACAATTCTGCTTGAGTTCTACCACTAGTATCGTTAAGTATAATATTATTAAATGCACTATTTATAGTACGTGCTTCTTCCTTTGTCATAAATCTAATTCCCTTATGACCTTGTATAACAGGTATGAGAACTGAGGCTTCTTTTCTATTTAAAGGGGAAGCACAAATAAACCCATCTATTACCACCCCAGTTAATTGATCAATAGACTCTATTATCATGTTTTTAAATAACTTCACCTTATAATCAACACTATTACTAACCCCAAGGTCCATACCTATAAGCCATGCAACATATTGTGTTATACTATCAATAAAACGAACATCATCTAAAACATTTCTTATATATATACCATTACCTTTAACTTTTAAAAGCTTCTTAGGAACATTCTTATACCTTTTTTTTACTTTTAATGAAAACTCTCTCTCAAATTGCTTACGTAATTTTGAACTGGGAAACTCATCATGGCACAAATATTTCTCCTTGTTAAATGCTACAGTTTCGCTACTAATCTTCATGCCTTCCAGGACATCTTTTTTAAGTGAAGAAGCTAAGTGAGACTTCAAATTATGAATTACACCTGTGTCTATTGGTGTTACAAACTTAAACCCACGATACTCATCCCCAAGCAACTCTCCTTTATTGAGGCTAAATGGAAAAGATTCAACATCAAAAATTAGCTTAGCTGTGTTTAATACTGCTTCATCTGTACTTTCTTCTTTAATGCAGTAAAACTCACCTATTATTTTCCTCTTTATATCTCTCAGGTATTCTACACACTGATACTCATCAATACCTTTATCGAATGAGACTGTAATATAGTTCTTTCCACCTCTGTCTTCCAACTTGAAATTAGTTTCAACTGTGTCACGAGCATAATTATATACATTAAAAACACTCACCAACGCTCTTAATGTTTCTTTTATATCAGTCATACCAAACCCCTGTCTTTAAATTACAACCACTACTTTTTCTTACTGTTACTAGTTCTACTAGAACTACCTACTTACAGAACCACTAGGATTATCTTTCTCTTTCTGCTCAGATTGACGTTTTCTTTCTCGTATTCTCTTCGCTGTATCACTATGATCATCAAACCTCGCTCCTTTAACAGCTAGCACTTGTCCACCACCTTCACCTTTGTTTTGAAGATCCCACTCTTTTTCCCCCTTGAACTTTTCTTTATCATTACTCCCGTGCATTTTAACCACCTGTAAGAATATTACTTAATCAGTATATCAAAAGCAAATTATAGTGTAAACACTTTTTTTATATTTTTTTAGTCTTATTCACCTTTCTTATACTCCAGCGTCACGCGCTGGAATGATACCCTTCTTTTGTCATACCAATACCCATAGAACATGACCCCAACTTCCTTTCCCTGTTATACAAGTAAGCTAACGCTGAGATCTATCTACCTAACGATGGTGCCCTTTCTGTTGATTGACATACTGTAATTTCTACATTATTAAGTTCGTTTGTTGGCTGGGCACTACTCATAGGGCTTTGTTGAAGTTCATGTTCAGAACCTTTCAAATTAGTAAAATCGTATTCATAACCAGCAACAGAACTTTTAACAGACTGTTTTGGAGCTACTCTGTTAGGAATAGAGCTTTGAGCCGGTTGATTTGAAGCTTGCTTATAGATATCACTGCTATCTTGGTTTCCCTTTCTTGCCCATCTAGCACTGCATCCATAAGAAGTCCGATTTTCTGTCGATCCCTCTGTATTCGCTGCAGATTGCTCTAGAGCAGATGGACACATAGCAATAAATTCCGTTGATTTTTCTTGTTCATTTTCTTTAACTGCTTTTGTTTCTTTTAGCTCACGATTCTCTCTATTCATATCATATTTGTATACAGAATGAATCATATTTTTTAGAAAATTTGATAAAAGATCAAGCTGTGGTTTAGTCAGAGGGATTGGCCTAGCAATTCCAGATGAAAAGTCAAAAAGGGAAATTTGCACAATGGGCCGAGCTCTTTCTCTTTCATCTACCTTTATTCTTATATATTCACAAACTTCTTTAGTTGCTTCTTTTTCTTTTGTTGATGTTTCTTTTGCTTTTTTGTCAACTTCTTTAGTTGTTCCTGTTTTTATCGCAACTGTCAGGTCGATTTCAAAGAATGTTGCTAGAGCCGTAAGAATCCAACCAACCGCAAACGTTTGCAATTTTAATTTAAGATCGTGTAAGGCTGCTAATCTTTTTAATATTTCTATTTTCTTTTCTTCGGGTAGATCACCATCGAATAACCTTTCTTCTAATTTTTTTATCTCTTTAATAATTTTTTCATTGAGGCTTAAATCTTTTGAAAATACCTTATTGATTAATCCTTTAACTTTATAATATAAAAATCTGATTATTGAAGCAAGCCAGCTTTTTTCCTTCCTCTCCTTTATCATATTAAAGATTTTTGGATCTACATCTACATCAAACTCATTAAAAAGAGGTTTTAAGAATTTAAACAGCTCTTGTAACAAGGTATCTATTCCACTTGTAAAGTAATCTTCCTCTTCTTTGATTGGAAGCTCTACACCAGATAATACATTTCTAAAATCTTCTTCGTTATTCTGCTCTACCTGAGAGAATATGCCATCAACATGACCACAAGCTTCGCGCTCCAACTTAAGCCGCTTAAGTGCAGATTTTTTCGCGATTTCCTCGACAGCACCTTTAAGCTCATTCAGTTTTTCTTCTGCAGATAAATCCTGCTCCCTGATCTTAACTTTGAAGATTGAGCTGTCGTTGTTACCGTTAAAAGGATTTTCAATCATATTTATTCCTTTCTATTATCAAACTGTATAATTTAATTTTATGGCACTAAACATTTAATAAATGTTAATATTAAAGGAGTCAATAAAATTATTTACTTTTTTAGCTATAGCTATTATAGCATGCATTATTAAATATTTTGATAATATCTTTTATTTTTGTTGCTTCTTCAAATTCTAAATTGTCAGCATGTTTTAACATCTGCTTTTTCGAATCGTTTAAATCATTCCTACTAAAATTGATTTTTTTCTTACCCATTACTTTATCTTGTAAAGTATTTGATATAGACTGCATTATAGCTTTGAGTATGATATTATGTAACAGTATTATACTATTTTTGTTTCTTTCTTCAAAACCTATCCATGAAACTCTATATTGAGCAACTTTGAGTTTATGCTTCTTGCTGTTGTGTAGGAGAAGATAAAGATATACTACCTAATAAGAGTTTACTGGTGAGCTCATTGCTTCAGTACGCATCAATTTTCCAGATCTAGTAAAAACCCTTGTTTTATGGCTTCTTTAACTAACAACCCTCCAAATTGGCAATTTTTTCTTATTTCCTCATTACAACTGTTTAATTTTTTCCACTTCTCTTGATCTCTTACCTCTACCTTTACTATATCTTTATTTCCCTTATCATGGTATAACTTAACTTCTAACTCTTTCTCACCAATATAGAAAGTCAACGCTATATCATTACCGTCCGCAAGTTCCGTATAATTGCTTATACCATTTTCATTATAATTTCTACCTCACTTTTACCGAGCTTTAATTATATTCCTTCCATATCCCTCTTCTCTCTGAGTTATCCCTAAATTTCTTGCCCCATCTGTAATTTTTGCAACATGTATTGTGCTGTCCTCTGAATATTCTAAGTAAAAAGTAGAGCTATCCATTCTTGCCTCTTGTACCTTACCAGTAGCTGCATTTTTAGCGATTTTCATGAATTTAAGAGTACGATTCGATAAACTAGGCAAACTTGTTTCATATTAGCTTTGTGACCTTTAAATTCTTCTAGTGCGTCAATTATGCACATGCTGTTTATGTTGTATAACACCGCTACTTGCGATACCAATTTACATACTATACCACTAGCAACTTCTATATCTTTTTCGGTTTTATGCTTCTTTTTTAAGTCGCTAGTTCTTTTTATTACATAATCTGCAAAACAGTATTTACTTTCATGCGTCTTTCCATATAGCTTCCCTTGATGAGGAAGATTAAGCCTTATTCTAGATTTTATAGCTTCATTTACAACTTGCTCCAGTTCGTTCATACTTTGAGCTCCATTTACTTCCTCTAGAAGTGGCTTCAATTTCTGTTGCTCGTGTAGCATTAAATTATCCCACAGAGTTGCTAAATTTGGGCAGATGTTCTTTTCTCTCTAATCCTTTGTAGTTAATCGCCCCCACTGCTAGCAGAAATCTTTCTGCTTCTTTATGAAAAATCTCATCTTTCAATTCTCTAACAGATTGAGGAATCCATGACCTTCCTTTATTATCATGAAGGTTTAAAACCCTTCTTAAATTTTGAGTATCATTGTGTTAATTTAATAGCTTTTTTAACTCAGTAAGGCCATTATCTTTTATTTAAGGCCCTGTATAACTTTTCTTCCAAACTCTTTTGTTTGTCAATTAGAAGCAACCTTTTAACATTGTAGTTATGATTACCAATTGCAACTTCTAGTGGGATTTCTTCTTGTTCATCAGGTGTATTGAGAGCTCCTTTTTCTAGGAGTAAATCTACACTTTTACCACAACCGGAATAAGCAGCATAGTGCAAAGGTGTTTTTTCTCTATTGTCCTTTTTATTGATTTCAGCCCCAGCCTCCGAGAGTAAATCCATAAGCTTTTCTACTGCTGGATCATTTATACTTGATACCAAATGCAGTGCTGTTAACCTAGATTCTCCTCTCTCAAGATTAAGGACAGTTTTTAGATAATCATTACCATGATTCTTCTGAAATAACCCTTTCAGTCTTGTAATATATCCATCTACAATAGGATGACTGCTGTCACTAAAATATGGAAGATCTTTAAGAATCATTAACATCTCTTCATTCAACTTCTTTTGATCTGGTGTGGAAGTATGTACGTCAGCAAACCATATACATATTAAATTATCAAATGTATCTTTTCCAACAACATCAATTAAAGGGCAATCACTACGAGGTAGCAATGAATATTTAAGCAATTCATACTCATCATCAACTGGTCTTTTTTCCTGTTGTGTTTTTTCTGCTTTCTCCCGATGCTTGAATTCTTTATCTTTGATTAATCTAACTGAGCACTTTAACATTCTAAAACTTCTACTTTCCGATAAAGAATCTGCTCCTTTGTTAAATAGGATTTATTGCCTACTTTTGTACAGGTGGTGCAGGCGCTGAAGTCGTTAGTGTCACTTGTTGAAACTGCAGTGTCCCAGCTTTGAGTTATATGTGAGAGATTATCAGGGAAATTTTTATAGCGCTACAGCCACTCTCGTTTGATTATACCATTTGAAAGTAGTAGAGGATTCTGTTGGTATTGCGCAGCAAAAGCATAGCTCCCAAGTTCGGCTTTTATCATCTCAACTTCTTTTTTTCCTCCATCTAGGGGTATAGCAACTGACCTTCCTTTCTTAGGTATAAAACTTGCAGATGTAGTGTGTGATGCTGTAATCCAGCTTTTATTGTTGGTATACTCATCCGTAGTTACTCGGATGACAGGAACAGGGGGCACTGGCTTTTTGGTTGAATAAATAACCTCCTTATTTTCATATATCATTGGTAAATAAGCGTGATGCCATATATTTTTTGGTTTGGAAAGAAGATGCCCAGTTAAGTCTTCCAGGTGTAGCCTGTGCATCACAAGAACAATTGCTCCTTTTTTTCTGTCGTTTGGCTTGGTTACTAAGTCCTAAGTCTGATCAAACCAGTTTGTGGCACGCTTTCGAAAAGTTTCACTCAAAGCTTGAGTAGGACTTAGTGGATCATCAACGATGATGAAATCTCTACCTTCACTGATTAATGTTCCTTCAACTGATGTTGTGATCCTATATTCTCTCTGCACTGTTTGAAATTTGTATTTAGTGTTCTGGTCTTTAGGTAGTTCTACTTCCAGAAATAGCTCTCTATACTAACTGGTTGCATTACACACCTTGTATAGAGTGAGTGCTTTTCGCTAAGCTGCCGAGAATAACTTGCAACTATTATTCTTACAGTTGGTTGATTTCCCAGTATCCATGCAGGCCACGCAACGCTCACGCATATCGACTTCATTGAATGGGGAGGCATGTTGAATATTATTTGCCTCACTTTGCCAACATTTGCTGCCTCTAGCCTATCTGCTACGACTTTTATATATTGATAGTCATTATATTCACACTCCGGCACCACCGTTTGAAAGCATAACTTGATGAATCTTGGAAAGTTTATTTTGTTCATAAGGATTAATTTTTTAAAGTTTTATATATTGTTAAATTAATGCGATGAGGATTAGGACGTGACAGCAATGGAAAGAGTGAAAACTAAAGAAGAATTTGTAAAAACTTAAAATGGGATGAAAATCAAGATAATTACGCTTCCTGATAAAAATATAGACTAGAATAATGATCAAAGTGAAAAATATCTGGTATATTTTATTGGCGGGAATAGGGCGTAAAAGTCTAGCAAAGATTATTTCTAGGTTGTGATTGGGCTAAAGAGTAGGGTATCACTGTACATCTCTTTAATTATCCTGGGCTTGGGTTAAGTAAAAACAGTTCATTAATACGTAGTAATAGAGTTAAATCTGGTATTGCAGTTGTAACTAACTTATTAGAAAAGGGAATAAAACTAGATGGTATTATATTATTCAGAGACTGCGTAAGTAGGCATGTAGTTGCGGAAATTCGTAAAAATTTTAAAGGTAGAGATATAAATTTGTAGTGTATTGTTAGCAATGCTACTAGTTTTCTCAGACAAGCATCTCTTTATTATTTTGAGTTCATAGCGAAATTAAAAATTTTTCTTGCTCCGATAATCAAGCTAGTATTAAGGATTTTTGGTTTTCATTGGAAAACACATAAAATCGTAAATTCAATTGCTCCTTATACGATGTACTTTAACCGAGAGGAAGACAAAACAATTAAACAAGCAGCTCAGCTTGCAACAAAAGTAGAAAAAATAGAATGAAATAGTAGAGAAAAAGATTACCAAAAAAAAAGAGGTCTTTGAAGGCTTTGAAGAGAGTGAAAAGTTTTTCAAATAACATGCAACGTTAAGAGAAAGCAGTGAATGCATTGATCCTGAAAAAGCTGATAAAGATATATACATACTACCAATTACATGTTTAAAATCTTCCAACGAAACTTGATATGCTTTTCCTAAGTTAATTAGTTTATACGTTCAGAAGGTAGATAAATATTTTGCTAAACATGGCTCACTAAACAATGGAGAGAAAGTTGAGGAGTTTAAAAAAATAAGTTGTATGAAGGTTTTTCTAGCTGTGCAAGTTCAGAGAATTTCTCGCATGATCGTAATATGAAAGACCATTCGGGATTGTTCTAGCACATAACGTTGGGACCTAGGAAAAAAAGGGAGCATGGATCCCAATGTTGAGCACTGAAATAACAGTAGGCAACGCAACAAGCTCAATGTTAGAAGTATATACCGCAACAGCAAAAGCTAGAACAGGTTATTTCTTCAATCTTATTGAAGTAAAAAACTGATTTCCATTGCGGTAAATAAGCAACATTATTGAATCTTTACCTTTTTTCTTTACTGCTAAATTAACTTGTTTTTGAAAATCATCAGTGTTTTCTATATCAACTTCGTCTAGTTGGATGATGATGTCTCCTTTTTTAATGCCACGCAGTGTAGCATTACTGTTAATATCTACGTTGGTAACTATTACACCTTTTGTAGGTGCGTCGTTTTGAATTTCTTTTGATTCTTTCGGCAGATTTGAAACAGTTAGACCAGTTATATAATCAGATGTTGATTTGTTTTTTTCTTGGCTACTATCTTGGTTGTCGATTGCAGATTCTGCAATGATGACCTTAATGTTAACTTCTTTGCCTTTTCTAAGTAATTTAATTTGTACTTTTTTCTCAGGCTCAGTTCTTGAAACCATTTGAAGTAATTGTGTCATTCTATCGATTTTTTTACCATCAAACTCTAATAATATATCACCTACTTTAATACCACCTTTTTCTGCGGGACTGTTCTTTACTATGTCTGCGACCAATGCACCTCTTGTATCTTTTAAGCCTAAAGACTCAGCAAATTCTCTTGTTATAGACTGGGCTTGCACGCCAAGCCAACCATGTTTTATTTTTTTACCACTTTTTAATATGTCAATAATTGATACAGCTAGATTAGACGGTATGGCAAAGCCTATACCCACATTACCGCCAGACTCAGATGGGGAATAAATAGCGGTATTAATACCTATAACTTTTCCATTTAAATCAAATAATGGCCCTCCGGAGTTGCCTCTATTAATTGCAGCATCAGTTTGGATAAACTCATTCGTGGTACCAATACTAATATCCCTTGACCTTGCAGATATAATTCCTGTACTTACAGAGCCACCCAAACCAAATGGGTTGCCTATTGCCATAACCGTATCGCCAACCCTTGCTTTATCAGAATCACCAAATGTTACAAAAGAAAGATCTTTGTCAGCTTTGATCTTAAGCACGGCAAGATCAGTTTTTGCGTCATAGCCCAAGACTTCTGCTTTGAAATAAGTGTTATCGTTCATAGTGACTGTAATATCTTGGGCGTTTTTAATAACATGATGATTAGTTACTATAGTTCCACTTTTATCTATAATAAACCCAGACCCAAGCAGTATCACCTCTCTGTTAATACTAGGACTCCTGTCCATAAAAAACTGATCAAAGTGCTCAAAAAACTCTCTAAAACCATCAAAAAAGTCATTTCGTGGTATAGGTGAAACTCTAGTTCTGTTGCTATTTTCTTGCTTAATAATTTGCTCACTAGAAATATTTACAACTGCAGGGATGAGTTCTTCAACTAGGTCAGCAAGACCATGATTAGAATTGCATGTGGGAGTACTAGTATCTGCAGCCTTTTTTGTACCCCAGTCAAACATATTGGCATACAAAGAAAATGAAATCAAAAAACATGCAAATATAGATAAAACCTTGCTTTTCATAAGCTATTTCCATCCCTTATTCATAATATTCAAGAAACTATTATTTGGTGAAAGTATAAATTTGGTGTTATTTCCAGCGAACGATTTACTGTAAGCGCTCATAGAGCGATAAAAATTAAAAAACTCTTTATCAACCTTAAACGCCTCGTTATAAATTCTGGTTGCTTCAGCATAACCACGGCCTCTTATTTCATAGGCTTCCTTTACTGCACTAGCAATGATTTCCCTTTTTAGTTTATCAGCTTTTGATCTAATTTCCTGCCCTACTTGCTCTCCTTCTGCTCTGATTTCCTTTGCTTCTTTTTCTCTTTCAGTTTGCATACGGAGGAATATTGCAGAACTATTTTCTTCTGGTAAGTCTGCTCTCTTAATCCTTACATCTATTATTTCTATACCAAATTTTCCAGCTTCAGAGTAAACTCCACGTTGGATTAATTGCATGACTTCTGACCTTTTTTCATTCAATAAACTAATTAATGAAAATCTTCCTATATTTTCTCTTATGTGAGCTTCCATGATTGGATATAGTCTTCTCACTAACCTTGATTCATTTCTCACAGTTTGGTAAAAAGTGACAGGATCGATTATTTTATATTTTGCATAGGCATCTACTATGATACGTTTTTGATCTGCAGTTATCACTTCTCTTGGAGTTTTATCAGGACTTAAATCTAAAACTCTCTTATCAAGAAATTCTACGTTATTTATAAATGGCAACTTAAAATATAAACCGCTTTTCCTAATATCTCTTACGACTTTACCCAATTGTATGACTATTGCTTGCTTTGTTTCTTGCACAACAAATATTGAGCTAGATAGAACGATCAACAGAATAGCAAATACAGAAGCAAACGCAATTTTAATATTACTATACATGACTATTTCTCCAAATTTGTAAGAGGTAGATAAGAAAACATACCTTTCAGGTCATCAGTTACAACAACTTTATCTACTTTATTAAGAATATTTTCCATAGTTTCAAGATAAAGACGATTCTTGACGAGAGAAGGATTTTGCTTGTATTCTTCATAGAGGGACAAAAAGCGATTTGCATTACCTTTTGCTTCATTTGTTATTTCATTTTCATATGCCTCTGCATCTAGTTTTATCTTTATTGCCTCACCTCTTGCTCGAGGTATAATATCATTGCTATAAGCATATGCTTCGTTTATGGTACGCTCTTTATCTGCGCGAGCACTTTGTACATCTCTAAATGAACTAATTACTTTTTCTGGTGGGTCTATTTTTTTCATTTGGACAGATAGAATTTCTATGCCCATTTGGTATCCATCAAGAATCTGTTGCAGTAAAGTTCTAGTGTCTCTGGAAATTTCAGCTCTGCCTTGACCTTCGAGTCCAAAAGAGATCGTGTTTTTACCTATTATCTCCCTCATGGCACTCTCGGCAGCATTTTTGACACTAAAGCCAGGTTTATAATCTCGCACTTTGAATAAGTAATCTTTAGCATCTCTAACGCGCCATTGGACCTCAAAATTAACATTAACTATGTTCTCATCTCCAGTAAGCATCACACCTTCACCGCGATCTGTATCTTGCCCATAGGAGCTACTTACCCCAATTTCTTCACGATTTACTTCTTTAACATTCACTTTAAAAACCTTACCAATAGGGTAGGGGAAGTGATAGCGCAAACCAGGTGTTTCTGTGTTAGAATATTTGCCAAAAGTAAGTTCTATACCTTCCTCACTCGGATGGACAATATAGAAGCCAGTACAAGCATAGATGAACAAAATAATAAAAATGATTAAATAAGGTTTTTTGCCGCTATTTCTTGTTAAACCAGTGAAGAAATACCTTACCTCAGATATAACTTTACTTAAAATATCTTCATTATTAGGAGCTTTATTCCTTATTGGTTTCTTGCCCAGATTCCAAGGATTATTCTCATCAAGCATAATGATTAATTCTATAATTAATGCGCTAATATTACTTCATTTAGTAGGAAAATGCAAATACAAATTACTATTTTATTTACGAGTTAATTGTTAAGATGGAAGACATGCTCATACACTTCCTTTTCTCTATGTAGTATTGTTGACTCTATGGAATTCTCTGGCTTTTTTTTAAATTCTTTGTTGTCGTTTTTTAGGTGCACTACGTTTTCATGCAGGTAAGAATAGTGATAAGATAACAAAACTATTGTTAAAACTGCAATGATTAAGAGAAGGAGTGCCCTTTTTGTACATCTCATAAATTAGCTAAAGAGCCTTTAACCTAATTCTCCACGCTTTCAAAAAACACGTCAAGCAAAATTATTCGAAAATGAATGAACGTTGATAGTCATGTTAACACTAACTTAAGAAATGAAAATGTACAATACAATATATTTAATTAATAGTGAGGTTTAAAATGTTAACAAATACAGATTCAAGTCCTAAACAAAGTTCTACTTTTGTTAAAACTTTGCAGGGTAAACTTAAAGATATAAAAAATTTCTCTAACTGGTCTGAGAAAGAGCAAATGGTTGCAGTAAGTGTAGCGGGTACGATATTTGGTGCAGCATTTCCATTTTTGGTGATTCTTTTTCCAGCTGCAGCAACAGGTGCAGTAGTTGCCCTTACTCTATTTTTTGCTTTTGAGGCAGTGAAATATACATTCAAAGGGCTCAAATGGTCAGCAGAAAAAACAGTTGAAGGGGCAAGATATACTGCAGGCAAAATTAGAGATAGTTATGAATATTCAGTAGATTCACTGAAAAAAGGTGCTGACTTTGTAAGTGAAAAAGCAAAGGAAAAAACAAGCGGTATACTTAGTACAGCAGCAAATAAGTTATATAGGGCAGCTGGTAAGGAAAATTATTTAGATAAGATCAAAAGATTTACTCCAGAGGAGCTTAAGAAAATTGATGAAATAAGAAACGATATGAAAGAAATTTTTGCTGACAAAGGAAATAATTCTGGGTTAGTAGAAGATATACTTTCTGAAATATCGTCAAAAATTGATTCAAAAATGGCAGAAGAAGCAAAATCTGGATGTGTAGAGTATGCTTCTAAGTGGAAAATACAGAAAAAATTCGTTAACAATTTAAATAAGAAAAGTTTGCATAGCTTGTTAACACAAAGGTCATTGCCTGATGGTAGTTATTTCATCGACAGTATTTTCTCTGAACATTATGATGAAATTAAGGAAGTTATTGCAAAATGCAAAGAAAATCACGCTCTCAAAGGAGAGCTTAAAATGCGTTGTAACATGTTTGGGGCAGGTGATACAAAATCTAGTAGGTCTTTATTCTCTCCGCAAAGCTCCGAAAGCAGCTTATCAGGAAGCGGTTCATCACTGAATTGTAACAGTACTGATAGTAGTACAGCTGGATTGTTAGGTACTGAGGAGAATAAAGAAGTAAAAACAACTACTTCACTTTGGAATAAATCGTTATCACTTTTCAAAGTTGGCAAGAAGTCCGAAAAAACTTCTGAAGTTAAATATCAAACTTTTGAATCAGACACAGTGCCACCTGCAACAGTAAATCCTAACCATCTTAGAGGAAGTAATTTATATAGTAGCTTAAGTAGTGGTTCTTCTCAGCTTAAGGAAATTGCTCCACCACAGGTAACTAAAAGTCTATCTTTTGATAGTGCAGTAGGCTTATCTAGTCCTTCTACACCAAATGAACAAGATCCTATTCTAAAAGAATTGGATAGAGGGCTTGATGAGGCTCTTAATAATCTAGAGCATGAGATACCACAACTGCTTTCTTCAGTAATAACTGAACCTGGAGCTACACAAACAACTGTGAGAATTATAGAGTAAACAAAACTACTCACTTTCTCCAAAAGGACGTTACTCAATGAGTAACGTCCTTTTTTGTTTTAAACTATGATAGAAAAATCCTAGATTCTGGCGTCACGCGCTGGAACGACAAGGTTCCGAAAAAAGTCTCATCTATTTTCTCTTGATGAATAAATCTTAGTGGAGTATAGTAGCAGTACGCTTATGTGGATTCTAATGAGTGGTTTAGTTTTAGTTTATACAACTTTTTCAAATTTAAAGGAAGCTAAAGCTATTTCTGAAGAATTGTTAAGCGAAAAATTAATTGTATGCGTAAATATATTTCCTGAGGTAAATTCTCTGTATTTATGGGAAGGTGAAATTAATAATAGTTGTGAAGTAGCTGCAATCATGAAAAGCAGAAACGATCAAGTTGATAAAATTATAGAAAAAATCGAGGCAACGCATTCTTATGATCAGCCAGCTATTGTGGTAGTACCCATGGAAAAAGCAAATGAATCTTTTACTAATTGGGTTAATAGTGTTGTTGATGTGAATAGTATTGGGGTGTAGCCAAGTGGTAAGGCAGCGGTTTTTGATACCGCCACCCGAAGGTTCGAGTCCTTCCACCCCAGCCATATTGAGTAAGGTGTAAAATGATATCACTTTTCTATAAATTAAGGTTATTTAATTATATACTAGGCAGCTTAAAGGATATAGCTCTAAAACTATTTCTTTTCACAGTGTATCTTTATACATCTAGCATTATGCTCATGTTTCTCAGCAATGGTTTTTGGTATGCTGTAGAATGTGGCTCTTTCAAAAATGCATTTTACCATTTGTTTCAATATTGCAAGTGGTATTATGATAACAGAGATGATCTCGGTTATGGAATTTCTGTTCGAATGTTAGTAGCATTCCTTGCTCCGCATTTTCTCTATAAATTATTTCTTAGCAAAGGCTGGAAGTCTTTTTTAAAGGAAAGAATAATACAGTTACTCAGGTTCATAATCACAGGCAAAAAGAGCAGTAAAGTATGTCACAATGGTAAATCAAATGATTATAGTTATAGTAGTAGGAACGGCTATGGCGATGGCAGTTGTTATGGTCACAATGGCGAGCATTATGATCAAGATGCAAGACAGAAAGTGGCCATAATAAAGCAGCTGTTAGTTAAAGATATAGAGGAAATTATAGATAAAAGGCTAAATGATATCTTTTTCAGTGGAAGGAGCAGATCTCATTAAGTATGTACAGAGGCCTCATCTGATTTAGTAAAACTTTTTAAAATTGGCTGTATTTTATTTTTTACATATACCGGGCCACAATCAGCCAGTATACATGTGTACGCGAAATCTCGACTAAACTCTAATAACCAAGAAATTGCTTTGCATTTTTCTACCAAGCTTTCTGTTTTTTTACAGTTACTTGCTGTATCAATCATTGCCTGCGCTATTACTGATTTCCACAGCATATAATACCTTTGTATATCGTCTGACATACTATTTGTTTCGTAATGGTTGAAAAATTCTTTGAAATTGAAGTTATTTAACATAACGTACCTCTTAAGATTGAAAGTTCAGATTTGAAGTAATTTGAGTTTATAGCTTATATAGCTAGCAAGGACCGCTTCTATTATTCTATGGCCTTAACCTTTGGTGTATAAGCGTTGCAATTTATAGGTAGTTTTCATAGCAGATGGTGTCATTCCAACGCTCCTTTGTTTTCATCTAAATAGCCTTTTATGATGTCATCCTAGTGCATGATACCTCTCTAATTGCAACTAATCTTAAGCATTAAGAAATTTATTATATGAAAAAAAGGCAAAAGAAACCACGGGTAGCAAGTTTTGGCCCTCTAATACTTTAAACTAACGCTATAATAATTTGCTAACGCTTAATTTAAGTGCGATTTGTCTGAA
Organism: Wolbachia pipientis; assembly: GCF_030373985.1. Classification (GTDB taxonomy): domain Bacteria; phylum Pseudomonadota; class Alphaproteobacteria; order Rickettsiales; family Anaplasmataceae; genus Wolbachia; species Wolbachia pipientis_D. The sequence goes on from NZ_JAUCRB010000001.1 coordinate 298,499, forward strand.
TGTAGAAAAGATTTAAAAGATGTGCAACCCTAATAATTTGATGTGATCCGCCAAAAAATACTTTAAGTTTTTTACTGATTTTGTTATTGGACCCACGCGGATCAAAAAAAATTTAGAGTCATAAAAACCCTTGTTGTTATTATATTCAGTACAATGATGCAAAAAATAATTTCATAGAATTCAGTAGGGTTATTCCTAGAGAATCACTAATCTACAGAAGACCAAGTTCCATTAATGCTGTTTCAGCGTATTTGTTCAGGGAAACAGCAGAAAATGATTAAGCAGCAAAATTGTTAAAATAAAGCTGCCAAATACGGCGTAATGTGGTTAATTTTTTAACACCTTACTCAATTTGAGACAAAAATGGATCACTTAAAGTCCTTTTGTTTATCTCTCAACCATTTTTTGCCTCTCCGCTAGGCAGATACTAACTGCTTTACTATTTCAACTATAATAACTAAGTCGACAAATTTTAGGAGAAATATAATGAAAATATTAAAAAAATAAGGAAGGCTATTGTCAAAAAATTTAAAAGTTGGAGTGGTACTACTGCTTCAAGAGAAATGGCTATGCAGGACCAGGCATTTCTAATGGTAGGAAACTTTCAGCAGGACCAGAAAAATCTTTAGAAGATGTTCCTAACATAGAAACAACCATGAAACAGCAAACTCTTTCTCCTACTGCTACAGCAGATGTAGCCATTAATATCGAAACCACCATAGCTGAACTGTGCGAAAATGGTGATATAACAACAATAGAAGATCAAGCTACTTCATCACTGCTCATAGATGAATCGCTAAACGCCTCTGATAGCCTCTCTTTAGCTGAAATAAAGTCATGTAATGCTGTAGAAGATAAATAATCAACAAAAATAACGCAGCAAAGGCAAGCAACCTTGGCTAGTTTTGTTGGTATAGCGTTATTAGTGGCTAGTGTTGCGTTGTACATCCTGAAAATACACGTTATAGCGGTAGTTGGTAGGATTGTTTGGGTTAGCGTGTATGAGTTTAGCGTTGTACAGTATTTTAAGGTTTAAGGCCAAATACGAAGTTCGAAAAAGTAGAAAGTGTAGAGCAGCCTGATGTTAACTCTCTTTCCAGCCCAACTACGCTTTAATCACCGTTTGATATTACAATTGCGTTTTCGAAACTAATATATTGATATCCTTACCACTATTGATAACAAATAGATATTTAAAAATTGACTTGACTCTTTAAAAAAGTTATGATTTTGTGCCAATACTATTAAAAAATAGTAATAAATATTTAAAAGTATTCTATTATTAATTAGTGAAGATTTTTTAACAAAAATAACAATAATCGTAGAGAATCAAGCAGTAATATATTAGCACGACTACTATTAAAGACTACCAAGTAGCTAAAACAACATTGCGAATTGCTCTCTAGTGAAAAGAGACAAAACCTTTATGAAGTGGTGGTGAAGGAAAGGCATAGAAACTTAGAAATTAACCATGTGAGAAAGCTGAATGAAATAGCTGCTATTATAGAACATTGTAACAAAGATGAAGACAAGAAGGAGGAAAGCGAGTTTATTGATTAAAATGTATAAGGTATTAGTATGATGGGGCACCCTCATCGAAAGAACTAGCCATGGATATACCACTATGAGCAAGGGGACCATATCACTACAACAAAAAGACTATATGCTATAGCAGAAGCATTATTAGTGAATATAAAAACTCTACTGCCAAAAATTAGTGAGCTAATAAAAAGAGGCAATGTTGAAGTTGAAAGAAGTGATGAGGATAGAGAAGAAGAAAATGGATTATTAGGCTTAGTGAGAGAGTTTAACAAAACTGAGGGTGAAGAAATACGTGATAAATTTATTCATTGATTATGTCTGTATCTGAAAAAATACAGATTGGCAAAGAAAAAGATAGAAAAATGGGGAAAATAGGAGTGGTAAAGAATTTACTAGAGGTAGGCTTCCCAACTCATGTAATCTACCAGGTGACTGGTCTACAGGATCTTAAAATTAACAGCATGCTTAAAAAAGCATAGGCATCAAATTAGAGAGGCCATTACTTAATGTTTAAATAATCATTCCTGCTATTTTCTGACGTGTATGGCTTAATGAATACCTCCAAAAATTTTGTTTGGAAAGCGCATCAATTTTTTGTTTAATAATTCCAGTTGACTTTATGAATGGACTACTACATATCCTAAAACTTTCGTCTTTTGCGCAAGTCTGAGCTACTAATTCCATCTATAAGAGTAAACGGAGAGTCTAGTTTTCCCGCTACACAATCTGGTTGTTTAATAGTTCCAGCTGACTCTATAGATATACTACCGTTTCATTCAGGACCTCCACCTTTTACAGCTTATAGAACACTTTTTCCTCCTAAAAAGCAGCTTTCTTCTAAACTTGATTGATCTTTTAGTTTATTAAACTTTTCCTGATACTCTTCATCAAGCTCTACTTTTTGATAGAGAAAAGATAAAATTTGAAATAAATGAAGAGGAAGCAAAAATAGTAAGGCAAATATTAGTGTGGATAAGACAAGAAAGAATTAAGTATAAGGGAAGTTATAAGTAGACTAAGAGATAGATTAGTTAGAACAAGAACTATAAAGGAGGTTCTGCGTCTAATAGTAATTTGGCAGATGTTAAGAAATCCAGCGTATAAGGGACAAGCAGCGTTTAGTAAATTAAAAAGGGTAAAAAGAAGAGGAAAAAATAAACAAAAGATTTCTATCTGTCGTACAGATGAAGATAGTTGATTTATATACCCATACCAAAGATAGTTGATGAAGGATTATTTAATAAAGTACAAAAGCAGCTGGATAAAAATAGAAAAAAGCAAGAATGCAGAGAAGGAAAGGAATAAATCTACTGCAAGGTCTAGTTGGATGTCAAAATTGTGAATATGCGTATAGTGGTGTGCACCATAGGGGTGAGGAAAGAACATATAGCTATTATTGCTGTAGTAGTGCCATACGTATTACTGATGGTGAGGAGAAATGTAACAATAAATTGGTTCGTATAGATATGTTAGAAAAAGCTATATGGGAAGAAGTGGAAAGTTTACTAAAAAACTCAGAGATAATAGAAAAGGAGTACCAACAAAGAATTTCAGAAAATAAAAGTGATGAATCATTAGATAAAAAGTTTGCAAGGGGAAAAGAACAAATAAAACAAGGTATGGAAGAATTAATGAGCGATTCTTATAGTAAAGAAAATGCAGGTGAGAAGCAGTATATAAGTAAGGAAGCATTTAAACAGACAATGAAAAAAATGAAGGAACGTTTAAAAGGAATGGAAGAGGAGAAAAAGAAGGTAACTGATCAAAAGGCAGTAGAGAAGGGAATAAATCCTATTATAAGTAGCATAAAGAATTTCTATTCTAGTGTAAAACCGAACTTAGAACAGCTAGATTAAAAAACTAAACTTGGCATTATTAAAGCATTGATAGAACAAATAGACATAGGTTGTGACCAAGTGTAAATAGGACCTCAGATCAAAGAACCAGCTAAAGATGGAAAGATTTTTAATTTGTATCATTGTACTACTCCTTATAATAAGGAGGCTGGCAAAATTTGTCAGGTAATTTTTTTTGTATTTTATGTTGGAATTGATAAACCTTGAATAAGCCTTTGTTTTCATAAAATTATATCCTCATGAGCAAATTAATGTTATCCTTTTATACTGATTTAAAGTTTTTTTATGTTCATACACTTGCGTGTTCACAGTGTTTATTCACTGCTTGAGAGTTCGGTTAAAATTGAGGAGCTGATAAGTCTTTGTTTGCAGAATAAAATGCCGGCTGTTGCAATTACTGATTCAGGTAACTTATTTGGCTCACTTGAATTTGCAGAATATGCAGCAAGTAGGGGGATACAGTTAATAATAGGATGCAATATTATAGTTCGGCATTCAGAGCAAAATTTACCTATATTGTTGCTCGCAAAAAATGAGCAAGGATACACTAATTTAGTAACTTTGGTGAGTGAGTCTTTTAGAAAACGCAAAAATAGCAGCGATATTCCTTATGTTGATTTTGAAGAGCTATTGAATTTAAGAACAGGTCTAATTGTTCTAACCGGTGGATATGATGGAATATTGGCTCAGCTGTTATTGAGGCAAGATAAAGAGACAGTTGAAAAACTGCTTTCAGCATTTGATGGTCATTTGTATGTTGAGTTACAGCGTCATGGGTTAAAGAAAGAATCGGAACTTGAAGAAACCTTAATAGACTTTGCTTACCAGCACAATATACCACTTGTTGCAACGAACGATGTGTTTTTTTCAAATAGATCTGACTATGAAGTCTATGACATATTAACGTGCATATCGGAAGGAAGTTATGCTCTTGGGAATAATAGAAAGAAGCTAACTACTGAACATTATTTTAAATCTGTGGCAGAAATGGCAGGACTGTTTAGCGATATTCCCGAAGCAGTTAATAACACCTTAGTAATAGCTAGGCGGTGCTCTTACATGCCAAGAAGTAGGCAGCCTATTTTGCCCAAATTTCCTTGTCGAGAGGGCAAAACTGAGAATGAAGAGCTAAGGGAACAGGCAATTGCAGGGTTGGAATCCCGCATTGAGAATGAAACAGACATAGACCTTAAACAATACTATGATCGGCTGAATTACGAACTGAGTGTGATAACTTCAATGAATTACTCCGGGTATTTCATGATAGTTTCTGACTTTATTCGCTGGAGCAAGGCAAATGGCATTCCAGTTGGTCCAGGAAGAGGTTCTGGTGCTGGATCAATTGTTGCTTGGGTATTGCAGATTACAGATCTTGACCCCATAAAATTTGGCCTGATCTTTGAAAGGTTTTTAAATCCTGATCGTATATCGATGCCTGACTTTGATATTGATTTCTGTCAGGAAAAAAGAGACCTGGTGATTAATTACGTTCAGAAAAAATACGGTTATGTTGCTCAAATAATCACTTTTGGAAAATTGCAGGCAAGGGCAGTGCTGCGTGATGTTGGAAGGGTATTGCAGATGCCTTACTCTCAGGTAGATAAGATATCTAAAATGGTTCCGTTCAACCCAGTAAACCCTGTAACTTTATCACAAGCGATAGAGTTTGATCAAAACTTACAGAAAGAACGGGATAGTGATGAAGTAATTGCAAGACTCCTTAATATCTCTCTTAAGCTTGAAGGAATATATCGTCACATTTCAACTCATGCTGCTGGAATTGTGATATGTGATCAAAAATTAGAAAATTTTGTTCCTGTTTATTATGATCCAAATTCGGCTCTGCCAATCACTCAATACAGTATGAAATATGTGGAGAAAGCTGGGCTGATAAAGTTTGATTTTCTTGGGCTTGGTACACTAACGCTAATTGATCATGTATGTCGCTTAATTAATCGTGATAGAAAAAGGATTGATATTTCTTCAGTTTCCTTGAATGACCACAAAACCTATGAAATGCTCTCAAGAGGTGATTCGATCGGAGTGTTCCAACTTGAAAGTTCAGGCATGAGAGAAACTTTAATCAAATTAAAACCAGACTGCATTGAGGATATTATTGCCTTAATCTCTCTTTATCGTCCAGGGCCTATGGATAACATTCCAACTTATATTGCAAGAAAGCATGGGCTTGAAAGGCCAGATTATATTCATCCATTGCTTGAAGGGATATTAAAAGAAACATTCGGAGTAATAATCTATCAAGAACAGGTAATGGAAATAGCGCGTATTCTTTCTGGGTATAGCCTTGCAGAAGCAGATTTACTCAGACGTGCTATGGGTAAGAAAATCAAAGAAGAGATGGATAAACAACGTGAACTTTTCATTCAAGGGGCAACGAAAAATGGTGTTAATTATGATAGGGCAAGTTATATTTTTGACCTTGTTGCAAAATTTGCTGGTTATGGATTTAATAAATCTCACGCAGCTGCATATGCGGTGATATCTTATCAAACAGCTTACCTTAAGGCTAACTATCCGTTAGAATTTTTCACAGCTTTGATGAACCTGAATATCGATGATAGAGACAAACTGAATTTATTCTATCATGCTGCAAAATTCAATGGAGTTTCTATTCTTTCACCTGATGTAAGAAGGTCTAAAGCTGAATTTTCAATAGAGGATGAACACATACGTTACGGCATTGCTGCTTTGCGTAATGTTGGTTTTTCTATAGCAGAAGGAATAGTGAACGCACGTTCAAGCGCTTATAGGGACGTATGGGAATTCATTCAAAATTCGGGTAATATAATAAATAAAAGGGCACTTGAAAGTCTAATTAAATCCGGAGCATGTGATAGTGTGCATCAAAACAGAAAACAGTTATATGAATCAATAGACACACTTATTTGCTTTGCAAATAAAAATAGGCAGGATAGAGAATCAAGGCAGGCTGTTTTGTTTGGTAATCTTGATGTTTTAAAGCCGAAACTTGAGGATGTGGAAGATTTTAGTGAAGAGGAGAAATTAGAGCATGAGTTATTTTCACTAGGGTTTTATTTAACTAATCATCCGCTTGAAAAATTTAGAACTCTTTTGAAAAAATTAAATATTGGGTTTATCGGAGAGGGTAGAACGACAAAAACTGCAGGTGTAATATTAAATGTGCGTATGAGAACCTCGGATCGTGGAAGATTTGTTATACTCACGCTTTCTGATCCACATAATGTTTCTGAAATAGCATTCTACAATAATGAAATAATAGAGGAGAAAAGAAGTTTATTTTCACCAGGAACATTTGTGATAATTGATCTTGAAGCCTCGGGGAATACGACAAGATTAGCGGGCAAGGACATATCTGAATTTACAGAAAGGATCACTTCTGTAATGAGGAGATTAGTTTTAACTGGGTGTGCGGATTCGCAAAAAACCGCTATGGAATTGAATTCGGTATTGAAAAGTAAAGGCAGGACCAAAATAATGTTGGAACTTCTTCTTGAAAAGCATAAGGTAAGTATCTTATTACCAGGTGCATATTCAATCACCCCTCAAGTTATTTATGAGATATCTAATTTAAGTTGGATTAAAGGTATAGAAATTGATACAAATAGCTTGCTTATATAAAAAAGCTTTATATAATGAGATATTTAGTCGGTGTTAAAGGAAAATATAGTGAATCTTTATGAGTTTACTTTTATAGCACAGCAAGGCTTATTGCAGCAGGAGGTAGAGGAGATAACCCAGGAGCTAGCTGTTTTATTGAGGAGCATTAAAGCAGATGTTATATTTCAGCAGATCAAGGGTATTCTGAAAGAAGGGAATGGTAAACTTGCAAAGCAAGAATTGGAAATGCGATCTAAAGCCATTCAAGAAAGTTTAGTTGATTGTTCTAATTTCTTAGAAAGCTTTGTAGAGATTTTATGGGTTGAATTGGAAGAAGATCTTTCAAATTTAAAAGAAGTGAAGTTAAAAGTTGACAAAAAGTTGAGAGATGAACTAAAAGGTTTAGGAATAACACAAGGTTTTGTAAAGCTTCCAGAAGGTGGTAAACAGATTGCTAAGAGTATATTTATTCGCAGTGTAGTAAGTGCTTTAAAAGGAAGTATTTCAGAGCATCTAATAAAGATTTTTCAGGGGGCTTTAAAAGATTTTGAAATAACAAACCAAAGTCGATTGAGTAGAGCGTGGGAGGTACTTTTAGAAAGTGTTGAAGCTTCAGGGTTGATAAAATATGAATATTGGGGTCTATTGGATTTTGCGTATCCAATAAATAAGGTGAAGAGCGGTCATTATTGTATGATGTGCGTAGTTTCTACTTCAAGCATTATGGATGAATTTGTACGTAGAGTAAAACTTAATGAGAACATTATTCGCCACCTGTCTGTGCGGGTTAATAAGTTTTTTGAAGGTAACCATCATATGATGAATAAACAAGTTGAGGAGCAAAGTGCATAATGACAAAAAAACGAAATAATTTTAATGTTTCTTACGTGTCTGTGAATAATAGGGCTGGGTTTAGGCGTTCTAGAGTTTGCCCTCTTGCTACTTCTCAGGATGAAGATATAGATTATAAGAATACGGATTTATTATCTAGATTTACCTCTGACTATGGTAGAATATTACCTAGAAGATTAACAGGTGTGTGTGCAAAAAAGCAAAGGAAATTGCGTTTAGCAATCATAAGGGCACGTTTTTTAGCTCTTGTTCCTTACTGCACTAAAAAAGTTTAGGTAATTTATGTTGGTAATTTTAAAAGAAAATATAAGAACTCTTGGTAAATTGGGTGACATTGTGAAAGTGAAGCCTGGTTACGCACGTAATTATCTTTTTCCACAAAAGAAAGCAATGAAAGCTACTAAGGAGAGTATAGCAAAGCTGGAGAAGCAGCGTTCCTTCTTAGAAGAGGAGAATATAGGAAAATTAAATTTGGCGAAAAAGCTAGCAGCGTCTCTTGCTGGTAAATTTGTGGTATTGGTAAAGCAAGCTTCTGAGGATGGTAGAATTTTTGGTTCTGTAACTGCAAGAGAAGTTGCAAGGTCTTTGTCGCAAGAGTGTGAAATTAATCACCGTAGAATATCTTTCGGTGGAATAAAGATAAGAAATTTAGGTGAGTATCAAGTGAATATAGAATTCCACAGTGAAGTGGTAGTACCAATCACTGTACATGTTGTTAGGTCAGAAACAGATGTACATGAGTTGAGGCAGGTAAAATTGCAAAGCCAAAAGTCACAACAGCAAAATGGTCAGGCTACAAAGCAAGAAGGTGCAAACAACAAGTAGCAGCATCTATCGATGTTATGTAAGTAGCTGATGCTGAAATCCAGAAAGTCTGATTATTATATCTATAGATGAGTATACGAACTTAGAAGCATAAGTGTTTATATCAAATTATATGATGAAATTACATAGTGAAACTGAGTTTCAGTGTCAAGTTTCTCAGGTGATACCAACTACCACTGAAATTAAGAAGAAATGGATGCTAAAAAACAAAACGGAGATTATTTAATGATTCCTCGTTATAGCCGTAAAGAGATGTCTTCTGTCTGGAAAGAAAACAACAAGTTTAATATATGGCTAAAAATAGAAAAATTAGCGTGCGAGGCTCAGGCAAAGTTAAAAGTGATTCCAAACGATGTTGCTGAAAAGCTTTCTGGTGCTATTGAATTTGATATTGGACGTATCTATGAGATCGAGTCCACTGTAAAACACGATGTTATAGCTTTTCTAACGTATGTTGCTGAAAAAGTGGAAGTTGATGTTCGTTATCTCCATTACGGGATGACAAGTTCTGACGTGTTAGACACATGTCTTGCTGTGCAGCTGAAAGAGTCTTGTGATATTTTGCTCAAGAACTTAAAAAATTTACTTGCAGCATTGAAGAAAAAAGCTGAGGACTATAAGGATATTGTGTGTGTTGGACGCAGTCATGGAATGCACGCAGAGCCAACAACACTTGGGTTAAAATTTGCCAGGTTTTACGCAGAGTTTAAACGCAGCTACCAAAGGCTAACCAACGCACAAAGAGAAGTCGCAACCTGTAAAATATCAGGTGCAGTAGGAAACTTTGCAAATATTGATCCATTTGTTGAGGAGTATGTGGCGGAAGAAATGGGACTTATACCTGAAACTGTATCATCTCAAGTTATCCCTCGTGATAGACATGCCATGTTCTTTTCAGTTTTAGGGGTGATTGCAAGCTCAATGGAAAATGTTGCTATTGAAATTCGTCATTTGCAAAGAACTGAAATTGGAGAAATTTCCGAATATTTTTCCATTGGGCAAAAGGGGAGTTCTGCTATGCCGCACAAGTGTAATCCTATTCTGAGTGAAAATCTAACCGGACTCTCGCGTTTAATACGAAGTTATATATTTCCTGCATTAGAAAATGTTGCATTGTGGCACGAGCGAGATATATCACATTCGTCTGTGGAAAGATGTATTGTTCCTGATGCTTGCATAGTGATGGATTTTGCTTTAGTGCGATTGACAGATTTGATAGATAAATTAGTGATTGATAAGGAAAACATTGAAAAGAACTTAAATTCTTCAAAAGGTTTAATTTTCTCACAGCGTGTATTGCTTGAATTAGTGCATAGTGGTTTAACAAGGGAAGAGGCGTATAGAATTGTTCAAAGCAATGCAATGAAAGTGAAACAAGACAACAGTGATTTTCTGTCCGAATTGAAGCAAGATAAATCCTTGCTTGAAGTTATTGACTCAGAAAAACTTGAATCTTTGTTTGATTTGAAGTATTATGAGAAACATATAGACCATATATATAGCAAGGTTTTTAATTAGGCTGGGTAGCTCAGTTGGTAGAGCAGGAGGATCATAATCTCTTGGTTGTGGGTTCAAGTCCCTCCTCAGCCACCAGTTAACCTTCTCAGAAAAAGCTACATTACCAATCCCAAGAAAGTGGGTCATTTAGGATTTCAAAAGAAGGTCAGGATATTACTTTCTCTAACAGCTCCTTGAAAAATTGGATCAAGTGTTGAAAACTATGTTCTTCTGTTGTATTCCCTTTAGGTTTATCAATTTAATATGATCCAAAGTAAGGACTACGGAATTTTATTTCTTTATCTACACTCAAGAGATTTACTTTAGTATATCCTTCTATTAAATTTCCAATGCAAGCAAGTTGAAAAATATGCCTTATCTTTTCACTCATTAACCTTTATTATGGAAAATATTTTGTGGTTTTAACCTATAACAGTTAAGAAAAAGCTAATTGATCTTAGTTGTTAGAAGTGGATGTGATACAAATAAATATTGCTTGGTTAGAAAAGTGCAAGCAATTGTGGAAAATTGTGAGTGAAAACTTAACTCTAGCCTACAAATGATCATTTTCTCAACTTAGTGATAGTAATTCATATCATCTGAGTAGGTTCGCTTATTCATGATCGATTACTAGAATCATTTATTTCACCATTGCAGAACATGTGGTCCTATTTTACTTTCTTTGTGCAGCTGATTTGTACAAGTTTGCTACATGAAAGTAGATGCAGTACCTGGTTTTTTGCATCATTTGATATTATAATAATCTCAGTTAACTTTATAAGCACATCAACATTTTTTTCAAAACTTTCGTCTTCTATAGCTTGCAGAACGCTTTTTCCTCCCAAGAAATAGTTTTCTTCTAAACTTTTTCTCTTACCTTTTAACTTGTTAAGCCTTGCTTCTTTTTTCTCATCAATCTCTACTTTTATTTTAGTATTTCTTCCTTATCGGAACTTAGATAAATACTAATCTTTCCCTACCTCGTCAGTAATAAAAGACATTTCAATTCTACCTTTTTCAACATTTGTGTAATTTTTCTTTTCTCCTGTGTTATCGACTTCTACTAAACTCCCCCTAAGTAAAATATGTGACGTTTTAAACCTAATCCTTTTGCCCTTGGGTTATCTACAATTTTTGTAACCTCAATACAATATCATGCGAATATCTTATATAAAAGTATATGTTATCTACTTCTGTGTATAAAACTTCATCTTGAGTATTACCATTTATAATAACTTCATATGCTAAGCTTTTTAGCTCGTTATCAATTTTTACGTTTTTCAGAAACATCACTACTGGACTTAAGGATTAAACGCAGTAATTTACTATCAAGAGAATTATATTTTACTCTTCCGCCTCTTTATAGTAAACTATCTATGATACCGTATATAATGTCTTCATCATTCTTTAATACATCCTTCTAAATATTTCTTTGTTATATCCCGTATTTGCTCTAAAGCATTGCTTGTGTTTTTTATTGGTGCACTAGATAGCTCTGCATGAAATCTGTTAATTAAACTTTTCTCACTTCTAGTTAATGGAAGACCTAGCTTCATTAAAGCTGAACCTTTTAGATAATAACAATCGTTTTTTTCCTCTTTGACTACTGCAAGTGTTAGAACTTCTAGTTGTTGATTACTGCTATATTCAAATTTAGAGTTTATATCACTTGATCCGTTATTTGCGGGTTTCTTACTTGCAGGATCATTTGTTGTAATTCACTCCAAATTTTGGTCCTTTTCTGTATTCAGAAAAATATGCCCCTCACCTAAATAAAAGTATAATTTTCTTACCGCAATTACCATTGAAAAGGAAGTAAAGCTAACTTTGTTAAGTACCTCTGGCTTTAGCTATGCAGTTAAATTTCCCTAGCTATGGGAAGTTTTTATCTACCATGCAATAACATTTTATGTAATGCAACATGTTTTTCATAAAAAAAATAATCATTATGGATATCAGCAATATAGACTGAGTTCAGCAAAATAGTCAAGAAGGCCGAATTGTGCAGCTGTAAGTGTGTTTCATTTTTATGAGAAATATGCTCATGCAGTATTCTGTATGTTTAATTTATTATTAGTAGTCTAAAAAAATCATTAAGTATGAATCCTATGGAATTCATAGATACTATTAGTAGTATATAGCTATAAATTAAGGCTAATAAGGAGCCTTATCAGATGTGTATTATGTAGGTTGAGAATTATACTTTATTCTCATATTTACATCTTGATCCAGTGCAACTAATAAGTTAAGCAAATATTGCAAGGAGAATCCTTCAATTTTTGACTTATTAATTTGAGATACTTTAGGTTGATCAATCCTTAGAGCAGTTGCTGCTTTTTTTTGTGTTCTATATCTCTTATTTATTAGTTGTGCAACAACCTTTATTAACTTCAGTTTTGTATCTTTTATATCACCCAACTCTATCACTATGGGATAGCTTAATTGTAAATTTTGCATAATGATAAACTTCCTTATAAAAAAATTACTTTAATTTTTCTTCTTTAAATAATACGTGCCTCCTAACTACCGGATCATACTTTCTAAACTCTAGTTTTCTAGTAAGCTTTTTTGGGTTACGCTTTTTTACATAAAAATAACCTGTAGGTTTTTCTTCACCAGTGCTTGTTTTCTTGGTTGCGCTGCTAACTAACTTAACAAGCAAAGAAGCATTTTTTTTTGCCATACATAATTAATAATATAAATTCTGTGTGAGTTTATTATACAAGACGCTAAAAGTCAATCACTTTATATACTGAGGCAATGTAAATTGCAAAATTCTTGACAATCAGCAGTGTATTGAATAGCATAAAGTTAATTTCAGAATAAAAAAGCTAACGGTAAGTAAGTGGCAAATAGTGGTAAAAGATTACTCTTAATAGAGAATTCTATCTGCTCTGATGAGGTGAGGGTTGCTTTATCAGTCAATAATAAGGTTGTAGAATTTGAACAGGAATTTAAGGAAAAGAAACAATTAAGGGGTAATATATACGTTGCTTATGTAAAGCGTATAGAGCCTTCTTTGCAAGCTGTATTTATTGAATATGGGAAGAATAAGCAAGGTTTTTTATCTTTTTCTGAGATATCTCCAGATTACTTTAATATTCCAGAAAAAGAAAAGGAAACTTTTTTCGAGAACTACTCAAATGTTGATTGTACAGAGGAGGGTGAAGATGTATCAGCAAGTATTTCTTCGGATTCTACGATTAGTAAAAATGTTACTGAATCCAGTAATGGTTTTGTAAGAGAGGTATCTTTATACAAGAGGTACAAATTACAAGACGTTATTTCGATCAATCAAAAAATGTTGGTTCAACTAACTAAGGAGGAACGAGGCAATAAAGGGGCTTCATTTACAACTTACATAACTTTAGTGGGTAGGTACTGTGTTTTCATGCTAAATTCCATGAGTAAAGGCGGAATATCTCGCAGAATTGAAGATGTTAGTGTCAGAAAGCAGTTAAAGGATATACTAAATTCAATAGACTTACCAAAAAGGTCGGGTTTGATAATAAGAACTGTTGGTTCAGGAAAAAGTAAAAAAGAAATTGAGCAGGATTACAGTTATTTATCTTCGTTGTGGCGGAATATTCAAGAAAATGCCTCCTCTGTAAATGCTCCATCGTTGATTTATAACGAAGCAGACCTAATTATGAGATCTATTCGTGATTTTTGTAGCAATGGTGTGGAGATTATAGTGTCTGGGAAAGAAGCATTTGAAGCAGTAAGACGATATGCTAGGAATGCGTTAAAAGGTAGTAAGTTGCGTTATAGATTGTATAAAGGTTTTGTTCCTATCTTTACTTACTACGGAATCGAGGATCAAATTTCTGAATTGTATAGCAATAGGGTGAAATTGCCTTCTGGTGGATCTTTGATAATAACTTTAACTGAGGCGTTTGTTTCAATAGATGTAAACTCAGGAAAAATGACAGGGGAAGATAGTATAGAAGAAACAGCTTATAGAACCAATATGGAAGCAGTACCTGAGATATCAAGGCAGGTGAATTTAAGGGGCTTATCGGGATTAATAGTGGTTGATTTTATTGATATGTTGAGGTATCAGTATTGTAGAGCTGTTGAGTCTGCTATTAGGCAAGCGTTTAAGGATGATAAAGCTAGAGTTCAATTTAGCTACATAAATGGCTTTGGTTTGATGGTGTTTTCAAGGCAGAGAATTAAACCAAACATACAGGAGATTAACACTACAGAATGTTTACACTGTAAAGGGATTGGAAGGGTAAAATCAGATGAGGTAATTGTTGCGTCAATATTAAGGGACTTACAACATGTTGCTAGTAAGAATCGGAATAGATCATTTGACTTGATAGCGCATAGTGCGATTATAGCACATCTTTTTAATAATAAGCGCAGCACAGTTTCTACAATTGAAAAAGAGTTCAATATTAGATTAGATGTGAGTGCTGATAACAATTTAGATGTAGGTACGTTCATTTTAAAACGAGGTGATGACGTTGATTTGAATGATTATAAGCCGTTACAAAATTCTGGTTACAAAATTGAATGTGGCAACAATGAAAAAGCTGATAATTCAGGTGGGTTACAAAGTAGCTTTTGGTTAACTAGATGGCTTTCACGCATTTTGAGCTCTGATACCAGCTAGAAATCCTAGATGGGGCTTGTAATTAATGAGCCCTATACTTATATATTCTTATATCAAATAACATTTATAAGGGAGTATTCATTATGGGAAGAGCAATAGGTATAGATCTTGGGACAACAAATTCTTGTGTTGCAATAATGCAGGGCAAGGATACAAAGGTAATAGAAAATAAAGAAGGAGCAAGAACTACCCCGTCTGTTGTTGCATTTACTTCATCAGGAGAAAGATTGATTGGTGCTCCAGCGAAAAGACAAGCAACCACAAATGCAAGTAATACTTTTTTTGCTACTAAGAGGTTAATAGGCCGTCAATATAGTGATCCTGAGATGAAAAACCTAAATGTGCCTTATAAAGTATTTGCAGCAAAAAATGGTGATGCATGGGTTAAAACAACAGATGATAAAGAATACTCTCCTAGTCAAATTGGTGCATTCATACTACAAAGTATGAAAGAAGCAGCGGAAGCTTATCTTGGAGAAGAGGTAAAGGATGCTGTAATAACGGTGCCAGCATATTTCAACGATTGTCAACGTCAAGCAACAAAAGATGCAGGGAAAATTGCCGGGTTGAATGTTCTCAGGATAGTTAATGAACCAACTGCTGCAGCGCTTGCTTATGGTCTTGATAAGAAGCATGGGCACACAATAGTAGTATATGACCTTGGTGGTGGTACATTTGACGTTTCGATACTTGAAATAGGTGACGGAGTTTTTGAGGTGAAAGCTACGAATGGTGATACTCATCTTGGGGGTGAAGACTTTGATAATGCAGTAGTGGGTTATTTATTGGATGAATTTAAAAAAAGTAATGGTATTTACTTAAAGAATGATCCAATGGCTATGCAAAGGATAAAAGAAGCTGCGGAAAAGGCAAAAATCGAGTTGTCAAGCGCAATGGAAACGGAAATAAATTTGCCATTTATTACAGCTGATGCGAGTGGTCCAAAACACTTAAATATGAAATTAACAAGGGCAAAACTTGAAAGCTTAGTAAATGATTTAATCGAAAGGACCATGGCTCCTTGCAAAAAGGCTCTTGAAGATGCTGGTTTGTCTGCTAGTCAGATTGGTGAAGTGGTGCTTGTTGGTGGTATGACTCGTATGCCAAAGGTGATAGATAAAGTTAAAGAATTCTTTGGCAAAGACCCACACAGAGGAGTGAATCCTGATGAAGTTGTAGCAATTGGGGCTGCAATACAAGCAGGAATCGTTCAAGGTGATGTAAGAGATGTATTATTACTTGACGTGACTCCACTTTCTCTTGGCATTGAAACTTTAGGAGGAGTGTTTACTTCACTTATTGAGCGTAATACTACCATTCCTACTAAAAAATCTCAGGTGTTTTCAACTGCAGAAGATAACCAAACCGCTGTTACTATTAAGGTATATCAAGGTGAAAGAAAATTAGCAGTTGACAATAAACTGCTTGGTCAATTTAGTTTGGAAGGGATACCACCTGCCCCTCGTGGGGTTCCTCAGATTGAAGTTACATTCGATATAGATGCAAATGGAATAGTGCATGTTTCTGCAAAAGATAAAGCTACTGGAAAAGAGCAGAAAATACGTATTAAGTCTTCGAGTGGTTTGTCTGAGAATGAAATAAATCGCATGGTGAAAGAGGCCGAAGAGAAAGCACAAGAGGATGAGAAGCGCAAGAAATTTATTGAAGTCAAGAACCAGGCAGATAACTTAGTTCACTCTACAGAAAAGTCTCTGAAAGAGTATGGTAATAAAGTTTCACCAGAAGATAAATCTGCTATAGAAAATGCAGTTAATGAGCTCAAGGAAGCTAGTAAATCTGATGACATTAATGATGCTGATTCAATACAACAGAAAGTTACTAGTCTTTCTCAATTATCTATGAAGCTTGGGGAGGCTATGTACAAAGAATCTCAACAACAACAGGGGGGAGGGGACTCTACCAATTCGGTTACAACAAATAGTGAAGAAGAAAAAGTGGTAGATTCTGATTATCGGGACATAGGTAATAAAGAAAAGGATAAATAGGGGTATGTTTCAGTTTCATTCCGGCGTGTGACGCTGGAACACAGAAAAAAAAGAAAAATGGACCCGAGTAGTCACGCTACTTGGATGACAGAGGCTATGTATGGATATTGTTAAGACGATAGAAGAGAAAATACGCAGTTCAATAGATGTAATTGATATTAATATCATCGATGAATCTGTAAAGCATGCAGATCATTATTTTTCTTCATCTTCAATGCTACCTTCACATATCGAACTAGTATTGATATCTGATGACTTTGTCGGAATGAACACTCTAAGGAGACACAAGTTGATTTATGAGTTATTAAAAAATGAAATAGAGCTAATACACGCAATTTCTCTTCACTTGTATACTCAAAGTGAATACAATTTAAAGAATAAATAATAGCAGTGTGAAAGAAGAATCTTTGTTAATTAAAGCAGGAAGAAAATTTAATGACTATAAAGGTTCTATGAACCCACCAGTTTATCATTCTTCTACCATATTATTTCCAACTTACAGGAACTACTTAGATGCTGCAAATGGGGAGAGTATATATGATGTAATCAATGATGGTGTTGCAAGGGATTACAGTTATAGTAATGTTGGTACTCCCACTGTTCATTATCTTTCAAATGCGCTTGCTGAGGTTGAAGGTAGGGGGCAAGCATTAATTTATCCTTCCGGATTGTTTGCACTTACTTTTGCTATTCTAACTTTCGCTAAGGCAGGTTCGCATGTTCTGATTCAAGATAATAGTTATTATCGGCTTAAGAGGTTTGCTGAAAGTGAGCTACTAAAAAGGGGAGTAGGAGTAACTTTTTATGATCCAACACAAGATATAGCTAGTCTAATTCGGAGTAACACTTCATTGATAATGATTGAGACTCCCGGTTCTGTGACATTTGAAATTTCAAATATAGAACATATAGTAAAAGTTGCCAAGGAACATGGAATCGTAACAGTTTGTGACAATTCATGGTCCACTCCTTTGTTATTTAAGCCGCTTGATTGTGGAGTCGATGTTGCGTTGTATGCGGTTACAAAATATCTAGCTGGTCACTCAGATTTATTAATGGGGGCCATTGTTGCTGAAGGTGAAATTTTTAAGTTGCTTTATGAGGGCTACAAGAATTACGGAGTTACTGTTCAATCACATGACTGTTATCTTGCACACAGAGGGCTTAGGACATTGCACGCGCGCATGAAGAGGCATCAAAGCACAGCAATAAGAGTGGCAAGGTGGCTGGAAAAACATTCGAGAGTAGAAAAAGTCTTATATCCAGCACTTCCTTCCCATCCTCAACACAAATTATGGAAAAATTACTTCAAAGGTGCAAGTGGTGTATTTAGTATAGTGCTGAATAAAAAATATTCATGTGAAGAACTAAGCCGCATGGTTGATCACATGAAAATTTTTAATATTGGAGCTTCTTGGGGAGGATGTGATAGTTTAATATTACCAATGGATCGTAAATCTATGTCAAGGTCTGTAATGAGCTTAGGTTATAATGGGAGTTTCGTACGAATATTTTGTGGGTTAGAAGATCCTGGAGATTTAATCTCTGATTTAGATGCTGCTTTAGCAAGGCTACCATGTTTGGAATCTCAAGATGATAATGTAGAACGTGAGACTAAAAGAGTTACTGCATGACATTGTTGATGTTAACTTTGATATTGAAATCAAAGGCGTTACGTGTAATCCCAAGAGGGTCAAGAGAGGTTATCTTTTAGTTTGTTTGTCAGAGGCAGGTAAGAGATGCGTGAACAACATAAAAGCTTCAGCAATAATAGCAAGTTTTACAGGGCATGACGCTGAAATCCATGCCTTCCACCCAAATCCTCAAAAAGTGTATAGCAAAATAGTCAGCAGGTTTTATCAATTCAAACAACCGAAATATGTTGCTGCTGTAACGGGCACGAATGGTAAGACTTCAGTAGTAGAATTTTGTCGCCAGATTTGGCGAAACTCTGGCTATGATGCTGCATCTATTGGGACGCTTGGAACATGTATAAATAATGAAAGGAAAGATAATAATAGACTTACCACTCCGGATGCAGATGACCTTTATGCAACATTACGTGATATAAATAATAAAAACATAGAGCACTTAGCATTGGAAGCTTCAAGTCATGGAATTGATCAATATAGAATCCATGGACTCGGGCTAAATGCTGCAGCCTTTACTAATTTCTCGCATGATCATTTGGATTATCATAAGAATGTCAATGAGTATTTTGAAGCTAAAAAAAGATTGTTTTACGAGGTACTACCCACAGGAGAAACAGTAATTTTAAATGTGGATGTAGATGAATACTACGCGTTGCTCAAGGTAGCTGAAAAACGTGGTAACAAAGTTATAACCTATGGAAGAAAAGGCTCTGACATTACTTTATTGAAGCAAACACCAAAGCCAAATGGTCAACACCTTACAATTAAAATTAGTGATGAAATTTATTGCATGTTTTTTCCAGTTTTGGGGCAATTTCAAGCATATAATTTGCTGTGTGCAATCGGTGTAATTATTTCATCTGGAGTGGATTATCGGGAGATTTGTATAGATAAACTCGTTTCTCCACCGGGAAGAATGGAAAAAGTAAAACCTTTTACAGTTGTAGATTACGCTCACACTCCAAGTGCACTTAAGCAGGCTCTGTTGTCTTTAAAATGGCACTTGAACAAAAAAATAATCTTAGTTTTCGGTTGTGGTGGAGATCGTGATCAGACAAAACGTGCAGGAATGGGTAAAATAGCACAAATGTATGCTGATAGAGTGGTAGTTACAGATGATAATCCGCGTGATGAAGATCCGGCAGAAATTCGTCGTGATATTTTACTGCATTGTCCTGATGCACTAGAGATAGGAAATAGAAAAGAGGCTATAGAGAAGTGTATGAATATGGCATATAATGAGGGTATGATTCTGCTGGTTGCAGGAAAAGGACATGAAAGATACCAAATCATGAGCGGCCAAACTTTTGAATTCAGTGATGTTGAGGTTATAAGAAATAAAGTCATGCCTTAAAACTGATTTTCACAATGCACTTCTTGCATTGCCTCCTGTTATTCCAGTGCGTGACGCTAGAATCCAGAAAAAAATAGATCCAAGTAGTCGAGCTACTTTGATGACACCGAAGAGAGGGCTACTGGTTTTTTATGTAAATAATGGTTATGCAAGAAATCTAATCATTCATCATTCTTGCAAGTGAGAGCACTCTTATTTCTCTTGCACCAGAATTTAAAATTTCTTGAAAGTAAGGCTTAATAGTTGCTCCGGTTGTTACCATGTCATCGACCAATATCACGATTTTGTCTTTGATAATTTTTTTTGTTGCTTATTTTAAAAGCTTTCTTGAAATTTTCTTCACACTGTTTAAGTGAAAGACCAGCTTGAGACATGGTATGGCGAAGACATCTTGTTGCAAATGGTGTGTAAAATAAGTTGGACAGCTTATAATTCATTTCGCGTAGACTTTTACATAATTTAAATTATCAAAAAGCTTAAAATTTATAATCATGTTTTTACTATGTCGGTCATAGGTAAAAACTGACTTTAGTACTTTGAAAGGTGGGGGACTGGTAATGCACTTACTGCACGTATAGATGTTATTTGAAATTACTGAGCCATAAACATTGCAGTAATGTTTGGTTAAAAAGTTGATTTTTTGTTACACTCAACACACAAATCATAGTTTTTACCAATTATGCACTCACAACTTACGCATACGTTTGGAAATAAGAAACCTATGGCTTTTTTCAGTAGTGAAAGACTCGCGTTTCCTACTATTTAAGCTTAAAAAATGTATATGATAGTGTTATTTCACTTAAATCTTTTGTGCTATTATCCAACATTATCATGGGGTCTATGTAAAAGGATACGGGCATAGCTGCTTTTTGTTTCGGTAGCAACATTTGTTCTTCAAAGCAAAAGCATGCAACTTTATTGAAATATTTGCCTGCTTTGAAAGGTGTGACATTATATACTGCCATTCCAAACGAGGGCTGATCAGATAGATTTTTTGCGTAATAAAAAGCTAAACTTTGCTTTCCTATCTTTGTATCGATATAATTAGCTTCTGGGTTAAATTCCCATGGTAAGTCCGGCATTACATCAGTGTTAAAATAAACTCTAATTTTTTGGTTAGTTATATTTACCGCTGTGTTGGTTACCTTTCTCGTTGTGCCACCATATCCAGTAGCTTTACAGAAAATGCTATATAGTGGTACCGATGCATATGCAAGACACAGCATCAATACCACTAAAGATACCAAAAAGAAAACTATAGAACTTTTACTGTTTCCCTTTAAGAAGAAGAACATCTAATCTCTATTGTTGAGCAACCTAAGTAAATGCTTGAATATAATAATAAAGTCAAAATAAAGAGTAGTTGCGCCAAGTATTGCCCACTTAGTGGCTGCAACTTCCGAACCATCATTATACCTATAATAAATGTCTTTAATTTGCTGAGCATCGCATGCAGTCAGCAAGGTAAATACTATTACTGATATAAACGATATTGCAAAATAGAGTGCACTGCTTCTGAGGAATAAATTTACTATAAGTGCAATAACTAACCCCCAGGCTCCCATAATCAAGAAAGATCCCATGCTGGTTAGGTCTTTTTTTGTAGTGTTGCCATATAAAGCCATAGAACCAAACATGATTGATGTAATGAAAAATGCTCTTGCTATGTTCTCTGCGGTATAAATTATAAAGATATAGGATAGAGAAAGCCCCATTAAAGTTGAAAATAAGAAAAACATAGCCACTGTAGATTGAGCGCTTAGATTTTGTATTCTATAATACATATAGAATACTAATGCAAATGGAGATAACATTACTACAAGCGACAGAATGGGATTAGAATAGATTACCTGAAACAGGCCGGAAAATACCGTTAGGAACGCAACAAGCCCTGTGATGCCTAAAGCTAAAGCCATATAATTATATACTTTAGTTAGATAACTTCTAAGCCCAGCACTATAGTAAACGCCTTGCGAGCGAATGTCCTGTTCATTTCTTGTGTAAGACATAATGTAACTCCTTTTATCCCTTGATAGCCTATTATAATACAAAACTGCATTTTTATCAAGTAGAAAATCATTTTTTATTGCAATTGACGTGCAATTATTTTTGTTTTATGTAGATGGAGTATAGTCCTATTGCTGCTGCATTTGAAACATTTAGGCTGTCAATTGCGTTTGACATTGGAATTTTTAAAAGGTAATCACAGTTTTCTTTAACTAGTCTGCGTATCCCTTTCTCTTCAGAACCAAAAATAATTATTATTTTTTTTCCAAAGCTCTTTATTTCATCTATGCTCTCTTTAGCATTGCAATCAAATCCGTAACACCAGTAGCCGAATTTTTTTAAATACTCCGTAGTTTTTACTATATTTGTAACGTGTATTAGCGGGACAATATCTAATGCTCCACTTGCAGTTTTTGCGATAGATGTATTTTCGCTCGGTGAATGGTGATATGGTAAAACCAATGCGTCGACATTAAAACAAGCTGAAGTTCTTAAAATTGATCCAATATTGTGCGTATCAGTGATTTGATCTAAAATGACTATAATAGAGCTGTCGCTTGCGCTTTCAACTATTTCTTCGATGCTTAAGTTATAAAAGATAGGGGCAACTTTTAGAGCAATTCCTTGATGGTTAACACTTTTAGGTAAAACATCGTTAAATATTTTGTTTTCTACAAATTGAACTTGAATGCTCTTACTATCTACACATTGCCTAATTTCTTTTTCATGTTCCCTATAGAAATTTTCTGTTACTAACAGTTCTATACACCGCCTATTTTTGTTCTTCAGTGCTGATATGCAAGTGTGCTTTCCATATAGCCAAAAATTCTCATTAGTTTTTGGTGATTTCATAGTATTATTGAAGATCGGATTTTTGTAAAATAAGCAACATTTTACAATGTTTAGGTATTGTTGTAAAATTATACAATTTAATTGATGCGTTTATGTCAGACGATGAGTTAGATTGGCAAAAAAATGTTAAGCCAATAAAATGTGGAAGGGTTACTTTAAAAGTTGATCATGAAGTAGGTATAAAATCTGTGGGTGATAAATGTACTTTTGACTTACGAGAAAATTTTCTCAGTACCAACAGTGTTAGCTTATCATTTTGTCTTGACTATAATACAAAATCAAAAGTTGATAGGGGTAAATATTTTATAAGCGATAAGCTTGACCTACATGGCTATAATATAGAAGATGCTTACCATAAGTTGATAGATTTTATTACTAGAAATTATCGAGCAGGGAATAGGTGCTTGTTGGTAATTACTGGGCAAGGTAATGCAATAAGTAAAACAGGCACTATAAAGAATAATTTAAATAAATGGTTAAATGATATTAAAGTTCAGCATATGATTTTATATCACCAACAAGCTACAAAAAAACATGGTTATAAAGGGGCTTTTTATGTTTTGTTGAGAAGAAATAAAGGCTTTAGGCCCCTAAACTTGCCTTAGCTGCTACTTAAGTTTCAAGCATTCTTGAATAAAAGCAGAAAAAAGGTAATTTAGCTGCTTTTAAATTGCTTTAGTTATAAGTATTAAGAAATTATTAAATATATAAAAAGGCAAAAGAAGCCACGTGGTTGGCTAGTTATTTATATTTACTTTCAAACATGACGTTTTTTTATTTTAAACGTTTAATAACCGCGACTTAGCTGTTTTTTAATTGCAATTAACCTTAGCTTTAATACTTAAGAAACTTACCAAGTAGAAAAAAACAAGAAAACCCTTGTAGCTGATTATTCTACTCTTTATTTGAAAATTTGACGTTGGGTAATGTCTTGAACGCTTTATAAGTGCGTTTCAATTTGTATAGGTAAAAACCTAGAATTTTATGAAGACATACGGTACACATAGTGTAAAAAATTAAACAATAGTACACCAAATACAAGTTTTCTTGTTGTTTTAACCTGCTTAGATTGGGGAAGTTAAATAATAGTTTCGATGCTATGATAAGAAAGCTAATGAAGTTTGTCAAGCGACTTTGTTCGTTTCTATCAGCTGCCTGAAACGTTGTTATCGCGCTGTCAAATTTTTATGCAAGCAGTCTTTTAACTCCCATATATCTGGAGTAATTCTTGCGCATTAGCCTTTATTAAAATGGGACATTTTCTGTCATTTAATAGTGAGCGCAATATTTCAAGTGCACCTTTAATGTCATTATTATGTATCTTTACTATAGCAATAGCTTCTTGGCTTGAATAGGGATACACTGTGCTTGATTCTAAGTTATTAATTTTATCTTCATTTATTTTTCCACCTTGGTTAAGCAAATTCATTACTTCTAAATATTGTGCTAATTCACGCAAAACATTAGGAACATCTTTATTGTTTACCATATTACTATAAATAGATATTGTATCTGTTAGCGTTGAATTTGAGATATGGTTAAATGCACTTTCAAAGTGTGCAAGATACTTCCAATTTAAGTCTATTTCTTCTAGTAGCTTATTATCTTTCTTGGAAAATAACACTGTATAGAACTTATTGCCTGCGATTGTAGATTGTTTTACATTATTAATGTTGCGTAATGAGTATAATATTATGCCAATTAGCACTGGTGCTAATGCAATTAGAAAGATGTATTTCTTCATACTAATATTCTCAATAGATATACATTTATATATTAATGTCTTTTGATTTGCAAAAATATATTGACATAGTGATTAGATCGAATAATAATGTTTCTAAAGTTGTTTGAATAGTTGGAGATTACAGTATTTCTAAAGTAGAAATAAAGACAGCAGTATAAAGCTAAATTATTTTTTCGTCGGATTTATCCGATGTACCCTCAGCCTTTTATAGGTTGAAGTCTAAATTTGAGAGTTTGATCCTGGCTCAGAATGAACGCTGGCGGCAGGCCTAACACATGCAAGTCGAACGGAGTTATATTGTAGCTTGCTATAGTATAGCTTAGTGGCAGACGGGTGAGTAATGTATAGGAATCTACCTAGTAGTACGGAATAATTGTTGGAAACGGCAACTAATGCCGTATACGCCCTACGGGGGAAAAATTTATTGCTATTAGATGAGCCTATATTAGATTAGCTAGTTGGTAGGGTAATGGCCTACCAAGGCAATGATCTATAGCTGATCTGAGAGGATGATCAGCCACACTGGAACTGAGATACGGTCCAGACTCCTACGGGAGGCAGCAGTGGGGAATATTGGACAATGGGCGGAAGCCTGATCCAGCCATGCCGCATGAGTGAAGAAGGCTTTTGGGTTGTAAAGCTCTTTTAGTGGGAAAGATAATGACGGTACTCACAGAAGAAGTCCTGGCTAACTCCGTGCCAGCAGCCGCGGTAATACGGAGAGGGCTAGCGTTATTCGGAATTATTGGGCGTAAAGAGCGCGTAGGCTGGTTAGTAAGTTAAAAGTGAAATCCCAAGGCTTAACTTTGGAATTGCTTTTAAAACTGCTAATCTAGAGATTGAAAGAGGATAGAGGAATTCCTAGTGTAGAGGTGAAATTCGTAAATATTAGGAGGAACACCAGTGGCGAAGGCGTCTATCTGGTTCAAATCTGACGCTGATGCGCGAAGGCGTGGGGAGCAAACAGGATTAGATACCCTGGTAGTCCACGCTGTAAACGATGAATGCTAAATATGGGAAGGTTACTTTCTGTATTACAGCTAACGCGTTAAGCATTCCGCCTGGGGACTACGGTCGCAAGATTAAAACTCAAAGGAATTGACGGGGACCCGCACAAGCGGTGG
>NZ_JAUCRB010000002.1 GCF_030373985.1 Wolbachia pipientis
ATCCCTGATATCTAGGAAAGACGGAATTTAACCATCACACAAACCGTAACATCAGATCGTACCTCAGTGTCTGGGCACTGGGATAATCGCTTAGATGAAAGCCTAATATTCTTAAATCTTCACTTTTATCCTTAACAACCACCTACTAGTAGTGTTGAATTTGAGTGTAACTGAAAAACTCCCAAAAGTTAAACTTTTTATGTTAGGTTGAATCTACTGTGAAACCTCATAGCTGCACGAACGTTGCAATTTGCGTAGCAGACGATGTCATCCAAGTAGCGTGACACTAATCAATTATAAAATTGAAGAAAATATTTAAAAAATATACCAAACAAGAAAAAAGGTACAAGAAACCCCTTAGTAGCAGTTGCTCATTCTCTAATCCTGCAAATTGGCGTACTACACTGTCTTAAATGACTCATAAGCTCGTTTCAGCTTATATAAGTAAAAACCTAAAAATGTTGTGAAGACATGGAATGTACATAATGCAAAAATTAAACATAAGACGCTAACTGCAATACTTTCGTCGTTTAATCTGCGCAGATTGAAGGTAACTGAATACCTACAATTCTATGATTATAAGGGGCTGGCAAGGGTTATCAAGTAAGTCTTTCGTTTCTATGAGCTAGCAAACCACAATGTTTCTACAACTGGAATGAGGAAAGTTTATGGTAACCTCTCATCTCCGCTCAAACAGTTTTTCAATATCACTGAGTTTCATTTCTATATAAGTTGGCCTCCCGTGATTGCATTGTCCAGAATATGGTGTTTCTTCCATTTGCCTAAGTAGCTCATTCATCTCCTCTAATTTCATTTTCCTGCCGGCTCTTATTGATCCATGGCAAGCTATAGTGGATAATACTTTGTTTACTTTATCCTCTATAGGTAGAGTATCCTCTATTTCCATTAATCTATCGACTATATTAATCAGCATCTCCTTCACATCTATCGCGCCCAAAATAGTAGGAATCTCTTTTACTATAACTTTATTTTCTGATTTGATTTCAATATCAAAACCCATTTCAAAAAGCTTATCTTTATAAATTTCAACCACCTCCATTCCAGTTTGGTTTTTGATTTCAACCGTTTCAGGAAGAAGCAGTTTTTGTCTTCTCATACTTGGTTTTCGTTTTAAGTATTCATATACTAGCCTCTCGTGAGCCGCATGCTGATCGACTATAATTAACTTGTCTCTTACCTCGGCAATAATGTAAGTATTATAGACTTGACAGCGTGCAAACCCAAGAGGATGGTTCTCTATCAAATCGGTTTGTTCTCTTTCCAGCACCATAGTCCCTGCTTGTGGGGGAGATTTCTGTATATTAGTATAATTAAACGATTCTGACCTCTCTGATAAGTCTTTTGCCTCTATATTTGGAGAAGTAAACTGTTTCATTAGCTGATTCTCAAAAGGACTTGACCTCCTTTCGTATTGAGCATCAGATGCAGTAGATACCGCATCTCTCACGAAACCCTCTGCCATCAAAGTAACTGGACGTTGGGACTCAGCGTAGATTCTAGTGTCACGTGCTGGAATAACATCAAAAGCGCCTATTCTCGTTGATAATACTTTAATCAGCCCTCTTGTCACTACTTCATATATTAACCTCTTATTCTGAAATCTTACTTCTGATTTATTTGGATGCACATTTACATCTACTTGATCATACGGCATCTCTAAATGCAATGCCATACAAGGATACCTACCACTTGGAATAAAGTCATGATATGCATATCTGATTGCTCCAATAAGCAGATTGTCCTTTATTGGCCTGCCATTAACAAATGTATAGATCATAGTAGACTTACCACGATTGACGGTTGGTTTACAGATGTGCCCTGTAAGTCTAATGCCGTCTTCTTCTTCATTAACCTCCAGAGAATTGCTCTGAAATTCTTTTTCTATTTCACATAGTCTACTAAATAACGAGGCTTGCTTAGTACATTTTAAGAGTCTTTTATTACCTGCAATGAGAGTAAATCCCTTACTATAGTTGATCATTGCTAAATTGTTTACTATATCAACAATGCTTTGAGTTTCCGCTCTTTCGGTTTTTAGGAATTTTAATCTATTTGGAGTAGCAAAAAACAAATCACGAACTTCTATATGTGTGCCTCGTGACAAAGAATAAGGAGTAACCTTTCCTACTTTTTCTCCACCCTCATATTCTATAGACCACGCTTCATTTGCTCCACTTGCCTTAGACGACAATTTTATTCTACTTACTGCTGCAATTGAAGGCAGAGCTTCTCCTCTAAAGCCAAGATGTTTGATTTCTATTAATCTGCCATCTCTTAATTTTGATGTAGCATGACGCATAAACGCAAGTTCTAAATCTTCCTTTTCTATTCCTTCTCCATCATCTGTCACAGTTATAAGATTACGCCCACCACTTTCTATTTTGATCTCTATTTCTAAACTTCCAGCATCTATTGCATTCTCCACTAATTCCTTTACTACACTTGCTGGTCTTTCTATCACTTCTCCTGCCGCTATACGATTTACGGTTTTTGTATCTAAAAGAATTATTGCCATAAGCTTATCATAATGTTGGTTTCTCTTTTACTGCTTCGGTCTGTTTTTCTCTCCATCTTTTTAACCTATCAGTAATCTTATTGTTAGAAATTGACAATATAGATGCAGCAGTAATGGCAGCATTGTATGCTCCACTTTCTCCTATAGACATCGTCGCAACCGGAACACCCTTTGGCATTTGCACTATAGATAATAGACTATCTAACCCATTCAACTCTTTACTACGTACAGGAACACCAATAACTGGCAAATAAGTAAGCGACGCTACCATACCAGGTAAATGAGCTGCTCCCCCCGCACCAGCTATAACAACTTTAAAGCCTTTTTCTTGTGCAGACCTAGCAAAATTAAAGAGCCTTTCTGGTGTTCTATGTGCAGATATTACGAATATGTCATGCGAAATCTCTAATGCCTTTAACATATCAACAGCATAAACCATGGTATCATAATCCGACTGACTCCCCATAATTACAGCAATATCTCTTTTCATTTCTGCCATATTCAACATAATTTTATCTACTAACTAAATAGTGTTTCAACTAAAAAGTAACAAATATTTGAATTATATTATGAATATAATGTATAGCATCCTCGTTAAATAGAGATTTTAAATAAGCATCCACATTAAGGCATAGAGATACAAACCTCTTATGTAAAATGAATCTACAAAATTTATATTCTAAGTCTTGTAGTCATTACTTGTTCTTGCTATGTATAATCATTTTATTAAAATAATGGTTTGAGATTAACATAAATTAGGTAAAAGTTTTAACAAAAGGTAAACTTAAAGTTTTACGTATTAATATCATATAATTATTTAGTACAAATTATATGATATTAATACTTTGAGATATCAAATTTATGTTGTAATGTTTTACAAGGTTTTTGATAGTGGGTGTAAAAGATTATGGAAATAATATCATTAAACAATAATTCATGCAACGTAGAAATAAAAAAGAAGTTGCTTAACATAATCAGCAAAGTCATAGAAAGAAACGCTTGGACTCAAGCTTATGCAGCTGAAAGACTAGGTGTTGACCAGCCAAAGATATCACAAATTAAAAACGGCAAAACGGATGGTTTTTCTTTAGAACGATTGTTAGGGTTTCTCAAAAAACTTAACCATGAAATAACAATTACGATAACAGAAAACCATGTAGTAAAATCTGAAGTAGAACAGGTAAAACATGAGGTTAGATCTCAATAAATACAAAGTTTACATTTTGTCTTTTGTGTTATATTATAAGATTTATTAAAGTAGTATTTATGGCCGAGTCTGTTGTAGAAAAATGTACAGAGCAGGTGAACAATCGTTTTAAACTAGCTCTATTGGCAAGTCAGAGGACACATGATTTAAATACAGGAGCAAGTAATCCAATTCAAGCAGCTAAGTTTAAAGGCCATAAAAATACTATCA
This sequence comes from Wolbachia pipientis, assembly GCF_030373985.1. Classification (GTDB taxonomy): domain Bacteria; phylum Pseudomonadota; class Alphaproteobacteria; order Rickettsiales; family Anaplasmataceae; genus Wolbachia; species Wolbachia pipientis_D. The sequence continues at coordinate 3,954 of NZ_JAUCRB010000002.1, forward strand.
TTTCTTTACATGAGATAGCAGAAAGACAGGTAGATATTCATGAGCTATTCAGCCTTTTAGTAGGCAGATGCAAAGGGTATATGAAAGGGAATATGAGTACTACTTATAGCAGTAATGCAAGTAAACTAGAAAAATTACTGAATTTTTCTGATAACCAGTTCGACATAGATTCTGATGTGGATCAAGAAAGTACTGTCATTCAGAATGACGAAGTAGAGAACGAAATAGATGATCAAGACAGTGAGGAAATAGCTGGCGAAGTAGACAATGAAGAATAAATCCAGTAAAAAACTACTGAAGTTGTATAATTTATAAATGATCCACGTTGCTGTTTATGTACTACTGTTTTGCATTAGTTTAATGTTATACCGCATAGTATCTATGCTAAGTGATGTTTACGATAAGGTGCTAGCATTCAACAATCTCTCAACACAAGCAGTTTTACTTATAACAGCAGTATCGATTATTCTGAATAATTTCTTTTTGCTTGATATAGCACTTTTGTATGCTAGCATTAGTTTTATATCAACTATAGCACTAATGAGATTAATGTTGCTTTGACAATTTATGATAGGATCTATTTTTATATTTTTAGGCATTTGTTTAGTAATCATTTCAACAATAGGGGTAATTAGATTTCCTAATTTTTACACTAGGTTACACGCAGCAGGTATTACAGACTCTAGTGGCGCAATGTTATTGTTAATTGGTTTTGCTCTGCAAAATGAATTTTCAACCAATACCGTTAAAATTACGTTATTGATTCTTATAATATGGGTAGCTAATTCAACTAACAGTTATATTTTAGCACGTACTTATTATAAAAGTAAGGAAAAGACCATTAAAGAATGTTAAGATGTTGGAAATATTAAATGTAATATTACTTTTGCTGTTACTTACGGTTACAGTTTTTATAGTCCTTTCAAAACACTTAGTTGTAATTGGTGTTTTAATGTGTGCATTCAGCTCATTCATTGCGCTTATGTACTTAATCATGAATGCACCTGACGTTGCAATTACTGAAGCTTCAGTTGGTGCGGGACTTAGTACAGTTTTTACATTTGCTGCACTTTCTTTGATAAAGGATCATAAAGTAAATTTATCTTACAACCCTATAACACTTTTTTTTATGTCATTTTTAGCTGTATGTTTATCATATTTTATGATTCAATTGCCAGATTTCGGCAACCATGATGCTCCAATCCACTCGCACGTTGCTCCTTATTATATAGAAAATACTGAAAGAGTTACTGGTATTCTTAACATAGTAACAGCTATTTTAGCAAGCTTTCGTGGGTATGACACGTTTGGAGAAACTATAGTAGTCTTTACCGCTGCACTTTGTATAACATTAATATTAAAAGAAGAAAAAGAAAATGATTAAAGATCCGGTATTAAATGCAATAACATTTTTGATGGTACCTTTCATCATCCTATTCGCTTTATATATACAATTTCACGGCGACTACGCTCCCGGTGGCGGTTTTCAAGCAGGAATAATTACTGCCTCCGGAATAATACTATACTCAATGTTATTTGGCACATTCACAACTTTAAAAGCAATACCTTACTCTGTGATTAAACTCACTAATATGCTAGGTATTTTAATTTATGGGGGAACAGGTATTGCAACAGTTTTACTTGGCCAAAGTTTTTTATCTTACAACGTATTATTGGCCCACAACGTTGCTGGTCAAAAATTGGGTATTTTCTTGGTGGAACTGGGTGTAGCACTTACTGTTTGCTCCTCCATGTTAATCGTATATATAAGTTTTGCTCGTAGAAAAAAATAATGACTTTGTATAATTATACAATTATTATTATATTAATGATGTTAGGTTTGCACATTACCATAAATGACAAGAATTTAATCAAGAAAATGATAGGAGTAAATATTTTTCAAGCATCTGTTCTGTTATTTTACATATTTTTAGGATATATAAAAAGCTCTTTACCTCCTATATTGGTTTCAAATTTTTACTTATATAGCAATCCCGTACCGCATGTCTTAATGCTTACTGCCATAGTAGTTGGAATTGCAACATTTTCAGTTGGATTATCTATAGCAGTAAAAATAGAAGAAAAATATGGAATAATTAATCAAGACAAGTGTATGTGAGTTAACAGTATCTTAAACTATATGAAGTAACAAGTAGCCACAAGCTGAAAAAAACCATAGGCTCATTTATTATAAGTCTATAAGAAGTAAGTTTTTTAATTGTAAAGGTAATGATGTCAACTATTAATAATGCAGAAGATAAGAAAAAAATCATTAGAGATCTTGTAACCAAAAGTATAAAAAAGGGTGGTTTTATCACTTTTGATGATATAAGTGATAAATTGTCAGATGAAAACTTTTCATCTGACTTCATAGATAACACTATATCTCTATTGCAAGATTCTGGAATCAACATACTTGAAAGCAGTGAAGATGAAGAAGATGCTTCCTCCAACAGTGAAGATAGCAAACTCGATGACGACGATACATTGTCTAACGTTGCCACAACTTTAATACAAAATGACGACCCGGTAAGGGTTTATCTACAAGACATGAGCGCTGTAAAACTTTTATCAAGAGCAGATGAAATCGAGATAGCAAAGAAAATTGAATCTGAAAAGCATAACATGTTGCGCGCAACAATTGAAACATCAGTAACATTAAAAATGATAAAAGCATGGCGCGATGATTTGAGTAGTGGAGCTCTCTTACTGAGAGAAATTATAGACTTAGATGCAATTTATAATTCCGATTTTAACGCAATACCCAAAGAAGATAGTGCTGAAGATGTTGAGAATTCTGAAGATGCCAAAGACAATCAGATAGGTAATAAAAAAGTTGATGATGAGCAAGAAAGCGGTAACGAAGATATAAACTCAGCAAATTTAAATGTTTCTATTCTCGAAATGGAGAGCAACTTATTGCCTAAGGTCATAGTTGCACTAGATGAGATAATTACTTTAGCAAACGAAGTATTAACACTAAGAAAAAGCTCCTCTAGCGGAGAGGGACATAAAGATTTATATAACAAAATATGGTCCGTAGCGTTACAAATTAAGTTAAGTGATGCTGCTGTCGCTAAAATTACACAAAAGCTCTATAATATAAATAGGTCCATAATGCTTGAGGAAGCCAATCTTATTTCCGAAGCTAAAAAATACGGTATTGACAGAGAAAGTTTCTACAAAGTTTATAATGATGTGCTTTTAAAGCACGAGTTAAAAGAGATAAGCTTTTTAAAAGCTAATAAAAATCAATCTTTTTTTACAGATGAACTAAAAAATAAATTTGTAAGGCTTATAGACGATAATTTTGAACATATAACCAATACCCTGAATAATGTTAAGCGGTACATACAAGAAGATAACGCACAAGAATTTAAAGAGCTAATTAAAAGAATACAGAAACATGAACGAGAAGTCTCCGAAGCAAAGCAGGAAATGATTAAAGCTAATTTAAGGTTAGTAGTTTCCATCGCTAAAAAATATTCGAACAGAGGCCTTGCTTTACTTGATTTGATACAAGAAGGCAATATTGGTCTTATGAAGGCCGTGGATAAATTTGATTACAAACGTGGATACAAATTTTCAACTTACGGCACCTGGTGGGTAAGGCAATCAATCACTAGAGCAATACCTGAGCAGTCTAAAGTAGTTAGAATACCAGTTCATATGGTGGAAATTATCAGTAAGATTAATAGAACATTAAGAAAATTGACTCATGAGATGGAAAGAGAGCCTACATTAGAGGAATTGAGTACGGAACTTGGAATGCCTCTAGAAAGAATACGTAAAGTTATGAAAATAGCAAGAGACCCCGTAAGTCTTGAAGCCCCAACAGGAAAAGATGATAGTAGTACCTTTGGTGATTGTATAGAAGATAAACGAGTCTCAAGGCCAGAAGATGCTGCAATACTTGCTGACTTGCGAGGCATTACAACGAACGTTCTTGCAACTTTAACACCAAAGGAAGAGAGAATCCTAAGAATGCGCTTTGGCCTTGGTAAAGATGGAAAGGAACATACCTTAGAAGAAGTAGGAAGAATCTTTAACGTAACACGTGAGAGAATTAGGCAGATAGAAGCAAAAGCACTGCGCAAATTAAAACATCCAAGTCGCGCTAGAAAACTCAGAGGGTTCTTTTAAACATACGCATCAAATTAAGTGGACGTTAGCCAATACTCAAAATGCTACGGGCGACCTTTAGGTGGTATAGTGCGTTGATATAACCATCTAATAGACCATACGCGTTAAGTCAAAGGCTACCCTGTAAGAAAGTAAGATGGTTTTTTATATTTAAACGACTTTTCCTGCTATTACCTCTTTTTAACCCAGCTTGTGTGAACATTTATAATTAATTTTTTAAAACTTTATTCTGAGAGCATATCAAATTTTAACCCCCCAAGATTGCTACCGCTTACTTTTGTGGTAGATGAGAAATTTGCATGAGGGTGGATGGAACATCCAGCTGCTCAATAACCTCAGTTGACTTTGTAGATGCGCTACTATTTCTATCGAAACTCTTACCTATGACTTCTGCAACAACTTTTCCACCTAAAAGACAATTTGGCCCTAAACTTTTTTTCTCCCCATCTTCTAACTCGTCAAACCTTACTTTGCTTTTCTCACCAGCAAACTCCACTTTTGTTTCGTTACTATTTTCTTCACTACAATGTAAACAAATACCGATCTTCCCTACTTTAGTAACAAAAGACATTTCAATGCCACCTGAGATATCTGTATAACCTTTCTCTCCTCTTACGCTTTCGATTCTTACTGTACTTTCTCCGATTTGTAATACACCAACTCTTAACTCTGGGTCTTTTATTTTTTGATCATTTGTGATTTGTGCAGGCTCAATAACGCTATCTTGTGCATATTTAACATAAAAATATCCAATTATCTACCCTACTTCTAATCTATCACTCTGAGTGAGCTCGCTTTTGTTTAAAACACTTTCATATGCCATATCTTTTAGCCTGTCATTAACTTCCTTACACTGTACATCGATATCGTTCTCAAAGTCGCTAGCTATCTGCTCATCACACAATCACCATGGTAGCAACCGTATCCTATCTTTGCACCTTATAATACTAAGTTATTAGTGATATATTCTACTATGTCTAAACTTTTTTCAGACAATTTATCTGCACCATCACAGTCTTGCTTACCTGTAATGTTAAAAGGCATATATGTTAACGTTGAGGGAGAAAAATCTCTCTTTAGAAGAAGACCAACTATTTCTCCAAACATTAAACTTGCTACAATTTTACCATTATCCTCATCCTCACCTCTATAATGTAAATCTAATCTTAGTCCTTATTCTAGGTATTTATCTACAACATCTTTAATATTCTCTAAAGCGTTTTCTATATAATTTACACTTGGATCACACAGACTCTTTTGACATTCTTGGGCGTTTTTTCTCTCTAACACCTTTTATTTACTTACAAAATTTCCGTATTAACTCCTCTTCATTGGTGGTAGGTCGCACCTCTACTAAGGGCAAGCCTTCTCTTAAAAAAGATCAAGCACCACATGAAATATACTCCTCACTTTACGTTTGTACAATAACCAACTTCTGGCTATTCTGAAGAAAGCTTTTGCTCATCGTTTACTTTACCGTCATATTAATAATCATTACTTACTCACCTCCTATGCAGATGATAGAATGCAAGCAAGTCAATAAAAAAATACAATTTACACTCCTCTACATCAACATCACCCTCTTTTGCTATTAGACTTCTTATTTTATCTCGCTACTCTGCTAAACAGGATTCAATGAGAGTCCCATTTTACAGTGCTTAAATCTATTCCTTCTTGTACCATTTCCCAAAGTGGGCTCATCTCTCTTAGCCGCCCAACATTTTTAGCAACAAGATCTGCTGCATATAAAACTTCATCTTTAGTTGTAAATCTACCAAGCCCAAACCTAATTGATGAGTGCTCAAGGTCGTGGCCATTGTTTAGTGAACGTATGACATAAGAAGGTTCAAGAGACGCAGATGTGCACGCAGAACCAGAACTTACCGCTAAATCCTTGATTGCCATAATGAGAGATTCACCTTCAACATAAGGAAAACTTAAATTCAGGTTGCCAGGAATTCTATTTTCATAATCACCATTCAAAACAACATCAGGCAATGCTTCTTTTATCTTGTTATACAAAATATCTCTCAGTTCTTCCAATCTGGTTGCTTCTGTGTTCATTTCTTCTTTAGCAATACGTGCCGCTTCACCAAAACCAACTGCAAGAGGAGTTGGAACTGTACCAGAGCGTATACCTCTCTCCTGTCCACCACCATTAATCAATGGTGTCAGCCTAACATGAGGACTCTTTCTACGAACATACAATGCTCCTATCCCCATAGGTCCATAAATTTTGTGGCTAGAAAAGCTCATAAGATCAATTCCCATTCCATTTACGTCTATTGGAACTTTTCCAAAGCTTTGAGCAGCATCTGTGTGGAAAAATATATTATGCTCCCTACATATTGCACTAATTTCTTTTACAGGTTGAATTACTCCAATTTCATTATTTGCCATCATCACTGAAACCAGAATTGTTTCATCAGTAATGGCCGCCTCAAGCTTTGACAAATCTATAATCCCATTTTGCTTAACAGGTAAATATGTAACTTTAAAGCCTTCATTTTCCAGGTGCCGACAAGAATCCAAGACGCACTTATGCTCCGTGCAAACTGTTATTATATGATCTCCTTTATTTTTATAAAAGTGAGCAACGCCCTTGATCGCCATGTTGTTTGACTCAGTTGCACCTGAGGTAAAGATAATGTCTTTGCTATCCGCGTTTACCAGACCAGCAATGTGTTTCCTTGCTTTTTCCACTGCTTCTTCAGCAGCCCAACCAAATGAATGGCTACGAGAGTGTGCATTGCCAAACTCACCAAAATAAGGTATCATTACCTCTAAAACGCGAGGATCTACCTTAGTAGTAGATTGATAATCAAGAAATATTGGCAATTTTACTTTAACACTACGCTCTCTCTCACCTCTCACATTCATAATTAACACAAAGATAAGGTCTACAGCTGCTTAATAGCACTAAAACTTAATTGTTTCAAGATATAATCTTGCTTCAAGTACAAAATCTAACTGTTGCACCAGAGGGATGACAATGCGCTGGTTCACTCTATAATGGTGTCAACCCCTATGATGTCATCCAAGTAATGTGATGCTGGAATCTAACACCTCTTTATAACGGTGTTAGCCCCTTCCTTATCATCCCGCGCGCCCAGACACTGGGATACAGTTTTTTATGCAATCTAATCAAAGATATTTGTTTAGCACAAAACAGCTACTTTTATGCTTAACAGTTCAATGCGCTTACTTACAGTCAAATTTCTGGATGCCAGTGTCAGCTACTTGCATGACACCTTTCTTAAACTGCAACTAATCTAAACATTAAGAAGTTTACCAAATGAAAAAAAAGGTAGAAGAGACCTCGAGTAGCAAGTTTTGACCCTCTAATACTTTAAATTAGCACTGTAACAATTTGCTGACGCTTAATTTAAGCGCGATTTGGCTGAATGTAGAAAAAATTTAAAAGACATGTAGCCCCAATAATTTGATATAACCCACAAAAAAATACCTGTGTTTTTTACTGAATTTTGTCATTGGACTTGCAGGTCAAAAACAAGTTTTGACTCAGAAATACCCTTGATCCCATAAAGATCAAGTTATTAAAGCTTGTCAAGCAACTTTTTTCGTTCCTACTTTTCAAGCACTTGGATGACGCCACATATCCAAGGTGTTCTTCTTGTAGATATTACACCAACAATTCACTATTTTTTTTATATCCCGCGGCTTAATTTCTGGACCTATACTGATCCTAATTGAACACTCTGCTTGTTCTCTTGTTGCTCCCATTGCAAGCAAAACATGAGAAGGCTCAACCTTTCCAGAAGAGCATGCAGAACCATTGCTAACCGCAATGTTATTTAGGTCAAAGTGCATGAGTTGCACATCATTCTTTACTCCTGGCATACAAATGAGACTCGTGTTTGGCAGTCTTTTAGAGTCTTTACTAAAGATTTTTACATCACTGGCAAGATTCAATAGCTCACACTCCAATTGATCACGTAGACCCTTTATTTCATCTGCCTTTGATAGAAGATCTGGAATATCTTGCAATGCAGCAGAAAGGCCTGCAATTGCAACAACATTTTCCGTACCACCACGCAATCCTTTTTCTTGTCCACCACCTATTATCATAGGTTCTATCACAAGGTTTTTATTGAATATTAAAACTCCACTGCCCACTATACCGCCAAATTTGTGAGCGGATAAAGTGAGTAAATCTACTCCTAAATCCTTCATGTTAACTTTAATTTTTCCAACACTCTGAGCAGCGTCAGTGTGAAAGACTGCCCCGAATTTATGCGCTATTTCAGCTATTTCCTTAATAGGCTGAATAACCCCAATCTCGTTATTAGCCATCATAACTGAAACTACTACTTCATTACCCTTAAGCTCGCTTAGAATCTTTTTCAGCTCCAAAAGATCAACAACACCTTCCTGATTAACGGGTATTATGTGTGGATTACACGCAGAATTTAGAATTGAAGGATGCTCTATAGCTGAAATTACATGTTGAAAGCCTTTCATCCCTCTCATAACAAGATTATTTGCTTCAGTTGCACCAGACGTAAAAACTATTTCTTTATCGCCTGGCACACCAATAATACCATATATGCTATCTCTTGCATCCTGAAGAATCTTTCTTGCTTCTTGTCCCTTTCTATGTAATGACGAAGGATTCAGAACTTGTTTTGATAAGACCTCAAGTATACTCTTTTTCACACTATCACTAACTGGAGAAGTTGCATTATAGTCAGCATATACATAATCACTATCTTCTAAAGAAAATGGACTTAATGGTTTATCTATCATTCAATTAGGAACACTCTTTACTATTCACTATAACAGCCATATATATTAGCTTTAACACGGCAAAAAGCTTATTGCAACAACAGTAAAATTAATACATAATTAATATATATATAATTTACATATCTGTTAAATAGGTTTTTATTAGGAGCAACAGTGGTAGAAGTTTTCTTAAATAACGCAGCAAAAAAGATAGAAGGTGAATATCACCAAAGCAAGGAAGCCAATGCACCAGTTGTGCTAATTTTACACCACCACCCTCAATATGGCGGCAACATGGATAGTAAAATAATACATGGTATATACACATCTTTTATCGGCAACAATTTTTCTGCATTGAAAATTAACTTTCGCGGTGTGGGAAAATCCACTGGAACTTTTGATAAGGGCATAGGAGAATTAACTGACGCTGCAGTAGCTATTGATTGGCTCCAAGAGCATAATCCTAGTAACGTTCCAATTTGGGTTGTTGGTTTTTCCTTTGGAGCATGGGTAGCTATGCAACTGACAATGCGACGTCCTGAGATAGTAGGTTTTATTGCTCTTTCTCTGCCAGCAACAAAGTACGATTTCTCTTTTCTTTCTCCCTGTCCAGTTCCTGGGCTCATAATACAAAGCAGTAATGATACAATCTCAGAAGAAAGAGATGTAACAGAACTAGCAGAAAGGCTGATGAACTCAGTAAAGAGTGATTATATGGAATATCATATAATAGACGATACTAATCACTTTTTAAGAGATAAAGAAGAGAAGGTGGTGCAAATCATAGACGACTATATAAAACTGCGCTTGAATAATGTAGCTATTTCTTCCCAAAAGGTCAAAAAAGAGGTAATAGTAAAAGAATATGCTTAACCAGAGGAAGGTTTTATCATGTTTAAGAAATTACTACTATGCGCTTTAGCTGCACTTGCACTACAAGGAGGGGGTTGTTTTAGCAAGCCACGCAAGTTAAAAAGTCCGTGTATAAGAAGCAATGAAAGCACTTCGTGCGAGCTATACCCTGTTAATGATCACTGGCTGGGCAAGTACAAAGTAGTAACTCAATAGATTCTAGTTCTATACTGTATTTATTCACAATTTTACTAGCAACCCATCCTTCAACTGTAAGGTACAGTCTGCCTTTTCTGCAAGAAGATGATTGTGTGTTACTATAAGCATAGAGCTGTCATTTTCCTTTACATATGAATGTAACAGTAAAAACACATTCAAAGAGTTTGTCGGATCCAAATTGCCCGTTGGTTCATCTGCAAGTAAAAGTCTTGGAGAATTTACAATGCTTCTTGCAATTGCAACTCTTTGCCTCTCCCCACCAGAAATTTCAGATATCATACTGCTTGCTTTGTTTTCCATACCAAACTTTTCTAATATCGTTTGAGCACTTCTTATCGCCTCAGTTTTGCTTTTTCCTGCAATAAGCTGAGGAAGCATAATATTCTCTAATATCGATAATTCTTGTAGTAAATAATGAAATTGATAAACAAAACTAAGAAAACTTCTTCTTATATGAGTTTTGTACTTATTGCTTGCTTTTGTACAATTTACCCCATCTATTGTTACTGTACCTAAAGTTGGCTTATCTAACAAGCCTGCTATTTGCAATATAGTTGTTTTCCCTGACCCCGAACTGCCAATTAATGCAACTACTTGCCCTTTTGCAATCCTTAGATTGATATCTTTTACAACAGCAGAACCTTTTCCGAAGCTCTTACCTACAGAAGTTAGCTCTAGTGCTAAATCATTACTCATGATTAAAAGACTCAGAAGGTATCTAAATACTGGTAATAATTAAACTGAGAAACTTTTACCACATCCACACTGAGACTTAGCAAGAGCATTTTTTATTTGAAAACCAGAACCGCTCAGATTTTCTGCATAATCTATAACTGAGTTATTTAAAAACTTCGCTGAACAATTATCAACCATCAATACAGGATTTCCATTTTCGTCATTAATTATTATATCTTTACTTTTTCCGTTAAAACTAGAGTGTCCTCTATAGTCTTCGCTTTCTTCATAATCATCATCCTCATCATCAAATTCATCATCATAGTCATCATCATCGCTCATAGATGGGTTCTTACTTACCTGATCCATAAGAAAATTGTACTTGAAGCCAGAACATCCACCACCTGAAACTGCAACTCGTAAAACAGAACCCTTATTTCCTTCCTGCCCTACAAGAGAGTGGATCTTCTCTAACGCATTGTTAGTTAAGCTAATATTGTAATTTGTTGACATAACAACTACCGTTCATTATTGTTAACTTATTATAGTAGCATTTTACATGTCAAACAATAATTTTCTATTAAGTTATGCATGCTTTCCAAACAAAACAAGAGGAAGATATTTTAAAGAGCCAGAAGATGGAAATCGTAGCTGTTTTCAGCGTGATAGGGATCGCATTATTCACTCTAATGCGTTTAGGAAACTGGGGTATAAAACACAAGTTTTTATCAATTACGAGCATGACTACTATCGCACTCGGCTTACTCACAGCCTTGAAGTTGCACAAATTGCAAGATCTATTGCACGCAGGCTCGGCTTAGATGAGGATATTACTGAATGCATAGCACTTGCACATGATCTTGGTCATCCCCCATTTGGTCATACAGGCGAAAACGCTCTAAAGAAATCAGTTCAAGATTTGAATCTTGATAACGAGAAGTACGAGTTTGACCATAACGTTCAGGCTATAAGGATTTTAACCCATCTTGAGCAAAAGCATGACGACTTTGATGGTATGAATCTAAGCTGGGAAGTGGTTGAAGGAGTTGCAAAGCATAACGGCCCTTTGCTTGGTCGAAATGCAGTATCTCACACAAATAATCAGCTACTGCTAGAATATAATAAAAAATATGATCTAAAGCTCGAAGAATTCTCAAGCATTGAAGCACAAGTTGCTTCAATTGCCGATGATATTGCCTATAGTGTTCACGATCTTGATGATGCACTGAGAGCGAATTTAATAATCATTGAAGACTTGCTCGATGTTCCCTTAATTGGAAAAACATTTAAAGACGTGAAAAGCGGACATTTAAAATTACCCCAGAGCAAACTTATACATGAATCACTGAGTAGAACCATAGGAATTATGATAGGTGATGTCGTTTCTCAAACGAAAAAAAATATCAAAGATCACAAAATAAAAAGTGTGGAAGACGTAAGAAGTCTAAACAAAATGTTAGTCACACTCTCACCAGAAATTGCAAATGCTACAGAAGAAATGAAAAAATTTAACATGGAAAAAATATATAGAAGCTATAAACTTAATAGAACGATGAACAAAGCAAAACGTATAGTAGAGGAGCTTTTTCAATGTTTTTATGAGAACCCAGGGTTATTGCCAACAGAGTGGAACAAGCTCGCTTATGAATTCCAGCGCTCAGTAGTAATATGCGATTATATCTCGGGTATGACAGATAGATTTGCTATACACGAGCACAGAAGAATTTTTGATACCTCATACGAAATGACTTCTTTCTAATGACTGATGATCATTTCATGTCAATTGCATTAAAGCTTGCAGAAAAAAGTCTCGGGAGTGTTGCACCAAACCCTGCTGTTGGATGTGTCATTGCAAAAGATGGTATAGTAATCGTTGAGGGCTATACAGGAATCGGTGGGCGCCCACACGCAGAAGTAGTCACTTTGCAAAGTGCTAAAGATTCAATTCATGGTGCAACCATGTACGTTACTCTCGAGCCATGTTGTCATCATGGAGTTACAGAACCTTGTACTGTAGAAATCATAAGATCTGGCATAAAAAGAGTAGTAATAGCCGCAATTGACCCTGATAAAAGAGTTTCAGGTGGAGGCATTAAAGCTCTAAAAGAAGCAGGTATTGAAGTGAAACAAGGGATTATGCAAGAGGAAGCAGAAAAACTAAATATCGGCTTTTTCACCACTCAGAAACTCCATAGACCATTTATAGCCTGTAAAATCGCAGCAACTCTTGATGGAAAAATCTCAACATTTACAGGCGATAGCAAATGGATCACAGGCGAACAAACTAGAAATTGGGTACACGAGCTCAGAGCAACATATGACGCAATCATGATTGGCAGCAACACCCTCGTTAACGACGATCCACTCTTAACTTGCAGATTACTAGAATTTGAAAACAGATCGCCAATAAGGCTAATTATTGATAGCCAAGGAAAATTGAAGGAAGAGCACAATATTGCAAAGACTGCAGACAAAGTAACAACTTGGGTAATCACAAATAAAGAATTAGGGAGGAAAATAAAAAATATTCACTACTTAGTAGTTAATTCAAACGATGCAGGCAAAATATACTTAAAAGACATGGCATCAAAACTTGTTTCAGAAATCGGTATAACAAGGTTATTAGTTGAAGGTGGAGGAGTATTAATCACAGAGCTATTAAAGCATAATTTAATCGACAGATTGATAATCTGTCGCAGTGGTAAAATCCTAGGTAATGACGCTGTTCCTTTTGTAATAAACTTAGGAATTCAATCTATCAACAGCTGCTACCAATTCAAGAAAGCAGAGATAGTAGACTTTGATGAGGATATAATTGAGGTGTGGGATAGATTATAGTAGCCTTTATACTCTTGAATGAAAGAGAAAAGAAAGAGATAGACTCTCTACCTCATGTACAACTTAACTTAGGCTGTTGGTTCTTAAAACATTACTTCTTTAGACAATCAAGTAACTTCAGGCTTTCTACAACACCCGTAGAGTTCGCTCTTACAATTCCACTAGAAGGTAATTGCACCTGACTCACCTTTATCATCTTTTTCTCCTTTCTCCCTTTTAGTAATATACATTTGCTTATATGAACAATAAGCTAGTGTAGCAAAATATAGAGCTGCAATAAATAGAGCTGCAATTCCAATAGGATTAGTAACTGCACTAATAAGCGCCAAAGACTCAGGTATAGCAATTACATTAGTAGCAATTAATATTATTGTTATTGCTGCCACCAAAGATGCAAGTGCAACCGTACCTTCAATACTCATTTTCGTTATGTGTGCAGTATTTCTTCACTTCCATATGCTTGTATTCATAATAACCCCCATTTAATGGGATTAATAATAAATCTAGTATTTACATATATTAACATACGTAACCAAGTTATTTTTTTATAAGCACAATTTTGAGCTGAAAGCCTGCTTTATAAATTGTAACCAACTATACGCAGTTCGCTGAACTTTAATAAATCAACAGCTGCTCAGGCAAGTTAAAAAAGATTTTTGGAATTACGGCCTGATCCACAACAGTATGAACAGTTATGATTTGAAAACAGAAAGAACGTACTAAAAACTACTTGACAAACCTCACCTGCCCCTTTATCACCGTGTTAAAGCTATTTTATTTAACTTCCCCAGCCTGTACAAATTAAAACGACAAGAAAACTTGTATTTGGCGTGCTATTGTTTAATTTTTTGTACTATGTGCACCGTATGTCTTTATAAAATTTCTAGGTTTTGATCAGTACAAGCTGAAACGCGCTTATAAAGCGTTCAAGACATCACCCAACGTCAAATTTTAAAATAAAGAGTTAATAACTAGCTACTGCGGGTTTTCTTTATCTTTTTTTCTGCTTGGTAAATCTCTAAGCATTAAAGCTAAGGTTAGTTGCAGTTTAAAAGCAGCTAAATTGCAGCGCTTAAGACTTAAAAAACGCCAATACTGAAAATAGACAGCAACTAGGGTTTCTTTTGCCTTTTCTTTCATTTAGTAAATTTCTTAAATATCTACCGCTAAAGCGACTCATGAACTTGGCAGGGAGGTGTCATCTAAGCAGCTGATACTGATTCCTTTATGACGGTGTCATCCAGCGCGTAACGCTGGGATGATACTATAGGAGCGCTGGAATGAAACCGTCCTTTTCCCTGGATCTCAGTGTCACACTACTTGGATCACACTCTCTCGGCAGGCACAAGTTGCAATGCTTATATAGTTATGAGACTTACCCAGGAAGTTTTCGGTCAAAATGTTTCCAACGATTGTCTAAAGTATAAGAAACTAATAAATAATACTCTTGATAAATACTAACGAGCCCTGCAAACATGACTGGCTCCCCGGGCCGGATTCGAACCAGCGACCAATTGGTTAACAGCCAACTGCTCTACCACTGAGCTACCGAGGAATAAACTGGCTTCAATTTATCATATTGAGCACTGATTGTAAACGGGTTCTGTTTGCAATCATGATCAAAGCAATGTTAAAGGCGCATAATTGTACACGTTTGCAAAAAGCATAAAGCCTAATGAAAAAAGCTACGAACGCTGGTGAAAAACATGGCAATTTTATTTTCATTTGCGGTTGCTATTACATCTTGGTCCTTCAACGAGCCGCCAGGCTGAATTATGCCTGTAATTCCATGTTTTGCACTTTCTATTATGCTATCTGGAAATGGAAAAAATGCATCTGAAGCAAGCACAGCACTTTTGCACCTTTCACCCGCCTTTTTAACTGCAATGTTCACACTATCTATTCTACTTGTTTGTCCTGCACCGATACCGATGGCGCAACCGCCTTTTGCTATAACTATAGCATTGGATTTTACATGCTTACATATTTTCCAAGCAAAAATAAGATCTTCTTTTTCTCTCTCCGTTGCAGCATGCTCCGTTACTTGATTCATCTCTTCTGCTTTTATTGTATAGTTATTATTTTCTTGTACTAAAAACCCACCGGCAACGTTTTTGATTTGAAACTTTGCATTTTGCTGAAGAG
Source organism: Wolbachia pipientis (assembly GCF_030373985.1). Taxonomy (GTDB): domain Bacteria; phylum Pseudomonadota; class Alphaproteobacteria; order Rickettsiales; family Anaplasmataceae; genus Wolbachia; species Wolbachia pipientis_D. The sequence continues at coordinate 19,572 of NZ_JAUCRB010000002.1, forward strand.
AGCTATGAACAATTACTCTTAAATTTTTCTTTCTCTGCAAAATTTTTAGTGCTTCATCGTCTATTGATGGTGCTATTACTACTTCCAAAAATACCTCGCTTAATTTTTCTGCTAGCTTTAAATCCATTTCCCGATTCAAAGCAACTATGCCGCCAAAACTGCTTATTTCATCACACGATAGGGCCTTTTCATATGCTTCTGATGCATTATTACCAACAGCAGCACCACATGGGTTATTGTGCTTGATTATTACCGCCGCAGGCTCTTGAAATTCAGAAACTATGTTAATTGCAGATTCTATATCTACTATATTATTATAACTCAACTCTTTTCCATGTAGTTTTTCCAGCGGATATTTGGTAAATTGATTACTGTAAAATGCAGCTTTTTGATGGGGATTTTCGCCATATCTAAGTTCTTGTGCTTTACGTCCGTATAGGGCAAAAAACTCTGGTAACTCATTGCTTTTACTCTTAAACAAAAACCAACTGTAAATATTAGAATCGTAGCACGCAGTAAGAGCAAATGCCTTACATGCTAGATATTTTCTGTATTCCAATGTCGTTTCATTGTTATTTTTGACCATCTCAGCTTTCAGTGTTTCATAGTCCTGAGCACTAGAAATAACCGAAGTAAAATGAAAATTTTTTGCTGCAGCCCTAATTAGCGCTACTCCGCCGATATCAATTTGTTCTATAACTTGCTCTTCACTTGAACCGCTACTTACTGTTTCCAAAAATGGATATAGATTAATTATAAGCAGGTCTATGGGCTCGATTCCTAAATCTTGCATTTCTTTTTTGTGTTTTTCTCGATCACAGAGTATTCCTCCATGAATTTTAGGGTGTAAAGTTTTCACCCTACCATCTAGTATCTCTGGAAATTGAGTATAATCTGAGGCTTCTTGCGTTTTTATCCCAGCATCAGATAACACTTTATAAGTATTTCCCGTTGAAAGAATTTCTATTTGTTGCTGTGTTAAAAATGATGCAAGGTCAACTATGTTTGTCTTATCATATACTGATATTAAAGCTCTCTTAATTTTCACTCTTACATAGAAAGTTTTTTAAGATTATACATAAGAAAAAGGAGTTTGGCTATAGCCATATCATACTGCTCATAACCGCCTTAACTTCCGCGTTGCATAGTGAGATATTAACCAACGGCGGCACCTAAGTAGCCAACACTGGGGTAACAAAAAGAACAATGCACAGGGATAGTGCGTAACCAAAATAAAGAACGGGCAGCAGTTATTGAACAACAGGGAAGGGGCCTATTTTGTAAACATACTAAGAATTTTGTCTATTATTCCACCCACATTTGCTTCAGCTTGGGTATACTCTATCTTACCACCTTTCGAGATTAGTTTAGCACCTGATCCAGGTGATATGTTAACAAATTTACCACTAATAACCCCGCTGCTAGTTATTAAGGCTGAGCTATCAATCGGCAACTTTATGTCTTTACTTATGCACATATCGATTCGAGCTAAGTAGGTAGTTTTATCAAGTGATACACCAGTTATATTTCCAACATCTACACCGGCAATCTTGACGCTATCACCAACTATTATGCCATTAGCATTAGCAAAAAAACCATATATTTTATAGCAATCCTTATAGCTTTTTTTGATGTCAGATAGCTTATCAACAGCAAAGCAAGCCAGAAAAATAGTAAAAAACAATACAAACAATCCGGCAATTATTTCAAGTATATTTGATCTTCGCATCTTTAGTTATTAGGATTCCAGCTTTCATGGTAATTTTTTACTTTTTGGTTTGGATAGTACGCATCTTTTGTACCCGTCAAATTAGGAGCATGTTGTACTTTTCTTTTTTTATTATTAACTGGCACTGCATTACTAGTATAGTGAAGCCATATATGCCACTCTGGAAGCACTGTTGTAGGTTCAGAGATACTTCTATACACAACCCACCTCTTTCCTTTACTTGATTCATAGTAAGAGTTTCCATTTTCATCACTCCCTATAAACTTACCTTTCCTTAGTAATAGGCGTTTTATTGCATTACAAATTTTAGACAACATAAGGGTATTAAAACAAAAAGTATTATATATACTAATACTTTAACAGCCCATTAACAACAATTTAATGCAATTACCAATCTTACAAGTTATTATACCAATAATCGCATCAATGTTTTGCTTTCTTACTAGGAAACATAAGGTATCCTGGTTTATTTCTTTTGTCACAACGACAGCCACTTTTTTTATTTCATTGATACTGCTGATGAAGACACATCGTGGTGAAATTATAACTTATTACCTTGGAGATTGGGCTCCTCCATACGGAATAGAGTTGAAAATCGATATGTTAAATTCCTTAACTCTCATTCTAGTGAATCTTGTAGCACTGATAAGTATCCTTTATAGCTTTCATATTAATGAAAAAGAGATTAGCAAAAACAAAATCACCGGTTTTTACTCTTTGTTTCTGTTGTGCTTAAGTGGACTGCTTGGAATCTTAGTAACAAACGACATATTCAACCTTTATGTTTTTTTAGAAATTTCATCTCTTTCCTCTTACGTATTGGTTTCAATGGGAAGGAATAAAAAAGCTCTAGTTGCGGCATTTGAATATCTGATTAGTGGGACAATAGGTGCAACATTTTATTTGTTTGGCATCGGGCTTTTGTACTCCATGACAGGAACGCTCAATATGTCTGACATGGCCGAAAGAATAGTGCTGTTATATAATAATAATATCGTAAAGCTTGGCACATTGTTTATTTTTGTTGGTCTCTCAATCAAGATGGCACTATTTCCATTAAGCAGGTGGCTAGTTAATTCATATAGCGAAGCATCAAATTTCGTCAGCATATTCTTTTCAGGCACAGTGACCAAAGTAATGATATATGTTTTTATCAGAATCTTCTACACTGTTTTCCATCAAAATTTCTTTTTATTTAAGTCGCCATTAAACAATGTGATAGTTATCCTTGCGCTTTGCGCTATTGTGTTTGGGTCAGCATTTGCAATAACCGCAAAAGACATAAAGAGATTATTTGCTCACTCTAGCGTCAGCCAGATTGGTTATATAATTTTAGTGCTGAGTTTAAACTCAAAAGCAGGTTTATTTGCAGCAGTTTTTCACATAGTAAACCACAGTATAATAAAAACATCTTTATTCATGACTGCAGGATGTATTTCCTATAGGTTTAATACAACAAAAATAGAAAGCTTATCGGGATTAAAAAAATCAATGCCTTATACAACACTTGCATTTACTCTACTCAGTTTAGCATTGATCGGTGTACCTTTAACAAATGGCTTCGTAAGCAAATGGTATATAATGAGAGCAATTATCGAGTCTCACTCATGGATTTCTCTAATAGTTTCTACTGTTGGGTCTTTTCTTGCATTGATATATACGTGGAAAGTGGTAGAGAAAATGTATTTTGAAAATGATGCATCGCCACATGCTGGAATAACATCTAGCCAGGCTAATGAGGTGCCATTACCTATGCTTCTCTGTCTGTTACTCATGGCAGCTTTAACGATAGTAACTGGCATATATAGCAATCCAATTCGATTAGTAGTTGAAAAGTTGGCTTTTTGACTTTCATCTCTTACTATACTTTAAGATCATAAGGTTTTTGTCGTGGATAGGCTAAAAAAGATTTACTTGTTATTACTCATTAACATAATAGCTCTGTTTTGCGTTGGCATTGTTGTTCAATATTCTTCTGCTGGAGGAAAGTGGGTGCCATTTGCAATTCATCAACTAGTTATATTCTCTTTCTTCTTTCTATTGGCTATAGCTATGTCATTCATAGAGCTAGATTTTTATTTGAAGCACGCTTATTTTTTTTATATAGCAACAGTGATTGCGCTGTTAGTGGTAAATTTTTTTGGCTTGCACATAATGGGTGCAACAAGGTGGATAAGAATTGGATCAATTAGTTTGCAACCATCAGAATTTGCAAAAGTGGGCTTAATACTCGCACTTGCTCGTTATTTTAACAGGCAAAGTGTGTATAAAATGATGGAATTTCAAAGATTATTTAAGGCGCTCATAATCATTTTCTTACCCGTGTTCTTAGTGTTAAAGCAGCCTAATTTAGGCACAGCTGTGATAATGTTATTTATAGGTGCATCAATTATATTCACGGCAATAATAAAAAGATCACATTTAATAATGTGTGGAACGCTTAGCATTCTTGCAATACCAGCTGTCTGGCCCTTTTTACGCACTTATCACAAACAAAGGATATTGTCATTTCTGGATTCATCGGTGGATCCACTTGGAATAGGTTATAATGCGCAGCAGTCTCAAATAGCTATTGGTTCTGGAGGTTTGCTTGGTAAAGGTTTTGTTAGTGGAAGTCAAACCCAACTTGGATTTTTGCCAGAAAAGCGCGCAGATTTTGCTTTTGCAGCGCTTGGCGAAGAATGGGGGTTTTTAGGTAGTATGGCTTTAATTTCTCTCTATACTACGTTACTTGCTATAATATTTTCTATTGCTTATAGATCGAAAAATTATTTTTCTAAGTTGGTATCCATCGGAATTTTTGCTTTTTTTGGCTCTCATTTCTTCATAAACATTGGAATGACAACAGGCCTTTTACCCGTGATAGGTGATCCATTGCCATTTTTATCCTATGGAGGGAGCACAACTGCTGCAAGCTTAATATGCATAGGGTTTCTACTAAGTTCTGTAACGTCTGCAAAAGATTTAAAGCTGAGCTCTCGATTTCATCCTCAAGAAGGACCGTAGTTTGAGATCTGACGTCAATAGAAACATTTGCTTTAAGTAGACTTTGCAACTTTCTTGCATGACATTTGGCAGCGTTTTGGGAAACGGAGCTAAAAACTACTGACAATTTTAACAACCTCCTTATTATAGCATTGAGGTTGTTTCTACCTCAAAACTTGTTTTTGATCCGTGCGGGTTCAATAAAAAAATTCAGTAAAAAACTGAAGGTATTTTTTTGCAGGTTACATCAAATTGTTGGGGCTACATGTCTTTTAAGTTTTTTCTACATTCAGCCAAGTCGCGCTTAGGGTTAAGCGTCAGCACATTATTACAGCGCCAATATAAAGTATTAGAGGTCAAAACTCGCTACCTGGGGCTTCATTGCCTTTTTCCATTTAGCAAATTTCTTAGCATTTACAGCTAAAGCAATTTAAGAGCACGCAGCGTTACAAAAAATGCCAATCTGCTTTTATGCAAGAAATACTTGACCAAAAAAGCCAACTATATTTTCTTTCACTTCTATGCTATCTGTCATATTATTTACTCTCACACGAAATTCAGATGAGTTCTTAAACCCGCTACTGTACCAGCCTATGTGTTTGCGAGCCATCTTTACTCCTGTATCATTTCCATAATATTCAAGAATACTGTTGTAATGTTCAAGTATGATGCTTAATCTCTCTAAAGCTGTTGGCTCGGAAATTTCACTTCCGTTTAGAAAGTTCATTGCTCGATTAATCAGCCAAGGTTTACCGTAAGCACCTCGACCTATCATCACTCCGTCTGCTCCTGATTCTTTGAGAGCTTTTTGAATATCATTCAAATTTTTAATATCGCCATTTACTACAACTGGAATTTTCACTTGATCTTTGACACTTCTGACGAACTTCCAATCTGCTTGACCGTTATAAAGCTGCGCCCTTGTTCTTCCATGCACAGTGATCATTTTTGCTCCAAGATCCTCTGCAATTTTTGCTAAACTTGGAGCATTACGGTCTTCATCATTCCATCCAGTGCGCATTTTCACCGTAACTGGCACGCTTACTGCCTTGACTACAGCTTCGATTATTTCAGCAGCCTTTTTTTCATCACGCATTAGTGCTGATCCTGCATAACCGTTTACGACTTTCTTAACCGGGCAACCAAAATTTATGTCTATAATTTTAGCGCCCATGTCCTCATTTAATTTTGCAGCTTCTGCCATTACATCCGGCTCACATCCAGCAAGCTGTACAGCAGTTAATTCATCAACTTTTGCTCTTTGCATACTCTGACGAGTTTGCATGATTATAGCTCTACTTGCAATCATCTCTGAGACTAACAAACTTGCACCAAGTTTTTTTACTATACTTCTAAACGGATAATCAGTCACTCCAGACATTGGAGCTAAAATAACCGGAGAATCAATCGTCAAATTTCCTATTTGGAGGGGCATACACTCAATATGTTTAACGCAACGCGTTACGTACACTTGCTACAACACCTTGTACAACTGAACCTACCTTTCTCAAATCAGATTGTGCTTCCTCTAATTCTACAACCTCAGCCCTAGAGTAATGATTTACTGCTAAGTATATTATTTCCTTTTCTTTTTCACCCCATAGTTCATTGTTTTGCTGGTAGCTCTCATTTATCATTTCTGAATTTGGTTTAAACACTGTATGTACATCATTACCATTATTTTTATAATGAACGTCAATTTCAATATTAGCCAATGAAGCCAAAATAGGAATTTCTTCTATAAAAACATAGTAACTTTGACTGCTGATTGCTTCTAGGTAGGATTTGTAAATAGATTTACTATTGAGAAAAGAATTTGCTACACTCTCACTACTATAATTTTTGTCATATCTCCTTGCACTGAAAAAACTACCGACAGCAAATTCTTTTAAGTAGCTACTAACTTCATTTTCATGTAAACCTACACGAAGTAACTTCCTTATTAACTTTTCAACCTTTTTTTTGACTTTCTTTATTCTCTTGTTTGTATATTCAGCCAACTTTTTTATTTCATTGGACTTACCAGTTAAATCTTCTGGTTTGTTTAAGAACATATTAAAAACTTTTTCTAGTTGAGCTTTTAAAGGGGCTGGCATGCTTGTATCACCCAAAGATATAAATTGGCTTAAAAACTTGTGCCATTCCATTCTCATTTTTTGTGCTTTTTCAGCCTTATATTGACCAGAGCTATCATTACCAAACGCCGCATGAAAAAAGCAATTTCCATCCCCTGCGGTATTATATGTAACAATTTTTGCTTGTTTGGGCTGCTTGCTTTCTGTTGAGCAAATGTCATCTACAATACCACTATCCCTATCTGGAGTTTTTTGCCTATCTTGACTTGTTTTTTTCCCGTTAATATAACCCTTCACCAAGTGAAATAAAGGCTCAACAGCTACTTTATATGTCACTACAAGAGCTATCCCGATTGCAACCCAAATTACAGGATGAGAAATTAGCATAGCAAGTGGCAAAGTCAATAGAGGAAATCCTACTATCAACCCCAAACAGCCAATGGTAAATGTGGCTGACAGATATATACCAAAGGTGTAAATAGCAAACCTTCTACCAGCCTTGAGTTTTGTAAAATAAGTATTCTCTCCTCTAGTACCTAACATATTAATTCTATAAATACCAGGTCAATTAGATTTTGACAAATTTTAAGGGCAAAGTCAACCATAATAATCTTAGCATTTCTTTGTGTTGTGTGCAATGATATTGAGTATCAAAAGCTTTTGAAGTACAGTAATAAAGTTAATAACTATTGGCTAGTGCAATAATGCATGATATAGAATACATACGTAAAAACCCTGAAGAATTTGCGGAGGCGATGAAAAGCAGGGGGATGAAAAAATTTACTGCGAAAGAGATATTGGAAATCGATCATGAAAAAAGGGCATTGACCACTAAATTGCAAGATTTGAATAGGCAGTGCAATGGAATCACAGAAGAAATAAAGAAGCTCAAAATGAGCAAGAGCTCTTGTGAAGAGCAAACAGAGGCATCAAAAAACATCACAAATAAGATAGGGGCTATTAGCTTAAAAGAGCAAATAGAAAAGGGCAAGTTAGTGAATATCTTATCTAACTTGCCGAATATCCCTGCACAAGATGTGCCAATAGGGACAGATGAGAACTCTAACGTAGAAGTGAGAAGATATGGAGAAAAAGGGCAATTTGATTTTGTGCCAATGTCTCATTATAAGCTTGGAGAAAGGTTAGGTTTAATGGACTCTGAACAAGCAGCAAAAATTTCCGGATCAAGGTTTGCAGTATTAAAAGGGCAATTAGCTAGGCTTGAACGAGCATTAGTAAATTTTATGCTTGAAATGCATGTTAATGAATTTAGCTATACTGAAGTATATCATCCAGCTTTAGTGAAAAACGAGGCGATGTATAACGTGGGTCAGCTACCGAAATTTTCTAACGATTCGTATTTAACTACCGACGAATTGAGATTGATTCCTACAGGTGAAGTGGTCTTAACAAATTTGGTTGCTGATAAAATAATAGAAGAAAAAGAACTACCCATTCGTTTTACTGCATATTCAGAGTGTTTTCGTAAAGAAGCCGGTAGTGCAGGACGAGATACAAGAGGCATGATAAGGCAACACCAATTTGGTAAAGTGGAGTTGGTAAGTATTACAACCGAAGACCAATCAAATGATGAGCTTGAGCGCATGACAAATGTTGCTGAAGAGATATTAAAAAAATTAGAATTGCCGTATAGAGTGATGCTATTATGCAGTGGTGATATGGGCTTTGCCGCACAAAAGACTTATGACATAGAGGTGTGGTTGCCTGGGCAAAATAAATACAGAGAAATATCAAGTTGCTCGAATTGCGGTGCATTTCAGGCAAGAAGAATGAACACTAAGTACTTTTCAGAAACTGATAAAAAGGTAAAAAAATACGTTCACACTTTAAATGGCTCAGCTTTAGCTATAGGAAGAACTATTATTGCCATAATGGAAAATTATCAAAATCCTGATGGGTCAATTACAATACCAAACATGTTGCAAAAGTATATGGGCAATGATACTGTTATAGTTAAATAATAATCTTAACATACTAAAAAGCGAGGGGATAAAAAAATATGAAGGTTCTAGTTATAGGTTCTGGTGGACGTGAGCATGCTTTACTTTGGGCCCTGAAAAAATCTCCTATCTTAACTGAGCTATACGTTACTCCTGGCCGCCCAGCTATGGAAAATCTTGGGGTTCTTGTGGATATGAATATTAAAAATCCAATTGATGTTACGCAATTTTGCAAGAGAGAAAATATAGAGTTAGTTATTGTTGGTCCAGAACAGCCAATAATCGATGGGCTCGCCGACAACTTAGTTGCAGAGAGAATAAATGTTTTTGCTCCAAGTCAGGCAGCTGCGAAACTTGAAGCATCAAAATCTTTTACCAAGGGACTGTGTAAACAATATGGTATACCAACTGCCAAGTATGAATGTTTTGTTGATGAAGGGTTAGCTAAAAATTTTATACGTAGCAATAAAATAAAGTTTCCACTTGTAGTTAAAGCAAATGGAATTGCAGCAGGGAAAGGCGTAATGATATGTAATACAGAAAATGAAGCTTTCGCAGCAATAAACTCAATGTTGGTAGAGAAAAAATTTGGTGAATCAGGTGAAGAAATAATCATAGAAGAATTTCTAATTGGAGAAGAAGTAAGCTACTTTGCTTTTGTTGATGGATTGAAAGCGGTGACCCTTGGATGTGCAAAAGATTATAAGAGAGCTTATGAGAACAATGACAGTCGTAATACTGGTGGTATGGGGTCGTACTCATCACCTTCAATTATAAGTAAGGATATGGAACAAAAAATTATCCAAAGAATAATATACCCAACAATTCAAGCACTAACTAACATAGGAACACCTTATCGAGGGGTACTTTTTGCTGGTCTGATGATTTGCAAAGATAATCCAAAACTTCTTGAGTATAATGTTAGATTTGGTGATCCAGAAATACAATCCATGTTACCTAGATTTTATGAAAATTGTGACTTGTTAAAATTAATGTTGTCAGTTGCAGAAGGAAAGTTAAATACCAAAGTGGTAGAGCTTAATAACAAAGCCGCAGTTTGTGTAGTTGTGGCAAGTAAGGGCTATCCAGGTGATTATCAAAAGGGAGAAACAATAAAGGGATTGGATAAAATTGAAAGCATTCCCGGTATATTGGTGTTTCATGCCGGTACTAAATTGGATGAAAGCGGTAATTGGGTTTCCGATGGCGGAAGAGTGTTGAATATAGTAGGAGAAGGGAACACTGTAGAAGAGGCTAAAGGTAAAGTGTACTCTGCGCTGAATTTTCTAGAATGGCCAGGAGGTTTCTTCAGGTACGATATCGGCAGTTAATATTAACTAACTCCGTTTCTCCTTATTTTTTTCCACTAAGCCTAGTAGGTAGTTTGCATACTGTTCGTTAGCAAACAAAATTGTTCAACAGTCAAGTTTTCTGGACGTTCATTGCCACTTAATTTGGCGTTTTCAAGAATGGCTTCAGTATAACTTGTTATATTTTGCAAGCTGTTTCTCAGCATCTTTCTCCTATGAGCAAAAACAGTACGTGTTAACCTTGTTAAAGCTTCTAAATTCACTGCAAATTTTCGGGTAGGCAAAGGGTTTACCGTAACTACTGAAGAATATACATTTGGCCTTGGAAAAAACTCCTTAGGCTCAATATCAAACTCCTTTCTTATATCACATATCAACTGGCTTAGCACTGATAAGGAGCCATAATCTTTAGAATTGGGTCTTGCTATAATGCGATCTGCTACCTCCCTTTGAAACATCAATGTCAAGCTTGTAAAAAATTTTATGTTATTTAACCACTTCAAAAATAACGCTACTGAGACATTGTAAGGCAAGTTAGCAATAACTTTGACTGGGCGTTCTATTAACTCCTCTTCTACAACATGAAGTGCATCCGCTTCTATAATTCTATACTTTCCCTGGTGCTCACTGAGTAATTGGTTATGATACTGCTCTAAATTGCTATCTTTTTCTATAGCCAGCAGAGACTTTGGATTATGCGCCAATATTTCTCTTGTTAATGCACCATACCCAGGGCCAATTTCAATGACATTAAAATCTTCCAGATTCCCAGCTAAAACGACTATTCTTTTTGTTACCTCTCTGGATAAAATAAAATTTTGTCCTAGACTCTTTTTTGGCTTCAATAAAAATTTTCTCATACTATTTCAGTATGCAATATTTTGTTAATTATAAAAATAGTTGACTGAAATTTATTGATAATTGTATATTGTTAACGTATTTAATGCCGGCTTAGCTCAATTGGTAGAGCAACTGACTTGTAATCAGTAGGTTGTCAGTTCAAGTCCGACAGCCGGCACTCTCATTCACATAAGTAAAGCTGATGTCCTTTTTAATAGTAGCAAATTGGAAGATGAATGGAACACGTTCTTCGTTTGTTGACTTTATAGGCAAGCTTAATGACAAGGGCAATGAAATTACCTCTAAACTTGTAATTTGCCCACCTTTTACATCATTTTCAGACAACGTAAAGCTAAACAATAACATTAGTATAGGGGCACAGAATTGTCATTATAAAAAATCCGGCCCTTATACAGGTGAAATTAGTGTAGAGATGCTAAAAGAATTAGGATGCACTTACGTGATACTTGGGCATTCTGAAAGGGCTCATGAAACAGACAGTGAAATAAAGCTTAAGTCAGAAACAGCAATAGGATCAGGCTTGCACCCAATTATTTGCGTAGGTGAAAATGCAGAAGACAACAAGAATAAGAAAACAAAGGAAGTAATGGAATATCAATGCAAAAACCGCGTGCCAACACATGGTGAATATACCATAGCATATGAACCAATATGGGCAATAGGTACGGGATATGTGCCGAGCAATAATGCAATTGCTGAGATGATAGAAGTGATAAAATCCAGCACTGGTAAAAAACATATTATATATGGTGGTTCAGTCAGTTTAGACAATATAGAAAACTTGTTGAATATCTCTAACCTATCAGGAGTTTTAATTGGCAGCGCAAGCTTAGATTTTGAACGCTTTTATAAAATTGTACAACAGGTTGAGAAGACCTATCAATTTTAAAAATCAGTAATTAAGAACCCTGTGACAAATATGCACACTAACAAATCTAAGAGATACAAAACAGCAGCATTAATAGTTGCAGCAGGAATAGGTAGTAGATGCAATGCTATAATTCCTAAGCAATATATAAAGCTGGCAGGTAAATCCGTTTTATTTCATACAATTAGAAAATTTCTAGCTAACCAATACATAGATCACTTAAGAGTGGTAATCAATAAAAATCAAGAAAATTTTTATAGAAAAACAATAGATTTCTTACATAAGCATCATTTAAGTGAAAAACCGGCTGCATACTCCTCGATGTCATTCCAGCACGTTACGCTGGAATCGAGAAAACAAGAAACCTGGACCCCAATGTCAGCTATTTGGATGACAGGAGGTTTAGGCACTAAATTGCTGGGTCCAATATACGGAGGAGAAAGTAGGCAAAATTCAGTTAAGTTGGGACTTGAAAGTTTGCAAGAAATTAACCCAGATTTTGTCATTATACATGATGCTTGCAGGCCTTTTGTGTCAAACACTCTAATAGATAACTTAACTCAGTACATGATTAATGGTCAGTATGCAGGAGTAGTGCCGGCAATAGAAGCCGAAGACACCATGTCATTGGTGAGTGGTGATTTCATTGAATCCACGATTTCAAGAGAAAAAGTCAGAGCCATACAAACTCCTCAAATCTTTAATTTCAAAAAATTATTATTATGCCATCAGTCAAGCAAAGAATTTACTGATGATTCATCACTTATGGTAGAGTGCAAAAAACATGTTGCGATTATTAAAGGTGAAAAAAGTAATTTTAAGTTAACTACAAAAGAAGATATTAATATGGCAAAGCTCTTTCTTGAAGAACCGAAGTATCGTATTGGAACTGGTTATGACATACATAAGTTCATTAAAACTCAAGATAAGGTTAAGAACTTTATAAGAATTTGCGGTATAGAAATTGAATACAACATGGCAATAAAAGCACATTCTGATGGCGATGTTGCAATACACGCAGTTGTTGATGCAATACTAGGAGCGCTAGGATGTGGCGACATAGGGGAGCATTTTCCTCCTAGCTCTGCTAAGTGGAAAGACTGCAATTCATTTTGCTTCCTCAATTTTGCTGTTGAAAAAGCAAAAGAAAAAGGATACCGTGTATCCAATTTAGATATTACTATAGTTTGTGAGAAGCCTAAAATATCGCCTTACAAAGCAGAAATGGAAAAATCTATATCAAAAACACTAGAGATTGACAGTGAATTTGTAAACGTCAAAGCAACCACTGCAGAAAAGTTGGGTTCTATTGGGAGAAACGAAGGAATAGCAGCACATGCATCCGTATTATTGTATAAGACAGCTCCACTGCATAATTAATTTTCATGAACGCAATAAATATTATCTAAACCAAAATGTCTTACATTTGTTCTTCAATATACTTCTTGGCACACACATTCACTTTCTCCACCTTCCTTTTCATTTAGTAGAAATCCACCAACTTGTGCATCCTATAGAGTCTTATACATTCCATTTTTATCGAGCAATTCTTGGTGTGTGCCTTCTTCTATAATCTTACTTTGATCAAACACTAAAATGCGATCCATATGCAAAAGTTTAGATAGGCAATGTGCTATCAATATAGTAGTTTTACCTTGCATTAACTCCCATAGAGATTCTTGAATGTTACTTTCAGTCACAGAATCAAGTGTGAAGTTGCTTCATCCAGAATTAATATAGGAGGATTTTTCAAAATAGCCCTTGCAATTGCAATACGTTGTCTCTGCCCTCCGGAAAGTTTCACGCCTCTTTCTCCAATAAGTGAATCATACTCCTGAAGTAGCTTTTAAATGAATTCATGAACATGTGCGAGTTCGGCAGGCTCTATCACTTCATCATAACTAGCATCTACTTTGCCATAACGAATATTTTCCATCAGAGTTCTATGAAAAAGCGATGTATCTTGTGGAACCATTCCAATATTTTTGTGTAGAGAATCCTGAGTTACATTGCAAATATCTTGATTATCAATTAAAATTCTTCCAGATTGTACACCATAAAGCCGGAGGATCAGGTTTACAGATGTTGACTTACCACTACCAGAATACTAACAAGTCCTACTTTTTGACCAGGTTCTATTGTTATGGGTTTGTCTTCGAATATTGGTTCTACATCTTCATAATGAAGATGAACTTTGTCGAACCTAATTTCCCCTTTTTTAACGATCAGATCTGCTGCATTTGGCTGATCTTGGATTCAGGAACCACAATAATTGTTCTCAAAGCTTAAGTGATCCTGCCCCATGCCTTAGAAAATTCCGAAAAGTCTTTGGCTATCATACAAAGAAAATTAGCTATTGCTATATTAATAGCCATAACAAAAGCAAAATCCCCACCAGTAATTAATTCTTGTTTTCTGCCTTTAACTAAGAAATGCAAATTAAGTATTTGCATGATTAAAAATAAGAAGCCATAGAAAGTGAAAATCCAAGTATACAACCACTGAAGCTTCCGCTCTGCTTTAACAGCTTAATTATTAGTGGACCGCAAAGATAATTTTGCCTGGTATGTGCTTATAAACAATCTTACAAACATAATATTTGAGAATACATCTAACATTTTACCAGTAATACTTGAACCAAGCTTTGACCATGCGTCTGCAAGATATGTTATTCTCTCTGCAAGAAATAAGGAAGATAAAACAAACAATGCTAACCAAGTAAACATCAATAAAGCAAAATTGATGTTTACTTGCCACAAAAAATAAATCCCGATACCAAGCGCTAATGCGCAGCTTACAAAGCTACCAATCGTAATTTGCACAACACCCGGAATATAGTTTGCCAAATCATTGATCTTATTGGCAAGACTGTCAGAGAAGATATTTTTGTAGTAGCTGTTATCCTAATCTAATAATATGGCAATGCTTAATTCAACAATGTTTTTACAGAGATTAAGAATCATCTTAATTTCAAAAAATAGTTGTATAATCTGGTAATACACTCGAGTAAAAATAATATTAGTACATAGAATATGGCAGGAGTTGCTCTACTATAGTAGAGGTTGTTTGTAGTTAGTGTTGAAGCATGATTTACAACAACTTTTACCAAGCATGGACTAAAGGAAATATCGACAGCCCATACTAATGCTGTCAGCAATACTACCATAATGGAAAACAAGAATGGACGCAACGTTTTCAGGATGAAAAATAAAGCCTGCTTTGCTGCTACGTCATTTATTACTTCACTTAAATTACGCACGTAGTAAACTATCCAGTAACGTCTATCAATTTGAAAAATGTATACTGCCCTATATTAAAATACTTTATAAATCAAAAATAAAAAGAGAAAATAGTTATGCTTATACAAGATAATGCTCCACTTTGCAAGCAATGGATATTTTTGGCAGTATGTGCCCTTGCTTGTTCTGGGTTACTGTCAATAATTATTATTTTTCTACGATTGCCTTTTATTTCCTCTCTCATTCCTTCTGCACAATATATTTTCGACAACGCGCTAGTGATACATGTTAACTTGTCCATTTTGGTATGGATGTGCTCTATAATATCTCTGCTCTTTATCATAAACCTACAAAATGTCAATAACTGGCTCAACTTTTTACGGGTTCTATCAACCCTTTCTATGCTGCTCATGTTTATATCCGCATTCGTTCCAAACACTGAAGTTATCAAAAGTAACTATATTCCCGTCTTAGAAAACAAATTATTTCTGTTTGGACTCAGTTTATTCATTACCAGCATACTGATAAATGCAGGCTTCACCTATACGTCAAATAAACAAATCTCATACCTTTCCGTCGGGCAAATTGGACTGGTTATTATACTTGCCTCTTCATTTCTCTGTTTTATTTTAGCATATAATAATGTGCCGATAGATATATATCACTCAGATAAGAATTTATTTTACGAATATCTTTTTTGGGGAGGCGGACATTTATTGCAATTTGCTTTTGTTCAAGGAATGTTTTTAGTCTACTTAATAATGCTAAGTTCCAATGATGTTAGTCTAGCTTCAAGCAATAAAATTACTATTTTACCACTATTTATAAACACGGTTTTGGCTGTAGGTGTACCGCTCATATATTTTGTTTATTCGGTAGACAGTGTTGAGTTAATACAGTTTTTCACTTGGCATATGAGAATTGCTGGAGCAGTTCTACCATGTTTCTTAATAAAGTTAATATATCGCAACATAAAAACCTTAATCAATGATAAGAGCAATTATTTACTGCATTCATTTGTATTGTTCATCTATGGAGGCTTGCTTGGAGTGCTCACTATAGAAGGTAATGTCACTATTCCTGCTCATTATCATGGTTCTGTAGTTGGGATTACTATAGCTTTTATGAATTTTATTTATTGGCTGTTACCAAAATTGGGCTGTAAAGAGATAAAAAGCTCTATCGTGAAATTGCAGATTTATGCCTACAGTATAGGACATTTTTTGCACATCACTGGCTTTGTGTGGCTTGGTGGATACGGCGCCTTAAGAAAAGTTGCAGATTTGCCAAACATTTCATCAATGTTAGCACGTACTTATTTTATTATGGGTGGGGCTATATCAGTTGTTGGTGGAATGTTGTTCGTAATAATTGTGCTTTTATCTCTTCTTAAGAGTAAAGCGCGTAGCTTATAGCTCTCACATCAACCGCTCACGTTACATTCTTGACCCACAGCTATTGACATTTGTCTGTGAAAGCAATGCGTTATTTGCCTCACAACAAAGGTGTCATGCTTGGTCCTTGCAAGAGTGTGCCATCTCAGCACCTCTTTTCCCTATCATCCCTATCCCTATAATGTCATCCAAGTAGCCGACACATAACTGTACGAACATTGTGATTTGAGCCTACCAATAAGGCGCCATCCAAGTAGCTGACGCTGAAATCCAGGAAAAAGGACGGTGTTAGCTACTTGCATGACACTTCTCTAATTGCAACTAATTTAAACACTAAGAAATTTACTAAATGGAGAAAAAAGTCAAAAAAGCAATAAGTAGCAAGTTTTGACCCTCTAATACTTTAAATTGGCGCTGTAATAATGTGCTGACGCTTAACCCTAAGCGAGTCTTGGCTGAACGTAGAAAAAACTTAAAAGACATGTAGCCCCAACAATTTGATATAATCTGCCAAAAAACACCTTAAGCTTTTTACTAAATTTTGTCATTGAACCTGCGCAGATCAAAAACAAGTTTTGAGTCAGAAATACCTTCATCATTAAGGTAATGAGGCTGACAAAGTTTGTCAAGTAGTTTTCGTATCCAATCCGTTTTTATGGCTACAATGTTCGTATACAACTTCTACTGAATTGCGCCCTCTCTTCAATCACATAGCGAAAATGTCTAATTAATCCTTGAACTGGCCAAGCTGCAGCATCACCAAGTGCGCAAATTGTATGTCCTTCTATTTGAGTTGTAAGATCAAGCAGTTTATCTATTTCACCAGGTTTAATGTCTCCTGTTACCATCCTTTTCATAATTCTCCACATCCATCCAGTGCCTTCACGACATGGTGCACATTGCCCACATGACTCATGCATATAGAAATGCGATAACCTCTCTATTGCAGCTACTATGTCAGTTGATTTATCCATCACTATTACAGCAGCAGTACCAAGCCCTGACTGTACAGCTTTCAATGAATCAAAATCCATTTCAATAGTATCGCATATAGACTTTGGAATTAATGGTACTGAAGACCCACCAGGTATCACAGCAAGCAAATTATTCCAACCTCCTCGTACTCCACCCGCATATTTTTCAATTAATTCACGTAGCGGAATTCCAAGCTCTTCTTCAACATTACACGG
Organism: Wolbachia pipientis; assembly: GCF_030373985.1. Classification (GTDB taxonomy): domain Bacteria; phylum Pseudomonadota; class Alphaproteobacteria; order Rickettsiales; family Anaplasmataceae; genus Wolbachia; species Wolbachia pipientis_D. The sequence goes on from NZ_JAUCRB010000002.1 coordinate 37,184, forward strand.
GTTGTTTACATGCCCTGAAATACAAAAGATCTTAGTACCAGTATTATTTGGTTTGCCAAGGGACGCAAACCACTCTCCCCCGCGACGCAGAATATCAGGAACCATGGCTATAGTTTCAACATTGTTTATCGTGGTTGGATAGCCAAAAAGCCCAACAGCCGCAGGAAATGGAGGCTTCATGCGAGGAAAGCCCTTTTTCCCTTCGATTGATTCAAGCTGAGCTGTTTCTTCCCCACATATGTAAGCTCCTGCACCTCTATGAATAAAAACATCAAGGTCATAACCTGATTTGCAAGCATCTTTTCCAACCAGGCCTCCCTTATAGGCTTCTTCAAGTGCTTTTTTTAGAATTAAATATTCATTGTAAAATTCACCTCTGATGTAAATATATGCAGCTGATGCATTGATCGCTCTACCAGTTAGGAGAATCCCTTCAAGCAACTTGTGTGGCTCATATCGCAATATATTTCTGTCTTTGCATGTACCAGGTTCTGATTCATCTGCATTAACTACTAAATATACCGGTTGCTCTTTTGGAGAATTCTTGAGCATAAAGCTCCACTTAAGGCTAGTGGGAAATCCTGCACCTCCTCGGCCTCTTAAGCCAGATTTTTTTACTTCATCAATGATCTTTTCCGACCCTAAACCTAATATTTCTTTTGTTTTTTGCCAACTACCACGTTTTTTTGCACCCCCAAGTAGTGGTGTTTCTTTACCATTCAAATTAGTGAATACTTTGTCTTGTTCTTTCAACACAGTTTTTTAGACTCCAAAAGTGATCCCGGCGCGAATCGAACGCGCGACCCACTGATTAAAAGTCAGTTGCTCTACCGGCTGAGCTACGGGATCATTTCATCTTTCAACTACACTAAATATCGATACATCTTTTATCCGTTTTAATCAAACTAAAATTTTCATATGTAGTTAAATAAATTACACAATATACTGCATTAGTTATAACTTGGTTAAAAAATGCATGAAAAAATTTTTGAAAGAAAAGGGAACACCCTAAAGAGTTTATGCACTGTTACTATATATAGCTTCTTGACAACAGCTTAATAGATAAATATCCTCTTGTATCCTAGCCTAGATTGGTTTATGCTTTTAGCAAAAATTACCTGGGGGCATAGCTTAGCTGGTAGAGCATCTGTTTTGCACGCAGAAGGTCAGCGGTTCGATCCCGCTTGCCTCCACCGGCATTATTTAGTCTGTTGCAAAACCCTCTATAACAGTTTATTTCAGCCAGCTACGCTTTATTATAGCTCAGATAACCTTTAAAGATACATTAATGAGTTAACAAAAACTGCTTGTAACTAATTGTTAATACTATATAATATATTACTTCTAACAAAGTTTAAATTAAAGGTTACCATGAATAATAATGATCCAGTTGTAAATCTACCAATTAGTATCAGAAAACTATCATCAAACAAATTTATAGAAGAGATATGTCAAGGAAAGTTTGAAGATCGAGATAATGTTTTATTTGAAGATTCTTTTATTAATAAAATTAAAGAGGGAGATGTAGTAGAAGGTGTAGTTACAAGAGTAAATCCTAACGACATCGTGGTTGACGTTGGTTTAAAGTCTGATGGAAGAATTCCAATTAAGGAACTTGGTTGTAATGATGAGATTGCTATTGGTTCTAAAATTAGAGTTTATGTAGAAAGAATTGAAGATTATCATGGTAATGTAGTTCTTAGCCGTGAAAAAGCAATAAGGGACGAGAAATGGCATAAGCTGGAAGAAGATGCAGCTACACAGGCTGAAGTAAGCGGGGTCATTAAACGCTCAATTAAATGTGGTTTTATTGTTGATCTTGGTGATGGGATAAGTGCCTTTTTGCCGCTAAGTCATGTGGATTTGAAGCAAGTAAAAGATGCCAAACATCTTATTGAAACTGAGCAAAAGTTCACTGTGCTTAAAATGGACAAGAAACAGGGTAACATTGTAGTATCAAGAAAGTTGGTATTAGAAAAGTTACATGCTGGTGAAAAAGCTAAGTTTTTAGAATCTTTAAATGAGGGTGATATAATAGAGGGAAAAATAAAAAGTATTACCCATTACGGTGTATTCGTTGGCATTCATGAATCAGATGCAGTAGGGGTGATAGATGGGTTGCTACATATTACAGATATCTCTTGGAGTAGAGTAAGTCATCCATCTGCAGTTTTCGCTTGCGGTCAGATCATAAAAGTTAAAATCATAAAAATAGATAAGGAAAATGCGAAGGTTTCACTAGGTATAAAGCAATTAGAGGGTAACCCTTGGCAAGATGTAGAGTCAAAATATCCAATTGACAGTGTGCATAGGGGGCACATAACAAGCATAGAAGATTATGGATTATTCGTTGAACTCAAACCTGGAATCGAAGGTTTAGTACATTCATCGGAAATAACTTGGATTAAGGGCAACCTGCCAGTTAGCAGTCTTGTAACCAGGGGGCAAGAAGTATCTGTTAAAATCCTTAGTATTGATACTGCTAAAAACAGAATGAGTTTGAGTATGAAAAGGTGTGTAGAGAACCCGTGGCAAGTATTTATCAATAAATATCCTCTTGGTTCTATTGTTTCTGGTAAAGTTAAAAATAATACCGGCTCATATATATCTGTTACTTTTGATGATCATGAAATAGATGAAAATGTAGAGGGAACAATCTACGTGCAAGATTTAAGTTGGTCTAAAAATGGTCTAGATGAAATAAAAAAATACAATGTGGGCGATACGATAAAAGCAAAAGTAATAAGAGCTAATGTGAATCGAACAAAAATTTACCTTGGTATAAAACAAATAGAGTATGATCCTCTCATAGAGCTAATAAAGAAAGTCAAGGTAGGTGACAAAATGCATGTTATCGTAGGTAAGAGAGAAGATAGCGGGTTAGTTGTTGAAGTTGAAAATAATATAGCTCTCTTAATAGATCAAGAGCATCTACCAGAAAATAAAAAGTTCTCTATATCAGAAAAAATAGAAGTTGAAGTATTAGGTGTTGAAGAATATAACATAATACTATCTGCTAAATGATTACAATTTTAGCTTTGTGTAAATGGCAACGAAATCTAATATAATAACAAAGATAGCAAAAAGACACCCTCTTTTAGATAAGATGGTTATAACAGCTACAGTTAATAGGTTTTTTGAAATACTCGCAAGCACATTAAAGCGCCACAATAGAATCGAAGTTAGGGGATTTGGCTCTTTTTCAATTAGGAGTTACAATTTAAAAGAAACAAATCATTTGATGTTACAGAAGTTTGCAAAAAATCAATACTTTAAGACGTATTTTCGTAGCAGTAAAAAATTATCCGATTTGATAAATGAATAAAAATTTACACCATAAATAAAATTAAAGTGGTTTAAGTCCACACCGTACAACAAAAATTTTTAGCGTTATATGCAAGTAGTAGAAGTAGTTATACATAATAGTACATATAAAATATCTTGTGAAAGTGGAAAGAAGGACCATCTATTAAACCTCGCTAATAGCTTTAACAAGCTAGTTAGCTCTATATCTCAAAAAACTGGGGGTAAAGGCTCAGACGCATTAAATTTCCTACTTGCAGCACTAACTCTTGAGGATAAAGTTTTAGAATTAACAAAAAAATTAAACGAAATAAAACAAGAACGTGAAAAGCATAGAAATGAAAAAAGAACAGAATATACTGAAGTATTAGATAGGGTAAATAAGATTATCGAGTACATAAAAGATTAGCTTCAACAAAACAAGTGATCAAGCCTACTATCTTACTATTTAAGTTGGGAGGAAGGTTTGTTTTACGGGTTATGTAACAATATAATTCATAATCATCAAGATCAACTATTTTTTCATACTCAATTAGCTCATTTAGGGAAAATTTATCAAGATACTCCAGTGCGAAATACCCTAAAAGTATATCGGTTTCCTTGCACCCTCTGTGCCAGCTTCTATACATCAATTTTCTCCTTAACAAAGAGGTATCTATCATTGTCATTAAACTTTTCTTAATTTAAAGGCTAAACTAAATACTTGTCAAGCGAGGCGCGTTTTAATATACTTAACATTTTGTTAAGATATAAAATACAGGTGGAGTTAATTTCTAATCTTATTCATCAATTTAGCGATGGGATATACTATTTTGTGTCATTTTCCTTAATCATCTCTGCTATAGTGTTCGTGCACGAGTACGGCCATTATATTATGGCTAAAGCGTGCAAAGTTAAAGTCGAGTCTTTTTCTATAGGTTTTGGTCCTGAAATCCTTGGTTTTCATGATAGGGCTGGAACCAGATGGAAATTAAGCGCAGTCCCACTGGGCGGCTATGTAAAAATGCTAGGAGATAGCAATGCAGCAAGCGTTCCAGCTAACCCACAAGAATTAACTGAGGAAGAAAAGTTATATTCATTTCATACAAAACCGCGATATAAAAAAGCGGCAATAGCCTTTGCAGGGCCATTTGCAAACATGATACTTGCTATTATAGCTTTTACAATATTCTTTAGCACAGCAGGCTATTACCGCACTCCACCGGTAATTGGAAGTGTAATCGAGGGTAGTGCAGCAAAGCATGCTGGTTTATTACCAGGCGATACTATTACACAGATCAACGAATATAAAATAAAATATTTCGAAGATATTTCACGTGTGATGATGTCAAGCCCCGAAACAAGAATGAAAATTAAGTATAGTAGAAATAATGAGGAGCATAGCACTACCTTAACTCCATTGACAACTGAAGGCAGAGATGTTTTTGGTAACATAATAGAAAGAAAAACTATAGGAATTACTTCAGTCAATATGGCAGGATTAAAGCAGTCATCTTTTCTCGGGGCTGTGGACCTATCAGTGAGAGAAACTTACCATGCTATGTGCTTAACAATCAAAGCTCTCTTTCAAATTATCATTGGTAAGAGGAGTGTAAATGATATAGGTGGACCGATAAAAATTGCAAAATATTCAGGGCAATCAGCTAAAAAGGGATTTATTATGGTTGTATATCTTGTGGCAATCATTTCAGCTAATTTAGCTGCGATTAATTTACTGCCAATTCCACTACTCGATGGTGGACATTTATTCCACTATATTGTAGAAGCGATTATACGTAGAGATTTGAACTTGAGATATCAAAAATATGCGGCTATTTTTGGTGCTATCTTATTGTTCTTGCTGATGGCAATCGCAATCTCAAATGATATCAGGCACCTTTTTTAAGATAAACATGAAGAAGCTATTCTATATAATAACAGTAATTTTTATCTTTGTTCCTACTCTACTTGTTGCTTTGGAAAACGAGAAAAAAATGCAGATAAAGGATATCAGATGTGTTGGTAATGAGCGAGTTTGCAGTCAAACAATAAAATTCTATACAAAATTAGAACCTGGTAGTTATGTAAGCGAAGATGACATAGATTCGATTATAAAGATTTTGTACAAAACAAAGTTATTTGCTAGTGTTAATGCTTACATTGATGATAAAAAAGATTTGGTGGTAAAAGTTCAAGAAAATCCACTGATTAACAAGATAATATTAAAAGGTAATAAGCTATTCAAAAGCAAAGAACTGCTAAATAACGTTATTCAGTCAAAACCTCTAACTATTTTCGCTGAAACAAAATTGCAAAATGACTTACTGAATTTAGTGACAACTTATAGAAATAACGGAAAGATTGGAGCTAAAGTTGAATATGAGCTAAATAAGCTTGATGGTAATAGAGTTAATTTAACTTTCAAAATAAAAGAGGGTAAAACATCTAGAATTAAGGATATAAGATTTATAGGCAATAAAAACTTTTCTGAAAATAAGCTAGAGCAAGCTATTAAAACGCAAAGTAATGATATATTTAATAAGTTATTCAGAGCTGTGTTTAAAGGTGGGAATCACTATTCACCACAGTATTTGTTAATTAAAGAAGAATTGCTTGACCGCTTTTATTCATCTAAGGGGTATATCAATAATAGTATTGAACCAATTGCTGAAGTTGATAATAACAATCAAGTGGTGTTAACTTTTTTGATTGACGAAGGGCAGCAGTATTTATTTGGAAGTAATAAAATTGATGTTGAAGCTAAAATACATGATCTAAATCTAAAAGAAGAGATATTGGACCTAATAACTGAGGAAGATAACAAAGTATTCAATAGGGTTAAAGTTAGTAATGCAGTAGAAAAAATAAACAAGTATTTAAACGAGAGAGGATACATATTTGCAAAAGTTAATCCAGAATACGAACAACATGACAATGTTGTAGATGTAACTTACAAAGTGCTGCCAGGCAAAAAGATCTATGTAAATCAAATTACAATTGACGGTAATGATCGCACTTTAGATAAAGTAATCAGAAGTAAGCTCAGCATAGCAGAAGGTGACGCGTATAATACATCTGAGATTGAGAAGTCACGTAGGAAATTAATCGGTAGTGATTTTTTTGAAACAGTAAAAATAAACAGTTACTCGATTAATGATAATGCAGTGAATCTTGACTTAAATGTCAAAGAAAAAAACACTACCTCGTTATACTTAGGAGGAGGTATGTCTTGTCCTGGTGGAGCATTTTTTAAAGCCGATTTTAAAGATCGTAATTTATTTGGTAGTGGAAAAGAGCTCTCTTTTGCCCTTGAGAAAAGTCAATACGTGTTTTCTACTGATTTAGAGATTGTTGAAAATAATTTTAATGATTCTGATACATCACTAGGTGCAGGTGTATTTTATGAAAAACAAGATAAGCCAAGCACTACTTTTGATAGTTGTGATATGGGATTCTTTACAAAGTTATCATATAAAGTCACAGAAAACTTAACTAATTCCCTTCGCTATTCTTACAAGTATAATCACATACAAATGGATAATAAGGGTGGGCAAGATACTAATACCTACAAAATAATATCAGACCGAGAAGGTGAATATCAAATTTCATCAGTGGGATACACATTAGCGTATAATAAACTAGATAACTTATATGCTCCAAGAGCGGGATATTTATTGCGCTTAAGTCAGGATATCACAGGACTTGGAGGAAACGTTAATTTCCTAAAATCTGAATTTTTATCTTTTTATACGCATCCTATACTAAACAAAATTGATGATGATATAATACTGCGCTTTAAAATGGCGGCAGGTCACATCTTTTCTTATACTGATAAAGATCTAAACATTGGTCAGCACTTTTTTAAAGGCGGCAATGAGATTAGAGGGTTTGACCTTTCTGGTATTGGGCCAAGAGCAAAAGATAAAAGCTCATTAGGAGGTAAAAGTTATTTTAACTTAACACAGCAAGTTGATTTGCCATTACCAAAACTATATAACTATACTGGCATCAAAGGCTCATTATTTGTTGACTACGCAACGCTTTTTGGTTTAGATGATAAAGACAAGAAATACAAAGAAGAATACTATGATAGTAAGCTTGTAAGGGTATCACCAGGTTTTGGTTTTTCGATGCCGTCTCCTTTTGGTGGTAGATTTAGATTAGATTTTGGGTTCCCTCTAGTTAAGGAATCTTATGATATAATACCATCACCAAATGTTAAATTTTCTATTGAAGCGGGGATTTAAATGAAATTTACACAATTATTTATATCAATCATTGCCTTAGTTATTTCCTTGTTTGTGGGTTACAAGGTTGTAAAACATCAACCTCAGGGTGCATTCAATACAAAAGTTGCGATTATTGATAGTGACAAAGTTATCAATGAATCTCTTGCTTTGCAAAATATACAACAACAAATAAAAGAGCAAAGCTCTAAGCTGCAGCAAGAGTTTGAAAGTGAGCTAGAAAACTTTAAGTCTCCAAAAGAAGAATTTGAGTTACTATCAGAAGAAGCAAAAAAGGAAAGAACGGAGCAATTTAACAAGCATGCTATAAGTGCTAAGGATAATTATGCTAAAAAAATGTCACACTTAGAAGAAAATTATAGAGATGCAGTAGATAGTATTTTTAATAAGATAAAAGAAGTTGCTAAAAAAGCAGCAGAAAAAAACAATACAGATTTAGTGCTATTTATTTCAAAGAAAAATCAGGTTTTATACTCTATGGATGAAGTTGATCTATCAGATACGGTACTAAAAAATATAAACAAAGAAGTACCAAAACTTATTATAAAAGGTGTTAATTAAGCTCACCCTAAGGGTGTTATGCAGTTTAATATCAGTGATATCACAAGAGTATTACCACATTCTTACCCGTTTTTATTAGTAGATAGAGTGGTAGAATGTGATCCCGGTAAAAGTATAAAAGCAATTAAAAATGTGACTTTCAATGAACCGTTTTTTATTGGCCACTTTCCTGGCCATCCGATAATGCCAGGAGTCCTAATAATTGAGTCTCTGGCTCAAGCGTCTGCAATATGTGTCCTTGGCAAAGAGAACCAAAGTACAATGAAAAACAAACTCGTTTACTTTATGTCCATTGAAAATGCAAAATTCAGAAAGCCAGTTACTCCAGGAGACACATTGATCCTTCAAGCCAAAATTAGAAATGCACGGTTAAGTGCATGTAAATTTGAGTGCGTTGCATGTGTTGGTGAAGAAAAGGTTGCAGAAGCAACAATTTTAGCTATGTTGCAAAACACATAAGTTCAATAAATTTTCACCTGTAAAAAACAGCGTATGCGTTGTATAATACAGCAATGCAGCCAAATTTTAACATCTCATTTTCAAATCTATATACTCGCAATGGATTAATAAAATTAGATGAGACGTTTTTAGATTACGTCAAATCATGCGATGAAAATTTATTTTATTCATTGATTAAAGCGAGAGAAAAAACAATCTCTTCTTCGATACCATCTCAGTGCTTGAAACAACCAGTGTCAGCTGCTCAAACGGCAGATAGCCAGTTGATTATAGATCTTTCGTATCTACTTGATGAATTTATCGCAAAGCTTTTCAATATTGAAAAAGAAATAGAAGAGTTAAAGAAAAAGCATAACAACTTTGCTGTAATATATAAATGTAAAAGGCTATTTGTTCAACGCTATGCATTGAAAAAATACTCTAATATAGCAAATATAGATATCGATCATATCACTGAGAAACTAAATTATCTTTTCACTTCACCGATAACAGAGAAAAACTTTGCCGAGCAAGTGATGTGTTGGTTTGAAGATAAAGAAAATCACAAAGAAGAAATAGAACTTGCAGCACAATATGCAGCGTGGATGGTTAAGAATGAAAAACTCTTTGTCATCCAAGTAGCTGACACTGGGATCCAGATGCAGATTCCAACGTCACGCGCTGGAATGACATCAATTCTTTTTAGTATCCACAGAAAAATTGATCACGAAAATCTCATGTCATTTTCTACAAAAGAAGTGGACAGAGTTAAGGTGCTGTATTCAAGCGAAATAAAAAGACGATATGGTTTCGACCTAACAAGTGAGAAGGTTAGTTTAGACAAAGCATTAGATAACGCTCACTATTGCATATTTTGTCATAAGCAAAATAAGGACAGCTGTTCAAAGGGGCTATTGGAAACTTCGGTGTCATTCCAGCGCGTGACGTTGGAATCTAGAAAAAAAGAAGAGTGGATCCCAGTGCTTGACACTGGGATGACAGAGGGATGCATAAAAAGTCCATTGAATAACAACAATACTTTTAAAAAATCCCCACTTGAAGTTGAACTGCACGGCTGCCCATTAGAGCAAAAAATATCAGAAATGAATCTGGTGAAAAGCGAAGGGTACAGCATAGCAAGCCTTGCAATAGTGATGATAGACAATCCGCTATGTGCAGCAACTGGACACAGAATATGCAATGACTGCATGAATTCATGCATATATCAAAAACAAGAACCCGTGAATGTACCGATGATTGAAACAAGAATTCTAGATGACGTGCTTAGTTTGCCGTACGGATTTGAAATATATTCTTTACTTAGCCGTTGGAATCCTTTGAATTTTCAGCGGCCATTGCCGAAAGAAAATACTGGAAAAAACATTCTAGTCGTAGGTCTTGGTCCTGCTGGTTTTAATTTAGCTCATCATCTATTAAATGACGGGCATAATGTCATCGCCATTGACGGATTAAAGATTGAACCTTTGACTGATAGTTTCCAGCCTATTAAAGATTTCAAGCACGAAAGATTGAGTGAACGCATAGCCGGTGGATTTGGTGGAGTAGCAGAATATGGCATTACTTCTCGGTGGGATAAGAATTATTTAAAGATCATCAGATTATTACTGGAAAGACGCAAGAATTTTGCACTTTACGGGGGTATTCGTTTTGGCGGCACAGTAACCGTTGACGATGCGTTTAACTTGGGTTTTGATCACATCGCCCTAGCACTTGGCTCTGGCAAGCCACGAATGATAAAAATAAAAAATATGCTAGCCCGTGGGGTGCGCATGGCATCTGATTTTCTGATGTCATTACAACTTACCGGTGCCCTCAAATTTGACTCCGTAGCAAACCTGCAAATCCGAATGCCAATAGTTGTCATAGGTGCGGGACTAACTGCAATTGATACTGCCACTGAAGCTCTAGCGTATTATCCGATTCAAGTAGAAAAATTTTTTCTTCGCTACGAGATACTGGTTAGTAAATGTGGAAAAGACTTCATTGAAAAAGATTGGACAGAAGAAGAACACGAAATCGCTAACGAGTTTATATTGCATGCACAGCTGATCCGAAAAGAGAAAGAGTCAGCAAAAAAAGAGAATAGAGAAGCAAAAATATTGGAACTAATGCAGAGCCTTGGGGGAGTAAAAGTTGTATATAGAAAAGAGCTAAAAGATTCGCCAAGTTATCGATTAAATAGTGAAGAGGCGCAAAATGCATTGTCAGAAGGTATTTACTTTATTGAAACCCTAGAGCCAGTTGAAATTATGACGGATAAATATAATCATGCTGAGTCGATAAAACTGATAGACACAAAATCTGGTGAAATTAAGTATATAAAAGCACGTTCTATTCTTATAGCAGCAGGTACTGAGCCAAATACAGTCATTGCAACAGAAGATAAAAAGTATTTTAAATTAACTAATGGATATTTCACTCACTTGAACTCATTGAGTGAGGAAGTAGACCCAATATTCTCTCCGAAGATGCAAAATAAAGATAGAATACTAGTGTACAAGCAAGGTGACAGAGCAATTAGTTTCTTTGGCGATCTTCACCCTTCGTATAGTGGTAGCGTTGTGAAAGCCATGGCAAGCGCCAAGAACGGCTACCCTATTATTTCCCAGCTTTTAAGTGGAGTTATCCAAACAGCTGACCAGATTCCAGTGTCACGCGCCGGAATGACGTCAAAACGTTTAGCTAATGAAAAATTCTTCAACAGAATCAAAAAGCAATTCACTGCGCAAGTAGTAAAAGTTCAATATTTAACAGATAGAGTTGTGGAAGTAGTGATTAAAGCCCCGCTCGCTGCAAAAAATTTTCAGCCTGGACAATTTTTTAGGTTGCAAAATTTTGAAACCAGCAGCAGAAAAGCTAATAATACAAAACTTGCTATGGAAGGTATAGCCGTAACCGGTACTGAAGTGGACAAAAAAAAAGGAGTTATTTCTACTATTGTGATGGAAGCCGGTGGTTCTGCCAGTTTATGTAGGCATTTTAAGGAAGGTGAACAAATAGTTCTTATGGGCCCAACTGGATGCACTACTGAGGTTTATTAGGTCTATTCCAAATTAATTATGCTATAATATATATTACTTATTAATAAATCTACATCATAATGATAATTTTTATTAAGGTAGTACTACGACATATTATTTAACACTCAAATTCCCAGAGGAAAAATATTCTATAAATAAGAACAGTAACGAGTTCTTAGCAAAAGATAAAGAAGGCAACAGATTTATTACGAATGCAGATAGTAATCAAAAAGGAAAAGATTTCTTTTGTAAAGATGACAGCAGCAAATGCGATTTTGCTCAGCATTATGCAGTTAAAGATCCAAAAATGTATAACAAGCTTTCTGACAGTGATAGTGTTGACTATATAAGTGTTAATTATGAAAGATTACGTGAAAAATATTCCCAAAACAGGATACTAAGTAGTCTCAGTAAGTGTAATATTGATTACACAGTAATGGATGGTTGCAAAACACAAAAAGAGGTCAACGTGCTATACAGTCCCTCAGAGGGACTTATAATCTAGTCTTCATTACACAACTATCTGTGTGCTTAAGAACTTTCTTCATTCCAGCGTCACGCGCTGGAATGACACTGCTAAACTGAACCTTATTCTGTTACTGCTGTACTTTTTTCTGTCTCCTAACATGCTAAAATATACATATTACTAATAAACTTATGTCATAATAACTACTTTGACATAGGTAGTAGAAAATAGCCAGTTTTATGCCAGCTATAAATAAAGTAATAACAGACTTTGTTTCAAAAAGTAAATAATTTACTAATGCTCATGCACAAATTCAAAATAAATTATGCACGAGTGTATCACTATAAATTAAGCGTGCTATATTGAGACTTACCTCACTATTAAAGCTATCGGTCAGATTAGATTAAAAACCTAATCTGACCGGTTTTCCTATAACCCCCTAACCCCGATGTAATTATATGGTAATTAGTTTAACTAGTGGTTAAAAAGCAGTTACATGCAAATTGATTTTATCTATTCATTGAGATAGGATAAAACATATTGACTTAAATCATCGTGCAGTTTTATAAAGCTTTATTGTTACTTCTGCTAACTATATTAATAGTTATAGTCCTAAAATTACCTGAAAATTTAAGCACCACAGTAAATTGGTCTCATCCAGTCCTAAATTTTGATTCATCTTTTCGTATCTTATTAATACCTTTTCTATTAGTCGCATTCTTGGTCGCTCTACCAGCAAAAAACTTGAGCTTTTCAGAGATGCTACCTTTTCTTACTTACACTATCAGTTCACTGTGTGTAATCTTATCTAAACAGATAATATTGGTTATAATATTCTGTGAATTAATGGCCATCAGCGCGTCTTTTATTATCGCAGCCTGCAGCAAAGATAATGGACCTGCAGTAAGATATGCTTGCATACACTTTTTTGCCGGAATTATATTAACAGCAGGGTTAGCAGTTCAAAGTTCTAACCTAATAATCATAGGTTTATTAATAAATTGCGCTTGTTTTCCTTTCTCATTTTGGGTCGTTGATGGATATCCTGCTGCATCGTTACATGGCACTGTATACCTCTCTTTATTTACTACTAAAGTTTCTTTTTTAGTTATGTTTCTACACACCTATAGAGCGCATACTGAAACTCTAGCATTTTTGGGCTCTATTACTGCAATTTACAGCATTATATTTGCCTCTCTCGAACAAAATATCCGCAGGTTTCTATGCTATAACGTTGTAGGACAAATGGGCTTACTCATCCTTGCGGGAAGTTTGCTCAACCCTTCAGAAAAAGCAATACCAATTTTGATACTACACATAATCTTCTCCCTTGTTTACCAATCATTATTGTTTACAGTTGCCAACTCAGTTATTTTGCAAACGAAAATGACTAGTTTTAATGGAGCAAGTAAGCTCATGTCAGTAGAAGGCATATGTGCTATAATCGCAATACTTACAATGGCTGCATTTCCTGGAACTGCTGGGTTTATCAGCAAATCATACATTGCAGCTGAAATGAAAATGAAAGGTACTGATTTAGAATTGTACAAAAACTTATACAAGATTCTGAATTTATTGCTTTATCTAAGCGTGGGGCTCAAGTTTCTCTATTATATATTCATTGCCAAAAGTAAATCAAAACCTTCAGAAGGAAAAGAGTGTAGAATGACTATAATTAGTCTAGCATCTATATGTGTGATCGCTGGCAACCCTTACTTACCTATCTACAATAAACCTTCGATTTTCAATTTTGTATACAGCACAAAAAACATTTGGTCGCAATTCAATTTATTACTATGTACCACTTTGTTGTTTATTCCCTTACGCAAGTTCTTTTTGCCAAGAATAAATTTTAAAATGGATATCGATTGGATCTTTAGAGCTCTCATACCCCATGCTGTTTCACTATCCAATGAGTTAATTTTCAAAATAAGGGAAATATCCGCTAGCACACTACAAAACTTGACTAATTCACTTGCTAGTCTATACTCTAATAATGCTACTAAACTTAAAAAAGTGTTCAACTATAACTCAGTGAGTTTTGTTTCAGCTTCTTCTCTTTTTTTGGTGGGTATTCTACTAGTGCTGTTATGTTTAAGTCGTTAACCGAAAGTTTAAATTCTGCATTTAATAAGCTCAGAGGAAAATTGATCATCTCCGAGGATGACTTTAACCTTGCTATGCGTGAAATACGTATAGCCCTAATTGAAGCTGACGTTTCCCTTGAAGTTGCAAAAAAGTTTATCAACAACATTAAAGATAAAGTAATAGGAGAAAAAGTCATAAAAAGTGTTTCTCCAGCACAAATGATAATTAAGATTGTGCAGGACAATTTAGTTGCAATCCTCGGGCCAGAAAAAAGTGTCTTAAATCTAGCAGTTAAACCCCCTGCTATAATCATGATGGTAGGCTTACAAGGTACAGGTAAAACAACCACCTCTGGAAAGCTTGCTTTAAAGCTAAAAAAACTAAAGAAAAAAGTAATGCTTGCCTCTTTGGACATTTACAGGCCTGCCGCCCAGAAACAGCTTGAAGTGATTGGTAAACAAATAGATGTACAAACTTTACCTACAGTAACTGATGAGAAAACCATTGCAATCACAAAAAGGGCTCTGGCAGCAGCAAAAAACGATAACTATGATGTATTGATACTAGACACCGCAGGTAGGCTTCATATCGATGACAATATGATGAATGAATTGAAAGCTGTGAAAAAAATAGCTTCACCTGCAGAAGTTATTTTAGTAGCCGATGCGATGATTGGTCAGGATGCAGTGAATATCGCCAAATCATTTAATCAAGCAATAGGAGTGACTGGCATTATTCTCACTCGTGTTGACGGTGATGCACGCGGCGGTACTGCCCTCTCTATGAAAATGACAACTAATTGCCCAATTAAATTTATTGCCTGTGGTGAAAAATTAAGCGACCTTGATGACTTTTACCCTGATAGAATTGCAAAAAGGATACTTGACATGGGTGATGTTGTCTCATTAGTTGAAAGGGCTGCTGAGATCGTTGGTCAGGAAGAAATCGATAAACTGCAAAAGAAAGTAAAAAAAGGCAAAATTGACCTAAACGACTTAGTGGGAATGTTAAAAACTCTGAATAAAATGGACGGTATTAGCAATATAATGAAGTTCATTCCAAGTTCATTCACAAAAAAACTAAGCAGTGGAGTACCAGATGATAGTAAAGTGAAAAAATATATAGCTATCATAAATTCGATGACTGAAAAGGAAAGGCGAGATCCAGGTATCTTAAATGGCAAGAGGAGGCTTAGAATTGCGAAAGGCTCTGGAACGAGCGTGCCAGATGTTAACCTCTTAATTAAGCAATATGATCAAATGAGCGCGATGGTAAGTAAATTCAGCAAAGTTGACCACAACAAATTCAAAGAATCTGATTTGATGGATATGCTGAGTAGGAAGTAGAGGCAACTTCTTTGGAGAAAATCGCGTTAATGACTATACAACAAAGCCATTAGGGGGTCACTTCTTCTCCTGTGCCCGCTACTTGTTCAGCACTTGAACTATTCACCTGGTAATCTGGTGGCTTTATTTCTTTCACTTTTTCATTAACTTTTTGCTCTACCTCTTTTATATCATTTTCACCAATGGCCATAATTACAGGTTTAAATTTGTCCATGAGTTCATTAAGTGCATCTTTATCAGCTTCATGAGTACTAAGACCTTTGTGTCTGTCAATCTTTTCATATTCTCTTCTGAAAAACTCTGAATAACTCGTGCTTTTACCAACTCCTTTATAGCAGACCGTTGCTCTTCATTTTGAAGCATTTCTATTATCTTTGCTTTATCCTGAATGTTTTTCATTTCTTCACTTTCGGCGTGTAAAGCATGTTGAGATAATTCCTGATATAGTTTATAAAAATTTTCATCTCTGCCTCGAACCTGAATTACAGGTAATTTATCGATCACATTTTTCACAAAGCTTTTAATTGCTTTTCCTACCTCAATCACCCCTTCTTTTATTTCACCTCCATGTTTATACAGATAGCAACAACAGCTGCTATCGCTAACAGTCCTGCTAACACTGCGCTACCACTTATTAATGCCCCAGCCATTCCTCCTATTGTTAATGAACCTATTAGTGCACCCGTCAGTGTTGCAAATGCTGTTCCGCATATAACTCCTTGTATTAGCAACTGGTTACCTAAAGCTTCCAACTTTTCCATTACTACCTGATCTTTACCAGTTTGTTCAGCTAGTCTTTTGAATTTTTCTTCTTCTGACAATTCTTTTGATACAGTACCTAAGAAATCTTTGCTCTTGTCGCCATTTAATAAGCTAACCACGTCCTCCACTTTAGTTAAATCTGAATTTTTTAGGTTTTCATTTTGGTCCAGAAACTTTTTTGCTGCTTTTTTTAAACTTTCACTTCCTTGAATAGGCTCAAACACACCTCGAGCCAAGTATTTATTGTTACCTGTATCTATTGCGCCGCCTTGTACCATATAAGATTCATTAACTATAAATATGCCTCATTATAAATATAAATGATTAATTATATTATAATTTATATATAAAAATTAATATCACTACCCCTTTCCAAACATAGAATTTGTATTACAATACCTAGATTATATGAGATCAAGGTACTCTATGGGTGAAAAAAAATTAAAAGCTGCTATAGTTTTATCAGGGTGCGGTCACCTTGATGGCGCAGAGGTAAGAGAAGCAGTTTTAAGCTTGCTCGTGCTTGACCAGCAGGAAGTGGACGTTAGATGTTTCGCACCTGATATCAACATTACACAAGTTATTAACCACAAAACAAAAGAGGCAGTAAAAGAAAAAAGGAATATACTTGTAGAAGCAGCAAGAATTGCAAGAGGTGAAATATACGATTTAAAAGATGCCAAAGCTGAAGATTTTGATATGTTAGTTGTACCTGGTGGATATGGAGTTGCAAGGAATTTATCCGACTTAGCTGAAAATAAAGACTTGGTAACAGTAACACCTGAATTTGAAAGATTAGTTTCAGAATTCTTTGTTACAAAAAAGCCAATAGGGGCAATATGTATATCTCCAGCAGTAATTGTTTTTATTTTAAGTAGTAAAATTGATAAAGGAAAAAATAGGATTAAGGTAACTATAGGAGATGACAGAGAGAAATTGATAGAAAAGCTCGGTGGTGAGCACATAAAGTGCGACACAGAGCTATCAATAGAAGACGAAGAACATAATGTATTTTCCTGTTCTGCCTATATGCGTAGCAACGAAAACACACATTCTGTATATCAAGGGATAAAACATATGATTGACAGCATGGTGAAAAAGATTAACAAAAGGAAATAAACAGTTACTAATCTAGACTCCTAACATAATTAATCATTGAACTTTGTATTTTTAGGTGTATCATAACTATGTGTACTTAAAGAATATACATAATTCTTTAAATAATAAAGGTACTTTGTATGTCAGACCTCTTCTATATTGAGGGTGTATGGTGTGTGGGCGGTCAGTGTGATGTCTATTCAGGAGAAGTAAGTTTTAACGACATCATGTTAGGCAAGTTCAGTTTAAATTCGTGTGATGGAAAAGAAGCTGTAATAAATCTAGATATCATTACACTCAACGTTAACATCGCCATTGATGATCAAAATGGAAAAACGATAAAAAGAGAACTTAAAGGCTTCGAATTTGTAACTCAAGATGATGGTTCCTGGTATATTAACAAAAACTTTGGCCATGACAAATTTGAAATCAAGATAAAACAATCATAATTTCACATCTCAGGTGTAACATTTAGTATAGGTGCTATTCTAGTCATAATATTCTTGACTACAGGTGCAGCAACTATTCCTCCGGTATGTTGCATGCCCTGAGGTTCATCAATAACAACAAGCACTATATATCCAGGATCAAGCATAGTTAATACTCCTATAAACGATGCTATGTTCGCATCTTTACTATATTTACCATTTACAACTTTTTCTGCTGACCCAGTTTTACCTCCTATCGAATATGCTTTTATGTTTGCCTGTTTACCTGTCCCATCTGTTACAGCTGCACGTAATAGTTTTCTTATCGCCCTGGAAGTACTTCTCGCAATAATCTGCTCCCCTATACCTCTTTTATTCAACATCAAAGTTGCGTTGTGAAATATTCCATTGTTGACCAATGCGGCAGCAGTTTGTGCAATATGCATAGGAGTTACAGCTATTCCATAACCGTAAGACGCAGTTATTAAAGTACCTTCACTCCATTTATCTGGAATTATTGGTGTAGATTTTTCTGGTACTTCTATTTTCAAAGGAGAAAATAATTTCATAATTTTAAAGTATTCTACTTGTTTCTCAATACCTAGTTTGACTGCAATTTTTGCTGCACCAATGTTGGACGATTTTACAAATATATCTCGCACAGTAATTTTGGGAATTTTGAACTTATGAAAATCCCGAATTTCATACTTCCCAATAGTGATTGGCTTTGACACGTCATACAAATCACCGATTTTTACAACTTTTGCATCAAGCGCTGCAGCTATTGTAAAGAATTTTAACACTGACCCCATCTCATACACTCCAAGGCTGGCGCGATTAAACTTTTGTACATCTTTCGCTTTATTCTGTAAGTTGGGATTAAAGTCAGGCAGACTAACCATCGAAATGATTTCACTATTTTTTACTCTTAAAACAATTCCCACCCCACCAAGTGCCTGATACCTATTTACAGCGTTAGTTAGTTCCTCATGCACTATGCTTTGCACTCGTGTATCTAGAGATAGCACTACAGGCTTTTTTTGCTCATTGTTTTTACTTATATACGCTTCAACTCCAGCAATGCCTTTGCCATCTATGTCAGTATAGCCAAGCACGTGTGAAAACAAATTACTGTGAGGATATATACGTTTTACATAGTCATAAAAATTCACTCCTGGCACACCTGCGTTTTTTATTGCTAGCAACTCTCTTGGAGTCAAATGCCGCTTTATCCAAGCAAATTTCTTTTTCGAAGTAAGTATTTTATATAAATCTTCGTATTTAAGGTCATCTAGAACAGAACATAGTTGTGCTGCTATACTTTCTGGATTCCTTACTCTGGTTGAATCTATATACAGTGATGTTGTGGGCACATTTGTTGCTATTACCACTCCATTCCTATCCAAAATATCAGGTTGTTTACGTACTATATTACTTTTTTCAAGGTCTTCTGAGATAGCAAGCTGATTAAATGTCAAAGAGAACATACGAAAAATAATTATTATATAAAACATAAACAATGGTACTATAAAACATAGTGAGCGGAGCTTATTTTTCAGTAACACTTGCATATTTATTCGACTTGAAAAAAATGGAAATTATCTTAGCTGAGCCACGTGGTTTTTGCGCTGGAGTCAAAAGAGCTGTAGACATATTAGCTATTACTTTAGAAAAATACAAAAACGAGCGCCAAGTTTATGTGTTGCACGAAATCGTTCATAACAAATATATAGTAGAGGGCTTTAAGAAACAAGGAGTGGTTTTTGTGAACAGTATCGAGGACATTAAGGACAATGGAGGGATATTGATCTTCAGTGCACATGGAGTATCAAAAAGCATAGAAGATGAGGCAAAAAGAAAGGGTATTCAAACGATTGATGCAACATGCCCTTTAGTCAGCAAAGTGCATAAAAAGGCAAAAAGGCATGAGGATAGTGGTAAAGAATTAATTTTAATTGGGCATGAAAATCATCCAGAAGTTAAGGGCATTAGAGGAAGAGTAAACAATCCTATCACTTTAGTGCAAACTGTACAGGATGTACGCAATTTAAAAGTTAAAGACCCAGATAATTTATCTTATGTCACACAAACCACACTAAGCATTGATGACACCCGCGAAATTATTGCTGCCCTGAAGATTAGATTTCCAAGCATTATAGGTCCTAACTTAAAAGATATATGCTATGCAACACAAAATAGGCAGAATGCTGTCAAAAAATTAGCTGAAATTGTAGACATAGTGTTAATTGTAGGAAGTAAAAATAGTTCGAATTCAAACCGCCTATTAGATCTGTGCACTGCAAGAGGAAAAAGAGCCTACTTAATCGATAACTACAGCTATGTGAACAAAAGTTGGTTACAGAGTGTAGAAAGGATAGGGATCACGGCAGGTGCCTCTGCCCCTGATATATTGATTGATGAACTAATAAACTACTTGAAAATAAGCATGAATACAAAAGTTTCAGTTATGCCAGACGGCGTTACTGAAAACGTTAAGTTTAAAATACCGAACTTGGGCTAAAATACAACCGACCTCACCCAGAAAAAATAAAAACGACTCTACCAACAGTAGAAGAATTAGAAGCTGAGTTGTCTAAAATTTCGGATAAGGGAAAGTGATATACTAAAATCATTTTTGTAAGTACACAGTTTTGCCGGACACAATAGTGCGTACTACGAGCCCTTTTACCTTACGTCCACCAAAAGGAGAGTTTTTCGATTTACTGGCGAAGTCGTCAACTTTAATTTCCCATTCATAATCCAGATCAATTAAAACTAAGTCTGCAACAAAGTTTTTACGTATACGGCCACGCGGTACGCGTATTATATCTGCAGGCTTGTATGTGAGCTTCGCTAGTACATCAAACAAACTCATCCGCCCATTGTGGTAAAGTTCAAGTGAAAGGGGCAGCATTGTTTCAAGGCCTACAATACCAAATGCAGCGCTTTCAAGAGGCAGATCTTTAGAGTTACGATCATGTGGTGCGTGATCGGTTGCAATGCAATCAATCACACCTGTTTTTAAACCTTCAACCATAGCTAAACGATCCTCTTCGGTACGAAGCGGTGGATTTATTTTTGCAATTGCTCCATGTTGTTTTATTATATCTTCAGTTAAAGTAAAGTGATGAGGAGTTACTTCGCATGTAACATTTAATCCTAAATCTTTTGCACGTTTAATAGCAGCGAGTGAGTCTTTTACAGAGACATGTAAAATATGATAGTGTACATTTTCTATATCTTTCATGAGCAGTATATCGCGACTTACCATAACCGATTCTGAAGCATTTAAGATACCCTTTACTCCCAATGCTTCAGAAATCTTACCTTCGTTGATTGCACCGCCTGCTGATAAATCTAGATCTTCTGCATGTTGAGCAATAGGAACATTTAGCATACTTGAATAAAGCAACGCCTGTCTCATGATCATTGGATTCATAACAGGCATGCCATCATCGGTAAATCCAACAGCACCTGCTTCTTTTAAAAGTGCAATTTCAGTCAATTCTTCCTCTGAAGTAGTAATTTTGGCGTAGAATTCAACGTTCACATGTGAAGTTTCGAATGCTCTGTATCTCAAATACTTAGCTAGAATAACACTATCTATTGCCGGAACAGTGTTAGGCTGGCAAACTACAGTTGTAACGCCTCCCGCAGCTGCGGATTTGCTCCCTGTATATATAGTTTCTTTATGCTCTTGGCCTGGCTCACGAAAATGCACGTGAATGTCAACAAGGCCTGGCATTAGAACAAGCCCTTTACAGTCTATTGTCTCGTTAACCCCACTTGGTACTCCACTTGAAAATAATGATTCACCAAAATCAACGATTTTGTCCCCTTCAGTTAACAGTGAACCCTTGATATCAAGTTTAGTTTCTGGGTCGATAATGCGAGCATTTGTATATGCTACCTTGTAACTTTCCTTCTGCCCTGTTTGCAATAAACTCCAAGTTTGAGTCATTAAATTATAAGTATTGATTATGAAATGAATCTAAAGTCTTTTTTAATAAAATACAACTAAATTAAAGCGTGCACTAAAATTGCAAAAGCTTTGACACAGAAATAGTCGCATTTAATTTTCTGCTTTCTGTAGCCTCTTATCTACTTTAACAGCAACATATTACTAATCTACTTTAGCCGTATTTATTATTTTTTAAGATTAAATGGTTAAAATAGTAAATAAATGCTAAAGTGAGGTTTGACTATGACGGCAAATTTTCTAATCGAAACTAGTTTTCTGTCTTTCCACCTATATTTTGATCACACATACAACGTTTAGCTCAATTTAAAAATCTAATTTAACTGGTTGTTGGTTTGAGTGCTGATAACCAAATAGCTTTTAATATAGAGGATCTAGTATGGATATCAATCAGAATGAAAGACAAGGACAGTATGAAAAAGTAAAAGCTCCACAAGTTAGCCGTCCACAAAGTAGTAGCACTTGTAGAGAGAGTTTTGATAGTGGAGTTGGAAGCTATATTGAAAATGATTATGAGTATTCAACTGACGATACAGAGCCTTTGGTAACAAGATTAAAAACCCAAAATCCAAAAGTAACTAACAAAACAAGTAATAATATTTATAAAACATTAAGAGCAATAAAAAAAGGTAAGCGAAAATTTGAAAAGTGGCAAGAAAAAGGCTCTGTAGATATTAACAATATAAGAGGTGAAAAAGGAAATAATATTCTACACCTTATTGCGTTGCTGAAGAAGAAACAAAAATGCAAGTCTCTGAGTATCCTAATAGAAAAAATTTCAGGTCCAGCACAACTTGTTGATAGTAAAAATCAGGACGGAAAAACTCCTCTTCAGATGGCACTAATTGACGAGACAACAAAAGGGAAGCATGGGTCTCATACAATTCAAGATAACGATAACACACTTAAGTTCTTCCTAGCACTGTTGATACATGGAGTCAACCCAGACCAGCTAGAATTAGCTAAGGAAACACTATATGGTTTAAAAGAAAAACAAAAGGCATACTATCTTAAATTCTTGAAAAGATTAGTAATGTTAGTAAAGAAGTCCGAGTTAGATCAAGAGACAAAAAACTTGATAATAATTAAGGCTGCAGAAATCATCTACGATGGTTATTCATTACATAAAGCATTCTTAAATAAAGATCAAAATAAACTTAGTGAACCCTTGCAAAGAGGTTATGACATCACTAAGAAAGATAAAGATGGCAACAATGCTTTACATCTAATAGTTAGAGAATTAGAGAAAAACCAAAAGCTTGATTTTTTAAATATAGTACTAAATGTAAGTGAGGAGGGAGGAAAAGAGCAACTTAAAGCTCGGTTTAAAAAAGCTGTAAATGCTAAAAATAAAAAAGAGAAAGAACAAACACCTCTTCACCAGTTGCTTCGGCATATGGGAGAGAAGGGTGAGAACCGATCACTTAAGAAATTTGAAGAAACTAATAGATATAAAGTCCTAGAGATATTGCTGCAAAATGGTGCTGATATCACTATTCAGGATAAAAAAGGTAATAATGCTTTACACCATATTGCCTCATTCAAAGAAAAGCAAAAAGTTACGTGTTTGGAGTTGATTTTAGATTTAGTGAAAAAAGGGAAAATATCTGCTGATCAATTGAGAGAGGCTATCAATGCTAAAAACAAAGACGAGAAAACACCAATACAAATAGTATTGATTACTAAGGCAATAAAAGATACACATAACCCTATTGCTTTGGAAGATAATACGATTAAATTTTGCGAAAAATTATTGCAGAAAGGTGCTGACCATAATCAATTAAAGCTACCAGAAAGCAATTTATCTCAGAAACAAGAAACATATTACTGTAAATTCCTCCTGCCAAAACTAAACAAATTAATGCAAAAGTCTGGGTTAGACCAAGAGACAAAAAAATCGTTAACGATTAACAATACAGAAATTGCCAATAGAAATATAGGTGAATTTAAAAAGTTGCTAAAGAGTGGTTATGATATCACCAGTCAAGATGGAAAGGGCAATAATGTATTACACCGCATTGCCTTGCTAGAAGGAGAAAAAAAAGTTGCATGTTTGAAATCAATATTAGATTCAGTGGAAAAAGGAATAATATCTAAAGATCAATTAAGTAAGGCCGTGAAGGCAACCAATGGTGAAAAAAACACTCCTCTGCAGGTAGCATTAAAAGCAAAAGCAAAGAAAGGAGAATGTCTAAAATTAAAGGAGTATCAGTATCAAAGAAAGATTTTTGATAACACGGTAAAGTTTTGTGTAAAGTTATTAAAAAAAGGTGCTGACCCTAATTCCTTGTGGTTAGAAGATGAGAAATTTCATACTAAAAAATACTATGTAGTTTTACTCAATTTAAAGGATAACCAAAAAATACCACAAGAAGCGCGAGGTAAATCTAAAGAATTTACAGAAAGGCTTGAAGCAAGATATGACTGCCGCGCCACTTGTAAACGGCCCAGCTTTTTGGTTGGTGCTTTTATGAAAAAGACAGGAAATGGTCTCAAAGCTGTATGGAAGTGTATTGATCCTGTTAGAAGAGCTAGTGTATTGTTAGCAATAACAGTGGCAACGACCATTATTACAATGGTAACGCTTTCTTGTTTCCAAGGACAAATTGCAATCGGAGTAGCGTTACCTATCATAGCTATTACTGGAATGGTCTGCCTAATATTCACTTTAGGGTTCAGCGGTATTAAGAAGTCTTTAAAGGAACTCACTACTGACGAACAAAGTATGTCTAATAAAAGAGATGCTCAACAAAATTCAGCTAAGAATTCAGAAGAACAAAAAGCCCAAGAATCGCAAGGCCAATCAAAACTCATTAAAAGCCCTCCTAGTTCTAAAACATATGGTGTATCAATATCCCAAGTTATTAATGGATCGTTAGGATTCAACGAGCAAATCAATAAACCCTCTTTTCCGGCGCAATGAAGTTGATTTCGTTGCTAAGAGTTTTTTCAGCAACTTTCTTATAACCAATTTTTACATTGATCTGACCTTTTTTTTCTTCAAGCCATGCTATAGTGTGCTTCATCCAGTTTTTGTCATCACGCTCAGGAAAGTCTTCACGCGCATGGGCACCTCTGCTTTCTTCGCGATTGGCTGCGCATTCCATGGTGATAACCGCTTGTGGTACCATGTTAGCAAGCTCTAGTGCTTCAACCAAATCACTGTTCCAGATCATACTACGATCTTCAATTGCAATATCAGGCATCATTTTTGCTACCTTTTTTATAGCTTTTTTACCTTCTTCTAAAACTTCAGCAACACGGAATACTGATGCATATTTTTGCATAGTGTGCTGCATTTCGCTACGTATTTTCGATACTCTGAGCCTTCCAGAAGCAAATCGCATTTTATTGAACCTATCTACTATCCAGTTTGTGCAATCTGAGTGCAACTTTTTATGTGGTGAGTTAGGTTTTAGCTTCTCTCTTGCTCTGAGCGCTGCAGCCCTACCAAAAACCACAAGATCAAGAAGCGAATTAGAACCAAGCCGATTTGCACCATGCACGGAAACACACGCAGCTTCTCCAATTGCAAATAATCCTTCTACTACTTCTTCTTTACCTTTTTTCAACGTGATCACCTCTCCATAACAATTGGTTGGAACGCCACCCATATTGTAATGAACAGTTGGAATAACCGGTATCGGGTCTTTAGTAACGTCAACTCCTGCAAAGGTCCTTGCAGTTTCGCTAATTCCTGGAAGTCTCAGTTTTGTTACTTCCGGATCAAGATGTGCTATAGTTAAATATATGTGATCTTTTTTTGGTCCAACTCCCCTTCCCTCTCTAATTTCAATTGTTATTGCCCGACTTACCACATCACGGGAAGCCAAATCTTTTGCTTTTGGTGCATAGCGCTCCATAAACTTTTCGCCCTTAGAGTTAACAAGATACCCCCCTTCGCCACGGCACCCTTCTGTTATCAAGCACCCTGAGCCATAAATTCCTGTTGGATGAAATTGTACAAACTCCATATCTTCAAGCGGTAGTCCAGCTCTTACCACCATGCCATTACCATCACCTGTGCATGTATGTGCACTTGTTGCAGAAAAATAAACTCGTCCGTATCCACCTGTTGCTAGCACTACCGAATGTGCACGAAATTTATGTAGTGTGCCGTCGCACAGCGACCAAGCGAGAACTCCGCAGCAAGCTCCTGTTTCATTATCCATGATTAAATCGATTACAAAGTATTCAACAAAAAATTCAGCGTTGAACTTAAGACATTGCTGGTACAGAGTGTGAAGGATTGCGTGCCCAGTTTTGTCTGCTGCTGCACAAGTACGCTGAGCTGGTTTTCCCTTACCAAAATGAGTTGTCATTCCACCAAAGGAACGCTGGTATATTTTGCCATTTTCTGTACGAGAAAAAGGTACACCAAAATTTTCAAGTTCAATAACGGCCTTAGCAGCGTTTTTACACATATATTCTATTGCATCTTGATCACCAAGCCAATCTGAACCTTTTATTGTGTCATATGCATGCCAGCGCCAATCGTCCTCAGCAATATTCCCTAAAGCTGCACTAATTCCACCTTGTGCTGCAACTGTATGACTGCGTGTAGGAAAAACTTTAGAGATACAAGCTACTGAGAAATTAGTAGCAGCCATTCCAAGTGTTGCTCTGAGCCCTGCTCCACCTGCACCTACTACCACTATATCATACTCGTGCTCTACAATCTCATACGCTGATTTATCCATATTTGCTTATTTATCACTACAGGCTCATGATACCATAGAAGCAAAGAAAATCTATATAAGTTTTCTAGATGTAATGAATTTAATTAGGCAAGAGCTGAGAAATTATATGATGAAGTTGTATTATCCATAGATCCCAGTGCTTGACACTGAGATAACGTTACCCCTAGTAGAGATTCCCTGAATTGACAGCGTTTGTATAGTTATGACCTAAGTATTGATATCTATTCAACTGGATCTTAAATTAGATAGAAAAAGATAGTCTTGATAAAATTTACTTGCAGCAAGCTTTTTTACGTTTGAGCTACCGATTTGCTCTTTTTTATACCCTAATTTACAGCTTATTGAATCCTTATACGAACTGATTGTTCTGTACACCTTGTTCATTTCTCTAGGATTAGATACTACAATACATAATCCTGTTATTACTGCAAAAGCTAAAGTAGCAAACACTAAAAAATTCCTTCCACCAACTTTTTTTTCTCGTATGCTAGCAGTATGCACTTTGCCTGATAAATACCATGTATGATTGCAGTTTGTACACCTTACCTTCTTCACAAACTCACCTATCTGCTCGTAGGGTACTAAGTAAGTTTTAGTACAATTATTGCACTTTATTCTCACAACAATTACGTGTAAAGTAGTAACAAACTCGAATTATACAAAACTATAAACTTAGTGTCAATATGTAATAATGGAACTAGAAAAAATACAGAGTGATATAGAAAATATCTGGAAAAATAAAGATAAATTGAGTGACTGCGGTCTAAAGAAAGTAGCAAAAATAACAATTAAAAAAGTGATTGAACTCTTAGAGAGAGGCAAAATTAGAGTAGCAAAAAAGCTGTCAAGCGGAGAGTGGGTAGTGCATACTTGGATAAAGCAGGCAATATTATTACATTTTCTTATTGAAGAAAGCAGAATAATAGGTAATAACAACTGGTGGTTTGATAAGATCAACAATAAGTTTGATGGATGGAATGAAGAAAGGTTTCGCCGGTTGAAAATTAGGGCAGCTCCTGGGTGTTTTGTCCGCCAATCTGTTCATATAGGTACAAACGTCGTTCTTATGCCAAGTTTTATTAACGTTGGTGCGTATATCGGCTCGGGCACAATGATAGATACTTGGTCAACTATCGGTAGCTGCGCACAAGTAGGGAAAAATTGCCATATTTCTGGAGGAGTGGGAATCGGTGGAGTTTTAGAGCCTATTCAAACTTCTCCGGTTATTATAGAAGATAATTGCTTTATAGGAGCGCGTAGCGAGGTGGCAGAAGGTGTTATAATAAGAGAAGGGTCAGTTTTAGGTATGGGAGTTTTTATTGGAGCATCAACAAAAATTATTGATAGAGAAACTAGTAAGGTGCTTTATGGCGAAGTGCCACCTTACTCTGTAGTAGTACCTGGATCTATTTCATCTAAAAACAACATTTCAACTTATTGCGCAGCTATAGTAAAAAAAGTGGATGAAAAGACGAGATCGAAAACTTCTATAAATGACATATTAAGGGACTAAGTTATGATTTTTAATATAACGCTATATTACATAGTATATGATGTCATGCAAGTACTGGAATCCTGTGATGTACTAAAAAACTCTGATATTATTCTTGACTATATCTATTCTCCTATCAGTTAACTCTTGTTCGTTAGGTTAAATCTACAGTTTGAGATCAAATCTTCATATTGCTTACTAAGTTTGTATTTTCTTCTTCTATTGGAAAAATCTACAACTTCAATAAATCTCATTTCTACCGATTCCTTACAAAGTTGCTCACTGGTGCAAGGCTTAAAATTAAATAATTTGCCAACTTGACTAGCTGTAATAGTGGGCCCCCGAAGAGCTCAAGAGCTTTATGTTGTTTAGGATCAAGCTTACTCATTAGAATCGTTTTGGTCAGTTCTGTGCCCTTCTTCATTTATACGCTGTAAAACATTCTAAAATGAAATTGCTACACCTTCTACAAAATACTCCACCCACTTAGTGATATCCGCTTCAGCTCATCCCATGTAATAGTTGTACGATGGACCTACACTGATTGCTTCGTAATATGCTCCTAGATTCTTAGCATAACGTTCTTACAATGAGTAAAGTCCTGTTAGGTCATATCCACAAAGGTGTGAAATTAATGCAGTCAGCAATCTTGCAGTATAGCCGTTACCATCATAGTAAGGGTAAATTGTTACAAATTTATAATGCGCGATACCTGCAATAATTGGGCAAGGTACTTGTTCACTGTCACGAATCCAGTTTACCATACTGCTCATAAGCTTTGGTACACCCTTTGCTTCCAGTGGCATGTAAATAATTGCTCGTGTACGGCTATCACGAATGACATTTTGTCAATCACGATACGGTGCTGGCTTCATCTTAGATTTTCCACTTGCCATCACTAGGACGTAAAGAGCTTGAATGGCTTTCTCAGTAATAGATATCCCCTTTACTGCCCATTGTTCAACTTGAGCGAAAGCTGCATAATATCCTTTTACCTCATTTTCGTCTTTCTTATATTTCGTAAAGTGACCTTTATTTTTTAAAATTTCTTCAATCTGCTTAGGCTCGAGTCAATTTCCTTCAATCATAGTGGAATAATGTGTAGTATAGAGCCGTGCAGTTTCACGAAGAGAAGGAAAGCATAGATACAGTCAACAGCAAATGTAACACTTTTTCTTTTGCTGCTTCAATCCTCATAAGGTAGCTAGCAATTTTAGAAGTAATTATATAATTTGGTATAAATTTCATCGACATGATACCTGCATTACATTACTTTTATACTATGCTGATAAAATGCGGATAAAGCAACATTTACAAACTAGACAACTGTATGGCCTCTGTGTAAGACTTAGATAACAGGAAAGAGATGCTTGCAATGAGAGAGACATAGTATGCTACTCTTTGCTGTCACTTGTTTTATCATTATTGTTAACCACAGTAACAGCATATGTGCATAACTCCGGAAAAGAGATCCCATTTTCCTGAGATAATTTGTATAATTTCTGCAGGCTTTCTTTTACCTTGCTTGGAATATTGCCCCCACGCTCCTTTACGAGCCAAGCATCCTGATGATGAATTGGATGAGTGCCACTTTTTGGATTTCCTATGTATATCGCAAAAGGTGAAGTTTGTCCTTTGAAGTCACACTGTACAGTAAACTTTTTTATAGAATCAACCATCTAAAAACCTCTACTTTTCTTTTTGGTTAATTTTACAGCAGGTGTAGAAGGTGGTTTCTTTATAAAATCCTGTCTGTTGACGATATTTGCTTTCTCTTCTAGAGCTCGACGAACATCAGCTCTACTCAATTGAGAGTCTTTCGCTACCTTCATTCCATGCTTTGCCATAATATTAGCATATGCTAGCACTTTTTTTATCAATTCTATATCACCATTTAGCATTTGAACTAAAACTTGAAATACCTCTGCCAAAGTTAACCCATCAGAGCTTATAACCTTATTTCCTACAAAATTGACAGCTTCCTCAAATTTACATTTAATACCATTACTTTGGTAAATAAGAGCAGTGCGATCGGTATCCTGGTCATCCATAATTGAAGTACTGTTATTCATGAGCTCTTAAGTTTATACTATATATACAAATACTCTACTATTTTACATTATGAAACGCTATAGTTAAGCGTTTATTAATAACATGCTTGCTCATATACACAAATTAATTGATAAAAGCAAAGGATCAATATCGATCAGTGATTTCATGAATGCTGCTCTATATCATGAAGAGTATGGCTATTACATGAATAAATTACCACTTGGCAAAGATGGTGATTTCATTACCGCCCCTGAAATTAGTCAATTGTTTGGTGAAGTAATTGCAATTTGGTTAATGCATACATGGAAAAAATTAGGAAAGCCATCACAATTTTCCCTAGTTGAACTTGGGCCAGGTAAAGGAACGCTCATTCACGATGTAATAAGAGTTACTAAGGGATATAGTAGTTTTTTTGGCTCAATGTCAATTCACCTAGTCGAAATAAGCCCCATTTTACGGAAGATACAAAAGGAGAAATTAAAGAGATTAGATATTAATTGGCATGAAGATATTGACAATTTACCCAAGCAGCCAACTATTTTCTTGGCAAATGAGTTCTTTGACGCTCTTCCAATTGATCAGTTTGTATACTGTAATGGGAAGTGGTACGAAAATAGGGTAATAAAACAAGATGATAACAGTCTTTCGCTATCATTCCAGTGCATAACCAGAAAAAAAGATGATGTCATTCCAGTGCCCCTTTCTTGTCATGCAAGTAGCGCGACACTTGGATCCAGCAAAATTGATTGTAAACAAGTGGATGAAACTACCAAAAACTGGATTCCAGTGTCAGCTACTTGCATGACAGAGGGTTTTAATGGCCCAATAGTGGAAGTATGTCCAGCCGGAATTGAAATATTAAAAAGACTTGAGAAGAAGATAGTCAATAACGGAGGAGCTGCTTTGATCATAGATTATGGCTATGTATATCCTTTGTACAAGAGTACTCTGCAATCGGTAAAGCAACATAAATATGCCAATTTTCTTGAAAACGTTGGTAATAGCGATATTACTGCACTTGTGAACTTTCAAGCGTTAAAAGATTCATTAAAGTACGTAAATTGCAAGATTTTAACTCAAAGAGAATTTTTATATCTTTTTGGCATAAAAGAAAGAACACAGATTTTAATGGAAAACGCAAACGACGAACAAAGGGATAGGATCTTTAGTGAATTTCTAAGGTTGACTGAAAACATGGGCACTCTCTTTAAAGCAATGTTGATCCAACATTTGTAGTCTTATATTGCCTTTACACTAAAGCTATAAATATTTAAGAAATTTACCAAATGAGAAAAAATGTAAAGAAACCCCGTGATGCGAGTTTTGACTCTTTAAATACTTTAAATTGGCGCTATAATAATTTGCTGAAGCTTAATTTAAGCGCAATAATGTAGAAAAAATTTAAAAGACATACAGCTCCAATAACTTGATGTAACCTGCCAAAAAGTATCTTAAGTTTTTTACTAAGCTTTGTCATTGAACTTGCGCAGATCAAAAGCAAGTTTTGAGTCAAAAATACTCTTACTACTAAGGTAATGAAGTTGTTAAAATTTGTCAAGTAATTTTCCGCATTCATGCAACCTCCTTACACACTCATCTTTACCAAGAATTACCATTATATCAATGATTCCTGGCGCATTCATTACCCCGGTTATAGGGGCGCGTAATGAGTGGTACACATCGCTTGTTTTCATATTATGCAATTTTGAAAATTCCTTGATTTGAGCAGATAAAAAACCCTTGTTCCAATTTTCATCACCGATCTTTGAAAGAAATGACGCAAGTAACTTGATTATATCGAGGTTAGATTTAACGATCTGCTCAGCTTCTTCACTTAAATCAAGCGGCGGATCTTGAATATAAAATTTGGCTAAATCCAGCAATTCTGTAAGGTAATTTGCTCTTTTTTTTAGTTCTGTTAGTCCTCGCAGTAAATAGTTCTTTTTCTTGTCAGTTAGAGTACTTTCTCCAAATATTAGAGCTAGAATATCCTCATTACTTATATTATTAATATAATGATTATTCAAATGCTCTAGTTTTTTAAAATCAAGCCATGCAGGTGAACGACCAATACTCTCTAAATTAAACCACTCTATCGCCTGTTCATCACTAATAATCTCATCGTTACCGTGGCTCCAGCCAAGCCTCAGTAAGTAATTACGCATTGCTTTTGGCAATATCCCCATCTTTTCATAGTCGCAAACACTTGTTGCACCATGCCTTTTAGATAGCTTATTTCCATCTTCCCCATGGATGAGCGGTATATGCGCAAAGCGTGGAA
Source organism: Wolbachia pipientis (assembly GCF_030373985.1). Taxonomy (GTDB): domain Bacteria; phylum Pseudomonadota; class Alphaproteobacteria; order Rickettsiales; family Anaplasmataceae; genus Wolbachia; species Wolbachia pipientis_D. The sequence continues at coordinate 69,445 of NZ_JAUCRB010000002.1, forward strand.
TATCAAAATCAAGAGACTGGTATATTAGTAATTGCTTAAAAGTATTGGTAAGGTGGTCAGAACCACGTATTATATCAGTTATTTCAGCATCATGATCATCAACTACCACAGCAAAAATGTACGTTGGAGTGTTGTCAGAGCGTAAAATTACTATGTCACCAAGTTGGTCGCTATTTACTTTAATTTGACCGTATATTTTATCATCAACAACGATATCTTGCGAATCTGGCACTTTAAAGCGTACAACAGGTTTTACGTCTGATGTCACACTAGTACATTTATGCTTATATATCTTTCCTTCTTCCCTCGCTTTTACTTTCTCTTCTGCAACTTCATCCTCAGGGCAATAACAGTGATACGCCTTACCTTTCTCAACCAAAAGATTTGCAACCTCAATGTGCCGCTCTATTCTTTTTGATTGGTATACTATTTCCCCATCATAGCTTATACCAAGCCATTTCAGCCCATCTATTATCGCATCGATTGTCTCCTGTGTTGAACGTTTTCTGTCTGTGTCCTCAATTCTCAGCAAAAATTTGCCGCCATGATGCTTTGCATAGAGCCAATTAAATAAGGCAGTACGAGCTCCTCCAATATGCAAAAACCCCGTCGGCGATGGAGCAAATCTAGTAACTATATCTGACATATTTGTCTGTTACAGCAATGTAAATGATGATAGCTAAAATTTATGCTTGCAACAATGTGGAATTGCTGTAATTCATTTGTTCTTTGAAGATTAAACTGTATTTATTTCTCATAAATCAAGTTGTATAATTTAGTAACGGTTAAATAATAGGTAAGTTATGACTGAAGATATAGCAACACTGTTCTCAAATAATGAAGCTAATGTCAATTGGCGTTACACTGGCCCATTTGATAAAGCAAAACAAAAAGTACAGGCAGATAATCTCTTGCATCTAGCTGCAAGAATACAAAATAAAGATAAATTTGTAAACATTTGTAAGCAGAACATTGCTCTCGTAGCTCAGCGTAATGAATATGGAAATAATCCACTTCATGAAGCAGCAAGGAGTGGGGTTTTGTTGCTTACAGTAAAAGAGATTTCGCATTACTTAGAGACGGAAGCTGATAACAAAATTAAAAAAGCAGTAGAGGCTGGAGATCGGAAAGAAGCAAGTAGATTACAAAAAGAACTAAAATGTAATAAAAAGTATATTAAAGATGCGCTCTGTTGTAAAGATTATGCTTTTAATAAGAAGCGAGAAACTCCTCTTTATTACTTAGATGCTGCACAACAGAAAGAAATTAAGCAAATCGTAGGCATAAAAGACAGCTTTATATGTAATCAGAAGTTTCACTTGTGTTTATATATAGTAGGAACTATAGTTTGTATTGCTGCTTTGTGTTTATCCTTGTACCTTTTATTTTTGGTTTCTCAATCACTTGCACTAGCTTCAGTAGCTACAATAGCTTCTGGGGGGGCTACATGTTTATTGTTTAAGGCATGCAACGGAATATACGGCTTGTATGACGAAAGTACTGTAGTGACAGATTCTGTCGCTATACACCCTTTAGGTGGTAATAGTTTAGATCGAGTATAAAGCTAGAAATCACTTGCAGGCAATTACATAGAAATGTACTCACTTAAGAGTGATTCTTAAGAAAGAATATTTATACGATGACAGAAAAGAAGTACAGTAAGATTTTAATAGCAAATAGAGGGGAAATTGCCTGCAGGATTATCAGAACTGCTCGTAGGATGGGTATATCTTGTGTGTGCATATATTCGGATGCAGATATAAATTCCGTACATGTAAGGCAAGCAGATGAGTCAAGGTATATCGGCCCTTCACCTTCTTGTATTAGTTATTTAAACATTGAAAAAATATGCGAAGTAGCAGTTGAAACAGGTGCACAGGCAGTTCATCCAGGCTATGGTTTTTTGGCAGAGAATCCAGATTTTCCACGTGCTCTGCAAAAACACAATATAGATTTCATCGGCCCAAGTGCAGAAACAATAGAAGTTACAGCCAACAAAATAACAGCAAAAGAAGCGGCAAGAAAAGCTGGGGTGAATGTAGTGCCAGGGTATATGGGCAAGATTAAAGATGTCGCACATGCAACTAGTGTGGCTGAAGAGATTAGCTTTCCAGTTATGCTAAAGGCAGCTTCTGGTGGTGGCGGCAAGGGAATGCGGATTGTAAACTCCAAAAAGGAAATTGAACTAGCATTTACATCAACAACAACCGAAGCAAAAAAAAGTTTTAAGGATGGCAGTATCTTTATAGAGAAATATATAGAGTTACCAAGGCACATCGAAATACAAATCATAGCAGATAAATATGGAAATGTAGTATGTCTTGGAGAGAGAGAATGCTCAATACAAAGGAATAATCAGAAGATAATAGAGGAAACACCAAGTCCATTTATCAGTGAGAAGGCGAGACAAGAAATGTATGCCCAATGTGTTTCTTTGGCAAAACAAGTTGGTTATTTTTCAGCAGGCACTTTTGAGTTTGTTATAGATAAGGACCAAAATTTCTATTTTCTTGAGGTAAATACGAGATTGCAAGTTGAGCATCCAGTAACAGAATTCGTGACTGGAATAGATATAGTAGAAGAAATGATTAGAGCTTCATGTGGAGAAAAACTTAGGTTCAGTCAGGATGACTTTAAACTTACTGGTTCTGCAATAGAAAGTAGAATTTGTGCTGAAGATCCATCAAAAAGATTTTTCCCCTCCAGTGGAAGAATAAAACATTACGATAAACCGAATGGAAATGATTATGTAAGAATAGATGACGGCGTTGCTGCAGGCTCAGAAATCAGCATGTTCTATGATTCAATGATTGCAAAAGTAATAACATACGGAAAAGATAGAATAGAAGCGATCAGCAGAATGCAAAAAGCATTGTCTGAATGCTATATAGGAGGAGTAACAAATAATATAGAATTTCTAGAATCCATCTTCCATAATCCAAATTTTGTCGTGGCAAAGCTCCACACGAGATTCATTCCAGACCATTATCCTAACGGGTTTCACGGAGATTTTGTTACAGAAGAATATATTAAAATATTTATTTTCGCTACGCTATATGTTTATTTAGAAAATGAAGAAAGGTACTATTATGAAGCAGTGAATGAAACACCTCCGATGTCATTCCAGCGCGTGGCGCTGGCATCCAGAAAAAAAGAAGAGTCAAGCACTGGGATAACAGGTGGCCATGCAAGAGATTTATTCATAGTGAGAATAAATAATAATGAGTACTCTGTAAACGCAAAGTACCAAGATAATACATTAACAACAATATACAACCATAACACGTATTCTGTAAGTGGTAAGTGGAGTTCAAGTTATAGGTTAGTATATATCACAATTAATGACGATACCAATATAGCACTTAAAGTAGAAAGGCAAGGTAGCAAACTCTTTGTAAGACATGCCGGAATGCAAGCTAAGTGTTGTGTACTTAAACCTCATGTAGCTGAATTAAGTAAGTTCATGCTCAATAATGAAACAGAAGGGATTTCTATAGATGCTGTAAAATCTCCAATATCTGGTTTATTAGTTAAATTACACGTAAATGTTGGAGACCAGGTAGAGGTAGGACAACCTTTATTTGTTGTGGAAGCGATGAAAATGGAGAATATCATATGTGCTGAATCAGAAATGGTGATAAAAAATATTCCCGTTCAAGAAGGAAAAAATGTACAGATTGGTGATGTGGTATTAGCTCTGAATACAGCTCTTTCTTAAATAACATAAGAAATATAAACCTGATCCAAATAAGATAAATGAAAACATTTGGTGGGCTATAGCAATGGCTATTGGTATGTGTAACAACAAAGTGGCTACCCCTAAAATTATCTGAATGATGACGGAGAGCAATATAACATATACCGGTTTTACACTGGCATTTTTTATTGTGAGTACTGCCGTCAGAACTAATATTAGCAATGCTAGTACTCGGTGTATAAATTGCACTGTCACCCTGTTCTCAAAGAGATTTAACCATGTAGGCCGTAAGAAAAATAAGTCTTCCAGAACGATGTGACCGTCCATTAGTGGAAAGGTATTGTAAATCAAACCAGCATTTAACCCTGCGACAAAAGCGCCGAAAATCATTTGTATAACAACTAAAATCAGAATGAGTATTGTATAATATATACTACTATTGATAGATTGAAATCCTGTTACCCCAGTGCGTGACACTGGGATGACAATATGGCTTTGCTTCACGCAAAACAGTTCTGAAGTACATTTAATCTTAATTTTGTTTTGTGAACTTATCTGATAATCAAAAAATTGACATGACAAAAATGCAAAAATAACCAACGCTAGCAGCAAGTGAAGTGCGAGCCTATAGTGACTAACATAAGGTTCATCTACCAGGCCACTTTTAACCATATACCAACCAGCAAAAGCTTGTAAAACCCCAAATAATAATGCTATGAATAGCCTTACTATTACCTTTTTAGATATTTTCCTTTTTAGGATAAAATATACAAATGGTAGAACAAAAACTAAACCTGTTAGTCTTGCAACCAATCTATGTACATATTCTATTAAGTAGATAGTATGAAACTTTTCCATACTCATACCATAGTTAAATGCTTTATATTCAGGTGTAGCATCATATTTTGATTTTTCTTGTAGCCAATCTTGCTCACTCAGTGGTGGTAATGTTCCAGTAATTGGGTTCCACTCCGTAATAGACAATCCTGCTTTTGAAAGTCTGGTAAATCCTCCAATTCCTACCATGAGGACCACCATGACAGAGCAGAGAAAAAGCCAAATAGCTACAGGTTTTGCTTCCATAAACCATGCTGAGTTCTGTTCCATCGCTGAGGGTGAATAACACATTCCCACAAGGCAAGAAAAGCCGCAACGCTATGCAGCAGACTATAGACAGGAACAAATACTGATATTATATAAAAATAAAAAGGCATCTTTTGCAGTTTAACGGCTATCACCAAAAGAGTCAAGTTAGTAACGTATACCACTACAAAGTAGCACAAAAATAACTCATTTAAAGCTTTAGTTAACACCAATGAAAGCAATAAAAATTGAGTAGTGAAAAATATAAAAGTTGCAGAGCCAACAAAAAGGCTCAATAGCAAAATTCCTCTGAGTCGAGTGTGTTTATAAAGTGACTTTATATTTTTTTAATGGACAGGTAGGTTTGCATATAACCTTTGATCCAACGTATTCTTTGCTTGATCCAAGCAAACACAGTAGTTGGTGATTCTTCCAATGTTTCCGAATCAATAATCCTAATTTTATATCCCATTTGTGTAAGTCTTAAGCCTAAGTCAGCGTCTTCGGTGACATTGTAAGCATCCCCAAAAAGCGCTTTTCTCATAATTTCTACTGAAAAATGGTTACTGCTACCGCCCAAAGGTATTGGTATGTTCATTCTTTAGAATCCAGGCAATAAATACTGAAACCAGTTCACATATTTCATAGGGAAGTACTTTGTAAGGAAGCTATGATGACAACTGTAGTAATTTAACCTAGCCTGCACACAAGCTAATTTATTGTCACCCTGACCAAACTCGATCAGTGCTTTTTCTAACTGCAGTGGATCTGGTTTATCATCTACATCATATACTACTGAGTACTTTCCTCTGGCAAAACTCATAGCATAATTGCATGACTTAGCCTTGGTTTTAAGCAAAGAATGAGGCACTTTTAATACTTCAAAATATTGCGGTAAAGTGTATTTTACCATAGCTGCAAGCATTTCCTAATCATCACTTTCATTAGAAGCTTTACATCTAATTTTGATTTTGGGTAACCCAAACTTCAATGCCTTCAATCAATTACTCTATCACTGTACCTTATTCAAAAGCAGGCAATAAAACAGTGTATATAGGAAAATCTTCTTCATTCATCTTATCATAATCTATTTTTTGATTGGAGGTTTCACATAAGCTAAAAATCTTAGTTATAAATTTGAAAAAATAACTGTAACATCCAAATATAAATATCAACATCAAAGCAAAGTATGTATATTTCTCTGTTAGAGTTAGAATTGAAGCCATAACAAAGAAAGAAGCAAAAATATGTGACTTAGTTTGATATTCTTGACCGAAAAATCAGGATCTTTGTAATATAAATAGTTGCTTACAAATTCTGAAATACCAAAATGCGAGTTAAGAAGATCTAAAATCTGTCCAACGTCGGCTTCTATTAATACGCATCCGTCACCGTAGTGGGCCTTGATCCAAGGGTTGATATCTTGACTTGTGTTTTCAACCATAAAAAAAGTAGTATTATTCAATTTTTGCCAAGGAATTATATTAAATTTATAGTAAAAAAGCTTCTCTTGCTCTTTACAAAAACTAGAGTCGAACTTAATTTTTTCTATATTATTAGCTTGAAGTATAGGTGGCTGTTGCATTAAACCTAATGCAATTTTTTACTTAAGTCACGTGAAAGTGAAGATATAACCTCGCTACTGTGCCTATCATCCTTATGTCCTTGCATTATTTTTTTTACAGCGCAAGCGGCTATACTAGCTGTGTTGGAATGTAAATCTCCAATAGCTTTTTCAACTTGGTCAGTGACTTTCTTCAAGTGGAAACGCGCATTGTCATCTAATATCTGGTCCAGCTGCTGTTTATTGTGCTTAATGATACAATGAGCCTTATCAAGCGCTTCATTCATCATTTTATTAACTTCTGCGTCCAATTTTTTGTATTTTTCAGAAGATTCTCTGTAATACTCCAACATATCTCTGTTGAATTTTTCAACCTCTTCATCTATAAGTTTGTTCTTGCTACGCTTATTATTAAGGGCATTTTTTATTACTTTCTTTAGCAATTTATATGAAAGGATAAAACCCACCCAAAAAGCAAGACCAACAATCAGTGATGTAGACATAAAAACCTCTAAAACTCTTTGGATATTAAGCGAGCAACAAGCTCCTCTTCAACTTCAGAATTGGTTAATTTATTGTAGTAAATTAAGGCAATATCAGTAGCTATTTGTTTTAACTCATCAGCATACTCAGATTTAAATTTTGCCACTTTTTCTTCAATAAGCTTACTCATTTTTTTGTCTTCCCCCTCTAATATATTCTTCACATTGGCTCTCATTTCTTCTACCTGGGCAAGTGCATCATTTACGACTCTTTTTGCTTGCATTCTAGCTTCGTTTAAAGCCGCGTTATGTTTAGCAGTCTGATTTTCTATAAGCTTTAGGAGATGAATAGAACTATTAAAAGAATCCAATATTCTCTTATTTCTGGTATTTATTATTTCATCTAACTTTGGCAGAAATAAACAACTTACTACAAAAAAAAGTAAGGAGAAAAAAATTAAAAACCAAAAAACTTGAGAAAAAAAAGTTGAAGCATCAAGTTGTGGCATATTAAGCAACAAATATCAACAATAGTGCAAGCAGAAATGCAAATAATCCCATCGCCTCAACTAGAGCCGCCCCTGTATAGACATATTTTTTCATTTTATCTTCTGACTCAGGGTTTCTTGCAAGCCCACTTAACATAGTAGAAAATATATTTGCTACACCAATACCCGCCCCGAGCATACCAAGCACACTTAAACCAATTGCTATAAATTTTAAAGCTACTAAATCCATATATTACCTTTAACCATTTTCCTACAATATTAATTGTAAAATGTTCTGCAGATAAAGTCAATTATTTTACTGCATCTGATAAATATACACATGTTAAAGAGGTGAATATGTAAGCTTGTAGAATTGCAACAAACACTTCAAACCCTATTAGTGCGATTATAAATAAAAACGGTATAGGGGTTAGAGCCACGTGCATGTTCATGATAAACCCTGCTATTACTTTGATAATTGTATGACCCGCAATCATGTTTGCAGCGAGCCTTATTGATAAGCTTATAGGCCTTGCCAAGTAAGCAAATAGCTTAATAAAAAGCATCATGGGTGCAAGCCACAACGGAGTGCCTTCCGGCAGCAATATGCGTAAAAATTCTACTCCCCTTTCTTTGAATCCAACAACTGTTGTATAGATAGAAACTATCATCGATAAGACAAAAGTGACTATCACATGACTTGTGACCGTGAAACTATAAGGAAGAGCACCAACTAAATTACACGACAAAATAAAAATAAATACTGTGAATATTAACGGAATGTGCTTCAGGCCTTGACTTCCAGTGTTATTTTCTATTATTGAAATAACAAAATCATATACATATTCAACTGCAGCTTGCAAATACCCTGGTATTACTGACCTATTCCTTACTCCAAAGAGCAAGAAGAATATTATTAATATAACCGAAATCATCATAAAAAGAGATGAGTTGGTAAAATTTATGTTATACCCAAATAGCTTGGGTAATTCTATTATTGTATATACCTTAAACTGCTCTAGCGGGTTTAACGCCATTTTGACTTTATAAACTCAGACTGCAACAGTAGATAAGGTATAAATTTTATAGGATAAAGTCAAGAATTAAAATGATGGGCTCTGTAACACAGAGCCCCATCTATTTACTTTATTTTAAAACCGCAATTTTTTATTTTATCTTTGATAGCTAGGATAACTATTTCGGCTTTAGCTTGAAACTCCAGATTTATAGTAGGGTTGTCGCTTTTGTTATCAATTTCTCTTCTGTTAAGAGACACATCTAAATATAGCACTCCAACAAAACAGGAAAGAAATGCTAATCCACTAATACTGCTGTAGTCTATGTTCCCTTCAGGATTTTTCAGGCTGGAAAAGCTTATGTTAGAAGGGCTATAATTGTACGCAGAAATGTATGAAATATTGGCTCTATATTCATTTGCTGGTAGTTCAAATGCTATTATGCTATCTATAGAATCACCTATAATTAAAATTGTTATTATGATATTAGCATATTAATAAAATATTAATACTAAAGTACAAGCTAAAGCTAACGTTGAAAGAGCATATTTTAAAACCTTCCAATTTTACTAAATTATCTAATATCTTAACTTAACATCTTATTTTAACCATGATTTAATTTTAATTCAATGTGAGGCATAATTATGGTGAAATAGATTTTATTAATCAGCCTTTAAATTTAGAACAGGAATTTGATAGCGGGTACATCAAATTGACGGATTGTTCCTTTAATGAATATACTGGCTATTATCGAGTGGAAGGCGAAATACTAGACAAAAGCCACAATGCGATAGGAAGCTCAACTATTAATGGCTATATTTATCACTGCTACTAGAATGACAAAAACATGAATCTTAAGTTCTCTATGTAGGTGGATTTAAAAGGTGATATAGAGAAGATAGACTCTCTCCACAAGAGTATATAAAATTACAAAAGCTTCTATATTGCCAAGTGCTATTCTAGCATGCAACGCACAACTACCTTTTAACTTACATAAAATTACTAAAGGTTGTAGAGAAATATGCTATTTTGATTTGTGTGAAAATTATTGTTGACTTATGTGCAATTAGAGAACAATCAAAGAATCTAACCTGCGTTGGCTACAGGTGTATTATTGAGGTACGTAATGAAGCTAGGAAGTTTTATGGAAACATCTGAATTAACTTTACTCGACTTACAGGACTTTTTTGAAAGGTTAAAGGTGCATGTGCGCAGTGAAGTAGAAAAATATGTAAATAAAAGAGCAGAAGAAGTTAAAAACGAGACTGTAATATATATAATAAACAAAGTATTAAATAATATGTTAGGCATCAAACCACTAAGTGAGCGCGAAATAGACCAACCTAAAACAGGTAAGCTTAAAAAAGTTAGGCTGATTAAGAATAAATATAGCATAACACACAATCAGGAAGTTATTAAAGCTCTATTTGTAGGTAAAACACTTATTGGAAAATATAAAGGGAAAACTTATGAAGTTGTAGTCAACAATGAAGTAGGGTTTATTTATAATGGGAAAATCTATAGTTCCCTTTCTGCAGCTGGTACATGGATTACTGGTAAAAACTGCGATGGTTGGGGGTTCTTCAAGGTATGCCTTAACCCTGAAGAAGGGCTAAAAACTCTGAGCTACCACCCTACAAAGTTTTTGTCAGCTCAAAAGTAGCTTATGGCTAACTCAAGCAATATGTTTGAATTTTTAAAGAGGTCTTGGTTTACTTACTCCACCATTTTTTTATTATCAGATATTGACTTAAATAATATGGAGGAGTAAGTTGTCAGCAGTTGCTATTATCGATTTTGGTTCACAGTTTACTCAGCTTATCGCAAGACAAGTCAGGGAAATGGGCGTTTATTGCGAAATATTTCAAAGCAACATTAGTTTTGAGATAATATCAAAATTCAATGGGTTTATTTTCTCTGGAGGACCACAATCTGTGAATGATAGCTATTCTGAAACAAACGAAGTAGCATATGAAATTATAAAATTTAATGAGGTAACAAACGTTCCTATACTTGGAATATGCTATGGGCAGCAACTCATTTGTCATTATTTTGGGGCAAAGATAAAAAGAGAATTCAATCAGGAATTTGGCAAAACTAAGATCAAGATATTAAAAGAATCTCCCATTATAAAGGGTGCATGGGACGTTAATTCTGAAGTGGATGTGTTAATGAATCATGCAGACAGTGTTGAAATTACACCGCAAGGGTTTACTGTTATTGCATCAGGTGTGATAAATCAAACAATCGCAATAATTGCCAATGAACAGCGTAAGATATACTGTACTCAATTCCATCCTGAGGTTAAAGCTACGATAAATGGTAGTAAGTTGCTCTCTAACTTCTTGGATATTGCAGATTGTGAAAGAGACTGGACAATGAGGTCACTTATTGAAAAGCAGAAGGAAAAAATTAAAAACACAGTAGGAGAAAAAAAAGTAATCGCCGCAGTAAGTGGCGGGGTTGATTCAAGTGTTGCAGCAGCTCTCACATATAAAGCTATAGGAAAACAATTAAACTGTATTTTTATCAATACTGGGTTGTTACGCAAGAACCAAACCATCACTATGTTGGAAGAGATCCCGATAAATTACGTTGATAAATCAAATTTATTTTTAAGTAGGTTAAAGGGAATAAACGATCCGGAAGAAAAGCGAAAAATTATTGGTAATACTTTTATTGAAGTGTTTGAGAAAGAGGCGAAAAAAATAGGTGATGTGGATTTTTTAATGCAAGGTACAATTTACTCCGATGTAGTTGAATCAGGACATAATTCAGGAAACACCAGTACAATTAAGTCTCATCATAATGTTGGTGGGTTGCCAGAAAAAATGAATCTGAGGCTAATGGAACCTTTGCGCTACCTCTTTAAAGACGAAGTAAGGCTACTTGGGAAAGAAATTGGTCTTGCAGACGAGATAATATTTCAACATCCATTTCCTGGACCTGGACTTGCAGTAAGGATTATAGGTGAAGTCGATGAAAAAAAGGTGCGAATACTGCAAGAAGTAGATGAAATATATATTAATACAATGAAAAATTATGATCTATATAATAAGATATGGCAAGCTTTTGCTGTACTATTACCGATAAGAACTGTAGGCGTCATGGGAGATGGTCGTACATACGGATATGTTTGTGCTTTGAGGGCTGTAACATCATCTGATGGTATGACAGCTGATGCGTTTCCATTTGAAAATAAAAGCCAACATTCGTTAATATTTTGGGATTTTTTACAAAATGTCAGCAGCATAATTGTTAATAGTGTTTCCGGAGTAAATAGAGTTGTATATGATTTGACTTCTAAACCGCCAGCAACTATTGAGTGGGAATAACCTAGAGCTATTTTTTCTTCTTCATACACTGCACTTTTTTCTTTATGCTACCTATAACTTCTACAAGCAATGCAAACATCAATGAAAAATACAGGTATTCTTTCGGTAATTCTATGTCAAGCCCATCAAGCATTAAGTATACACCGACAAGTAAAATAAATAGAATGGCAATTGTTTTTAAACTCACGCTAGATTTAATTAACTGAGCAGTATAACTTGATAAAAATATCATTGCTAGTATGGAAGACGTATATGCTATAGCAATTATTACCATGTTGTGAGTCAATGCTATAGCAGTTAACAAAGAATCAACCGAAAAAATTAAATCTATTGATATAATTTGCAGTACTACTAAAGACAATTGTGATTTGATATCTATTTTTTTTTCGATTTGTTTACGTAAAGAAATGTTGTTCCACAACTCTATAGAGCTTTTAACAATGAGAAATAATCCTCCTACTATCATAAGTAAATCTTTTATTGAAATGTTGAGCGATACGGCGTGAAATATAGGTTTTTGCATTGATAATATATACGATGTGAAAAATAGTGTTGCAAAACGTATTAATAGTGCCAGCCCAAGGCCCATAAGGCGTACTCTTTCTTTCAATGCATTTGGTACCTTCTCTATTGCTAGAGAAATAAAGATTAAATTGTCTACGTTAAGTATAGTTTCAAGTAATGTAAGTATCAGTAAAGTCCAGGCTTCAGCTAACATTTTCGTTCCAGATTCAGCTTCTTTAACTTACAATAGATATGTAAAAATTAAGTGACTTCGCTTAGACGAAGTATGTAAGTTAGTGCAGTCTAGGCCCTACTACACCATACCCCCATAGTGTCTCAGCGTAGATTCTGCTAACACGTAGTAGAATGATGATTTATCAAATCATCATGTCTGCAGGCACCTTCTCGTCAACTTTAGAACTAGTAGCATTTTTCATCATTTTAGCTGGTTTATGGCCTTCATCGAAGACTACATACAAAGCAAAAAACACTTCAGATATGGCAAAAGCAGATGTTATTAATACGCTATGGGACTATCAATTAAAATAGCAACACTATTGCACACACCAGAAGCTGGTATGAGACCCATAGCACCTCGAACAGCCAACTATTACTCCAAGTGCTTTCTTTTTCTGAGCTAGCTTTAGTCGCATACACATATAACCTTCCTTAGTACAATCACATTATTTATAATACGTAAAATTTAAAGTCAAATAAGTAGTTAGTAAATTAACTTTATACATGATTTCAATGTATGGTGATGGGAGTTTAGTACCGGGACATTTGTAACACACTAATTTATAATTTATAAGGGACAAGGTTATTATTATCTTCCTTTAAAAAATCATTTAAGTATACTATGGACCATGGACCTTAGGCAGAAAATCAAGTTTTTTTCTCTATTATTCGTGACTTTATTTTCTCTGTGGACTATATTGTCTAGTTATTTTGAGCCGTTTTTTGTTTTTTGTGGGGTATTTTCCTCTGTGTTCACATTGTTTATCTTTAAACGATTGATAAATGCTGAAAGTGCTCTTAGTCAGATCTTAAACGGTACAAGTAGACTGTCGTTCTGTAAGTTACTAGTAAGTTATATACCGTGGTTAATATACCAAATGATTTTATCAAGCATTTACATAGCAAAACAGGTGCTACAAACTAAATTTAAGCTTGAACCAATCATCATCATAAAGAAATGTAAAGGATATAACGACGGAAGCGTTACGTTATTTGCAAATTCAGTCACGATCACTCCTGGTACTTTAACTATCGATGTTGTAAGAAAACGACAAACATATACATCTACCATGTGTTTGATAGACAAAAGCCTCAAGAGTAGCATTTCTGAGATAGAGAGTAAGGTTTTGAAAATACTGCATTCGATCAGGTGATTGCTTTAAATAGGTTAACAGCATCCTTGTATTCCCGTACAAGACTTTCAAGCATTTCTTTTGGAAGGTTATTACCTACAATAGAACATAAATAATTGTATAAATCTTCTAGTCTTGATATGTTGTTTTTCTTCCTACTATTAAATTTATATGGAAAAATATTCTCCATAACTTCAATGGTGGCGGCCTTATTTAAAAATACGTTTTCACTTGCTACACTTATTCTTGCAAGAATAGTGTTAATTTCAGGTTCATTACTCGTATAAAGATCCGAAAGCTGAGCCATTTTAATAACGTATAAAGTTACTATTTTTGACAAGCAATTATCAGCATATTCACAATTTTTTATCACCTCCCACTGAGTAACCTGAGATTTACTTATTTTTGCGTTGTGTGGTGATTTGCTCATTCAACTCTCTCCGTTTAATCTAGTAAATAGATTATACTAATATTTTGTTAAATAAATAATAACGCGGTTATAAAAGCATATATTTATAATAGCATATTATACAATAATAACACAATATCTAAGCATTAAAGCCAATTTCAGCTGGGTACCTGACTCGTATTAGGAGCCATTTATTATTTTTATGCTGCCCAGCAAGATATCAAAAACCAGAAATAAGAGGGTTACTTACAACAGAAAAAATCTACTAGTGTACCCTATACGCTATAAAACAAGTTTTCTTTTTAAGCTGTTCTGTTAATATTAATTCTTACACTAAATTCTAAACTAACTATATTACAATGAGAAAGATAAAGCTCGGAATACTAATTTCAGGCAGGGGATCAAACATGCAAGCATTGATAGAAGCATGTCAAGACCACAGTTTTCCAGCAGAAGCGGTATGTGTTATCACAAACAATAGTGAAGCAGCTGGCCTAAAAGTAGCAGAGCAAGCAGGAATTTCAACGTTTGTTGTTGAGAATAAACCGCTTGATGCCAACAAAATTCACGAAATACTCATTCAATATAAGGTCGATTTAATTTGCCTTGCAGGATTTATGAGAATTCTAAAAGTTGACTTTCTGAGTAAATGGCATAACAGAGTTATAAATATACATCCTTCTTTGCTTCCATCCTTTAAGGGCTTAGATGCTCAAGAGCAAGCTCTAAAAGCAGGTGTGAAAATTACAGGTTGTACCGTACATTACGTCACTCCTGAAATTGACGCTGGAGCCATAATTGCTCAAACTGCTGTGCCGGTGTTACCGAATGACGACATTCAGAGCCTCTCAGAGCGCATCTTGGCTGAGGAGCATAAATGTTACGTGGAAGCAGTAAGGTTAATAGCAGAAAGCAATGCTAAGTGATATTCAATAAACTAGGTAGATCTTGTAATATTATTTACTCTCTTTGCTACATTCTGACTCAAAGAAAGGTATGTCGGAACTTCAGAGTTGGAGCTTTTTCATTCATGTTCTTCTTTTCTCATTTCAATAACCTTGCTATTTTTTTCAAGCTATATTATTATAGATTCATCTCTAATTACCTCCTTTTAGCACTTCTTTTAAATGCTGAACCTCTTTTTGCCTTCCTTTATCCTTCTTGTTAGCATGCAGTTTTGCTAATACTACTATATCAGGTAGAACTTTCGCTATAATTCTATAAAGACGTAATGAGTTTATTTCTTTTTTCATCTCTGTGTACAGCTCTTCCTGTCCCTCTTTTGAAAATTGTGAAAGGTAACCTTTAAAATTTTTAATCTGAAAGTAAACAGAGTTAGTTATTTTACCAGTCATTACTACACAACCCAATGTAACAACAGGTATGATAACAAAAAAGGCTGCAGGATTACTGAATAACGTAATAGAAACTACAGCACCAATTAAAAATAGTAATCGCATAGCATGTCTAAACAAATGCCTTAAATTCTGTGTTTACCTTTTTTTTGCTTCAAACGTTTTCTTGTAGTTACATTTTTTATATAAGCTTTTTTCTCTAAGCTAATTAAAAAAAGAGTATACATTTGAAATGAGGAACATCGAGCTAAAAAAACACTGTGCTAATATTACAGAGCATTATGCTTGCTATGCCTATTTGTTGACTTGTAATGTATATCAACTTGACAAGTGCTAACATACTTGTGTTGATAGCAGAAAATATCGTTATTAAAGAGTTTAGCAAAGTAACCGGAACTTTTTTGTTCCCTTTTGTAGTTTTCTTCGTATCTTCCTTCAACTGAACGTCAAAATTAACCACATACTCAAATTATAAAAGTACATGGTTAAAAATTTACCCATATTGTAGTAATTATTTACCTTGTACTTTCCTTCCAACTTCAACAAAAAATAAATTTTCAGGATCAAGTAAATAACTTGCTAACTTATTTACCTCTTCTAATGTAACATTACTAACGTGGCTCACGAAATTATTTATGTGGTCAATATCACGATCGTTTACCTGAATATTATCTAACTTTGCAGCTACGTTATTGTTGTTAAACATGGAAAAAATATAGGAATTTACCATGCTAACTTTTGTACCCTTAAACAGTTGTTCATTAATTCCTTCTTTTTTTATTCTGCTCAATGTGTTTTTTACTGCTGATATAGCTTTGCCAGCAGTAGAGCCATCAGTACTCATACTTCCACCTATAGCGTTCCCATGTTTATTGGAAATAATATTTGCATCAATACCATAAGTAATACCCAAGCTTTGCCTCAGTTCTTTCATTAGTATTGAATTCAGCCCCATGCCGCCAAGCGCATTAATTAAGACACTAGCGTTGTAATAATTAGGGTCTTCATAAGCTATACCTTTTTGAGCAAAAAGTATCACACTCTGTGGTATATCCATAAAAATGTTCTTGCTTTCTGCAGGACCGAAATCATTTTTTACAGGTATTTTTCTGACTTTTGATCTTTTAGATGGTAATTTAGATAAATACTTATCCAGTAGTGCACTAACTTCCTCTTTTGTTACACAACCAACAACACTGATAACTATATTGTCTTTGGTGAAATTACGCTTTATGTACATTAAAACATCGTCTCTAGTAATGCTCTTTATAGTGTCAAGAGTTCCATATTTACTTTTTGAATAAGGGTGCTTTTTAAACAACAACTTACCTAATTCTTTTCCAGCAATAAAGTAAGGATTTTTCTCAAGATTATTAAAATTAACTTTGGCTTTCTCGAAAATTCTATTCAACCCTTCAGGGTCAACTTTGGGACGCATTATAGAGTCACTTAGTAGCAAAATTGCATCCTCTAGATTTTCAGATAAAGTATTTAATGAAACTCTAAAGGCTTCTAAATCAGCGCTAAAACTTAACCTTATTCCTTTGTCTTCGAGCTTTTTCGCAAAATCTCTGGCATCGTTTTTTCCTGCACCTTCTTGAATTACAAGAGAAGTAAACCAAGTAAGTCCCTGCTTTCTTGCATTCTCATACGCATAACCTGCATTCTTGAACGATATATTTAGTGAAACTTTTGGTAAATCGTGGTTTTCAACAAGTAAAAACTTAAGCCCTCTTCGGGTAGTAACCTCTTCTACTGCAATGTTTGGGTTATCGCTTGCATATAGATTAAAGCTTATGCAAAGAAGAAGAAATACAAGTTTACTTATTCTTGTCATCATTACCTCCTTTTGGCAACAAACGACCGATTAATTTATTAGCAGAAAAGATAGTACGGATTTTACTATTTACATCCTCTAAACTGACGTCATTGATTTTATTATGTGAAATATCTATTTCATCAAGTGGCATACCAAGCGCTAGGCGCGGTACATAAAACATTGCTATATGAGTTAAATCAGATAGATTATCAAACTTTGCTGCTTTGTACCTATACTTTATATTTTGTAGTTCCTCGTTCGTTATTCCTTCAGAGATAAAGTTATTGATCGCATTACCTAGCTCTCTTTCAACAGTGTTTAAATCCACTTTGCTTTTTGGGGTTATCTTGATATCAATGTAGCCATCACTAAAAGCTAAACTATTATAATAGGCAGAAACTGCCACTGCCACGTCCTTGTCTAAAACCAAATCTTGATATAGTTTACTAGACTTGCCCCCCCCTAAAATGTCAACCGCTAAATCAACAGCAGAGGTTTCATCCATGCGCTTAAATAAAGGAACACGATAACGAAAATATAAAACTGGTTCTTTTACTTCAGTGCTCTCTAAGGTCACTAATAGACTTGCATTATGTGCTGGATCTTGATTTGAGTAATGCCTAATAGTAGGCTTAGCTTTAATTTCCCCATATTTTTCTTCTGCTAATTTCATTACTTCATCAAATTCCACATCGCCAACAATCAGCAGTATTGCATTGTTTGGGTGATAATAGTTATCATGAAATCTCGTTATATCATCCTGGTTGTAAGTTTTGATATTACCTTCCCACCCAATAACAGACCTGCCATAGCCATTACGGTAAAATGCACTATTCATTTCTTCCCATAATAGATTGCTAGGATGATTATCAAATCTCATCTTTCTTTCTTCTAACACAATGTTCTTTTCTCTATCTATTTTGTCTTGAGTAACGTTGAAATTGCCCATTCTATCTGCTTCAACTTCCATTGCCAGTGGTAAGTCTTTTTTGAGAACTAGTTCGTAGTAACAGGTATATTCCTTAGTGGTAAACGCGTTAAATTGTGACCCAATGCTACTCATAGTCGATTCTATATCTTTAAATCTTCCTGTAGTTTCAAACATTAAATGTTCAAAGTAGTGAGCCAATCCTGCTTTGCCGACAGGATCATCCATTCCCCCAACTTTATATATTACTGCATGGAAAACAGCTGGTATTCGATGATTAAGTACGACATAGACATCTAGCCCATTACTGAGTTTAGCATGTTCTATGCTGTGTTCTATGCTTGCAGCCTTCAAGGAATTTGAATAAGTGGAAAAAAGTAAGAATAATATAAAGAAACTAAAGAATTTGTGAAACATTACTCTAACCTAATACAATTAACCCAAGGCGATGGTCTTACTCCTCATTATACTTAGAAATAAACCTCTCATATATACACCACTTATATAACAATGTGAACGTTCCGCAAGATATATATATATCTGCTAAATTAAAAGCGGGCCAGTACCAATTGCCAATATGAAAATATATGAAATCATATACAGCTCCCCAGTAGATCCTGTCAACTACATTTCCAATTGCTCCACCAATCATCAGAGAAAAACCAAAATAAGTTAACTTATCGTTAGATTTGTATATCAAGTATGCAAGTATATTAATGATTAATATTGAAAGTGTTGAAAAAAAGATGTCGCTACGTGGTAAAGCACTGCACATCCCAAAGCTAATACCTGAATTCCATACTTCAACTAGTTTTACAAAGCTAGAAATCTCGATTGATTCTCCTTCATCAATCAGTGAATTTATGTACAATTTGCTCACCTGATCAGTCAATACTGTAACTAGTATGACAATTAAGCATAGTTTTTTCATAAGTTTGCCCTCAACTGATAAGCTTTAAGTATATCATGATTTATCTGTTTTGTTAATTCGTCAATACTATGGAACCTTTTTTCTGACCTGATAAATTTTAAAAGTTGTATGTTAACATTACGGTAGTATACATCCTGATTAAAATCAAATATGTGCATTTCAACTATGGGCTTTTTCAAATCCTTAAACGTAGGCCTCATACCAATGTTGACTACTCCGTATAGCCAACTTAAACTCCTACTAGGAAATGAGCCCTTTGAAAAACTCTCTGTCGTCAAAGTATCTTGACACTGGGATCTATAGATTCCAGAATCGCGTGCTGGAATAACATCTAGAGAAGGAAATGACGCTTTAGCGTAATATGTGCCAAACTTAGGTTTTATCATGCACTCTTCTATCGGAATGTTTATAGTTGGAAATCCTATTTCTCTACCTCTACACGCACCTTTTGTCACAACACCAGAAACTTGATAAGCTCTGCCGAGCAACTTATTAGCAATTTCTACTTCGCCTTTTTGTATGTGCTCTCTAATAGAAGAAGAAGAGCAGATTTCCCCATCAACCATCACCGGTTTTAATCTAGTCAAAGAATATCCATACGTTTCAGAATGTTCCTCTAGAGTTGATATATTGCCCAATCGTTTATGACCAAAGGTACAATTTTCTCCGACAATTATATGTTTAGCACCATACCTATCTATCAAAATCTTACTGATGAAGTCATCGCAGCTTACTTGAGCAAAACTTTCGTTGAAATTAATAATATATAAGTAATCTATACCGTAGCTGCCGATTAGTTCCTTTTTTTGTTCTTGATTTGTCAATCTAAAATTGTTTCTGTTAAGTAAGACAGTTGATGGGTGAGGCTCAAAAGTTAAAACTGCAGGGAACAATCCTCTTTCCTGTGCTACCCTCTTTAAGGTGGAAATTGCAGATTCATGACCTAGATGAACGCCGTCAAAATTTCCAAAAGTTAATGCTACTTTACTCTCTGTTTCCTGCTCACAATCGTAAATAATTTTCATACAATTTGATATTTTAAACATATTTCTTATATATAATAATTGTATTTCATAAACTACGGAGACAAATCGTGAAAAATGCTAAAGGAAAGGTTGTAATATACGTAAAGCAGCATTGTCCGTTCTGCAAAAAAGCAAAAGATTTGCTAGATAAAAAAGGTGTGACATATGAAGAAATTAATGTACTCAAAAGCTCAGATTTGTTTAACAACATAAAATCAAAATATAATGTTAGAACAGTTCCACAAATTTTTATTACTGATGAAAACGGCAATTATATACAACATATTGCTGGATGTAACAAATTGATGGATCTCGAAAGAGAAGGAAAGTTGGATGATATGTTGAATAATGGCAAAGATCACATCGATGTCACAACCTATATAAGCGGTAATGATGAATATGAAGAATACGTTGTATCACATGATGATTTTATGTAATCTTTTATTTCGCTTTTATTATCGTGCAATGCACGAATGAAAAACTAATATGCTCACCTTAAGCAATTTTTAATGGATTAAAAGTACAATTCATCCAGTGAGTTTTTTTAGTGGGAAAAAATGATAAAAAATATTTCAATTGTTAGCAGAGACTTGATTAGTATAGAACTAGTTGACAAACAAGATTTAGAGAATTTCATCAAGATTTTCACAGTGCTTGATAAGCACATAGCAGCCAAAACACTTTTTGCAGAAGAAGTGAGAATAGAATATAAACAACACAACGGCATAGAGATTGTTGATTTACTAAAAAGTTCAGGCTTTACATATCGTGATGTTGAAAATGTGTTACATCACTTGAGTAAACACAGAATGAAGGTACCAAACAGCGTTATAGCACACACTCTTTTTTCTGCATGTAACAATGCACTTGAATCTAAGGATGTGGCATTTTCTTTTTTTGAGGGCTCTCCACAATTTAACATTAGAGTAAATAAAAATACCTTCATAATAACTCCTATGAGTGAAGAAAATTTAGAGTTGAATTCACAAAACAGCAGAATGTTTATAGAGTTGTTAAAGAGTGAAAAAAGTACGTATGATTGCATGGTAAAAGAAAATACCATTAATGTTGTGGTAAATTCCGAAATGCATCAGACGTTAAATTCGATTATAAAATCACTGATAAAGTCTTGCCTTTTAGCACAAGAGGAAGAAGTAAAACTCAAAGAAAAATTGAGACAACTTGCTTTTAAGGATCAAGCTTTTGCAGAGTATTCCAGCATCAAAACCATCAATAGGTATCCACACAGTCATCCTTTGAAAAAATATGAAAGTATTACTAAAGATATAGAAAACATTTTATGTGATTTTATAACAAATGAGAACAGCGAGTTTGCTATAGAGCAACTAAATAGGCTGAGCTTAGAGACTTCTCCAGATACTCCAAGAATTATTACTAAAACTATAGATAAACTTGTTAAGTTCCATTAAAATAGTGTGAGAGTTAATGAACCTGTATCTTCTTGCATCACTCTCTATTATTCCAGCGTTGCATACTGGAATGATATCAAAAAGTTCGATCTAAAGAATCTTAAATCGCCAAAATTTCTCTTTGCCTTTACTGATTCCAATTCTTGGGGTGCAAATATAATCCGGTCTGAGGTGAGATTCATAAACACAAAATTCGTGACTTATAGTGAGGTTTCGTTTGTTGTGTTCCTTTGTGATATTTAATCTTTTGCACAATATTCCTGGTCCATCTAAATTTGCTTCAAACGGTTCAATGATTTTTAATCCACGTATTAACACTGCGGCTGGGAATCCTTCTGTTTCTGTCACAATATTTAAACAGTAATACATTCCATATATAATGTACACGTATGAAAACCCTGGTGTACCAAACATTACCGAAGTTCGATTAGTGTAGCCTCTTGCTGCGTGACAAGCCGGATCATCCATCCCTATATAGGCTTCAACTTCAGTTATCACTCCACTAAAGTTGGAAAATTTGAGAACTTTTCCTAATAACTCCCCAGACACAATTAAGGTCGGCCGCTCGTAGAAATTTCTTGGTAGTATTGTGTTACTCATTATAAAAGTATAAGTTACTTGCATTTGCAAGCAACTTATATGAACTTTCACTGTTTTACCTATTCAATTTGAGCAGTAGGAGCTTGATCTTGCTCTGGTGTACTCGCATCTTCTACATTTGTTGAAGGTCACAGTAAAAACTTTACTGTTTCAGAACTTTCTGATTGTGATTGCGCTTGTTGTAATTGCGATGCTAGCGCTTCATGTAAAATTTTGGTTCACGTCTCTTTCATAGTTTTACTTCTTTATTTGTGCATAACTGTTCTTCAGTAACACTGTTGCTTTCAAGGAGCCTTACACTATTCTTACCGTCAACATTAATTCGAATTTAACATTCTTTTCCATCAACATACCACTTTAAAGTCTTTTCATATGATCCACTAATTATTTCATAAACTCTTTCTCCATTATCATTAAATATAGCAATATGCTCCTCTCTTTTTTTCTTGATTAGGATGAAAAAATGTAATTGCTTTTACACTGTACTTTTTACATATATTACCACCCAGAAATTTAGCTATATTTACTCCTCCTTTACTACCATTCAACACAACTCTCATGGAATGAGAAACAACATTTCCTTCCCTTTTGGCTTCTTTTATCATTATAGACCCTATAATACTATTTTTCATACCTTTAGATATCTCCGCTTTATTTGGTCAGCAATTTTGCCCACGATCTCTTTGCCATGATAGTGAGATTTTCCTTTCTTCGGAGAAAAAGGTTCTCGGGTTTATGGTATTGGTAGAAGGATCATTCTGTCACTTAAATAACTTATTCCACTCTTCACCGCTTTCCAACTCGACATATCCGCGCTTATTCTCGTCTGGTGTTGATTTAGGTATACCCTGAGCGCTCAAAGCTGAGTTACCACCAGACAATTTTTCTGCATAGTTGTATCAGAACTATCGCTCGTTCTTGCTTTATTCTGTAGCAGAATAAGATGCCCTTCTTGCTTTTTTTATTTGACTTTAAAGCTAAACTATTGCTAGCAAGCCCTTCCGCTATAATTGCATAAGGGCTTCCAGCTATACTTTTATCATATAATCCAAAAGTTATAACTTTCAATAACTTTCTAAAAAACCTGCCTAATATATGCCCCTCCATCATCATTAATACAACTAAAATATAGTATTATACCAATAAGCTAATATATAATTATGTTAGAAAAGCTTCTTAATATCGAAGGCTCAAATACTCCTTTGCTTGATCAGTTAGAACACGTCCTCTTGGTGTGCGCTTTACAAAACTAATTTTGATTAAATAAGGTTCTACTGTTTCTTCAATATTGCCGGCATCCTCAGATAGCGCAATAGATATAGTGTCAATTCCAACAGGTCCTGAGGTGTTGAATAAAAATCTTAGATAGTCCATATCTAACTTGTTTAACCCCATCTTATCTATGCCCAACTTTGATAGCGCAAAACCGGCAATTTCATAGGTAATTTTTTTACTATCTTTTACTTCAATGAAGTCTCTTATTCTTCTTAGTAATCTCAAGGCAATCCTTGGAGTGCCACGCGCACGATAGGCAATTTCCTGCACAGCATTTTCTTCGATTCTGGCAGAAAGAATTTTTGCACCTCTTTTTATAATGTCAACCAATTCCTCACAAGAATAAAATTCAAGGTGCAAAGGAATGCCAAAACGATCCCTAAGCGGTGCAGAAAGCAACCCAAGCCGTGTGGTTGCTCCAATTAACGTAAATGGTGGTAAATCCATCCTTAAAGTTCGAGTAGATGGGCCTTCACCTACTAATATGTCCAGGCAAAAATCCTCCATGGCGGTGTATAAAACTTCTTCAATGTTACGATTTAATCTATGAATTTCGTCGATAAATAAGACATCTTTTGCATTTAAAGTGGTGAGCACTGCAGCCAAGTCTCCAGCTTTACTAAGTAAAGGACCAGAAGTTGCGCGAAAGCTAACCCTTAACTCCTTAGAGACAATTTGTGCTAAAGTTGTTTTGCCAAGTCCTGGAGGGCCGTATAATAAAACATGATCTAAAGCTTCAGTTCTCGTCTGCGCAGCGTTTATAAACACCTTTAAATTTTGTATTAAGTCTTTTTGTCCAACAAAATCATTAAGTTGCTCAGGTCTAAAGCTTAAGTTACGTACGTCTTCAGCGTATTTTTTACTGCATGATATTGATTTCATAATGTTGAAAGCTCCTTAAGTGCTGCGCGAATAATATCCTTAGTTTCGAGATTTGGTGATTCGTCCTGTATTTTTTTTATAGTATCATAGGCTTTCATTTTTTCATATCCAAGATTGATCAAAGCTGAAATCGCATCTTCTTTGATGGGACAAAAATCATTGTTATTTACCCCTAATTTACTCACTTTACTATTTAATTCGGTGATAATTCGATTTATGAGTTTTGGCCCGAGTCCGCTCATCTTGAGTGTTACTTTATCTTCATTTGCAATTGCTAAAAACAACTGCTCTGGTGTTAGTTTGCTCAAAATTGACATTGCAGTTTTATAGCTAACGCCGCTTACTTTAACTAATAAACGTAAGCACCGCTGTTCTTCTTTACTTATAAAACCATATAGCTGAGTAATGTTTTCTCTATTATTTGCATAAGTTTCGATAAGTAATTTTATTCTACTACCGGTAGAGCATGCATTTAAAGCTTTGGCTGAAAGGTGCACTATATAGCCAACATCACTCACATTCAGAACTATGTGATC
Source organism: Wolbachia pipientis (assembly GCF_030373985.1). Classification (GTDB taxonomy): domain Bacteria; phylum Pseudomonadota; class Alphaproteobacteria; order Rickettsiales; family Anaplasmataceae; genus Wolbachia; species Wolbachia pipientis_D. The sequence goes on from NZ_JAUCRB010000002.1 coordinate 94,174, forward strand.
GCTGCGCACTTCATCGACTATTCCGCTTAGGCTTCCTATCATTTTTAACACTATATAGAGTTCAGTTTAAAAGCTCCTAGATCTTAGGTCAAGCAAACAAACATTATGATTTGAAAACAGGGAGCCAAAACAAAACTAAAAATTACTTGATAACCCACGTCAATCCTCTTATAATGAAACTGAAGCTAATTATTTGTCTTCTCTGTACAGATTAAATGACAAGAAAGCTCAGTATGCCTGGCGTATCATGTTTAATTTTTTGCGCTATGTACATCTCATGTCCTTTACATTATTGTCTACATTACCAGCTAGTGTTGTAAATCACTCTTATTCAGGCGCTTAAAGACATTAAAAAATGCCAACTGGTAAAATGATAGTGGATAACTAGCTGCCATGGGGTTTCTTTTGCCTTTTTCCCCGCTTGATAAATTTCTTAAATATTTATAGCTAAAGCGGCTCATGAACTTGGCAAGGAGGTGTCATCCAAGTAGCCAGCACTGAGATCCAGAGATTTTATGAAGTTGGCGAGTATAAAAGTAGCTGTTTTATGTTAAAATACAACGTTTTGATGATTATGGAAAGACTAGATGCCAGTGCAGTTACTTGCATGACACCGTCATAAAGGAACCAGTGTTAGACATCATAGGAGCGCTGGTATGACAAGAAAGTAGCTACACCATCCTTTTTTTTAGGTGCTTGCATCAAAATTGCTGCAAAAAACTCAGTTTTGAAAGCAATTAGTAAATAAAATGCTTGTACATTAATCTATGCTAAAGTAAAATTAAACTTTACTCATAGTTTTTATGCTCGATGAAATGCACGAAGAGTGCGGAGTATTTGGTATAAGCCCCAATAAGAATGCTGCTTTTAACTCTATATTAGGTCTTCATGCTTTGCAGCATAGAGGTCAAGAATCTTTTGGTGTAGCAACGAGTAAAAACGGTAAGTTGCATTTTTATCATTTTCAAGGTCAAGTGAGCGGTATGCTTGATGACATAAATGAAATAAAGAAATCCCTGCCCGGAGATTATGCAATAGGCCACGTTCGATATTCAACAAGTGGTAGTAGATCTGGAGCGCAGCCAATGTTTGGCAAAAGCAACAAATTTGGAGGTTTTGCTATAGCGCACAATGGTAATTTAATTAACACTTCTCCAATACGCGAGCGGTTAATTAAACAGGGATGCGTTTTTCAATCAGATATTGATACAGAGGTGGTAGTACATTTGATAGAAACCAATACAAAAGACAGCTTTCTGGAAAGTTTTATATCTGCATTAAAGCAAATACAAGGCGCTTATTCTTTTGTTGCAATCAACCAAGAAGTAGTTATTGGAGTGCGCGATGCAGCAGGGATCAGACCTCTTGTTTTAGGAAAGTTGAACGGTTCTTACGTGCTCGCATCTGAAACTTGTGCTTTTGATATAGTAAATGCAGAGTTTGTTAGAGAAATAAAACTAGGTGAACTAGTCACTATTGATCGAAACGGTAACCTAACATCAGCATTTCCTTTTTCGCAGCAAAAATCAAGCTTTTGTGTTTTTGAATACGTTTATTTTTCAAGGCCGGACAGTGTAATGGAGAATAGTTCTATATATGATATAAGAAAAGAAATAGGAAGAACACTTGCAGAGGAAAGTCCACCAAAAAACAATGTGGATATGGTGGTACCGATACCTGACTCTGGAATACCTGCAGCTATTGGATATGCAAAACATTCAGGGTTACTTATGGAACTGGGGATAATTCGTAATCATTATATAGGAAGAACTTTTATACAACCAACAGCTGAAGTACGTAAAGTTAGAATAAAATTAAAATTCAATGCTAATAAGCACATTTTAAAGGGTAAAAACATAGTTTTGATAGATGACAGTATAGTACGTGGTAGTACACTCAGAAGCATAATAGTCATGCTAAAAGCTGCAGGAGTAAAAGAAATTCACCTAAAAATTTCAAGCCCACCGATTAAGTACTCTTGTTTTTACGGAATTGACACACCAGAGTGCAAGGATTTAATTGCTGCAAATTGGTCCATAAAAGAAATAGAGACAAGTATAGGAGTGAATAGCCTGACCTTCCTAAGCATTGATGGGCTATATCAGGCTGTTAAGGAAGAGAAGCGCAATAACATAGCACCGCAATACTGCGATGCTTGTTTCACTGGTGATTATCCAATTGGCAAGTAATCTATTATTAGTAAAGGTAAGGTTTTTCTACTAACTTGAGTATGTGCTAGTAAAGTTTATATGAAAACCAAAAAAATTTCTAATGGTTAGAATTTAAGAAGTTGTTATTAATTCTTCAATAACCTGTCACGTGCTGCATTTAGCTTTTGTGCAAAATATTCTGAGCCTCCTTTATCTGGATGAACTAATTTAATCAAATTTTGGTACGCTTTATTGATTTCATTTTTGCTTGCTTCAGGCTTCAGCCCCAATATTTTTAGTGCCTCATCTTTGGACATGTGGCCATCAGTGTAATTTTTAGTATAACTTTTACTACCATCAAATTCATTCAAAAATTTACTTAGTATAGAGTTCATCATAAAACTTATGTTATTTTTTTTTACCAGGAAGAGAAAAAATACAACAACGCTAGACAAAACAAATATAATTACTATGAATGTTAAAAAAAGAAAAAAAATGAATGACATGTATATTTTTTTATCATTTTGTGATTAAATAGTAACAATTATAGTCGTCATGGTAAACAACATGTTCATTCAAATTGAAGAAACACCAAACCCGAACACTCTAAAATTTCTTCCTGGGTTTGCAATTTTAAACGAGGGGGAAACTGCTGGTTTTTCAAGTGCAGATGAAATAAAAAATTCTAAATTAGCAGCAAATCTCTTTCGAATAGAACATGTAGTGAGAGTATTTTTCGGTCATGATTTTATTTCAGTAACAAAATCGGATGGAATTAATTGGGATATACTAAAAGTGGAAACCTTAACTACGATTATGGATCACTTTACCTCAGGCGGAAAAGCGCTAGATAAAGAAGGAGTAAATGATAATAACATGCCGAAAGAAGAATTTTTTGATGAAAATGATATAGAAATTGTAAATAGAATAAAAGAATTGATGGAAAGTTATATCAAACCTGCAGTTGCTCAAGACGGTGGTGATATCAAATTTCGTGGCTACAAAGATGGGATAGTTTATGTTGAGCTGCAAGGAGCTTGTTCTGGATGTCCAAGCGCTGCAATGACCCTCAAGCAAGGAGTGCAAAATATGCTGTGCTATCACATACCAGAAGTTTCAGGTATAGAGACTACACTATGACTAATCAAACAGTTAGAGGCACAAAAGATCTCCTGTTCGATGAATGGCATAAATTTCAATATATCCAACAAAAGGCAAACAGGATCTCAAATTTATATGGCTTTTTACCCGTTCAAACCCCAATATTTGAGTACACGGAAGTCTTCACAAAGACTTTGGGTGATAGTTCAGACATCATCAATAAAGAAATGTACACCTTTAACGATAAAGGAGGAAAGAGCATAACTCTACGTCCTGAGTTCACTGCAGCAGTTGTCAGGCTATTGATTGAAAAAAAACTACAAACACCGATAAGATTGTTTTCAACAGGACCTGCATTTCGCTATGAAAGACCACAAAAGGGACGACAAAGGCAGTTTCACCAAATAAATTTTGAAGTTTTTGGTATCGAGGATCCAAAAGCTGATATTGAGTTGATATCACTCGCTCAACACCTGCTAACTGAATTTGGTATCAACAAGAACGTAAGGCTGGAAATTAATTCTTTGAGTGATAGTGAAACAATAACCAAATATAGAGAGGCTTTGATATCATATTTCAAAAAGTTTCAAAATGACCTATCAGAAGATAGCCAAAATAGATTGATTAAAAACCCACTCAGAATATTGGATTCCAAAGACAAGGCAGATAAAGAAATAATTTCTGATGCACCTAAAATCAATGATTATTATACTAAAGAGTCCTCAGATTTCTTTGAACAAATACTAAAAGGATTAGCAATACTTGATATACCTTATACCGTAAACAATAAACTAGTCCGTGGTCTAGACTATTATTGCCACACAGTGTTTGAGTTTGTTACAGAAGATTTGGGTAGCAAAGGAGCAGTATTTGCAGGGGGAAGATATGATAATCTAGTATCTTCAGTAGGTGGAAAACACACTCCAGCGATAGGATTTGCAGGAGGTATTGAGCGCATAATGGAATTAATTAATTATACTCCAAAAGAAGAGGGACCCATTTGTCTAATTCCTATTGGAGAAAAAGCTGAAGAATGTGCTTTAACACTTGCAAATGAGCTACGTAGAAGTGGTTTATATGTAATCTATGAATATAACGTAACGCTTAAAACCCGAATGAGAAAAGCAAATCAAGCAAATGCTAAGGCTGCGTTAATTTTTGGTGATGAAGAGTTGAGCAGCAAGACTTTGAAGATTAAAGACATGGATACAGGTGAAGAAAAAATGATTGCCCGCAGCGATATAATGGAAAACATTCATCAAGCTTTACTTGCATAGGTTGAATAAATTTAGTTTACCTTGTATGGCACAAATCGTGCATTTTTTGGTACGCCTTTTTAAAACCAAGTAGGGAATAAGTATCATCGACAGTTGTTGTTTCTATCTTTCCATTAACTACCATTAATAATCCTTGCTTCATCTTGAGGATTAAATCTTGGTCTGTTTTTGTATGCTCTGCCCACGCAAGACTTCCCTGCATTATTGGTAATGTGTATTTAACTTTTTTATCGATATTGAGAACTACAGGCTCCTTATCATACTGAAAGCCAGAAGTGACACTTACTTCATCGGCTTTTTTATCAACATAACTGACCATTACATACGGCTTGCGGTCAGCTGTATAATGCTCACTTTTTTTCTTAGGGTAAGATACGATGTAACACACCTTCTCTCCATCTTCTAATGCAGTATACACAAGCCAGTCTTTATATTTTTCCTTCAGTTGCACATCACTAACAGATGCAAGAGCGCCTACTGAAAGAAATATTAGAAATACAAGAAACCTACGCATGCAAACCAAATTTTAAACTCTCCGATTGTATATATTGTTTTACCTGACTCATCGATTGCTCAGCCAACTGCCTTATTCTTTCTCTTGAAACACCATATTTTTTACTAAGCTCATCCAGAGTTTGAGTATTTTCAGACAAATATCTGCTAATAAAAATATCTCTCGACCTTTCATTAAGGCTTGCTAACGCATTGTTCAAAATTATTTCTTTTAATTCTTTCTCTTCATGATTCTGATAGCTTATTTCTTGATCGACCGAGTTACACGGGATCACATCTTGTAACTCCTTTTTAGAGTCGTCACCTATCTTTATACAATTATTTAGCGACTGATCCTTACAAGCCAGACGATAATTCATTTGTACAATGTCCCCTTCAGATACAGAAAGTTCATTAGATATTGCTTTTATTTCTTCATTGTTTAAAGTTTCTCTGTTTGTATATCGTAAAATTCTTTTTTTTATTTTGCGCAAACTAAAAAATAACCTTCTTTGTGCTTGCGTTGTGCCTATTTTTACAAACGACCAAGATTTCAATATGAAGTCTTTTATTGAAGCTTCAATCCACCACACCGCATAAGTTGAAAAGCGGAATCCCAAATCAGGATTAAACTTTTTTACTGCATGCATTAAACCCATATTTCCTTCCATGATCAGGTCCATCAACAGTAGTCCATAGTTTTTAAACTTCATAGCAATTTTCACTACCAAATTCAAATGGCTGGTAATCAATTTATGAGCAGAAGAAACATCTTTGCATTGGTGCCAATTTTTTGCTAACTGCACCTCTTCCTCTTGAGATAACATAGGAAACTTTCGCACTTCAACAATATACTGCATGAGATTAGTGCTACTATTAACAGATAAATTTACCATTGGGGTTAACATAACAACTTAAATTAAAACTCCATGCATATAATGTACTGATTTTCTAGTAAAAACTCAAGCTTTAATTTGAAAGAAAGCATAACTTATTGTATATCCCTGCATCCAACTGAAGCCTTAGATGCTTCAAACTGACTACCAGTGCATAACGTATAGCTGCATAAACCAAGACAACCTACATAGCAAATGATGTTATTCCAGTGCGTAAAAACACTGGAATCCACATTTCTTTTTTTCTAGACCCCAGTGTCAATAATTTTGGCGACAGAACTGGGATGATAAGAAGAGTTGCAAGACAGACTAGAAATTAAACGCTACTCCAGCTTCTGCACCAATAGTGCTGTAAAGAACTTTGATTTTGTCATCGTCTTTAACTGCCTTATCAAAGTGAGTACCACAAGAACCGAAATAGCGAGCCCCAGCAAAAAGCTTGATTTCTGGAGTTACATCATAGCTAACACCAGCCTTTGCTTGATAAGCAAAACCGAACCCACGTTTCTGATTTTCAACAGGAGTACCCAAAGGATTTTTGACATACGCTGCACCAACACCAGCACCAACATATGGAGTGATAGGCATATCTTCAATTGCTACATCGTAATATACATTAACCAATCCTGTTATTACTGATAAACTATCTGCCATACCCGAAGCTGCAGCGACATCTATTACCTCTGTATCTTTACTCAACTGTGAGTAAAGCCCTTCAACATCAACTCTGATATCATCCATTTTATAACCAAATGCACCACCACCAGCAATAAAAGACGCCTTTAAGGGACTATCGTAGTCTTTACCTGTTTTATGCGCTATGCCATCAATTTTTGTTTTGAAAGGTAACACTTCACCATTGTACTGTAAGCGAACATAGTAGCTAGTTTCTTCGTCAGCTATTGGACCAATAGGATCTGAAAAAGCAGAGCTTGATAAACTTAGCAACGTCACTAAAGCGGTTGCTGAAAAAAACTTTTTATAATGCATAATTGTCCTCGTAAAAAAAATTAAAACTCCACTCTAGCTATTTAAGTAAAAACTAAAGTTAAGTCAAGTACTAACTTAATAACACAAAATATTTTGCATTTAAACCAATTTTTTAGGGGATAAAGATTTTGTTAATAAACAATAGAATTATATGACTTTTTACCCTTAGTATTTTCTTCCGACTCTAGTATTTCTTTACTCTGCTCAGCACCCTAACTGCCACAGCTCCTTCCATCTTTAATAATGTTGCAGATGCACTATATCAAACAATGCTAGTGCCAAAATACCAGGAACCTAGTTAACAATACAGAAAAACTTAAAAAGGCAGTTTAAATCCAGGTGGTAACCCCATCATACCAGCAAGATCAGAGGTTGCATTTGCCATGTCTTCCTCTGCTTTTTTAATAGCATCGTTGAACGCTGCTGTTACTAAATCTTCTACTATATCTTTCTCCTCATTTCTCATAAGCTCTAAGTCTATGTTTACCTTCTTGGCTTTATAGCTACCTATTTTTACAACTTCTACTAATACAGAAACTTTACCACCACCAGAAATACCTTGGAATCCTTTACCAATATACTTTTCTTGAGCTTCTGCAAGCTTTTTTTGTATTTCTTGTGCTTGCTTCATTATTTGACTAAAATCCACAACTTACTCCTTGTTTTCTATATTAACTACCTTTGCACCCTTAAATGTATTAAGTATATCCTTGACTACAGGTACATAACTTAGGTCACTTGTCCCCCTGTTTATATAACCCGCATCAACTATAACAACCCATTCTTGTCTAGTGGCTCGATTTAAGTAATTTTTTAAATCATTACAAAAATTACTACTTAGTTGAGATACAGCTTTTAACCTTAAATATCCAGGTTTGCAGTCCACTAATTGTAGGTTACTACATAGTTGTTTGTAAAGATAAATTTGGTTATTCTGTCGTAATAGTTGCAGAATTTTATCAAAATCGTAATTTTCTTGCTGTGTGCTCTCTGTGTTACGCATATTCCTTTGCTGTGTATTCTGTGCAAGAACTTTTTTGACTACTTGCTCCGGAGAAGGTAAATCGGAAAGATAACAGAGGCTAATTAATATCATTTCAGCAGCAACGTCATTGCATGTTGAGGCTTTTATATCTTGAACTCCCTTGAGCAACACCTTCCACAATCTTGAGAAAAATATTAAAGACTTCTTTGCACTTAAATCTTTTATCCTGTTCTTTTCACATTCCGTAACTGAACTATCAACCTCTTTTGTAATCAAAAAACGGCATATTAATTGGATTGTTTGCAGTAGACCTTCAAAAATACTAAGTGGGTTTGCTGCCTTAACCGCTTTGTCAAATACCAATAAAGCCCTCTGTAAATCACCATCTAGCATTACTTTCAGTAGATCAAATATAATGTCTTTATCCACTAGACCAAGTATGTCTGTCACGCTTTCAGCAGATATTACACCACCTTTGCTATATAGCACTGCTTGATTCATCAAAAATAAGGCGTTACGCATTGAATTACCAGAGTGACGTGCAATTAATTCTGATGCCCTATTTTCAATGAGATAATTTTCTTTTTGTGCAATGTCATTCAAACGCTCTACTATTTTAGCTGCAGGAATGTTATGCAAATCAAACCTTTGACAACGCGCGATGATAGTTATTGGTATCTTTTTTATTTCTGTAGTTGCCAAAATAAACTTTACACTAGATGGTGGTTCTTCTAGAGTTTTAAGTAACGCATTGAATGCACTGCTAGATAACATGTGTACTTCATCTATAATGTAAACTTTGAATTTGGAACTTATAGGTGAATAGCAAATGTCTCCTAGGATTACTTTGATATCTTCAACGCTAGTGTGACTTGCCGCATCGATTTCAATCACATCTGGATGACTTGAACTTTTTATCGCCAGACAATTTTCACATGATCCACAAGGCTCAAAAGTTGGTCCCAAGGAGCAGTTCAAACATAAAGCTATTACTCTTGCTGTGGTAGTTTTACCAACTCCACTGCTACCAGAGAGCAGTATAGATTGTGGGATTTTGTTGAGAGTAAAAGCATTTTCTAATATACGCACTAATATATCTTGACCTACTAGATCTTTGAAGCTGCCAGGACGATATTTTAATGCTATGTTCATAGTCTAGAATAAAACAACAATGAAAGTAGGTATGCAACCCAAAAAGATTCTGATATGGCTGCTTCATTTCTGATCTGACCAAGTTACAGAGTTTTTGCCTGCATACCTTATAAAATATTATACTTTTTTTTTTATTTAGCAAGGTATATCCTACTTTGGTTTATGATTAATTGAGGTTGCATAGATTACTTATAGAAATCAATTATGATTTTATATTATTTCCCTCTTTGTCCATTTTCACGAAAAGTTAGAGCTCTTCTAAAGGAAAAAAAGTTGAGTTGTGATTTAGTATACGAAAACCCGTGGGAGAAGCGGAATGAGTTTATGAAAATTAACCCAACTGGACAGGTACCAGTGCTTATAGATAATAATTTTGTTATAGCAGACAGTAACGCTATTTGTGAATATCTAGAAGAAACTTACAACAACGATATCAAACTGCTGGATTCCTCTACTGTTGTTAAGTCTAAAATACGTGCTTTGATTAACTGGTTTGATAATAAATTTTATAATGAAGTTACTAAGTATATCATAAATGAGAAAGTGATAATTAATCGCAGTCCTGACTCTAGGTATCTTCACGCAGCTCAGCATAACCTGTCTTGTCATGTGGAATATATTGAGTACTTAATTAGCAAAAATATTTGGCTTGCAACCGATAGATTCACTTTGGCTGACATTACTTTAGCATCACATATTTCTGTAATGGACTACGTAAATAGTTTTCCATGGGAAAGGAGTAAAATTTTAAAAGAATGGTATTCTATTGTTAAGTCAAGGCCTTGTTTTCGTGAGATGTTGTTAGAGAGGGTTCTTGGTTTAACTCCTCCTCAGCATTATGCCAACTTTGATTTTTAACTCATGTTAGCTTTAAAGCTACAGTCATCCCTTCATCAGTTGGAATCAATATAGAGTAATATCTTTTTTCGTCTGATAATCTGTAATTGAATCCTCTCATAGCGTACCATGATTCCTCCGATACTTCTTCTGGAGGTGATTCCAAAAATACTGTATTAAACAATAGAGTATTATCTGCAACAATTAGCCCGTCTTGTTTAATGTATAACTCTGCCCAATCTAAATATTGAGGATAGCCGCTCTTATTAGCGTCGATAAATATCATGTCAAATGGCGCTTTCGCTGATAGCTCATTCAACTTTTCCAATGCGTTACCTTCTATTAAAGTAATTTTATTGTTCAAATTAAAAATACTAAAATTTCTTTTTGCTATACTCAAGTGTTCAGGATCGTTTTCTATTGTGTATATATGGCCATACTCAGGTAGAGCTTTTGCCATACAAATTGATGAATAACCGTATAACGTGCCAACTTCAACGATGCTTCTTACTTTATGAATTTTTATAAATAGACTTAACAGCTTTCCTTCTTCAGCGCTAATTTGAATATGTTTCTTTTTTTTAAGAATACAGTACTCCTCTATTTTTTTATATTCCTTTGCAAATAAATCTCTTATGTATGATAATTTCTTACTAGAGTTACTACGTGCCATGTCTCATATTATAGAAAGGTTTAGTTTACATAAAGTTTATAAATGTTAGCTCGAAATAGTAAAAACATTTGTTTTAGGTGGTTATCTTACAGCGTAAAATTTTAAGTGACAAAAATTATTATATGTAATATCATAATTAACTAGTATAATAATTGATCAATTATCATACTAAAATTAGAGGGACTGCTCATAAGCATTTCCCTTTGTTAAAATATAATTTTCATAATCAATGAGAGGGGGGTTATATGTCTTATAATATTACTGGTGGGGTTGAAACGCTAAGCAAAAAATCTAGCAAAGATGAAGGGGTTACATTACTAAATAACCCAGCTTATCGTGAAAAGTATAGGGAACGTTTTGATGAAGCCCAGAGGAAAGTTATGGACATGGTTCAGTTTTATGATGGAACAATAATATTAATAGAGAATAAGATTGCTATGTATTACTACACTTGGCACAGTAAAAAGAGAGAATTTGAGCGTAAAAAACAACAAACAGTGATGAAAAATGATGGCTCAGCATAGGGTCTTTTGTGTGATAAGCTACAGTGGTATTATTTCACTATAGCTTTTTCATATATAGTTTATCTATTACATTAGTAAAGTATTCTAGCGTTCTATACCCCTCGTGTTTAATTTTATTATGCTCTGCATACAATTCACCGTTGTTAAGCTTGATGAAAAATATTGGGGTGGCCATAATACCAAGCTTATTTATTGCCAGTGATTTATCATTTATAATTTTATCAAACACTTCCTTGTTCTTCTTTTCACTGATGCAGTGTTCAAATTTTTCTTTCGTTAAGTTACTTAGCAAAGCAATTTTCTGCAATACAGTTAAATCGCTTAAGTTAGAGTAGCTCCACGAGTCTATTGAATTAAAAACAGCTTTGTTAAAATTAAAATAATCTTCTTCTTTTTCGTAGCAATAGCTCAGCATTGCTGCCTTTAGGCCTCTATAATCTAAAGGAAAATGACGAAATATATATAGCATTTTGCCTGTATCTATATATTTTTTTTTAATTTTAGGAAAAACTTCCTTATGAAAAAGAGAACAGTGGTAACAAGTGAGCGAAGCATATTCTATCATTAGGATTGGCGCTTGGGGGTCTCCTAATAATTTATCATCAGGTAATGGTGATAGTAGTTCTTTTAGTGTTATTTCATCAATTTTTTGAGTGTATTGATTGTTGGACGAGTCCTGCTCAACAACTGCATAAGAATTAAAACTTATAAAAATTAGTAAAAGCAATAGTCTAAAGGTCATTATATCATAAACTCTTAATTTACTAAAGAAGTAACATATTTATACTAATAATGTCAAGATAACTTTTCACTCAGCTAAACTTTCAACTCTATCTTTGAATGCAGCGATTACTTTACTTTGTGTGTATTTATATACTGAATTTAGTAAAGTAGAAAACGAGCTGGATTTAAACTCAAACTCTATACAAAACTCTACCATAGTTTCACTTTCACCTATAGAGATAAATTTCCATTCACTATATAAGTGTTTAAATATTCCATTTGATGATACAGCTTTTATCCAACCTTCATTTGTCTCACTTGGAGAAAGAAAGGTTACTTCTGATGTATATCTTCCTTTAATCCCATGAAAAGCTGCCAGGAGATCCACAACCATTTGGCTATCAATTTTTTCTTTTATATAAACAGCTTTGCACCAAGGAACAAAATCAGGGTATTTCTCAACATCAATTACAACCTGAAATACTTCATTAGGTGAACAGAGAAAAGTATCTTGTTCTTTATATTGGTGGAGCATAAATTTAAACTAACTGGAATGGGATCCGTATCTACCGTTAGCCTTAGTAGATTCCTGAGACCTGAAGTTAAGGTGGGCATCACACACTAATTTCATTGAAATTAATAGAAGCAATTCCCTTGACTAGAAATTATCGCTCGGGAAACTTAACTTAACTCATAACGTATAGAACAGACCCTTATAATTATAACTGTTTACATATGTCATGTCTATAGGTATATTACAGTTAAAGTAAAACTAACTATTATTCAACTTTTATTAAACTTTGCATTTTAAGTATTAAAGTCAATAAATATATATTATGAGTATTACTAAAGTTTTAATCTTTGCTGTTTTTGTTGCACTTTCTTCAAGTGCCTACACTAGTTGTGCAGGTCACAAAATTTTTATGCATGCTATGAAACAACAAGCAGGTAGCGTGTCTGCAAAGGAGAATAAAAAAAATCGAGAATATGTATATAAAAAGCTTCAGGAGATCATTCAAAATAATGTTAACCTCAAAGAAATATCTCGATTCATTATGGGAAAACACTGGGCTTTGATTAATAAGGAAGAAAGAGAAGGCTTCTTAAGAGAGTATGAGATGTATCTTACGCGTTTGTGCGTTAAAATTTTATATAAGTACATGAATAATAGTGAAATGATTATAATGAGCTCGGAAGCGGTTAATGACGAAACTTGCTTGATTAGTACAAGATTTTCTTACGGCAACGAAGAATTTACAAATATTGATTTCAAGGTTACTAAAAATGGCAATTCTTTCTTAATAAGTGATGTTATAATGAATGGGATAAGCATTTCTATTAATCAACGTTCTCAATTCAGCGAGAAAATTGATACATATGGTATAGCGAGTGTTACAAGAGAATTAAAATGTAATAACAATCTATGATATACATGCCTCATTGGCCTAAGCCGCTTGGTAGAAAGCCAAAGGATTTTTCTCTTGAGCGCATAAAAAGTTTCCTAAATATATTAGGAAATCCCGAGAGAAAAATGCCTCCCGCAATTCACATAGCTGGAACTAATGGAAAAGGCTCAACATTGTCATTTATAAGGTACATGCTGCAAGCAGCAGGGTATAAGGTTCACACATACACTTCCCCACATTTAGTAAAGTTTAACGAGAGAATAGTTATTGCAGGCGATTATATCGACGACAATGAATTATATAACTTATTGGAAGAATGCCGTACTGCAATTGCAGATCAGCCAATCACTTTGTTTGAAACTGCAACTGTTGTAGCTTTCTTAGCTTTTGCTCGTCATAAAGCTGATGTCACTTTAATCGAGGTGGGTATGGGTGGAAGGCTCGACGCAACAAATGTTATAGATAATCCAATTTTAACAATCATCACTTCCATTGCACTTGACCATACGGAATATCTTGGCTCTACTGTAGAAACCATAGCAGGTGAAAAGGCCGGGATAATGAAACACAATGTTCCTTGTGTAGTAGCACCACAAGAAAAATCTATAATGAATACGCTAGAGCACTATGCAATAAATAAGAAATCTCCTTTATATAGAGGGGGGCTTGAGTGGAATTGCAAAAAACAGAATAGCAAAATGATTTTTCAATCAGCTATTCAATCAATAGAATTTCCTTTGCTATCTTTAAAGGGCGATCATCAGATAATTAATGCAGGAAACGCCATTGCAGCATGTAGCATTTTGAGTGGAAAGTATGGATTTGATATTGGAGAGGAGGATATCACTTCAGGTTTACAACATACCTACTGGCCTGCACGACTAGAGCTTATAAAAGGGGGCCATTTAATTTCTTTATTACCAAAAGATTGGCAATTATTTTTAGATGGTGCACACAATAATGACGGTGCCAGAGTATTAGCTGCGTGGGTAAAAAATAATTTTGCTGAAGGTATCTATATGATTTTTGGTGTTACTCGTAACAGAAATGTAGAAGAATTTTTGGAACATCTAAAACCATATACCAAGTTATTATGTGCGGTTTGTGTTAAGTCTGAACCTAAAGCAACAAACACAGATTTAATTAGAGAGAGAGCCAATAATATAGGAATAAATGCTACTGAATGTGAATCAATTGGCGATGCCATATTAAACCACATACTAAAAGCTCCTATTCAAAACGTCAAAACCATACTGATTTGTGGTTCATTATTTCTGGCCAGAGATTTTGCTATAGAGAATAGACTTCTTGCATAACAATTCGGCAGTGCGATAACAATGACTCAGGTAGCTGAGAGAAAGGCAAAAATTCTTTGACAAATCTTGCCAGCTCACTTATCACAATAGTGAAGCTATTATTTAACTTCCCAATCTGTGCAGATTAAAAGGACAAGAAAACTTGTATTTGGCGTACTATTGTTTAATTTTTGCACTATGTCCACCGTATATCTTTATAAAATTCTAGGTTTTTACCTATAAAAGCTGGAACGCGCTTATAAAGCATTCAAGACATCACCAACGTCAATTTTAAAATAAAGAGTTAATAATTAGCTACTGCGGGTTTTTTTGTCTTTTCTTTGTTTAGTAAATTTCTTAAATATTTAAGCTAAGGTTAGTTGCAGTTTAAAAGCAGCTAAATTGCAACATTTAAGATTTAAAAAACGCCAATACTGAAAATAGACAGTGACTAGGGCTTTTTTTGCCTTTTTTTCACTTAGTGAATTTCTTAATGTTTATAGTTTAGATTAGTTGGTAAACGTTCAGTGGTGTAGCAAAAAGGCACGTGTTATGTGGGTTTCAATAGTTCTTTTCTTACCTTAATAAAGGACCACATTTTCTGCGTTTTTATTTTAATGGTTATACTTGTTTTGAAAGTTTTCCTGCTACACCACTAAATGGATACTTCTATCATTTTAGAACACAAACACCTTTCTCTATTCCACACTCAATATCCACCAAATTTACCTTAGAGTTAGGGGTTTTAGGTCCCATTCTTAATTGTTCAACTTCTGTATAAGACCCGTAGCCAGAATTGTAACCTGAATTTTTGCTCTCATACTTCTGTTTTATTTCTTTTACACTGAAGCCATCTCTGACCTCAACTTTTTGATCACTAGTCTGTTGCTGATTTATTAGCCTACTAGAGTTTTGTTCATTTATTTTTATTCGCTCTTGCCACTGACTTACTTTATCTTGTACCAGCCCATGATAAATCCTAAAATTAGCTTTTATATCTTTTAGTTTTCTCTCTGCCCTTTTCTCGAAAAGATCTACTTTAGCATAAATAGGCTTCGATAACTGCTCCGGCTCTTTCAGTGTTAGGCTAGCAGCCTTTTTTTGCTCTAAAAGAGCATCTACAGTGCAATAAATAGGTTCTTCTAATATACCAGAATAACCACTATCTTCCAACGATAAACTTTTGGTAGATGCTTTATATAAAGCATCTACATCAGCATAAATAGACTCTTCTGATGTGCTCAAATGACCACTTTCCTGCAATGCTTTATTGACTTTGGAGTCATACACCCCAGCATAAATGGGCTCTCTCGCAAGCAATCTATCATAGCTAGTACCCTCTGCTACATTAGCATAAATAGGCTCTTCTGATATGCTCAAATGACCACTTTCCTGCAATGCTTTACTGACTTTGGAGTCATACACCTCAGCGTAAATGGGCTCTCTCGCAAGCAATGTATCATAGCTAGTACCCTCTGTCTTATAATCAAAAGTTCTAGGAGGTTTCTTAGGTGGTATCATATTATTTACTTCAACATTCATAAACTCCATATTTGTTGGCTTACAATTAAAGGTTCTAGGAGAGTTTTCAGGTGGTATTACATTACTAGCTGAGCTAGACTCACCAAAACATTCTCTTTTCTCGAAAATCTTTAATATATTCTTCTCTTCTTCGTTATTTTTAGATATTGCACCATGTATTATTAATTCACTGAGTACTAAACAGCATTTTTCTTTATATTTTGCAAGAAACTCCTTAGCTTGCTCCGGTGCCTCTTTCTCATAAGCAAGTGCTCTTTTGTATTTATAAATTATACTTCTTACACCATCGCTGCCTATTGCATGAACGCTTGCACCAGCGTTAATAAGTAATACCATTGCACCATAATCAAGATTGTTTACTGCGTATCCTAAGGCACGGTTTAAAACTTGATCATCATTCCTGTTAAATGATGCTTTATTTCTAAAAGGATTAACTCTCGAAAAGAGTTTTTCAAGATTATTTACTAAATAATGAAGGCTTAAAGCTAGTTTCACACCTTTTATGTTATTATTTCCAATAGATCTGATTAAAAATTTACTTACTACGCCCATAATTGCACTCCTATACAAAAACTCATTATCATTTTGCATAATTTTAAACTATGAAGATTGATTTTGCATTAATAGCAGTTTTTTATACTCACTTAACAAGCAATTGACCTGTAAAAGTGATCTTGTTGTTTACCACAAAAACTCATATTTATATAATCAAAGCGAGGAACTTGAGCGAATAATTTCATTATACTTAATATGGAAACAAAAGGCCCTTTCACAACCTCTTAATTTGTCTCTTAAGCCATAACTCCAGACGCTTACATTAGTTGCAATTTAAAAGCAGCTAGTGTTTAGAGTAAAAAAACGCAGAAAAAAGTATAAATACTACAACTGCCTTTTAGTTTAGGTTATGCAAAAGGTCTAATAATTGAGCCTTTTAAAACTTATATCAACTAGTGCTATATTTTTCTCCAAAGGAAAGTTATATTGTAACTATGGATAACGTGATCGTAAAAAAATTTGGTGGGACTTCATTAACTGATTTAAACCGAGTTGCAAATTTGATAAAAAAAGATGTTGAAAAAGGCTGTAATGTAGTTGTTGTCGTTTCCGCTGTCGCAGGATTTACCGACCAAATGGCTTTTCAAGCTAGACAAATTTCAAGTTTAAGTCGCAGACAAGATCTATCAGAATATGATGTTATGCTTTCAGCAGGAGAGCAGATCTCTTGTGGACTACTGGCGATCACCCTACAATCTATCGGAGTAAATGCTAAATCATGGCTTGCCTGGCAGTTACCAATTATAACTGACGATCTTTACTCTGAGTCTAAAATAAAAACGATAGGGATTGATCATCTGAAAAGATCTTTTGCCGAAGGTTACACTGTTGCGATCATTGCCGGCTTTCAGGGTATACATGATGATAGAATCACTACTTTTGGAAGAGGAGGCTCTGATATATCAGCAGTTGCCTTCGCGGTAGTTTTTAACGTCAAGGTTTGCGAGATTTTCACTGATATCGATGGAATATATACAGCTGATCCAAAAATTGTTCCAAGAGCATATAAGCTCAAGTCTATTTCTTATAATGAGATGTTGGAAATGTCGTCATCTGGTGCTAAAATACTGCATAATCGTTCAGTACAACTTGCAATGAAACATAACATTAAAGTACATGTGCTATCCACTTTTAAAGAGGTGGAAGGCACTTCAGTACTACACAAAAAAGATGTATTAGAAAGATATCTAATCACTGGAATAACTTGTAGCACTAATGAAGCGCTTGTAACTTTTACTAACCTTGCAAATACCTTGCGCATTTTAAAAGATATGACAGAGGCAAATATTAAAGTTGATATAATACATGGGTCAAGTCTTGTAATTTCCGAACTTGATATTGATTTAATGAAAGCGCTACTGAATGGGAAGGAAAGTTATGTTATCAACAGTAATGTAGCTAAAATTTCAATAATTGGTATTGGTGTTATGTCTAACACTGAAGTGATGCACTGCACCCTCAAAGTCTTAAGCGAAAAAAAGATAGAAATGCTTGCTATCACGGCGTCTGAAACTAAAATCAGTATAATTGTTCAAAGAGAATGTGCCGAAACCCTTGTTAGAGATTTACATTCCGAATTGATATGCGGCACCAGGTAGCCCTACGTTACCTATAACTACACAAGCGCTTGTTCTTGAATAGGCTTATTCAAGATCTTTTTAGTAAAACAGCAAAAGCTTAACAAGCCGTTACCAAGCCAAAAGTTAGAAATATTAAATTCTTGAGTTCTTTACCAAAAGACGCAATGATTAAACTATGGCTAAGTAACTCAAGTTTATCAAAATGTGTTTGTAGTGAGGCATGCAATTATATGTGATATCCTGAAGTTCAGATTCCAGCACTTAGGCTAGAATCGTGGTTCTATAAACCAGATCCTGTGACAATCAAATTGTGGAATGACATGAGCGGGCTTTATTAGCTATAATTCTTGAGTTTTGAGAATTCGCTTTGAATGAATTGCTCATATTCTTTATCCTCCAGTTCTTCAAAAATCTCTAGATATTGGATATTTAAGCGAACACTTATTAAAGTGGGCTTTTGGCTCGTTTTTTAAGTACAACCTTTCAAGGTGAACTTGTTTATCAGTATGTTCAGAACACACAGATGACCTGTATTTCTTCCCAATCGAGATTGATCAAAGCAAAACCTGTTGCAGCCATATGTTTACACGGACCGTAGTACACAAACGCAGGACAGGAACACCCCCCACTAAGGAGTGGACCATTGCACCTTAACGTTATCCGATATACATATGCCCCATCACTTCTGATTTGCATTGAGATTCATTAATTGAGATTCATTAACAGATATAATCTGTACTTTCCCTTTATTGAAATAATCCCTACCTCTGAAGAGGTAGGGTTCTTTGATAAGACCCTCGATATCTCCATAATATGGCCCCATTTTGTACCTCCTTTGAAGCCTCAATTTTCTAACATATCTTTTTTTCATAAAAATTTATTAACTCATCACAACTTTTATGGCGTTTCTTTCCTGCAGACGCTTTTGTAATGTTGCGTGTTTGATACTCGTTAATTGAGTCTAAGTTGTATAGATGGCGTAGGATACTTTTACCATCTGAAGCAGTTGTTGTTACCTAAGGAGAGAAAGTCACCTCCCCCTCAGCTTCAAAACCGGACTTAACAGTCCCTCGTTATCCGACTTTTCTGTAATTCGGCGCTTGTCACACATACTTCCATGCAATTGGTCATGACAGTGCTCGTGTAATGAGGATAAGCTTTTGATGTTATTATTGAGTCTATTGCAGTCCTGATGATACACATGTGCTAAGTCATCAAATCTAATCCAAAGATGACAATATTACATTCGCCTTGTTGCATCTTCAGTAGTTTTATTACTTATAGCGATTTTCCTGGAATTGTGCTCAAACAACTTTCCCAGTATGGCCAGTCTCAATCATAAGGAAATTTGGTTCCTCTCACTTTGATATGCCATTCACTGGCATGTTCTCCATGTTTTGTAACACGTATTCCGTTACTTGTCATAAATCTCCAATTTTAGTTACCATACCTTTTAAAGTGTTTCCTCTTAATCCAGCATCCTCCTTTGTTTGGGTGTTTACATTTTACCCATCTCCAAAGTTGGGTGTACATGATCATATCCAATGAGTTAAAGGTTTTGCTTGAGACTACCGAAGTGTAGTACTGACACCATCCTCTAACAATTGGATTAAGGTTGTTTATTACAGCTTCTTGCGATTCGCCTCGCATTTTCCTTAACTTATGTTTAATAACCAACGTATACTGTTTAACAGAATTACGACTTGGGTTAACCAATAACTTGTAACCTTTCTTACTTTTCACTGGATATTGTTGTATTGTGAAAACAAGAAAATTGAAACCTGGTTTCTGTCCGTTGGAAAACTTGAGAGTGTGAGAGATCTTTGTTTTTGAAGGTTTTAGCTCTAGTCCGATAGTTTTTAACCAACTTTCGACTAGCTCCTTAGCCTTCAGAATAATCTCATCACTCTAAATGTATGAAACAAAATCATCGGCATAAAAAATAACCCTGAGTGATTGTTGTATCCCACTTTGTGACATTGTACCACATTTTTTCCCCTATACTGTAGAAGCTCCCCTTTGAGATTTTTTTAATATATTGTTCCAAACCATGTAATGCTATACAGGCCAACAGAGGAAGAATAGTTCCTCCTTGAATTGTACCACTTTCAGTTGGTTGGTTG
This sequence comes from Wolbachia pipientis, assembly GCF_030373985.1. Taxonomy (GTDB): domain Bacteria; phylum Pseudomonadota; class Alphaproteobacteria; order Rickettsiales; family Anaplasmataceae; genus Wolbachia; species Wolbachia pipientis_D. The sequence continues at coordinate 114,475 of NZ_JAUCRB010000002.1, forward strand.
GAAAGTTCCATTTTCCATCACACCTGCTCTTAATCACTTTTTTAATATTTCTCTTAAGGGTTGGAGTAGTATTAAGTTTTTCCAACAGTGCGTGATGTTTTATATTATCGAAACATCCAGAGATATCCGCATCTAAAATAAATGCGGATTTCTTATAAAGCGCATAAAACATGATCTTCATGGGATCATGACAAGATCTATCAGGCCTAAAACCATAAATGTTCGGCTCGAATTTTGTCTCCCATTCGGGTTCTAGCGCCATTTTAACAAGTGTTTGTTTTGCTCGATACGATCATATTAGTGGGAATACCAAGGGGACGATGTTCCGATGGCTTACCAGGTTTTAGAATCCAGATTCGTCTTGATGGTTTTACTTTTTCCTTTAGATCCATAGAATATGCTAATTATATTCTTTCTACTTAGCTAAGGCTAGCTTTCCCATCAATACCTGCAGTCTTTTTCGCTCCATTATCCTGTGCAACTCTCCTAACTGCGAGCGTTCTTGCACTTATCGATTTTAGTAATAATCTCTGAAGTTTATGCATCTTCTTAATATCATTACATTATAGAAGCTTAGTAAATTCTTTTTTGTAACCTAAACGAAGATTTCTCCAGCTTGTGCTAAGGAATTTCATTCCTTTTATACCTAACTTTTTGTTGGCTTATAACATATTCACTATTACTCATAACTTTACTTTCCAAACTATAGTATCCACGTCTGCATATCCTAAGAATTACCTTTAGGCATTAGCTTCTTAGACAACCCCTCCAACATAAATGCATACGGCTAGCTACCCACTTATATTCGGGTAAATATAAGAGCATTCATGTGGTTACTCTGTTCCACGGACTTTGTTTCATGTTAGACCTAGATTCCTACTATTTGCCGGAAGCTGAGAACATCTATAATTAAGAAACGGAAGTCTTTATCCCTCATTCGCTTCATACCTTTTGGTTTATGCGTATTCAACCTCCTTTCACATATCTTTCTTGATGATAATTCTGACATAGATTTCTCTCGTAACCATATCTAACTCCATTTACGGGAATTTGCCATAAGGGTTAACATTACCTGCTTTTGTTTCATGATTGCATCCTAGAGGTTGCCACTCTCTGAAATGTGAGACATACATTATCCCTAATGTCTAGAGAAGATGTAATTTAACCATCACAGAAACCGCAACATCAGATCGCATTCCATTTCGGAAACAACCGATTTCTCCTGCAATTCGACAAGTTCAAATATGTTATATGTGTACTAATAGCTGGCACCGAATAACTCTGCCATTTTTTTCTGCGTGAGCCAAATACCTGAGTCAATCCGCATTTGGAGTTGTATACAATAGTTTTCTGTTTGTATGAAATTTGCTTTCTTACTTCAAAATCTAACCTACCACAACTTTAATATGGCGTTTCTTTCCTGCAGATAATTTTATAAATGTCTGACCTTTAAAGCTCTCAGAATTTATTATATGGTTAACATCGTTTATAACATTATCATTAACTTTGCACCCATTGCCCTGTATTAAACGCCTTGCAGCACCTTTCGAAGGTTCAAAACCGGTATTGCGAAGCAGGTTTACTAAGGATATGCCATTTGCAACTTGTTCTCTTGTTATGGTATAATCAGGGAGTAATGAGTTATCTTCATTTTCAAAAGCAAAGACTGCAGCAGATTGTGCAAGTTCTGTTTCTTTATCACCATGACATATTTTTGTTACCTCTGTCGCTAAAACTTTTTTTGCTTCGTTTATTTCTTGGTCCTTTAAGGATTCTAGTTTTTTAACCTCATCAATTGGCAGATCAGTAAGCAATCTCAAAAAACGCCCTACATCTTGATCGTCAACATTGCGAAAATATTGCCAGTAGTCGTAAGGCTTTAACATATTACCATCAAGCCATACTGCTCCACTTTCGGTTTTGCCCATTTTCACCCCTTGAGCATTCAATAAAAGAGGAGCGGTAAGGCCAAACAACTCAGGTAGATTCAACTTTCTACCAAGTTCAATCCCGTTTACTATATTTCCCCACTGGTCCGACCCCCCAATCTGTAAACGACAGTCATACTTTTTATTCAGTTCAACAAAGTCATAAGCCTGCAATAGCATGTAGTTGAACTCCAGAAAACTTAAGTTTTGTTCTCTATCAAGCCTGATTTTTACACTGTCGAAACTTAGCATGCGATTTACAGAAAAATACGCCCCTATATCACGCAAAAAATCTATGTATTTTATATTATCTAACCAATCTGCGTTATTTACTATCACTGCACCAGTCTTTCTATCATCAAAAGATATCATTTTCTCCAATATCCTCTTTATACAAGAGGTATTTTGCTTGATGTTTTCTATGGACAAGATACTTCTTGCTTTATCTTTATAGGATGGGTCACCAATTTTCGTTGTGCCACCTCCAAGTAAGACCATTGGCTTATACCCAAATTTTTGTAGGTGACGCAGCATCATAATCTGAATTAGGTGACCAGCATGAAGACTTGGTGCTGTGCAATCAAACCCAATGTATGCAACTATGTAATTATTCTGCAATAATAACTGCTCTAATCCTTCAATATTTGTACATTGGTATAGATACCCTCTTTCTTGGATAAAATTTAAAAACTCAGACTTGTATTTCATGATTTGCTTTTACCAATTGGAGTGATTTTAATCTATAAATCTTATAAGTAAAAGAAAGTTAATTCCACAGCTCTTCTATTTTATAATACTTCCTTACTTCTGGCCTGAATATGTGAACCATTACATTTTGAAAATTCACAATCACCCAATTACCTTCATCTATGCCTTCTACATCTATTTTATCGTGTTGCTTGAGGCTTTTTATTACATGCTCGGCTAATGCTTTCACATGGCGGCTCGAATTGCCAGATGCAATAATCATATATTTTGCAATGACAGTTTTATTCTGCACATCAAAAGTGACTATATCGTGACCTTTATTTTGATCTATTATACCTACGATTGTGCTTTTTATTGATTCTGTGTCACCGAATACACCTGTCATCAGCTTAAAATTGTATAACTTATTTATAATTATACACTCAAAATTTCTAAATATGAACTATTTTCGACGTAAATGTTTACTAAAACTAGATAGTTTATGTTTTTGGTGTAATATTGTGTACAATACATGTCCTTTTATGTATAACTTAAAGATGGTTTTCTAATAGTGTGTTTACTATGAACAAGACTCTCATTTACTTAATCGGCTTTCCAGGTAGTGGTAAATTTACTACTGTAAAAGAATTATTTAAGGTTATTGATGCGGTGATAGTAAGCAATAATCTGTTTAATAACATTATATTTAAAATCGTTAGGTTAAAAAACGCTGAAGTTACAGGTGACCTATGGGAAAAATCTTTGCAGTCAGAGAAAATACGTTAGCAATACTAGAGAAACGGTACATAAAATCGAAGCATTACATATTTATAAATGAGCTGGTAGATGATGATCTCTATGACCAAAGATTATACAACTCAGTGGTGAATTTAAGTAAGAAAATGGATGTGGGAATTCTTCCTGTGGTACTACATTGCAATAGTGAAGAACTAGTAAAGCGTGTTCAATCAGAAGAGAGGTACCAGGAAAACAAAATTACTGATTCAGATTTTGCTATGAAGAAAACTAAAGGGAGAAGGCTATTTGTGCCTGAAGGCTCACTTGAAAGTGATAACTCGAACTTGAGTGCAGAAGAAGTTGCAAAAAAAATTGTTGAAAGTATGAAAGGTTGGAAAAAATTAGTTGAAACTTCCGTAAATAACTTAACAAAACGTACTCGTGGTTGAACAGAAAGATAAGTATCGTCCTTGTGTTGGCATAATGCTGCTTAACAAACAAGGACATGTCTTTGTCGGAAAACGCTTTGATAGCGACTTTTACTGGCAGATGCCACAGGGGGGAATTAACGATGGCGAAGAGCTGGAGCAGGCAGCATTGCGTGAGCTATTAGAGGAAGTTGGTACTGATAAAGCAGAAATTGTAGCTAAAAGTAAGGATTGGGTATACTATAACTTACCTGAAAAAGTTATACCAACATGCTGGAATGGGAAATATTCTGGCCAAAAGCAAAGGTGGTTCTTAATGAAATTTTATGGAGAGGATAAGGATATTGATATTAATTATACTGATTATCCAGAGTTCAAAGAGTGGTGTTGGCAAAGTGTGGATGGTTTGGTAGCAAATGTTATACCATTTAAAAAAGAGGTTTATAAAACAGTGGTAGAACAGCTTTCCTCTCAAATAAAAGCATCTATTATTAAGTAAAATTTACGATAAGTTCGTGATAGTAGATTCTCATTGCCATTTGATTTATTTTTCCGACGATGAAATACCAAAAGTAATTTCAAGGGCGGAGCAAAATGGTGTGAAAATTTTGCATAACATATGCTTAAGCATTTGTGATGCTCCTAAATTGTCAAAAATTTCCTCATCCTATGATCAGGTCTACTCTTCTATTGGTGTACATCCACTTGATGCCACTGTAGAAAACGGCGAATTTATACATGTTGATGAATTAGTTGAATTTACCAAGAGCCAAAAGGTAATTAGTATCGGCGAAACCGGGTTAGATTTTTATAAATCTGATAACAAAAGCAACCAGAAAAAAAGTTGTGCATCACACATAGAAGCAGCAAGAATAACCAGGTTGCCCTTAGTCATTCACACTAGAAATGCTGATGATGAAATGATTGATATGTTAAAGTCAGAAATGAAAAACAGCCCTTTTTATGGAGTAATGCACTGCTTTGCTTCCTCTAAAGAACTTGCTTATCAAGCTATAGATTTGGGGCTATATATTTCATTTTCTGGCATCATCACTTTTAAAAATGCGAGCTTACTCAGAGAAATCGCACAAAATGTACCACAAGAGCGTGTTTTAGTCGAAACTGATGCTCCGTATCTATCACCTGAGCCTTACAGAGGAAAAAAAAACGAGCCAGCAATGGTAAAACATGTTGTAGATTGTCTAGCGAAATTATGGAATAAACCACCCGACAAAGTAGAAGAGATAACTACAAGCAACTTTTTTAGGCTGTTTACAAAACTTAAGCTATAAGAAAGCTTTATAAAATCATTAATTTGCTTATAAGCTTAAAGATATCTTTAGCTCTTTCACTGCATTCACAGATTTATCAAACATTTCTTGTTCACTATTATCCATTTTTACTTCCAGGACCTTTTCAATTCCATTTTTTCCAATAACTACAGGAACGCCAATAAACAAATCTTCTACACCGTATTCACCATTAAGATGAGCAGCGCATGTTAATATACGTCTTTCATCACGTAAGTATGACTCTAACATACATATAACTGAAGATGCAGGAGCATAGTATGCAGACCCAGATTGAAGTAAATCAACTATTTCCTTTCCACCATTACGAGTGCGCTTGACTATTTCATCAACTTTTTCTTGTGTAATGAGACCCATATCAATCACTTGGGTCAGTGGAATACCAGCAATCGAAGCACAGCGAATGAGCGGTACCATAGTGTCGCCATGTCCTCCAAGTACAAAAGCAGATACATCCTCAACGGAAATATTTAGTTCTCTTGCAAGAAAATAACGAAAACGAGCAGAATCAAGCACTCCTGCCATTCCAACAATCATGTTAGTTGGAAGGTTTGAAAATTTGTGCACTACTGAAACCATGGCATCCAAAGGGTTAGTAACTACTATTACAAACGCATTTGGAGAATATTTTTTAATATTTTCACCAACTTCTTTCACTACTTTAGCATTAGTTTGCAGGAGGTCATCTCTGCTCATTCCCGATTTTCTAGTAATGCCGGCGGTTATTACAATTGCATCGGAGTTTTTTATATCTTCATACCTATTTGTGCCAGTAATATTGACATTAAATCCATCAATAGGGGATGATTCTGCTATGTCAAGTGCTTTACCTTGTGGTATCCCATTACTAATATCAAGTAAAACAACATCGCTAAGTTTCCTTAGCGCAATCATATGGGCAAGAGCTCCACCAATGTTTCCTGCACCGATCAAAGATATTTTTTTTCTTTGTACTGTCATTTTCTACTCCTTTGTATTTACTTTTGTGGCTTTACCTTCCCAAGGAGACAAGCTGTCAAACATACGGAAATCTTGCGATAAATCTATAGGATTATATACAACCTTTTTTGCCTCTATATCATATCTCACTTCCTCGTAACCAGTAAGAGGAAAATCCTTTAACATTGGATAACCTTCGAATCCATAATCCGTTAGAATCCTACGTAAATCAGGGTGATCAGAGAATTCTATTCCATACATATCAAACACTTCGCGCTCGAACCACGAAGCTGTGCTAAATGTCTTCGCTACACTTGGAGGCATGTCACTTTCATATAACTGGAGCTTTATATGTACCCTAATGTTATGCACAATGCTGAGCAAGTTATATATTAGCTCGAAACGCTTCTCTCTGTTTGGATAGTCAACTCCAAAAATATCAACTAACAATTCAAACCTGCATTTTTCATCATCACGTAGGAAGAGTAAGTGATTTTCAATATTATCTAAAGCTGAATGCATCACAATAGTGCGATCATCTTTCTGAACGCATTCACACTTGGTCTTTTTTTGTATGTACTTTGCAGTTTTATTCATACTATATATTCTGAGCTCGTTTTATTTTATTTTGCAGGCATAGCATCCCATATAACAATGCCTCAGCAGTTGGAGGGCATCCAGGAACATACACATCAACTGGTACAATTCTGTCACAGCCACGGACTACTGAATAAGAGTAATGGTAGTAACCACCCCCATTTGCACAACTTCCCATAGAAATGACGTACTTCGGATCTGCCATTTGATCATAGACTTTACGCAACGCTGCTGCCATTTTATTAGTTAGTGTACCAGCAACAATCATCACATCTGCTTGCCTTGGGCTTGCACGAAACATTATACCATATCTATCAAGATCATAACGACTGGCTGCAGTGTGCATCATCTCCACTGCACAACATGCAAGACCAAATGTCATCGGCCACAATGAACCAGATCTTGCCCAGTTCATTACATAATCTACTAAATTATTAAATTTAGTGACAAGAAACCCTTCTTTCTTATAACGACTCCAATCATCGTTAGATAGAACTTGACCCGTCATAAACTACTCCCATTCTAATGCGCCTTTACACCACTCATAGATGAAGCCTATGGTAAGTACCGCAAGGAATATCATCATAGACCAAAATCCACAATAGCTTATTTTAGATAATGAAACAGCCCAAGGAAAAAGAAAGGCAATTTCTAAGTCAAATATTATAAACAATATTGAAACTAAGTAAAATTTTATGTCAAAATTTTTTCTTGCTCTTGATAAAGGATTAAAACCACACTCATATGTAGAAAGTTTTTCGCTATCAGGTTTATTTACTGCAAGAAACATAGGTAACATACCAAGAGCAAGGGACACTATAATTGATACGCAGATAAAAATTACTATAGTTAAATATTCACTCATTTTATATAGAAAGCAACACTATAAATTTACATGCTTTCCTAACTTTTTACCACCTAAAATATGCACATGAAAATGCGGTACAACTTGTTCTCCATTTTCGCCATAGTTAGTAACTAATCTATATCCTGTTTTTTCTAAATTATATTTATATGTTATCTCTCTTACAGCTTTAAAAAAACTTACTATCTCTTCTGCGGAAGCTTTTAGAATAAAATCATCGTATGAAACGTATTGACCTTTTGGTATAACTAAAATATGAACTGGTGCATCAGGGTACTTATCATAAAACGCCAACACACCCTCATCCTCATATACTTTCTCGCAAGATAACTCACCCCTTAATACTTGAGCAAAGATGTTATTACTATCATAACCTTTATTGCTCATATTTTAAGAGCGACTACCCTTCCCTCTTTCTTCACTTTTTACATTAGGGGTAGATATTGGCCTTATTGCTTCACCAGAAACATTCTCAAGATTCAAGCCCCTCAATCCGGTACTTTGCAACTGCACATTAGTAATAACCTCTTTTTTTTCCTTAACAAAAGGAAATTCGCTAGGATTAGTCATGTTGAAAGATTTTATAAATTCATCTGTACTTGTAACAGCCCCTGGAGATCGCCATTGTAACTTTTCGTTGTTTACAGGCCCTGTAGACTTCATAATTTCTGACGACTGCTTTTGGTTATCATATTCCTTATACAACTTTTCCGCAACACCATGTAGCAATTTTCGATCTGTGTGAATTTTAAATTCACCACCAGTAATCTTTGCCAGGCCTTTAAGATTATGATCAACTTCATCATAAATTTTGTCAATGACAAGCTGTTTTATTGTTTTTTCACCCATGCCTGGGTTATCTTTTTTTGCTTTTTTGATTATAGCTTCAACATCAACTTCAATTACAATTTTGTTTTCTTCTCTAAAGAGAGTTAAATTTGATGGACGATCTTTTGACAAATCTTTTATTTTACCTAATTGTTCTGATGTCAAATAAGGTACATCTCCCGTCAAGGTCCTTGACGCTAAAAAAGTCACCTTCCCTTTCTTTTGTTCTGTTATTTGTACACCAAGATACTTACTAGCTTCTGTGGTTTCTATAGGTGGATCATATCCCTTTTCTTCTTTAGGTACATCTATACTAATAGCTTCCTTTAACGAAACTGTGAAATCATGTTTCATTTCATCTATTGAAGCAAATGGCTTCCTTATAGGGTAAATAAGTGCTTTGGGCAAAAGAAGAAACACCTTGCGTGTAGCTCCCGCACCTTTTTTAACTGCTTCACCTAACTTAGCCCAGATTGAGCCTGCCATACATACCTCCTAAGTATTTTCCACACATTATAGTATACTCTAAAATTAGAGAGTAAAATATATAAACTTCCGTGTCCATTATAAGATGGAATTGCAGAAATTGCAACCATTATTTACACATTGTTTAAAACAAGTAGTACTTTCGTTACTTTTATTGTTCAATTTACTATACAGAATACTCTCTAAATTATGTTCAAATGGAACGCAAATAATATAATCGATGTCACTGGCGGGAGAGAAGAAAGTAGTTTCAATTGGGTGAACAGCTCAAATATTTCAACAGACACAAGAAACACAAAAAAAGGGGATGTATTTATTGCTCTCAAGGGAAGGAATTTTGATGGACATAATTTTCTACATGAGGCCTTTTTAAAAGGGGCAGTAGCTGCGATAGTAAGTGAGAATAAATATAGAAACCTTCCTCTGATTGTTGTCCAGGACACTCTGAAAGCCTTGCACGATATGGCATTATATTACATTAAGAATGTTCTTGTTAATACTAAAATTATTGCAGTTACAGGTAGCGTCGGAAAAACCACTATGAAGGACATGCTGCATACTGTTTTATCGCAATATGGAGTATCTCATGTAAATGAAGGCAACTTAAATAATAATATAGGGTTGCCTTTAACAATTCTAAAAGCTCCAGAAAACTGCCAGTACTTGATTCTTGAAATGGGGATGAATAAAGCTGGTGAAATCAAAGAGTTATCGAAGATTAGCAATCCAGATATTGCAGTTATTACTAATGTAGAACCTGCACATGTTGAGAATTTTTCATCACTATTTGATATTGCACAAGCAAAATTGGAAGTTCTATATGGTATGAAAAATAACGGTACTTTGGTTTTAAACAGAGATAATAGATATTATGAATATCTCTCATCACATGCCTATAGAGATGTAATAAGTTTTGGTAAAGATAAAAATGCTGAAATTCGTTTACTAGATTTAATAAGAAGCGATGAGTCTTCTGTTATTCCAGCATCCAAATGCTGGGATCGGGAAAATTTAATTACGCGTGAGTATATCAGACGATTGTATAATAGAAACTGGAGTCTAGTATCGAGCACTGGAATAACATCAAACCGCGCTGCTAATGGATTAAATTTAAAAATTAAGCTGGGTAATGATCGGATTATAAACTGTAATTTACCTGTGCAAGGTGAACATTTTGCATACTCTGTATTAGCTGTTGCAGCAGTTGCACAATGTCTTGGGCTCGATTTATCAAAGTTACCGTTTGCACTTAAGAACTTTAGTATAGCAAAAGGGAGAGGTAGTGTCCATAAATCTAAATACAACGGAAATAGCATACATTTAATTGATGATTCCTATAACGCTAGTCCTGCTTCAGTGAAAGCTGCAATAAGAACTCTAAGTACATATTCCAATCAGAGGAAAGTGGCACTACTTGGCGATATGCTAGAACTTGGTAATCAAAGCATAATATTTCATAAAAAGTTGCTTGATTCTATAATAGAATACAATGTGGATAAAGTTTATACGGTTGGTAAATTTATGCTAGAATTGCACAAGCTTTTGCCAGGCAATATAAAGGGCACGCATTTTAATGATTCTAATCAATTGAAAAGTAATTTAGCTAATATTGTTCGGAATAATGATGTAGTTTTGGTTAAAGGCTCACGTGGAATAAGAATGGATCTTGTAGTACAGGAACTCATAATAGAATATTAAACAAAACTATTGTATTAGTTTAAGGTTAAGTTATTAGAAGTTTTAATCGTGACAAAACGTGTAGTTGTTTTTGGTGGAACAGGGTTTATAGGAAAACACATCGTGAGACGCTTGGCATTAGCGGGATATTTAATAAGAATATTTACTCGTAGTCGGGAAAAAGCTGCCTGTCTGAAGTTGTGTGGAAATTTAGGGCAAATATCAATACTTAAAGTCGATTTCTTTGATGAAAGGTCGATTCTAGAAAGTATGGCAGGGTGTGATGTAGTTATAAACTTAGTAGGAATATTATATGAGACAAAAAAGCACGATTTCTATACTGTTCATGTTGGAATAGCTGAGAGAATAGCAAGAGCTGCAAAAATGAAAAGTATACCCACGATGATACATTTCTCTGCTATGGGGGTAGAAAACAGTAAGCTATCAAAATATGCTAAAAGTAAATTAGAAGGTGAAAAAGCTGTAACTTCTGCATTCCCAGGAGCAATAATAATTAGGCCCAGTCTTGTATTTGGCAAAGAAGATAATTTCTTTAATAAGTTTGCAAGGTTAGCAACAATTCTTCCTTTTTTGCCGCTAATTGGCAGTGGAACAACTAAATTTCAGCCGATATGCGTAACCGATCTAGCTGAAGTGGTATATCGTATTATCAGCCTTAATAAGCAAGATAAGAAAATTTACAATATAGGTGGACCAAAAGTTTACTCTTTCAGAAGCTTATTAAGGTTTATTTTAAATGTTACTAACAGAAAATGCTTGTTAGTCAATGTATCTTTTCCAATGGCAAAGTTAATAGCTTTCTTCTTAGAGAGTAGAGTCGTTTCTATGTTGCTAAAACCCATAACCTGTAGTACAAGCCCTATACTTACCCGAGATCAGGTAAGAGTTATGATGAGTAGCTCAATCGAAAAGTCAACTGACCTTGAAACAATAAAAATTCGTCCATTATCAATTGAAAATATAGTACCAGGATACTTGAAGGTTTATAAAAAATATTGAGGAAAGAGTGCGCCCGGTAGGATTCGAACCTACGACCCACAGCTTAGAAGGCTGTTGCTCTATCCAACTGAGCTACGGGCGCACAGCATATATACAATGCTTCTTAACACATATAAAGTCAAGGTATTTCATGTAAATAAGATGTTTGTATCGCAACATTGCAGACATGATACTGACCCCTTTCTGACTGAGATGACAAAGTTTTAAAAATAAGCTATTTTTTATTTTTGAGTGGAAAAACAGTTCATGGGTATCAAAGTTGCAACTTCTATACTTTCAGCAGACTTTGCAAAATTAGGAGAAGAGGTAAGAAAAATTAGCGACTTAGGTGTAGATTTTATACACATAGACGTTATGGATGGCAATTTCGTTCCAAATATTACAATCGGTCCGGGTGTTATCTCTGCAATACGTAAATATAGCAACCTTCCTTTTGATGTACACTTAATGGTTAAATCTCCCAGTGACCATATTGAAAGTTTTATAAATGCTGGTGCTGATATTATCACTATACATGCAGAAGCAGAGATACACATTGAGAGACTGATAAGAAAGATAAAGTCATACAAAAACGTAAACGACACAAAAAAAACAGTTCTAGTTGGAGTTTCAATTGTGCCTTCAACTCCTCCAAATGTGCTTGAGTATGTGATACATGATTTAGATACTGTGTTAATTATGACAGTCAACCCTGGATTTGGGGGACAGGAGTTTATTCATTCCCAATTGAGCAAGATATTAGCTGTTAAAAAAATGATACAAGAGCGTGGTCTTAAAACACAAATTTCAGTAGATGGTGGAGTGAGCATCTTAAACGCAGCTGATATAATAAAAGCAGGTGCAGATATTTTAGTTGCTGGATCAGCAATATTTAGAGCTGAAAATATAAAAAAGGCTGTAAACGACCTTAAAAACCTGCCGTTGTAGCCCTATAATCAAACCCACAGTTGTATGAACATCTAGTTGAGTGATAAACCAACCGCTGATGTCACTCTAGTCACTGGGCACTAGAATGACAGGAGGTAATGCAGGAGCTTACTCCTAATAAAAACCTGATGATGAGCCATCATTACCGAATTGTGGCCTGTTATTCCTGTTACTGAAACCAGAACGAGGACGAGAAGGTCTCCTGTAATCAGATTTTCTACTGAACGCATTATTGTAATAATTACCCCTGTCATTTGGACCATCTTTCTTTTCTTCATTGTAGAGCTCACACTCAAAAAATTCGCCTGTTTCCTGATCAACGCGACGCCTTGACAATTTTGGGCATCCACCTTTTTCAAAATCAATTACCAGTGCTTTGAAAATATCACCATGTTTAAGTATGCTTTCAATAGATTCTATATGTTGATTGGCTACTTCACTTATATGCATTTTTCCTTTTCTTCCATTAAGAAATTCAAGCTCTACAATAGATTTATCTATCTTCACAACTTTGACATCAACTATTGCACCTTGCTCTAGTTCTGTTATTGAATCGATCAACATACTTTTTGCAACTTCAGCTTCAGCGCTACTCATGGCAAACACAGAAACTTTGCCATCATCTCCTATTTCAATTTTTGCATTACTTCTTTCACACACATTACGTATATTTTTTCCTTTAGCACCAATAGCTGTAGAAATTTTATCTTTATCTATATAGAACGATATCATTCTTGGTGCATGACTTTTCACGTCATTGCTATGTTCTGAAATCACTGCATTCATTTTTTCTAAGATATGTAATCTCCCAGCTTTTGCTTGTTCTAAAGATTTTTCAACAACTTCGAAACTTATACCAGAAGTTTTCATATCCATTTGCAGTGCCGTTATTCCTTCACTAGTTCCTGCTACTTTAAAGTCCATGTCACCAAGATAATCTTCATCACCTAGTATATCGGAAAGTATTATATATTCCTCTCTATCTTTAATGAGGCCCATAGCAATTCCAGCAACAGGAGCCTTGATTGGTACACCTGTATCCATCAAGGCAAGGGAGGTTCCACAAACCGTTGCCATAGAAGAAGAACCGTCTGATTCCATAATTTCGGATACTACTCTTATTGTGTAAGGAAACTCAGATTTATCAGGTAAAACAGGGTGAATTGCTTTCCATGCAAGCTTGCCATGACCGATTTCCCTTCTTCCTGGTGCACGTATAGCAGAAGCCTCTCCAACAGCAAATGAAGGAAAATTATAATGCAACATGAAATGCTCACGTCTGTCGCCTTCGATGTCATCTACAATTTGTTCATCTTGTGTAGTACCAAGAGCAGTAACAACCAATGCCTGAGTGTTACCTCTTGTAAAGAGAGCAGAACCATGAGTTTTAGATAAAATATCAACTTCAATCTCTATCTGGCGTATTTCATCGTGCTTACGGCCGTCTATCCTTCTACCTTTCTTTCTAATTATTTCACGTACTAAGGATCTTTCAAAGCTCTTTATTGCATATGTAATTAATTTCTCATCTTTCCCAGCTTCCTTAAGAAGGTTCAGTATATTACCTCTAAGAGCTTCCAAAGCTTGCACGCGCTCTTGTTTTACTGTTTGTGAGTATGTTTTTTCAAAATCTTTACTGTGCCTTTCAAGATCTTGCATTATATCTGATACATCAATAGGAGCAAAGCTCTCGGGTTTATTGCCAACTGCATCAGCAAACTCCTTTATAAGCTTAATAACAGGTTGAAGGTGTTCATGAGCAAATTTTATTGCGTTTAAAACATTTTCTTCAGAAAGCTCCTTCACCTCTGATTCAACCATCAAAATTGAATGCTCGTCACCAGATAAAAACAGATCTAGATTGCTTGCTTTCATCTCTTGAGCAGAGGGATTGAGTATGTAGTTATTATTTTCATCACAACCAACTGAAACCCCAGCTATAATAAAGTGAAAGGGAACACCAGAGATTGCAAGAGCTGCAACAGTACCAATCAATGTTGGTGCTTCAGGAGGGTTGACCGTATCATAAGTTAATAAATTGCACACCACACTAACTTCATCGTGGAAACCTTCTGGAAATAGCGGCCTTATACTTCTATCTATTACTCTTGAAATTAAAGTTTCCCTGTCAGATGGTTTACCTTCTCTTTTGAAAAAGCCGCCAGGGATCTTACCCATAGCATAGCTTTTTGCAATAAATTGCACATTTAGAGGTAGGAAATCAACATTTTCTTCCTTCTCTTTACGTACAACAGTTACTAAAATAGAAGTATCACCATAATTTACAATTACTGAGCCATTAGCTTGGCGTGCTATTTTTCCAGTTTCTAAAGATAAGGCACGACCACCCCAATCTATAGATTTTTTTACAATTTTAAACATATTGAATTCCTCGATTATTTTCTAATGCCTAACTTCTCTATTAATCCCTGGTAGGCTTCATTACCAAATTTGCGCTTTATATAATTTAAGTGTTTGCGTCTTCTACCTATCAATATAAGTAAACCACGCTTAGAGTGATGGTCATGCTTGTGCACTTTAAAGTGCTCAGTTAAATTACTGATCCTCTCGGTTAAAATTGCACATTGTACAAAAGAAGAACCTGTGTCATTTTCTTTAATTGCATATGTATTTATTAAATTCTTTTTCTTTTCGGATGTTATTGACATCTAAACCTCATTTCAAATATTAAAAACTCGAATAGGCTTTACACAACCATAAGCAAAACTGCAAATTGCAATAGGTACATTACCCACTATTGTGCACAAAATATCATAATTCTTTAAATTATGCAAGTTATTTAACACGATTTCCTGACCTTTTCTGATTTTCTCCGCTTCTTTTGGGGAAATTTTAACTTTAACCATTGTCTCTAAGACTGGTACGATAGGAATAATTTTATCTTTTTTTATAAACTGCTCAATTGTCACTGATTCAGTTTCTCTAAAATTACCTACCATAGTCCTCCTTAATTTCTTAACATATCCAAAACAATTTAATGCAATTCCAAGATCTCGAGCAATTGATCTCACATATACACCGCTACCGCACGTCATAGAAAAACCAGCACTATTATTTATAGTATCAACAGAGATCAATTTCAGTTCATATATTCGCACCAAGCGGGGCTTTATATTTACTTTTTGTCCACTTCTTGCTAATCTATATGCCCTTATCCCATTGATTTTTATTGCTGAAAATTGAGAAGGAGTCTGTATTATCTCACCAACAAAGTTCTTGATTGCACGATTTATTTGATTATATTCAGGCTTTATATTACTAATTTTAATGGTGTCACCATCTAAATCGTCAGTGGTTTTTTGCTCTCCCCATTTTATTGTGAAATCGTATGCCTTTGAACCGCAAGATAAATATGGTATAGTTTTTGTTGCTTCACCAAGAGCAATTGGCAACACACCTGAAGCTAAGGGGTCAAGCGTCCCCAAATGACCGGCTTTTTTAATTCCAAAAATCTTTTTAACTTGGGTTACAGCTTGTGCAGAGCTAATTCCTATTGGTTTATCGAAATTCAGCCAGCCGTGTATCATATAACAATTGTATATAATTAATAACAATTTAAGAAGCAGTTCGAAATATAATTACTATTAAATTATTATAAAAAAGACTTGACTAACATATATTGTCAGTATAGAATTAAGTTATTGTTAACTTTAATTTAGGAGAAAGTTATTATGACTAAAGAACTAAGTATATGGAAGTGGAAAAATACAGTACCTATAACAAAGATAGGTATTGAAAGTACAGCTGCGATTGCATCTTTAGCAGCAGCAACAACAACGATATTAGTTGCTACTAATGTGATTGCTGTACCTGTGTTCTTAATGTCTGTTGCTAACCCTGTTGGAATTGCAGCTCTATTTGTTGCTGCTGTATATTTTACTGCGCTGGCTTATTCATCATGTCAGCAAATGCATGCAGTAGAAGGGGCTCAGGGTAAAGATAGTAAGAACGATAGGAATGTAAGCTTCTCTGAACTTGTTGATGTTGTAAGGGGCATTAATATTGTTGAAGAAAATGGAGCATTACTCCTGAAGTTTTCTTCAGATGACGATCGTGCAGTATTGCTAGGTGAGAAAAACGATCAACCTATATTCGTGACCTTCAAAGACAAAGATGGCAAATACCTATCCAAAGGTCTCAAATATAAGGTTGAAGATAATAATGTCATTGTAATATCAATTAATGAGAAAGAAGTAAAGAATCTTGCTGAAGTAAAAGGAGTGTTAGGTGTGGGTGGAAAGGCTAATCTACCATCAATTGCAGTAAGTAATAAAACCCTTAAAGCTTTAAAAGATGGCGTATCAGCTAACTTACAAGAGGTTGCAGTAAATGCAGCTATATTTGAAGCGCTGGGAAAGTAAAGTTAATGTTAAGGAGAGGTAGAAATGTTCTATCTCTTCCTTTTTCCTTTCACTTAGCCTTGTAAAGGCTAACGTAGCCTGTTCAAGTTTTTAATTATGTATCCATCAAAATCTATAGCTTCTGCCTTTTTTAAAAGATGTCATCCAAGTAGCTGACACTGGAATTACATCATTATAAGGTGAACCAGTGCCACGTGTGACATCCCTCTTGCACTCTTAAACCACAACCAATCTAAACATTAAGAAATTTACTAAATGAAAAAAAAGACAAAAAAGCCCGCGTTGCGAGCTTAATCCTCCAATACTTTAAGTTGGCGCTGTAATAATTTACTGACGCTTAGTTTAAGCACAATTTGGCTGAATGTAGAAAAATCTTCAAAGACATACAGCCCCAATAATTTGATGTAACTCGCCAAAAAACACTTTAAGTTTTTTACTGAATTTTGTCATTGCACTCGCGCGGATCAAAAACAAATTCTGAGTCAGAAACACCCTCGATGCCATCGTAAGGGGCTGGCAAGATTTGTCAAGTAGTCTTTAGTCCGTTCTCCTTTTGCTTTCAAAATCATAACTGTCCTTACAGTTGTGGGTAAGTCTTGAGGGTGTTTAAAATCCCATATCTTCAATTCTTCTATCCTTATCAAGATTTAAAAAGGCAGAAGGTAGTTTTTGATTTTTTCAATTAATTTATCTATACAAGTTGTATTATCCTCTTTTATCACCAATCTTTAACATACTGATTTACCTTCCATTCATATACCTACCATTCAATATATCACTCTTTGTATAAAAGTAAAGTTTTTGTTGATTAATATACAGTATTTAAGTTAGAATGTATACTCATGGCTTAATGGAGAGTGATGAACAAGAAATTAACTAGAAATAAAAAATCACTGACAAACAAGAAAGATGAAAAAGCGCTTCCTGTTAAGGGTCTTACTAAGAGTAAGAGCAGGAGAGATTTTATAACATTAACCACATGCGCTATGGCAGGCATAGGGATTGTAAGTGGGCTTTGGCCACTGGTTAAGTCTATGAACCCTTCCGCTGAAGTTCTAGCAATGTCTACAGTTGAGGTTAACTTATCTGATATTCACGAAGGACAAGAGAAAAAAGTAAAATGGCAAGGTAAGCCAGTATTTATTCGCAGACGTACAAAGCAAGAAATCAAGGCTGCAAGAGCTGTGAATGTAGAAAGTTTAAGGGATCCTGAATCAGATGAGCAAAGAGTATGCAAAGGAAAAGAGGAATGGTTAATTATGATTGGCATATGTACCCATCTTGGGTGTGTACCAGTTGATCACACTACAAAAGATGGTAATGGCTGGTTCTGCCCTTGCCACGGTTCATATTACGACACATCAGGTCGAGTAATTGGGGGGCCTGCACCAAAAAATATGGCTATACCTGATTATTTTTTCCCAAGTGAAAATGTTGTGGTAATAGGCAGGAAGGCTTAGTATAGAGGCTTACACCTTTAGGCCTAGTGTATAACAACTGTTTTTGAATCACTGTAGCATGGGTTTTTTCTTAACTAAGCGGCCTATGTACTGTAACCTTTAGGATGTTGAAAATTTACCTTAAGGCGTCATTCAAGCCGACGTACAACTGTACGAACATTTCGATATAAGAGTAATTTGCACCAAGAAAGATGTCATCCAAGTACCAGGATCTAGAAAACTTAACTCTAAATGAGCACGCCAAGTGGCTGCACAATAAAAACTAGATGCCAGTGCTAGCTGCCTAGATGAAACGTTTTTGCTTAAAACTGTAACGTTCACATAGTTGTAAGAGACATGACGAGTATATACTGTAATACCTACCCAATACAAACTTTAACTAAAACTAGAAAGCTGATTCTTCTACAAGCTGTTCGCTCTCCTCTTCTATTGGGATAGAACTATCATGATTTTTGAATAAATCTTTGATTTTCATCTCTACTTCACTTGCAATTTCTTTGTTTGCTTTGAAATAATTTTTTACATTCTCCCTTCCTTGCCCAAGGCGCATGTTATTATATGAATAATAAGCGCCCGCTTTTTCAAGTACACCAAGTTTTGCTCCTATATCTATTATCTCTCCAAGTTTTGATATGCCTTCATTGTACATTATATCAAATTTAGCTTCTCTAAATGGAGGAGCAACTTTATTTTTTACAACTTTAACTCTCGTTTCATTGCCTGTGATATTGTCTTTATCTTTTATTGCACCAACTTTTCTTATATCAAGCCTTACAGAAGTATAGAACTTCAATGCATTTCCACCCGTGGTAGTTTCAGGATTTCCATATACCACCCCTATTTTCATACGAATTTGGTTAATAAATATTAATATGCAATTCGTTTTTGAAACTGCGGAGGTAAGCTTCCGTAGCCCATGACTTAGAAGTCTCGCTTGCAATCCCATGTGTTGATCGCCCATATCTCCCTCAATTTCAGCTCTTGGAGTTAACGCTGCAACAGAGTCGACAATTATAACATCAATTGCGCCAGAACACACTAAATACTCAACAATATGTAGTGCCTGCTCTCCAGTGTCTGGTTGTGAGATCACTAAATCATCAGTGTTTACTCCGAGCTTATGAGCATACATAACATCCAATGCATGTTCTGCATCGACAAATGCACATAAACCTCCTTTTTTTTGTGCTTCAGCAATCACATGCAAAGCAAGAGTAGTTTTGCCAGAACTCTCATGGCCAAATATTTCAACTATACGCCCTCTTGGCAATCCCCCAACACCCAGAGCTGAATCAAGCGCAATCGACCCTGTTGATATCGTATCTATTTTCTCTACAGGGTTTTGCTTCAGCTTCATTATTGCACCTTTACCGAATGCTTTTTCAATCTGGCTTATTGCATTATCTAATGCTTTCAGCTTATCATTATTTTTTTCTTCTTGGTTGCTTGACATAGATCATTTACTCATTTGTATAATTTCTATGATAATTAAACGTGAACATCCTGCCAAGGGTTTTTTAATAATGAAGATATCGCTATAGCTGACCCAAATAAGGTTTCCCCAAGTACCAAAAAACAGAGTCAATAGCAAGGTTAATACCAGACCAAAAGTTCGTCAGCATTTTTCTTACGGTAGCTGGACATTATCTCCATTTACATTCGTCCGCTATAATAACAGCCTCCA
The DNA here is from genome assembly GCF_030373985.1 of Wolbachia pipientis. Lineage (GTDB taxonomy): Bacteria > Pseudomonadota > Alphaproteobacteria > Rickettsiales > Anaplasmataceae > Wolbachia > Wolbachia pipientis_D. The sequence goes on from NZ_JAUCRB010000002.1 coordinate 134,431, forward strand.
AAAGATGCTTCTCAAGTTTACTTAGAGGTAAATCACTTTGTAAATAATCCCCCCAGGATTTTAATATATCAGAAGCTTCAACACCTTCAATAACAGGATACTCTTGGTTTTTTTTAGCATACAACTCTTGAGCCCGTTTGCTGACTAAAAACTCCAGTAGTGCTATAGCATTTTCTCTATTCTTCGCATTTTTTGTTATTGCTGCTCCACTAATGTTTACCATTACGCCGGTATCATCTTGATTAGGAAAAAAAGCCCCTAGCTTGTTTGCAATATTCTTTTTATTTCCATACTTTGATGAAAGGATTCTTGCAAAGTAATAGCTATTTACTATTGCAATGTCTCCTTCACCAGCAGCTACAGCGTAAATCTGATCAGTATCACCACCACTTGGTTTTCTTGCCATATTGCTCACAATTCCACTGACCCACTCCTTTGTCTTCTCAAAACCATTGTTTGCAATCATAAAAGCAATCAATGACCGGTTATACGGGCTCGTGGAAGAACGTACCAATATTTTTCCTTTCCACTTTTCATTTGCTAAATCTTCATAAGTACTTAAATCTTTAGGGTCTACTGATTCTTTATTATAGACCAATATTCTAGTTCTTTTTGTGAGGCCAAACCAATAACCTTCACTATCTCTAAATTTTGCAGGTATAGCGTTTTTTAAAACCTCTGAATTTACTTGGGATAAAAGCCCTCTTTTTTTTGCTAAAATTAAGTTCACTGCATCTGCAGTTAAAAATAAGTCAGCTTCACCGCCATTTTCCATGCGTGAAAGCAATTGGGAATAGTCATCGATAATATAACGTACCTTAACACCCATATTTTTTGTAAACTCATCAAATAAAGTACGTACTAACTCCTCTTTACGTGATGAATAAACATTTACCACTTGTGAATCGTCAGTTCCGCTATTTTTGTATAAATAAGCGATGACTACTAATACAACTGCTATTAGGAGTGTGAATATTAAAGCTTTTTTCATGTCGAATAAAATAATTTCTTTTAACTAAAGTTACCAAGATGGTGCAACTTTATCAAGTGTAAAAGATATAGCTAGTATAATCTAGATTCACCAAAGTTGAAATAATCAAAATTATCATTCCAGCGCGTAATGCTAGGCCATGAAAGCTACAAAAATTTGCTTGACAAACCTCACTGCCCCCTTAACCTTAGCATTAAGGGTATTTTCAAATCAAAACTTGTTTTTGACCTCCAAGTTCAATGACAAAATTCAATAAAAAGCTTGGGTGTTTTTTGGCGGATTACACCAAATTATTAGGGCTATGTGTCTTTTAAATTTTTTCTACATTCAGCCAAATCGCGCTTAAGCTAAGCGTCAGCACATTATTACAGTGCCAAAGGTCAAGACTCGCTACTCGTGGTTTCTTTGCTTTTTTTCTCCATTTAGTAAGTTTCTTAATATTTAGATTAGTTGCAGCTTAAGAGTCCAAGATAGTGTCACGCGTGACACTGGTTCACTTTCTGATGGTGTCATTCCAGTGTCAGCTACTTGGATAGCACCCTACTGGTGGAGACTGCTCTAAAATTACAATGTTCGTACAGTTGTATGCCACGCACTGGGATAACAAGAAAGGAGCGCTTGGATGACACCTTTCCTGTAAGGTATTTTAGCTCTAATATCTTACGTAGTGAGTACAAGTTGAGCATTAAAGTATGATGTGTTAAGTAACTTGTAACACCTTGTATAAGAGGAGTATTATACATTTGCTGCTAATAAATTATTATTTTGCAAGTCATCCACTTGTAAGTTATTCAGCTTACCATCTATACCAAGTTTTGCATTCGGGTTATTTGATTCACCTAAATTATTAAGTCTCGCACCTGATGTATCTGACAAGTTATTTTGCTTATTCCTTTCACTTTTAACTCCCTGATAGATGCAGAAGCCAATAAAACTAATCGCCGCTACAGCAACAACGCTGGCTACTATACAACAAGTCAACATTATTTTTTCTTGTTCTCCTACTGCCTCCGTGAGTGTCTCCACTTTTTCTTCCAAACCTGTAAAGTTTTCCTGCAAACCGTTTAAGTACTCGTGTATATTTTTAAACTGCCCAGCATCAATCTGTTGACTTTTTTGCAACCCTTTTAATGCACTAAACGCCTTTTGAAACTGCTCAGCATCGACCTGTTGAGCTTGTTCTAGAGCTTTTATTTTCAATTCATCAGAACCGAATAACAAATCATGAAGCCAATTTGTTGACATTTTTTACCCCATAGCTAATTAATATATAATAATTTTATATTTTCAATGGTTAAATTATTATTAAACCGACTGTTTATAAAATATAAAGATCTTTACACTAAGAAACGTCGTTATGACCAATCCTCTGATTATCAATTGTCTGTCCCTGGGCAAGATACTCACCTCCATTTTTAATAAAGTCAACATCACACGATTGAAACATGTGTTTCAATTCACGGTTAAAGGTAAGCTGAGCAATGTTTTGCTCAAAGAAATACAAATTTTATCGGGCTTAGAGTAGAGTACTGCACATACTGTGTCTTTATCAGGCCTAGCTTGGATTAGTTATTCAATTTTCTCTTTACCTAACTTCTCCTCTAACCTTGCCTTCATTTCATCCTGGTTAAGTATATTCCGCTTATACTTATCACAAATCTTTTTCAATATAAGTGAATCTGTAACAGCTATTATGTCATTACCATTTTTATCAGCTAAAATTCAGGTATCGTTATATCACCTCCTATACCTCTTTGTTCCTCATTTCTTCCATAAAGTTTTTTCTCTGTTCTCTATACTCATCATTACTGATGCTATCAAGAACATCAAAATCCATATAAACTACTCCTTCTTCCATTTGAGACCCTTTTTGCTCACATAGCATACAATAAGCTCCAATTATACAGGAAGGTATCAATTTAAATTGAAAAGTGCGTTCTTTCCTCAGGCTTCTTGTTATACATGTCATAAAAACAATCTTGAATGCTCATATCCTTTCCACTTATTTCCCACCCTTGACCAAATTTCTTCCAACAAGAGTCATATTTAGAGTCATGTAGATCTATAACATTTACTCCATCCACCCCTTTGAATTATCTCCTAATTGCCCGATTTGGCCTGACTTAAGCCCCGGTCTATTTACAACTAAAAAGATATCTTTTTCTTTGTTAACCCCTTGTTTATGTCTAATTAATACATCCACGTAGTTGTGTTCGCTATTTTTACCATCTGGAAACATTTTTTCAATGTCTTTTGGAACCCATGTTACAATAATCGGTGCTTTATGGGTAAAATTTTTACTTTTTTATCTACATTCATAAATCTTCTAATAATGTTTAACATACTTTATAGTATAGTAAGATTATTAATAATCATTGGACTTTCAGGAAAAACAATGAGATATAAATCCTTTTGGACGCAATAAACTGCGTCCATGTGCTTTCAGCCCAGAGCAAGTTTTAAAAAGAATTCTAGTTTACTTTCTTGCTTAATACAAAAGAATGGAGTTTGAAATAAACATTTTTATGTTATATTATTACTAAATTATACTAAAAGGATTAGCTAAATAGGAGCAATCGATGGCGCAACAAGAAATGGTAACAATTAATACGGAATTACGTGATGTAAGAAAAACAAAGGCGATGCATTCTCTAAGAAAGGAAGGAAATATCCCTGCAGTTATATATGGTAAAGGACATGATAATGTAAATTTAACATTGTCTGCAAAGGAATTTACGAAGCAATATAAATCAGGCTCTCTTTCTGCACATGTAATAGAACTGAACATTTCAGGCAAAAAAGAATATGCCCTTGTTCGCAATATTCAATGGCATGTAGTAAAGGACACTATACAACATGTTGATTTTCAGTTTGTTGATAAAGGTAGTGAAATCAAAATAGATATACCTTTATCATTTATAAATGAAAGCAAATCTCCAGGAATCAAGCTAGGTGGAGTGCTAAATGTTTTATGTCGTTCTATCACTGTTAAATGCTCTCCTGACAAAATACCTCAAGCTATAGAAGTCGATTTATCCGGTAAAATGATTGGCCAATCTATACATATAAATGATGTAAAATTGCCAGAAGGTATTAAGCTTGGAGCGCATGAGGAAGAAAACTTTACCGTTGTTACAATTTCTGCTGCCGATAGTGACGTTGAAGAATCTCAAGCAGAAACAGAGTAATAGTGTATCTGATAGTTGGGCTTGGTAATCCAGGCAGCCAATACGAACTAACTTATCACAGTATTGGTTTTATCATTGTTGATGCAATTTGTAAATGTTGGAATTTTCAGTCATTCTCTAAAAGAGTCGATTATTTGATAACCTCTGGCATAATCAATGAAAACAAAACTATGCTGCTAAAGCCCTACTCATTTATGAATAATTCAGGTATTCCTGTTGCAAAAATACGAAACTTTTACAAATTTTCTCTAGACAATATCGTTGTTATACACGATGATGCCGACCTGGAACTCGGAAGGATAAAAATAAAGAAAGGTGGCGGCTCTGCTGGACATAACGGACTTAAATCTATAGATAGCCTCATTGGCAACGATTATTGGCGCCTGAGATTTGGAATAGGTAGACCAGATGATCAAAGAAATCTAGCAGATTATGTATTGTCCAAATTCTCAAGCTTTGACAATATCATCCCATTAGTAGAAAAGATAGCAAAAAACATACACTTATTGCAGCAAGGAGATAAAACAGCTTTTATCAGCTCAATTGCATAACGTTATAAAGTTGCCCGAAGACTAGGTTAAGGTCGCTAAGCAGGTATATAGAAATATACCTGCTGCTTATATTTCTGCCAAGCAAAAACCTTAGTGGGGCGAGCGACCAGGATCGAACTGGCGACATTCAGTACCACAAACTGACGCTCTACCAACTGAGCTACGCCCGCCAAAGTATAAAACTTCTAACATCTCAGCACAAAAAGTCAATTGACTATTTAAGCAAATCCTTTTACTTCAAACTATATTGAAGTTTTCGTTACATGTAAAATCGTGAGTTTTCTAATAAATTCAGCATTCGCGTTTATTGGTGGTGTGGCACTTAACTTTATGCCTTGTGTTTTTCCTGTTTTTTCTCTAAAAGCAATAACAATAATTAATGGTCTTAGTAACTCTTTTAAGCTAAAATTAAATGGAATAACTTACACACTTGGAGTATTGACTAGCACATTAATATTGTCCTCAACGCTATTAACGTTACGTGATGTATGTTGTACAGTAAACTGGGGGTTTCACATGCAACCTTCTGTTTTTGTGCCAGTATTATTATATGTAATGTTTGCAATAGGCTTATGTTTTTGTAGCTTGTTCGACATCACTCTTATACTTTCTCATTCAAATAAAGCTAATAGCAGTTTTTTTGGTGGAATGCTCTCAACGCTGTGTATAACTCCCTGTGTTACGGCCTTTATGGCACCTGTTATAGGTTTTGCTCTTACTCAATCATCAATATTTATTTCTGTTGGCACTTTTTTATTTCTTGGCCTTGGTATTTCATTCCCATACTTAATTATATCATTTTTTCCTAACACGCTCGAATTTTTACCAAAACCTTATCAGTGGACGGAAGCATTGAAGCATGTCTTATTTCTCACTGTATCTTTATCTGTTACTTGGCTGTTTTGGGTGCTGATTAAAGAGTCAAATACAGTACCTGTACTAACTGGACTTTCAAGTTTTGCATTTAGCATATGGATATGGATTTTCAACAATGGTATAAAACCGTCTATCAAACCTGTTATCTATACACTATTCTTACGTTTAATCTATTACCGCTCATCTTATCCGAGACAGCACAACGAACCATCTTTCAGAAGAATTCACAGACCCAGAAAATAAATCTCTTTCAAGCATAATTTACTGAAATACCTTTATTTATGTTTTTATTATTATAGTCAATTATGTTGACACTAAGTATGATCTGGAGTAGTGGTAAATAGCAATGCTTAAAAATATTTTCACACTTAGTTTTTTTACAGCTATTTCAAGAACCTTAGGGTTAATAAGAGATGTATTGATTGCCACGGTTGTTGGTGCAACTTCTCTTGCAGATGTATTTTTTTCTTCGTTGCGCTTTGCTAATCTATTTCGAGCTCTTTTTGCAGAGGGGGCATTTACTACCTCTTTTATACCGCTATATTCAACAGAATCGCGTGATAATAAAAAGGCATTTTATTTTGCAAGCAATGTAATATCTATTACATTTGTTATCTTATTAATTTTTTGCTTTATCACGCAGACTCTCTTTCCTTATATGATTCAAGTATTTACTCCTGGGTTTGGCCAAAGCAAGCTTACCCTTACTATAACTTTATCAAGAATTATGATTCCTTACATAATTTTTATTTCAATTGCATCACTTATTGGGGGAATGTTGCAAGTAAAGCAGCATTTTGCTTCAACAGCTATTGCACCGATTATTTCGAATCTCTGTCTAATTATTAGTTTATTTGTGCCTTACATAAAAACACCGGCCCACAATCTTGCTGTGGCCGTTTTGGTCGGAGGGCTTTTGCAACTATTGTTGATGCTGTTTGGTGCATACAAGTTGAAGGCTGCCTTTTTTTTTAGCGTAAAATTGAGTAATGAAGTGAAGTTGTTTTTTAAGCGTGTGATACCAGCAATTATCAACAACTGTGTAACTCAGGTAAGCCTATGGGTTGATACAATCATGGCAAGTTTTATACCAAATGCAGTGTCATATATATATTATGCCGATAGACTAAATCAACTACCACAAGGAGTAATTGGTACCGCAATTGGCACGGTACTTCTTCCTTTAATCTCAAGACAAGCAGATGATACTGAAAATATAGTCAAAATACAGAACAAGGCTCTTAACGTAGGATTGATGTTAATTATGCCAACAACTGCTGCCTTTATTATTATTCCCGACATAATTTTACTTACGCTTTTTTCTTACGGTAAATTTGATCACTATGCAGTGCAGCAAACCGCCCCTACGTTGATAGCACTTTCTTTTTCTTTACCTGCATTTACTATAAATAAAGTATTGCTACCCACGTTTTTTGTTAAAGGCAATTTAAAAATACCAACTATATTCTCACTAGTGAGTCTTGGAGTTAATATAGTGCTAAACCTTCTGTTAATGAACAAGTACGAACATACAGGAATTGCTATCGCTACTTCTATCTCCTCTTGGATAAATACTATTTTATTAGTTAGTTATTTAACAATAAATAAAATTTATAAGGTTAGCCAAGTATTATTATTAAATATTGTAAAAATACTTGCCGCAACAGCAGTTATGTCAATGGCTCTTTATGTTTCTAGTCTCTTATCAGCAGAATTATTTTTTGATAAAGTATTTGCTCGTGCCATTTATTTAGCAGCTTTAATAGTTTTAAGTGTCATTGTTTATTTTGGTATTCTTAACCTAATGTTTATGGATGATTCTAAGTATATAAGACCATGAGATTTTCTATATACACAGTGTTATCAGTCTTTTTGGTGTTAATCCTTCTTTACATTGCTGCAACTTTTAAGGACTGGAACAGCTACAAGGAACATATTGTGCAAAAATTAGAAAGCACGTACAACGCTAAAGTACATATTGGAGGTAAAGTTGAGGTTTCGCTAATTACTCCAAAGCTCACTATTTATAACGTGTACATACAATGCAACAATAATAAAGAGCAAGAGTTATCAGATTTGATTAGTATAAATAAAATTGAAGTGAGGCCGTCTCTTCTATCGTTGTTTTTATTTTCGTTACAACCAAAGTCAATTACATTATTTGGTATGAAAAGCAGTAAAGAGAATTTTATTAGTATTATAAATGCAAAAGCTAGTAGAGTTGATATAGTAATAAAAGATAGCCAAATAAATTTAAACGATGACTTCGCCAATTATGGCAATATTGTTAGGATAAAAGAGGTTGATGTTAAAAAAAACAGACAATTCTCTGGCAAGGTAAAAGTAGATGATAACAATTATGGTTTTTTAGGAAAGATTGACATCACAAAAAAAAATGTACTCGTTAATGTCAAGTCAGATTTTATAAATTTACTATTTGCAGGCAATAAAAGTCAAGAGAGGCTCCAGGGTAAATTAACACTAACAATTAATAATGGCTCTGATTTTATAAATGATTTAGCAAAAGTTACTAATCTTAGCTTTCTTGCTCATGCCATCCCTAGTGAAAATATCGAGATATCATCCAATATCAACCTTGATGAGAATGAGTTTGCGGCAACCGATTTGAAAATCGATTCCAAAAGCATGCAGGCCAGTGGCATAATACGAAATGATAGAAAAAATAATCACACTAACGTCAATATTAACTTCAGTGAAGTTGACTTAGATTCCATACAAAACAATTCACGAAAAACAACGGATATGAAGGATCTTCTAGAATGTTTGAGAGAGGTCATTCCACAGAACTTGAGTCTAGATTTTAATATGGAAGTTTCAAACATTCAATATCAAAACAGGATATTGGATAAATTTCACGCTATGTTGAAACTTGCTGATGGAGAAATAAAAGTTGATACATTTCTTCAATTTCTTGGGGCCAATAATATATCTTACTTATCAGGAAAAGTCTCAAACAATGAGACTATATCTGAATTTAATGGTGATTTGTTGGTAAAGGGAAATGATTTTGAGTCGTTCATTTCATATTTTTTCCCTTCTATAAAGATGAAAGAAAACGAGAAAAATCAATTCACAATAAGTTCCAAATTACACTTTGCACCTAGGATATTATCTATTTCAAATATTAGATTGCTAAATGGTAAAGAACTTTTGCAAGGATCAATTAGGGTAAATCATTCAAAAAAACACAATGTGATTAATGGTAGATTTAGTGTACATAATCTTAATGCAGATAAATACGATTATTCGTTGTTCAGTAGTTTATCCAAAGTGCAATGGCTGAGAAATCTGAAGTACAATGTAAAGATAAAGACCACTGTTAATGATTTTACGTTAAATGAGACGAAAATTGAAGATTTGGGTTTCTTGCTGAATATAGAAAAGAGTAAGCTAGTTGCAGATGAGATAAAGCTGTTTGGAGAAGGTTTCGATGTTGCTGGTAATATAAAAATATTAGTGGATCAAGAATACATTAAGCCTTTGTTGGATGTGAACCTTACGGGTAATAAATTTAATAGCAGTATTTTTAAATTACCGAATTTAATAGAAGTGAAAAGAGATTCAAGAAGTAAGATAAATCAAATTCAATGGTCAAAAAAGCAGTTTGATTTTTTGGATAATAAAAAAGACTTTGATGCAAATGTACAGTTCAATATTGCAGAACTTAGGACTGAGCAAGATGTTTTGAAGGACTTTAATTTGGATGCGGTGATGATAAATGACACTATTACTGTTAAAAAAGTAGGTTATGCACTAGAACATGGACAAGTGTCTCTTCAGGGTTATTTCAGATCGGATTCAACATATATAAAATTTTTTATTGCAAATTTGGACACTAAGAAAATTGGTGAGGTTATAGGAATTGACAATGTAAATGGTCAGGTAAGCTTAAGTGGTGAAATTAGAACTCAGGGAAAAAGCTTTTATGATTGTGCTAATAATTTATCAGGGGAAATCAAGCTGCAAGCACAAGAAATAGAATTCACTAATATGGATTTCAATTCGTTTATCACTAATTTATTAAGCAGCAAAAATAAATCTGAAATTTCCACTTTTGCTAACGTTAGTATATATAATGGCAGTACATTTTTTGAAAATGTTAGTGGAAAAGCAAGCATTAGAAATGGCATATGTTCAACTAGTTTACAATTTGGAATTGATCAAGCATCAGGTTCTATCTCATCTAATTTAACCTTATCCAACTTCGCTTTAGTTTCTGTATCCAGGTTCTTCTTCATTCCACCAGGTCGTAATAGCCCAGTTTATATTGATATGCATTTAGATGGGCCTATTTGGCGTACTAGGATGAGTTTTGATGAAGATCAAATATTTACTACCCTGAAGAGGAATTAAAAGCATTGAACGTGTTTTCACGCCGATTGAGCAATGGTTCTATGAGTTTTTCATAAAAGTTACGTGCGTTGCGTCATATGTTTCAAGAACTTTGGTAAAATGTTCAAGTAGATCTTCGTTCAATCTTACTCTATTTTCTGATGAGTTGGTTGTTGCTGCTTTCAAAATTAGTTAGGTCACACAACATAACGCGTTCTTCAGTTTCGGTGATAAAGCCGTGCTCCAGCAGTTTTTGACTTAACGCTTTTGACTTGATTGATGGGCTAATCCACCATGCAAAAGGCTGACCTTTAAATCCATTTACAACTCTTTGAACTTTTTTTGTATAGTAATTACCACAAACAATGTTAAACATCGAAGATCCTAACCTACAGTTAATGACTGTAAGGGCCTGATCTGTTTTTACACTAAAACCTACAGCTTCAGGCAGATATTTAAAGTGATTAAAGGTATTTCGCTTAATTTTCTCTAGCATATTTTCCTATAGAATTGCAAGTATTTTTAATACCGCAAACTAATTTCTCTTTTTATCTTACACAAATTAATCAAGTAGAGTGAATACAGTGTCCACACAACCAAAAAAAATGTGGCACAAAATATAAACATTGTAATTAATGGCAGTAATAAAGAACCTTCTATTGCTATTCCACCTTTTCTAAGAATGCTTGCTGGCTGATGGAGAGTAGCCCATAAATTTACAGAAAATTTTACTATAGGAATATTTATAGCACTAAAGATGGCAAATACTGCTGCTGATTTCTTAGCTCTTGTTTCATTATCAAAAGCACTCCACAGCGACAGGTATCCAACGTATAGGAAAAATAAAATCAACATTGAAGTGAGCCTTGCATCCCATACCCACCAAGTGCCCCAGGTCCCTTTTCCCCAGATGCTACCTGTGATTAAACATATTACAGAAAAGACTGTTCCCGCGGGAGCAGCAGCATGTGCCAAAACACTAGCAATGCTATTGTTCCACACTAAGGAAATGAAACTGAGTAATGCAATTAATCCATATATCCCAAGAGAAAGCCATGCAGAAGGTACGTGAAGATACATAATTCGTACAATTTCTCCTTGTTTACAATCCCCTGGGGAGAAGAATAGAGCTAAAAACATTCCAACTAAAAAACATGTAAAACAAATAACTCCAAGCCAAGGTACAGTTTTCTTAGCAAGGCAAGAGAAGCTTGTAGGTTTTAATAAAAACATTTGTCTCAATAATAATTTTATTAAAAATTTATCAATTAATTTGAGCTTTATCAATAGTCTGCATTTACATAGGTCAAAAAATTATCACTATTTCAATAGACGATTGCTGCTAGTATAATACTATTAAAATATGACCTTTAAAAGGCTTAATTTACACTTAGTATCAGATTCAAGTGGTGAAACTGTTATTTCAGTTGCAAAATCAGCTCTCAAACATTTTCGCTCCATAGAAACTATCGAATATGTTTGGTCTTTCGTAAAAGAAGAAGAGCAAATTGATAAAATTTTGGAGGAAATCAATAAGAAAAGTAATGAGCATAACTTTGTTATATGCACTATTACTGATGATGAACTAAGAAAATATCTAAAGGATAACTGTATAAAATTGAAAATTCCCTATAGGGCAATATTATCACATATTATTAGGGAAATTTCGTCCTATCTTGAAATTGAAAAAGATGAAAAGCTTGATTTATATGCTGAAATAAATAATGAATATTTTCAACGCATTGAGGCAATAAATTACACTATTAATCATGATGACGGGCAAAATGTTCAAGATATTGATAAAGCAGACATAGTCTTGATTGGAGTTTCACGTACATCAAAATCTCCTACCAGTATGTATTTAGCTTATCGTGGTTATAGAGTTGCAAATACTCCTTTTGTTAGTGAGGTACCCTTTTATGTTGACTTAACAAAATTAAAGAACAAACTGACGATAGGGCTAACAATAGACGTAAATAGGCTAGTGGAAATACGCAAAAATAGGCTCACTGCAATTAATAATGAAGATAATAATATATATGCTGACCCTAAGGAAGTAGAAAAGGAAATTAAAAAAGCAGAGGAACTCTTTAAGCAAAATAATTGGCCAATTATCGATGTAACACAAAAGTCAATCGAAGAAGTGTCAGCAACGATTATACAGTATTTTAATAAAATGTAAGGAATTTATCAATTGACTAACCCTCTATAAGAGACCATAATGTAAGGTAATTTGGTTCTCACTATAGATATGAAAGTTAAAGGTTCACTAAAATCCCATCGCAGTAGAGATAAAAATTGTAAAGTTGTGAAAAGGGGTGGTAAGATTTACGTTATAAATAAAGTAAAGCCAAAGTGCAAAGTCCGCCAGGGTTCTTAAGTATTGGTTATCTTGAGGTAAATAGAGATTTACAATGTTCACGTATGTGATGTTAGTGCACATTTCGAATATGAACGCTTGGTTTGTCGTAAAAAGGCTCTAAGCTGCAACTGGGGTATTTAGTTTCTTATTTACCCTTTCATGTTATACGTTTTTCAATTTCTTACATGTGAAAGTTGATGTTTGTACCTAAAAAAAGAAAAAGGTTGCTGTGTTTAAGTACAGCTTTACTCATTTCTTTTCTTACACTATATTTCAGCATCAGTACAATCACGGGTAAACGTGGCTTGCTAGCATTAATGGATCTAAAAAAAGAAATAGAGTACAATAAACTTTTGTTAAAGAATATCTCTTTTGAAAAGGAAAAGTTGAGTAATAAAGTGTCTGGCTTATATGAAAAAAGCTTAGATTTAGACCTACTTGATGAACAAGCAAAAGGAGCCTTAGGTTATGTGGACCCTAATGAACTCATGGTTGTCCTCGATATGAAGTAGCAAAAAAGTCTTACCTTCAATGAAAGAAAAAAGGTGCTATAATTCAAGGGAAAGCGTTGTAAACACGATGAAAGTGAAAAATATCTTATTAGCGCTTTTAGTACAGGCTATGTTTGGTTTGTCGTCATTTGCGGCTGATCCCATTTTGCTAAATTGTATTGAAACTCCAGAGATTTATGATCTTGACGCAAGACCAAAAAATTTTAACTCTTCAAACAATTTAAGAAGAAAACCTGGTTCTCCAAATAGAGCAACAGGAGAATTAATAAATATAGTAGGTAGAATCACTGATATCAACTGTTTACCAATACAAAATGCTGTAGTTTCCATATGGCACGCGAATTCACGTGGCGCGAACCATTATGATGAGAATTTAGAAGGTGATAAACTTGATCCAAATTTTGCTGGATCAGGAAGGTTTATAGTAAATAACCTTGGCTATTATAATTTTATTACAATAGCACCTGGCAAAATTGGTGATAGAGCGCCACACATCAACTTTTTGGTTCAACATCCAGATTTTCCAGAATTCACAACACAAATGTTTTTTACTGACTATAACTGTGACAACTGTGCTGATTCTGTTCTCGGAAATTTTATCAACAGCGGGCTTGCAAGCCTTCTAATAGCACCGTTTACTTATAATGATCAGGCAACAAAAACCTACATGTTTAATATCACCTTAGGTGGGTATAACAAGTTCTCCAATAAAAGATAAAAACCCTTGCATATAAAGGCAAGTTCATAGTAATCTCAGGTGTTATTGTATTTAAAGACGTATATGAAAAACATTTTATTAATGTTTTTACTATGCTTTATGTATAGTTTACGTTATTTACAACGGAGATGTCAACAATGAAGATAACAATTTCTAAAGTTTTACCTGATTTTGAAGTACTAGTAATAGGTTGGTTTGAAAATGATGAGTTTATAAATAATGGCAAGGTTCTGCAAGACAAGCAAATTATAGATAACATAAAAAAATTTAGTGACTTTAACGGGAGCTTTGGTGAATTTTTCTCTGTTACTTCATCAGAGGGAAAAAATGTCATAGTTGCTGGGCTTGGCAAGAAAGATGAATGGGATGAAAATAAAGAGCTAAATATTGGCGGTAAGATATACTTCGAACTAAGCAGGTTAAAGATCAAGCAAGCAGCGATTTTAATCGAAGGCAAAGCAGCAAATGTCGCATATGGTGCATTTCTGCGTAGTTTTAAGTTTGATAAGTATAAAACTAAAAAGGATGAAAAAATTACAGAAGTAGAGGAAATTACAGTGCTAGCAAAAGATGAACAATTAAGTAGTGCTGAAAAATCATTCGAGCTGTTAAAACAAGAAGGTGAGGGCATATTTCTTGCACGTGTTTTTACCACTGAGCCACCCAATGTTTTATATCCAGCATCTTATGCTGATCGTATAAAAGACGAACTTACTAGGCTCGGCCTTGAAATTGAAGTGCTTGATAAAAAGCAGATGGAAGAGAAAAAAATGGGGGCTCTGCTTGGGGTAGCACAAGGAAGTAGTAAAGAGCCAAAATTAGTAGTGATAAAATGGAATGGGACCTCCAAGGAGCAAAAACCGGTAGCTTTTGTGGGGAAAGGCATAACGTTTGATACCGGCGGAGTATCACTCAAACCTTCACGTGGTATGGAGTCAATGAAATATGACATGGCAGGTTCTGCTACTGTGACGGGGGTAATGCGTGCTCTAGCTGGACGAAAAGCAAAAGTAAATGCGGTTGGCGTGGTTGCACTTGCAGAAAATGCAGTGGGTGGTAACGCTCAAAGACCAAGCGATGTAGTCACTTCAATGTCTGGACAGACAATAGAAGTGTTAAACACTGATGCGGAAGGAAGGCTCATACTTGCAGATGCTTTGTGGTACACACAAGATAGATTTTCACCGAAATTTATGATTGACCTTGCAACTTTAACCGGTGCTATAGTGGTTGCGCTTGGAAACAACGAATATGCAGGTCTTTTCTCCAATAACGATGAGTTAGCAAATCGTCTTATTGACGCAGGAAAAGAAGTAAATGAGAAGTTGTGGCGTTTTCCTATGAGTGAAACTTACGATAAGATTATCGATTCACCGATTGCCGATGTCCAAAACATCGCTCCTGCAGGCTCAGGCGGTGATAGTATAATGGCTGCACAGTTTTTGCAGCGTTTTGTGAACGACACTTGCTGGGCACATTTAGACATTGCAGGCACGGCCTGGCACGAAAAAGGCACTGATATTTCTCCAAGAGGGGCAGTAGGTTTTGGTATAAGGTTACTCAACAAGTTGGTTAAGAAATACTACGAGGCGAGTAATTAAAGCTTGGGTACTGGAATTTAGCTTTCTAAATTCCAGTATTATCTACCATTGAATTGAACAAGAGTGCTTACTTGCTTTTGTACACTGGTTACTTGTATTTCAATGTGTGACGTTGCTAATCAATTAATTCCCATTCTTGATTATTTGCTTCTCAAGCAGCCCAACATTCGCTCAATTCTCTATTATTTTGTATAGAATTAGTACCCTTCCTTGCAGAGCATGATGAAAGTTGCGTATTTCTCTACCAACTTACTTTTAATTATTCATGGAGTTAAAAAAGTCAGCATTACTTTTTGTTAGAAGTAATTTGTCGCGTAAAAAATCCATTGCTTCAACAGACCCCATAGGATTCAATATCCTACGTAATACCCATATTTTATTTAATATAGCCTTATCAATTAACAGCTCTTCCTTTCTAGTTCCAGATTTTGTAATGTCAATAGCTGGAAATATTCGCTTATCGGCAAGTTTTCTATCAAGTATAATTTCAGCATTACCCGTACCTTTAAACTCTTCAAAAATAACTTCGTCCATTTTTGAACCAGTTTCTATAAGAGCAGTAGCAATTATTGTTAAAGAACCGCCATTTTCAATATTACGGGCCGCTCCAAAAAAACGTTTTGGTCTTTGCAGCGCGTTTGAATCTATACCACCAGTTAGAACTTTTCCAGATGAAGGAATAACTGCATTATAAGCACGCGCAAGACGGGTTATAGAGTCGAGCAAAATTACCACATCTTTCTTATGCTCAACCATTCTTTTAGCTTTTTCTATTACTATTTCAGCAAGCTGTACATGACGGTAAGCAGGTTCATCAAATGTTGAGCTTACTACCTCACCCTTCACAGAGCGCATCATATCTGTCACTTCCTCAGGCCTTTCATCTATAAGTAATACTATTAATTCTATTTCGGGATGATTTGTAGCTATAGAATGAGCCATTTGCTGAAGTAATATCGTTTTTCCTGCGCGAGGTGGAGCAACTATTAATGCCCTTTGTCCTTTTCCAAGGGGTGCAACTATATCCACAGCACGCATATTTATATCTTTTTTACTATCTCCGCTGCTGTTGTTTTCAAGAATTAAACTCTCCTCAGGATAAAGAGGTAGCAAATTATCAAAATGGACGTACTTTCTTAACTCACTTACTTCAGTAGAGTTTATACTTTGGACCTTAGTTAAAGTAAAATACCTTTCTTTATCACCAGGGGGTCTTATTTCTCCGTGTACCATATCTCCTGTACGCAAATTAAACTTTTTTATCTGCCCATTGGAAATATAAACATCATCAGTACTTGGAGCGTAATTTGCACTTGCTGAGCGTAAAAAACCGAACCCATCAGGTAATATTTCCACTACCCCGCTTCCTGTAGTAACGCCTCCTTCTTCGCTCATTTTCTTCATTAAGCTGAATATCATTTCCTGCTTCAGCATTCTGCCATTGCTTTTACCATTAGTCGAAATTTTTCTCTCTTCAGCTAGATCCAACAATTCTTCTGCTGTTTTTTCTCTCAGTTCGCCCAGATCTAGTGTTTTACTGTTTTCCTTCACACCTTCATTTGTTATTTGTTTTACCAGGCCGTTATCGCGAATTTGCCCACTTTTTTTTACTGATTCTGGTTCAGTTGTAACCTTTTCTTTTGCTAAAATATCTTCATTGACTGTTGTCATAGCCCTCCAAAAATCTTAATTGATGTTTACTAACCTAAAATGCGACTACAAGATAATAAATTAGGCTGAGCTAATTTTCAGGAAGTATCAAACTCAATTGCTATTAAGCAACTTACTTTAGCTAACATTATACCAATAAATACTAGCGAGTCAAGTTAATTTAATATTAACAAGGTGTGGAAATAAATAATTTGAAAAACTCTAGTAATTTTCCTTTATATTTCTTAATCTTTCTTGTTTTTCTTCTTTTACTTTCGCTTTTTCTATTTCTGCTTCTAAAGCTTCTTGACTACATAAGCCCAATAGTACAGGATCTTGAGGTCTTATATTTTGCATGTTATAGTGAGACCCATTTCTCACCCGTTCCACCGTATAATTTGTTGTACTGATCAATTTAGCTATAACATTGTTGTCCAAAATAGGGAATCTTTTTATCAAATAATAAATCGCATCAGGTTTATCTCTACGTCTTGATACAGAGGCAAAGCCAAAAATGTTAACGACTGATTTACTCCTTTTTTTCACATTTTTTGCAATCAAACTTGGTATACGACTTGGATTTTTTTTACAATTATCAATTTCTTTTTCAGTTATTATTTCAGAAGTAATAGGATTAAATTTCTCAACATCTACTTCCCCATCAGCTATAGCTTGCACTTCTTCAATAGCTAGCTTACAACATTGTGCTATTTGATAAAAAGTTAAAGCAGTATTATCTACTAGCCAAGCAGCAATTTGCATTAGAAACTTCTTATTTTTATCACTATTGCCCATAGAAAGTTCTGTTGATTAATTAGCTGCCATTTAAAATATTTTCGTCGTTACGTAGAACTAAAATATAAGCTATTAAAATTAAAAAAGCATTAATTTTGTCACCAAACAACTCTTCTGTTTTTAACCTTCCAAGCTAGTTGAGCATCCAGACTTAGTTTCGAGTGACTAAAAAAATATTTTCCCTTTTCAAGCATAATAACTTCATTAAGTGTATATTCCTACTTAAGAAGGAGTTAAATTATAAACTTATATATTAAGATATTTTATATGGCAGCTAATTAATCAACAGGTTTACAAGAGCTAAATTATCATTATTCTGTAATTAACAGCTAATTAACTTTTTTGTTTATGGGTGCTAAAAATTTTTTCACTAAAGTGACCGTTGTCATTTTAGCTTGTTTATTAATCTTTATGGGAGTTGGTAACCTTCTATCAGATAATAACAAAACAGAAGAAGTAGCCAGAGTTGGAAAGGAAGTTATAACACTCGATGAATATAGATCGTTATACCAAAATTATGGAAAGCAGGTTTCTGGATCTGATGTTAGTGAAGGACAGGTGAAAGGATTGAAGTATGATTTACTTAATTCACTTATAGAGCAAAAACTATTGTTTAACCTAATTAGTGATCTGGGATTGGTAGTTGGGGAAGAGTCTATAAAAGACCACATTAAAAATACTAAGTACTTTCAAAACGATAAAGGAGAATTTGACAAAGAGAAATTTTATGAGACGTTAAATAGTCTGTATATGACAGAAGAAGAATATATAGCAAAGCTAGAGAAAATCCTGCCTGCAATGATGTTTATAACTTCATTATTCAAGGATAATTATCCAGTGACTTTTGGCGAGAAAATTGATGAGCAAATATATAAAAATCGTCACCAAACCAGAGTAGTTGATATTGTGAAAATAACCCAAGATGCAGTTACAAATATCCCTGAACCAGATGATCAAACCTTATTTGACTTGTATGAAAAAAATCAATCTCATTTTTATTATCCTGAATATCGAACTGCACAGTATATTTCCTTAAGCCAAAAATATTTTGAAGATCAAATTCAGGTCTCAAGTGAAGAGGTTGACAATATAATAGAACAACAGGAACTCAAAGAACAAAGAGATATATTTAATCTAATATTTCATACTAAAGAAGAGGCTGAAACAGCAAGAAAAGCGTTTGAAGAGGGCAAAATAAGCTTTGAACAGATGATAGAAAAATTTGGTAAAACAAAACTTGAGGAAATCAGAATAAATAATATAACCAAGGATTTTCTACCAGAGAACATGAGAGAAAAGGTATTTGCTCTCGAAGCAGGTGAAGTAAGCGAAGTTTTAGTAAGCAGTTTTGGTTGGCATATAATAAAAGTGGAAAATTTACATCAAATCTCTGATGAAAACCTAGCTAATTTAAAAAAGGATATAAAATCAGTTTTAACCAACCAAAAGTCCTTTGAGAAAGTCAACGATTTCATAAATCAAGTCAATTATAAGATATACAATGGTGCAACAATCGAAGGAATATCCAGTGAATACAATTTGCCTATACAAACTGTTGGTCCAGTAGATGCTAATGGGAAAGATCAAAGCGGTAATAGTGTGGAAAACTCTAATGATTTGATTTCCTTCATCTTTTCGCGAGAAAAAGATCAGAAAGGTTATTTTAAGGGCATTGGGAATGCCGTTGTTAGTGTAAAGATTGTTGATATTATTCCACCTAAGCTACAAAGTTTTGAGGAAAGCAAAGCATCAGTGGTAGATTTTTGGCGTAATGGGTTTAAAAAAGAGCAAATGCTTAAAATTGGAAAAGAAGTTGCAGCTCAACTAAAAGAAAAAGTAGATTTTGAGAAAACTCAAGGTGTGGAACTAATTAAAGGTCAGCAGATACGCCGCGATGAAGCTGCCCAACAAAATTACCCTTTTTCTTTTATAGAAGAGATTTTTAATATGAAAACGACTGATGCAGTGACAGATCTTATTCAAGATAATAATGAAATTATAATAGGCATTTTAAAAGAAATGTATCCATCAAGTGGCAAATTAAATACATTTGATACTGGAAAACGCGTGATGATATCGCTAAAAGAGCAATTAATTAGCTATCTAGAGTCAAAGTATAAGGTCGAAGTTAATCACGCTATTCTTGATGATATATAGCTAGAAGCCTTAATTAGCTATATTTACATGAGATTTTCTAAAAATACTTTATAGCAGGTCAATTTTTGAGTATAAAAAAACTCTTTTAAGTAGTAGGGTATGCTCACCAAGAATTTTAATAAAACAGGCGACTCAGGTAGGAAATAGTGAAAATGTAACGCGATATATCGGATATCTTTATCAATTTGAAAAGTTTAGGAGCACGTTAAACCTTACTTTATCACTAATAAAACAAAATAGGCTCTTGTTTGAAGTATATCAAGAGGGGTTAGCGGATACAGAAGCAGGAGTATGTAAGACAATTCAATTTTCCGTGTAAATAGGTATGTTATCGTGCTAAAAAAGGTCAAATCCGTACATTATAGCACATGAACTTTCACATATGGTTGAAAATGAACTTGGCTTGAGCCTAGAGCAGTAGTTTTCCCATAAAGTTTATCAGGACATTGAGTGGAACCTGAAGCAAGCAAATATTCTTGTACAGAAAATTATCAGTCAAGTTATATTTAAGGAGATACAAGCTTACCAAACTGCAAAATCACGTGCATCCGAATTATTTGCACGCTACTTTGAGCTATTTGCTTGGGCACAAGAGGTTTACCCTAAAGACAAAGAATACTTAATTCGCACTCAAGATTAAACAAAGTATTTCTTGCTACTGACCAATGGAAAAAGAGCCGCCTGGAGCCAAAAATAATGGATAGAATAGATAAGGAAATAAAGGAATATAGCAATAAAACTGTTTTTAAAGATGTAAACAAAGTACAAAGCAGTTGGACTAATAAATTTTCTCCTGGAGGCAAAAAAATTGGCTCTATATCTGGAGATGATGATTAGTGGTTGTTCTATAGTATAGTTAAATTTAATTTAATGCAAAAAAACTTCTGGATTCAAGTAGTCAAGCTACTTATATGACAACCTACAGTGCTGCCTACTCACACCATCTTTTTTGTCATTTCAGTGTGTGACACACAACTGTACGAACATTGTGATTTGAAAACAATCTTCACCAAGAGGGTGTCATCCAAGTAGCGTGGCACTGGTTAACTATGAAATTTAAGAAATTTACCAAATAAAAAAAAGGCAAAGTAAGTCAAGGTTAATATCTATTTTTAGTATTGGCGTTTTTTAAGTCTTAAGCACTGCAATCTAGTTACTTTTAAACTGCAACTAACCTCAGCTTCAATGCTTATGAAATTTACCAAGCAGAAAAAAAAGACAAAAAAAACACGTTTTAGCTAGTTATTCTACTCTTTATTTTAAAATTTGACGTTGGGTGATGTCTTGAACGCTTTATAAGCACGTTTCAGCCTGTATAGATAAAAACCCAGATTTTATAAAGACATACGGTGCACACAGTGCAAAAAATTAAACAATAGTACGCCAAATACAAGTTTTCTTGTCGTTTTAATCTATTCAGATTGGGAAGTTAAATAATAGAGCTTCAATACCATTGAGAGGCGACTGGCAAGGTTTGTCAAGTAGTTTTTCGTTTCATTAAATGAAAGTTGTGGCTTATGCAAAAAGTCTACTTTCTTTTTTTACAAAAGGAGCTTTAGAACTCGTTTGTAAATCAGCAGACCTAGGCGGGCTTCTCCTTGCTAAAGCTACATAGAGTCACTTTTCAAGCATATACCGCAGTATCTCACTAGCCACGGCAACATCTTGGCGTCGAGCTTTGCCGCGCTCTATGAACACAGAGATTGCGTAACGCGGGTTATGGTAAGGACCATAAGCGATAAATAATTTATGACTTTCACCCTTAGAATTTATTTCCGGTGTACCGGTCTTGCCAGCAATTTGTATGCCGCTTGGAAAACTGAGCCCTTTTCTATAGGTTGATTCAATATTAATTCTGGAATTTACCACGTCAAACATAGCTTTTCGAACTATACTAAGATGCTCATAATCTACAACAATATCAGAA
Organism: Wolbachia pipientis; assembly: GCF_030373985.1. Lineage (GTDB taxonomy): Bacteria > Pseudomonadota > Alphaproteobacteria > Rickettsiales > Anaplasmataceae > Wolbachia > Wolbachia pipientis_D. Next base: position 156,112 of record NZ_JAUCRB010000002.1, read on the forward strand.
AAATCTTGTATTGTTTTACTCATTTCAATGTGGGGAATCACTTCTTTTCCTGTTGCAATCCTTGCTGCAAGAACCGCAAGCTGCAGTGGTGTTGTAAGCACATACCCTTGCCCTATAACCAAGTTGACAGTGTCACCTAAATACCATTCTGAATATAGCTTTTGTGTGCGCCAATCTCTATCAGGCAACAAACCTGGGGCTTCTTCCTTAAAAGTTCCAATTAGCGGCCCACTTCCAATACCAAATTTTTTGGCCATTTCTACTAGAGAGTCTACATCTATTTTTTTTCCTACATTATAAAAGTAAGTGTTACATGAGAAGGCCATTGCTTCATTTAAAGATACATATCCATGGACTTTGCTTTTCAAGCAACGAAATTTACGCTCACCTATTTTCATATAGCCCCTACACAAGAACTTTTCTTCTGGCTCGATTATTCCGTCCTTTAAACCTGCAAGCGCAACTATTACTTTAAATATCGAACCAGGTGGAATTTGATACGATAATGCGCGATTCACAAGCGGTAATGAAGGAGCATTTAAACTCTCCCAAGTCTCATTTGATAAACTGCTAGTAAAAAGATTATTATCGTAAGAAGGTGAATTATATAACGCTAAAATTTCTCCATTATTTACATCAACTATCGTTACGGAGCCTGTGTGGTTTTTAAATACCTCTGCAACTTTCTCTTGCAGATTAATATCAATTGTCAACCGCATATCTTGCCCGTCTTGCTGCGGTATGTTCAACAATTCTCTCATAACATGCTTCTTAGAATTTACTTCCTGCTCAGATTTTCCTGGCTCACCTTTTAATATATGATCGTATGTATACTCAATGCCACTTACTCCTGCCTCGCTTATACCTTGCTGTTTCTTTGTATATCCGAGTATATGAGAACACATTGAACCAAATGGGTAGTAACGTCTATAAAGAGCGGTTATTTTTGTTTTTAACGATTTTGCTATCTTAGATTCAATTTCTGACAATGTTCGCAAATTAACTTCCTTACCAGGAGTTTTCTGCCCATCAAATAAAACAACATACGAAATTTTGTTTACCGCAAGCTCAACGCCATTCCTATCTAAAATTCTGCCCCGCTTAGGTATAATAATGGCGACTCGTATCCTATTACTATTAGATAGCGCTTCGTACTTTTGTCTGTCTCGTATTTGTAAATTATATAACCTATAACTAAAAATAGCGGAAATAGTGAGCTGAATACCACCTAATATAAATGCTCTGCGGTTAAAGACTTTGTTCTTTGTCCACATAGAATTCCTTTAAAATGTACTTCTCCCTCCTCTTCTATCGGTATACCTTTGGCTTTTACTATATTACAAACCCTTCCTTCCCACTCACTTAAGGTAACAAACTCGTAACCTAATTTTCTTAGTATTTTAATAATCTGAGGCAAAGCCTCAACTGTACCTGACTTATTGTTGTGATCATGGAACAATATAATTGCTCCATTATGGATGTTACTTACAACTCTTTCAATCAAGATCTCTGGTTTATCACCCTGCCAATCTAGAGAATCAACTGTCCATAATATTGAATACATATTCAATCGATTAGTATTTTCGATCAAATTATCATCATAACATCCATACGGTGGACGAAACCATTTTACATCCTGTTCTGCTGCATTTTTAATTGCCATATTTGTCTTTTCCAGCTCTTGCAATTGTTCTTCACTTGCAAGTAACGTCAATTTTCTATGCGAACAAGAGTGATTGCCTAATTCATGACCCGCATTATAGATTTTCTTCACTATCTCAGACGTTTTTTTATTTATACGTTCACCAAGAAGAAAAAATGTTGCTTTTGCTTTATAGTTTTCCAGAACACTAATAATGTCGCCTGCTCTATTGTCAGATGGCCCATCATCAAATGTAAGTGCAACAAATTTATCACCATTATTCAACAATTTTTTTATATTACTTAAATTTTTATATGACAGATCTAGGTTACAACTGAGCCCGCAGTATGGTAAATTAAAATTACAATCACTACAGAAAATTGTGCTTGAGTACAGAAAAAGAAAAATTGTCATCAACCATCCTTTCAACCCTGTCATTTTAATAACTTTCATCCTACCTAACCACATTACTGCAACTATAGGCCTGAGCTCACGAAATCATAAGCATCAACTTTCCCCTGTAAGCAAGCAGCAATAACAGTATTTATCATCAAAAATGCAATAGTCATTGGGCCAACGCCTCCCGGTACTGGCGTAATAGCTTTGACTTTTTCTTTTACTCCATCAAAGTCAACATCACCCACAAGCTTTGGTTTCCCTCCTATATTTACACTATTTATGCCAACGTCAATCACTATTGCACCTTCCTTTATCCAGTTTTTTTGAACAAAATTTGGCTTTCCAACTGCTGCAACTACTATATCCGCTTTAGAGCAATATTCAGCTAAATCTTTACTTTGCGAATGCAAGATGGTAACAGTGCAGTTTTCTTGCAACAATAGGTGAAACATTGGCTTACCGACGATGTTTGACCTGCCGATTACAACTGCATTTTTACCTGAAAGATTACTTTCAACCAACTTAATCAAATCCAAAGAACCTTTAGGAGTACAAGGTATAAGGCAATTCCTTTCACCTTTAACTAATCTGCCAACGTTTTCATCATGAAAGCCATCTACGTCTTTTTCAACACTTACTGTGTTAATTACCCTACTTGCACTGATGTGATTTGGTAAAGGCAATTGCACTAAAATGCCATGCACAAATCGTTCTTTATTTAATTCACTAATTTTTTCAATTAATTCGTCTTCTGAAAGATTATCAGAAAAAACAACAGTCTCGGAATTTATGCCTACCGATTCTGCTTTTTTTTGTTTATTGCGAACATAGACTTGACTTGCTGGATTGCTGCCCACAAGAATTACTTTAAGGCAAGGAAAAATGTTGTGCTCTACCTTTAAAATATTAATCTTCTGTGATAACTTCTTGCACAGGTCATTTGCTATTTTTTTACCGTCAATGATAATTGCCACTTGCTATGCTCCTTGCCATTCTTTGAAATCAGGTAATTTGATATCAAACAAATCCAATACTTTGCCAATAGAATGATTTATAATATCATCCAACGATTTTGGTTTAATATAGAAAGCAGGCAACGGTGGAGCAATAATTGTTCCCATCTCTGTTAGTTTTAACATATTTTGTAGATGCCCAAGATGCAATGGTGACTCTCGCACCATAAGAACTAATTTTCTTCTTTCTTTTAGCGTTACATCTGCAGCTCTTGCTAACAGATTGGAAGTAACACCTGATGAGATTTCAGACATTGTCTTCATAGAACATGGAGCGATAATCATCCCTAAAGTTTTAAATGAGCCACTTGCTATCCTTTCTCCTATTTTTTCCTCAGAATAGTAAAAATCTGCAAGTGATATAATACCTTCAAGTCTTTCTGTAACTTCATGAGCTAGGGTTATTTTTCCAGCACGGCTTATCACTAAATGAGTTTCGTAATCAGCACCTTTTAACACTTCTAAAATACGCACACCGTAAATAGAACCAGACGCTCCACTTATTCCAACTACAATTCTGCTATTCACTTAGTCTTCTTCGTCACTCATTCCCAACACACGTTTATAGTTATCAAGCAACATTTCTTGTTCTTCTCTGTCATCATCATCCATCTTCCTTAGCCTGATAATTTGTTTCATCACTTTTGTATCCCAACCTTCATCTGCAGCTTTTGCATACACATCACGAATATGATCCTGCACATCCTTCTTTTCTTGTTCAAGTTCTTCAATCCTCTCTATGTAGCTCTTTAACTCCTCAGCCGTTATTTTTACTGTATCTTCCATAAAACCCAACTAATTAATTGCTGCCATAGTATTATCAATTTTTACTTGTACTTCAATAACAGTAATAACATTTTTATCTTTTTTTAAAATCTTGAAGTGAAAACCATACATGGAAAATTCTTCGCCTTCGTCAGGAATGCGCTCTATCTCATTTACCACCATACCTGCCAGAGTTGTAGCCTCTTCATCAGGAAGATCCCAGTGTAACTGTCTGTTAATGTCCCTAATAGTGGATTTGCCTTCTATGCGATACACATTATCAGATATTTTTTTTATAAAATTCTCCGTGATCAAATCATGCTCATCGGAAATTTCTCCAACTATTTCCTCCAGTATATCCTCAAGTGTTACAATCCCCTGTAATGTTCCATATTCATCAACAACAAACGCAAGGTGTTTCCTGTTTCGACGGAAGTTATGTAGTTGCACGCTGAGCGGCGTACTTTCTGGTATAAACCAAGGCTTTGACATAACTTGGGCAATGTCAACTTCTTCTATTCTATTATCCTTTTCACGCAGGGCATTTATTAGATTTTTTACGTGAATTACTCCAATAATGTTATCTGGTTCTTTCTGCCATAAAGGTACTCTACTGTGACTGCTGGTTAAAATTCCTCTTATCAATTCTTCTTTATTTCGATCTATATCAAGAGAAAATAGGTTTCTCCTATGGGTCATAATTTCTGATATTTCTGTCTCAGCTAAATCAAGTATGCTGCTTAGCATATCCAAATCCTGTTGTAACATGGTTCCTTCACTGCGATGAAGAGTAATCATATTACGCATCGCATCTGCTGCAGATATTACTTCCCTATTCTTATGAAGTCCACATAACTTTAGAATAAGATTAACAATAAACTGAATGCCTAACGTCAATGGAGAAAAAATCTTGACAAAAAACAGTACAAAATAAGCAGAAAATGATGTAAATTTTTCAGGGTTTTGCATGGCATAAGTTTTTGGTAACACCTCGCAAAACAGCAAAATACAAAATGTCATTATAATTGTTGAGAGAAAGATACCTTCACTTCCAAAGAAATTTATAAATATTGCTGTAAATAAAGCGGAGCAAGTAATGTTAATAATCGTGTTGCTAAGCAACATTGTCCCTATTGTTAATTCTTTTTTATTTAATAAGTGATCTATTACCTTGGCTCTTTTGTTACCGTCTAGCTTTAGCTTATTAACTTGAGAGCGGCTAATTGAGGTTAAACCTATTTCTGCCCCTGAAAATAAAAACGATAAAACCAATAAAACAAAAATTATTGACAATATTGAAATCAATAACCAATCCATTAAAGTATGATGTTATTGTAATAAAAAACAGAGCTAATTTTATATGTCACAAGAAGCATTTTTGAAGTTTCATATGGCCAGGTTTTATACGTCTAAAATATTTATACATCTTAAATCTTAAGAAATAATTTATAGAGTATATCACACGCTATACTCACATGTTTATCCTCAACAATAAGTGGAGGGGTTATTCTTATAACTACATTATTTAAAACTCTAGTCATTATTAACCCTTTGTCAAGAGATTGGCCAACAATTTTATCAGCAAAAGGTACCTTAAGCTCTATTCCTATTAATAAACCCTCTCCACGAATTTCTGAGATTATCTCCGGAAATTCTTCAGCTAAAGGCAGCAGTTTTTCTTTTAGACATTTACTAACCCTTCTAACATGACCAAAAAAGCCTTCTTCGAGCATTACATCAAGTACTGCATTACCAACAGTCATAGCAAGTGGATTACCACCATAAGTTGATCCATGAGTTCCTGGAGTAATCGCTTCTGCTATATAATCTCTTACTAAACATGCAGCTAGGGGAAATCCGTTGCCGATAGCCTTCGCGCAAGTTAACATGTCAGGTTCGATTCCTATATTTTGATAATGAAATAAAGAACCAATACGTCCATATCCACATTGCACTTCATCAAAGCATAAGATCATTCCTTGAGCTTTTGTTATTTCTCTTACTTTTTGAAGGTATTTTACATCTAGTGTATAAACTCCTCCCTCACTTTGTATGGGCTCTAAAAACACAGCGGCTGTTTCATCACTGATTTTTTCCTCTAGTGCTTTGATATCATTTCTTGGCACTTTATCAAAGCCAGGAAGGAGTGGAGCAAAACCTTCGCGCGATTTCTCGTTTCCTCCAGCGGAAATTGCAGCAATACTGCGGCCATGAAACCCTCCTTCAATTGTAATGATGCGATTACGCCTTCCTTGGCCTTGCGAATAAAAATAACGGCGAATAAATTTAATCGCAGCTTCTGTTGCTTCAAGCCCGCTTGAGCAGAAAAAAACTTTATCTGCAAAAGTAAGTGCTGTTAAACGCTCAGCAAGCCTTTCTTGCTCAGGAATAGTAAAAATATTAGAGCAGTGCCACAATGAACCCAATTGCTCTTTCAGTTTACCTGTAACGTACGGATGACAGTGTCCTAAGGAAGCTGTAGAAATACCCGCAGCAAAATCTAAATATTTTTTACCATCTTTACCAAAAAGATATACCCCTTCCCCTCTGACTATAGAAGTTAAAAGTCTACTATATGCATTAACAATGTGGCTCATTTTAAGTGTTACAGTACTATCCATAATCTTGGAATTACTTATACATCATTATCAACAAATAATTAATGTTTGTAAATTAACTACATCTAAAAATATAGACTGCAAAGGGAGGTAAAATGCGCTTTGAACTAGAAAAGGAGGATGTCCCTGCAGGTGGTACCCGTAAAAACACAAATCGTTATGTAACAATTGCTAAAGTTAAGAGTAAATAGCGAAATAACACTTAGTTTACCTGCTATATCTTAAGTTGTCATTAATGATCTTAGAGGTGAGCATCTTATTGTGACTGACCATAGTTATGGAGTAGAGAAGGTACTAAATGATTTTTCTCAAAGGCTACGATTAAAACTTGAAAGAGTGGGAAATGATTACAAGTTAATTTTAATTACTAGCTCAGATGAACCTTACTATTATTACTATGGTAAAAGCTCTAATCGTACAATTGATAACAATATAGAAACTATCGGTTGTATACCTCAGAATTTCACATGTGGTCAAGACGTTCGTGTATATGATTATGATACATGTTCTATAGAATTTAAGCCACCTGAAAGTAGTAAAGTTTTAATAGATCCAAAAGATATAACCAGCAGTCAAAATATAAGTCTTATTCTAGAAAATCTTAAAACTTCACCTGATAATAGGCTTAAGATACGAGCTGGAGAGAACTTTTTTAAAGAATCGCGATTTGTACACAAAGCTTATAAGAGCGTTGAACTACATGATTATACTGTTAGTAAGGTTGGTATACTGAACAATGTTGTCCAGGTATTTGACAGGAGAGATGTTAATTTCAAACTATTCCCTTTTTATGAAACAGATTTATGAAACAGAGAGCTTGAAAGCGAAAGATAGCTATTTCACAACGAAAAGTTAGGTAATAATTACATCGGCTGCATATCAGATGAAAATAGCAAGTACAGAAACTTTTATGGGTTAAAGCCTGATTCTTTTGGGTATAAATATGATCATAATTCAGGTTTATATCCTTACTACTATAACTTAGAAAATTTTGATAGCTTTTTAGAGGTTGATGTGGCGGACCTTAGAGGATTTATAGAATTAGAAAGAGAAGTTAGATCTTTAGAACAAAGAATTGAAATGTTAAAAAGTAGCCCACCAGTGGTAGAAGTGCCTGGACTTCCTAGACCAAGAGGTTACCCAGGTCTTATAGATTCAGACGGTTTGCCTAGGCTAAAGGGAGATACCGGAGAACCGGGATTTGAAGGTATGCCAGGACTTCCTGGGCCAAAAGGTGCTCAGGAGATACGTGCCTCAAAAATGAACAAGGTTTGCAAAGTAGATAAAGGCGATTAAGGCCCAATAGGTCCTCAAGACGACAAAAGAAATATTAGTCCTAAAGGTGACAAAGGTGAAACTGGAGCACCAAAAACCCCTGGACAAAAAGGCAACCAAGGAGACACAGGTCTTAAAGTTGAACCAGGGCTAAAGGGAGAGGATGGAATAGACGCTACAGTGGCTAATCAATTTTTGCGTGAGATAAATAAAACAGAAATTGAAATCCAGGGTGATCAAAAAGCAGAAGAGGTAGCTAAAAATACTTCTGAAAATTTCAACAAAGAAGCTAAAGCGTTAAAGAAGAAGTTATAGGATTACACGCTGAAGTGGTGAATTTAACAAAAAAAGCTAAAACTTCAAGCAATTCTACCAGAAGATTTGCAGGGCGAGTATTACAATCAGCTAACAATGCTGACACTTTTCGTAAAGATACGAAAGAACTTTATAATAGAGAGAAAAATATATTGTGTGAAACAAACAACGCAAATCCGGTCTGTCTTGCATCTAGATAGAAGAAAGAAATTAAAAAATCGACCAGTGACAAGTGGAGCAAATAGGCCAACTTCATGGATAAATGTTTTTGCTAATACTATTGTAGGTGCTATTACAGGGGTTTTCCAGCCTGTATTTTCTTTCAAAACTGCAATAGGTTCCAACAACTCTCAACCTTCCAAAGCTATAACAACTCAAGGTATTGATATAAGTGGCACACTTTCGCTGTTAGATGTATTTATAAGAAAAATCACAGGTCAAAGTATATCTCCCAGTAGACCAGCCTGCATCTTCATTAGAAGCGCCAGGTTATGCGTTACGCATTACAAAAGAGTTTGAGGAAGTATGAAAATACGCAGAGGCTAAATCTAGCATGCTGTTCAAAAACTTAAGTTTTAACTTTGCATTAGTACGATCAGCTATAGTCCAACACATAAGCAAAGGGTCGGTATTCAAAAATACCAAGGATTTTGTACTCATCTGCAAAAGAAGCTTGTCCAAACTATAAACAAACTGATAAATTTCTGGCTGTTTTAAATATAGTATGGAAAGAACATTAGAAAGCAATAAATAGCAAAGATGTTTTGTTAATATTGAGAAAACAGCAATAAATAACGAACGGCCAAGGAGTTTTATGAGTGATGTAATTCCTCCAAGGAGCCTAAATGCCACTAATCAGAAGGTTATTGGCTATTCAAGATAACAAAAACTGTTAAAGTAAATTTGGGTATAAATAGTATGGGACAAATATACATTAAAAATAGATAATAAAGACCCGTTCTATAAGAAGCTGGTCAAACATCCTACTGCATATTACAGATTAGAGCATCGTAACAACAAGTAAACTATCCATTCACACAATAATGGTACGGTGGAAATAGAAAATACTAATGATCGAAGATTAAAGCGGAAAAATAATAACATAGTTTTATATGAAAAAGATAGTGAAGATAAAAAGGATCTTCTTATAGAACAAGAAGCCATTATGGGTAAAGGCAAAGATGATATTATATCTAAATTAAGTGGAGCATTAATTTCATGTGGAGGTATAGAAGGTAGTACAGATCTTTTTATATCAATTTATTACTTTATAAGGATGATGAAAGTGAGTTAAACGGAGCACTAAACTTCATTAATTTTTATGATGAAAATGATCCAGTATTACAAAAGATCAAAAAGAAAATAGGTGGACTTTATTTTACAACAGAAGACGATGATACAGATTGTTCTAGGACTGTCTATATATTAGACCAAAATGGAAATCGTCTTCAGCATATAATGACTATCAGTATCAATACAAACCAAATGTGGCAGAGTTAGAAACAATAGATTTAATTCAGTCTGAAAATGCAAAGCAGAACTTTACTTTATAGAAAGGAGAAAAGTTATCGGATAACATCTATGAAGGAAATATTGCCTTGAATGACAAGGTCATAGCTACTCTACCAAAAATAGGTTACTACATGCTCAATGATCAATTGGTCATGCGTAACCATGTTACGAAGGAGGAGGTAGTTATTCCCAGGAATTTCAATTTTTTAAAGGTTGTTAAATTTGGTAGTGATGACTATAAGCTGACTTTTTGTAACGTACCTGGTAATGAATTATTTGGACATAAAAAATATGATCCTCAGTATTTAAATGTTTCGGATGAATACAAATTCATCAGTACCCTAACCTCGGCAAGTTATTTAGTTATCGGCCATCGTTTTTTATTACAGAAGGATCTGCTGAACCAGGCTCCACAGATCATTATCAAGCTACCATATTCGAACTAACAAATAGCAAAAAAGGTAGGAAAGCGGCTACATTAATTGATGAATTTTGGCTGTTTCGATAGAAACAGCCAGTTCAAGCGTTGCGATTACTACGAAGGAAAGGGGTATCGCACTTATAACCCCTCTAAAATTAATAAAGAATATACGACAACAGATGCAAACAGTGAGTTCTACCTCACAGGACACGACAATGTAACTTTTCAAACCATTCCTCAAGAATTATTTTACCACTATTTAAATGTCAACGCCCCATATTGTTAACCGCCCAGTGCGCTCATTATAACAGATAAGACATTTTTACATGATTCAACTTTTATTTGCTCAATCTGAGAAGTATTTTCGTAACTATCTTCCACTTGTTTAGCCTGAAAGGAATTTTAATATTTACTTTTCACCTCTTCAAAAAAATTTGACTCACCGAAAATATAACTTCTTAAACTGGCAGCATAATATTGAGCGTTACCTAAAATTGCAGAGTTAATTCGATTTAATATCCTAACAGGATAGTAAAGAGAGATACATCATTATTTGACCGGAAATCATTTTCATCTGTCCTATAGATATCCTCGTAATAATCATCTATTTTATAAATAGCATATCCTTTCGGTACTGATATTCTTAGTTGTGCACCCACATGAGCATAACCAAATGAACTAGGTAACACTGCTGGCATTGGATCTTGTATGTGTTGAGTACCCTTATAGTTGTTTCCTGAAGAGCGTCATTATAAATTTTACTGGCAGTAAGGTCAAAAACTCTTGGGTCGCCAAAAGTTACAACATGAACATCTTTAGCACCCTCTGTTCTATTGAGGCATAAGGTAGCTATTTTAACAATAGCTCTCCACTATACTATGACCTGTAAGATTAATTTTAAAATCTTTAATTTCTAATCCTTGTTCTTCAGCATGAGATTCTAAAATGCCATAAAGATTAGACCATAAACTTGTAAATGAATTATAAAAACCACGATGAACTCTTCCACCTTCAGGTAAAAGTTCTGAGATAGTAAAAGACGCATTTAGATCAGTGATTACTTCATTTAAACTAAACAGGCAATATTTCTAACGAGTGCCGTGGTAAGCTATTGTTATTCGTTTACTTTTTATGAAGACATGACCAGCATTACCTTCAAAGCTACTACTGAATGGAATAATTTTATAACCTTTGCTGTCAAATTCAGCTCCAGTTTTATACATTTTTTCTAATTCAAAACTAATATCCTCAGCAGAAGGATTAATTTCTTTGTGCATTCTCCCACCGGCCTCAATAACTATAAAACCCTTCTCATTTAGTACTTCATTTTTACAAGTTAATACATTATACCTTTTTTCATCTAATTTATCATCATCGCCATAGCTTATCTTACAAAAATTACTCATTTTCAATAATTTTTCTTTATTAAACCCTGCAATTTTTACAATACTTTCATCTATCTGGCAAGAAGAAGGCAAAGAATGTATCTCACCTGGATGACGAGGATTTATAAACTCATAATTCTCAAGGATTTCAATTCATCGTCTTCTTCTATCCCCCCACATTCACTATTATCTACCAAGGAAGAACTTGATTGTTTAACGTCATCTAGCTTTGAACTCACATCACTCACACTGGCGCTTGCGATACCAAACCAATTGCGTAAGAAACTAAAAACCTTAAATACTTCAACCTATTACAAGCCGAACAATTTTACCTAACTATACTATAAATCTATATTGTTGCTAATAATTATTGTATGCTATTAGTAAGTATTGAAAGTATTTTATCACTTGACCATAGAAAAATTTTACTTCCATTAAATGGATAATGGGGTTATATACATAGACAAATAGAAAACACGAATCTCTGTGCTAAATTTTAGTTAATGTGCATATAGAGTATATCGAAAAAGTTTCTTTTGAGGTATTGCATTTTACTTTTGTTTTAGCTATAAGGTTGCTTTAAGTTGAATTGTCAACGTTTTTATACTATTGACATTTAAGATAATGATTTCGAAATTTTTTGGGGGCACTTCATGAAAAAATCTACCTATACTAGAACTGCTCTAGCTTCTTTATTAACTTTATGTTCTTTCGGCAGTTTTGCTGTTGATTTTTCTGATGAAAGTATAAAAAAGCAAGAGAGCACAAAAACTTCTGGAAAAATGGAAGTTATGAAAACATCAAACAAAAGACTGAAGGAGAAAATAGACAGGATATGCAATGCTGATCCAAGAAAAAAAGCTGAAGAGCTTAAGAAAAAAGAGGAGCTAAAGCTAGCAGTCAAGAAAAAGAAAGAAGAGGCAAAGCTAGCAAGTGGGAAAAAAGCAAAACTTACAAAAGATTCAAAAGCAAAAACCCTCAACGTCAAGAACTCTAATGTAGAAAGTTCAAAAACTAAGAGTGCTAAAGTTAAAGCTAATGATACAAAAGAGAATGTAAAGGCTGTTAACAAAAATATAGAGGAAAAAAGTAAGGCAAGTCCTGTTGTTTCAGTTGGTGGCGTTGACATTATCGACACCAATCAAGAGAAAAGTGGCTTGAGGATAACTTTTAGTGGTGTTGTTGATGCTCAAGGTTATGGTAAAGTAGGGCCAAGCGACGAAAAGTATAAACGCTATAACACTATGGCAGGTAAATCGGTAGATTATTATACGGCTTTTAAGGAACGAGTGAAAGGAGCAAATCCAATCTTCCCTCAAGGAACAGGAAATATCGGGGATTATAGCGAAAACATGGGCATGATTGCAGATGCGATATTGCACTTAAGAGCAGAAAATAAAAATGAAGATTTGGGTCTTCTTTATGGTGCTGATGTGCAGCTCCATGTTCCGGTTACGGAAGGCAAAGGAGTTTCACAAGGTACGAATGCTGCAAGAGGCAGGGGTGCACATGTGTTTTTAAACTCAAAATATGGTGACTTGAAACTTGGTTATCAGTTTGGTCCTGAGGCTTTGATGAGACTTGATGCAACAAGAATTGCAACCGCTGACGGAGCTGCAGATAGCGACTGGTTCAGAAAAGTGAACTTAGAAGGAAGCGCTGCAAGCTTTCCATTTTATGTAACACCACGTCTTTACACCGAAAGTTTCTCAAGCGAAAGTGAAAAACTCTCTTTCCGCATGGCAGGAAAATACAACAAAGGCGTTATGACTACACTGCCGTTTAAGGTTGCTTACTACTTACCAAATTATATGGGTGCAAGATTTGGCATCAGCTATTCACCTCGCTATGAGAGTAATTTGTTTAGTGTGAGCGATAGTACAAGTGCTAGCCCTTTCAAAGCAGAAATTGATAATATCACTAATGCATTTGTTAATTCTAGTAAGCGTATATTTGATAAAGATGTTGAAATTAGTAACAAAAAATATAAATCAACAGATGCAGCAATTGATGGTTTAGTTACCAAAAATACTGCCTTGACGTTTGATACTAATGTTACTCAAGCTCAAAAAGCAGCAGCTCTTAATGAGGCAGTTAAAATCTTAGATGCAATTAAAGTAGCTACTATAACTGTTCCTGTTAAATATAATAAGTATGGGGTAGCTGATGTTCCTGACGGTATCACTGCTGTAGCAAAGCCTGAAAATCAAAATGAAATGAAAACTCAACTTATAGGTAAGGTGTCAGATCTTGACAGAGCAGGTGGTAATAAGGAAAAGCTTATTCAAGACCTGAAAAAAGCTGTAAATGAATTCATGGATGAAGGAGCTGCTGTTGCTGGTGTTAAAACTGCAGTTGAAGGAGCATTCCTTGATAAAGTTATAAATAAAATGTTGTATGATGGTACAGCGGACTCAGCTATCAGGCATGTAGGTCCAGACTATGAACACATAATAAGTGCTGGTGCAACATATGAATATTACTTTGATAAATATAATGTAAAAGTTAAAGCTGCTGCAGTCGGCGAATATGGTAAAGCGAAAACGCCGGACAGCACTAAGTATGCTTATAAGGAATTTGTGGAATACAATGACCTGATGGGCGTTAATTTTGGTGTAAGCGCTGACTATAGGGTTAATGAGGATCAAGGCATAAAGCTTGCTGCGTCTTTTGCATACTTGGGCAAATCCGGTCAACCGAAGGATATTAAAGAATTAAAAGAGACTGGTTATGATGAACTTCCTAAGGCTGATGAAAGATTGAAAGGGCTGAAAGCCCAATTTGAAGGAGATGATAGGAACACCATGTATTGGACTGCGGGTGCTGGTTATCAATATGAGAACCTCTACACAAGCTTGACATATTTTGGCAGTAAAATGAGTGATGGGGACAAACTTCACGATGTTGCACTTGGTGCTCAATATGATCTCTCTCCTACTTACAGTAGGAGCAAATTTGTCCCTTACGCAACCCTTCATTACTTTAAAACTGACGAGGTACAGGGTAAAGAGTATAAGATTACAAACAAAAATAGTCAAGAAGCAGCACCTTCTAACCAGGGAGTTCTCTTCCTTACTGGGGTAAAGTTTTCTTTCTAATTGACTATAATACACACCACAGCTGTGGTGTGTATCTTGTTTATGATATACAGTGTTTATTTGTCAATCAAGTAACACTGAGTGTCATTTCAACACCTCTTTCCTGTCGTCCTAGTGTCTGGACACTAGGATCCAGAAAACTTAACTGAAAATGAGTACACTAGGCAACCGTATAATAAAAACTGGGGTCAGTGTCATGTGCTGGAATGACACCCTTATACTCTAGATAAAGCCGTCTATAACATTTAACACACTACCTTCTCAAACAAATTTTGTATAGTCGTGCGCCAGCTGCTCGTATGACACTCTTGTTACTCGCTATATAGCTTTTCAAATTTAACTGATTAGACAGGAAGCAAATATGCAAACCACATTAAAAAATCATTTAGCTGGAGAGTTACTTACCATTGCTACGTGCTGAAAATTAACACTTATCGACGGAAAAGTAATGGGATTCACTGATTATGACAAAGATTTAAATATTGATAATATACTCTAAATCTTTAAGTAGATTCACAGCCAGTAGTATAATATTAAACAGCGATTTAAAAACTGATAATCTGGAAATCGAGGGGATATTAAATAGTGATGATATTAAAGAAGAAGATGTTCTGTCAGGAAAGTACGACTTTGCAAATATTGAAATATTTCTTGTGAATTATAAGGATTTGAGCCAGGGAAGGATAAATCTGCATTCAGAAACTCTTGGCAAAGTAACATTAAATAATGGGAGATTTATTGTTGAAATTAGAGCACTTTCGGCAAAGCTTGAGGAAGCACAGCAGAATTATATTCTGCTGCATGCAGAGCACAATTTTGCGATGACAGGTGTAAAGCCGATGCCAAAAAGTTTAGTAGAATAAGTACCGATCACTAAAGTGATAGACAAAAGAAGACTTGAAGACACTAACTTGACTAAAAGTGATGGATATTATAAGCACGGAGCAGTGAAATTCTTTGGCTTAGCAGCACACATAGCATTTGAAGGTGTAGTTGAAAGAATATCAAAATAAAGTAGTCACATTATTTACTTCGCCCCCATACCAAACTCTTGCCGGAGATAAATATTCGATTCTTGCAGGTTGCGATAAAACATTTTCAACTTGTAAAAACAAATTTAACAATACTGTAAATTTTCGTGGTGAGCCCTATATACCTGGTTTCTATAGTTAAACTTGTTCAACAGCACAATTTTCAATATTATAAGTAGTGTGGAAAGGTGGCTGAGTGGTCTAAAGCACACGCTTGGAAAGCGTGCACATATGAAAATATGTCGGGGGTTCGAATCCCTCCTTTTCCGGACTCTGTTGACTCTTATCACATTATTTCACATAACATGTATGTGAAATAAATATATTGACTGGAAGAATTTTCGTCTTAGTACACGCCTCAACCTAGAAGGACCTATAGTTGAGCAAGTGTACGAATTAATTACTGTAATCGATAGTATCAAAAACAGCTGGCAAATAACAAAAAACTACTACCATACACTATTGAAAGATTAATCCACTCAGTTATTGTTACATCTTCTGGTACTTCTAATCGTATTGAAGGGAATCGTCTAACCATTAAAGAAGTTAAGAATCTATATAAAAACCTACGTATCAAAAAATTTGAAAATAGAGATGAGCAAGAAATTGCTGGCTACTCAGAAATACTTAAATTGATATTCCATAATTATGCAGATATTCCTATTAGTGAATCATCAATATTGCACATTAATAACCAGATGCTGCTCTACAGCGATAAAGATTTATACCATATGGGGGAATATAAAATAAGCCCTAATAGAGTTGAGGCAAAAGATCAGAATGGAAATGTGGTTGGTACAATTTTTGACCCCACACCTCTTATCTTGTCAAAAAGGAAATACAAGAACTTATTAATTGGTATCATTGGTCTTTAAATAATAAATTTAAGCATCCTCTTATTATTGTTGCTAACTTTATTTTTGAGTATCTGGAGCAATACACCCTTTTCAAGATGGAAATGGCAGAACTAGTAGATTGATAACTAATTTAATGCTGTTGTAGCAGGGTTATGATTTTGTATCCATGTATCACATGAAAAGATAATTGAAACCAACAAACTTGATTACTATTTAGCGCTTAATAAAGCACAAAGCAGCTGGAAAAGCAATAAAGAAGATATTTCCCCCCATGGTTGATATTTTTTCTCAACGTGCTCAAAACGCAGGCAAATGAGGCGCATTATATTTTTGAGAGAGAATACTGAACATTTATTATCGCAAAAGCAATTGCTCTTATGGGAGTGGGCATTTGGCCTCACAGGTAAAGAATTTAGCAGAAAAGATGCTATAGAGGCTTTAGGATTTCCTTCAAGAACAGTAGAAGCAATTATAAAAAACTACTAGATATGAAACACTTACAGCATCTTGGAGAAGGTAAAGCTACTAGATATAGAATTATAAAATTTTAACTGTTTAAAGTTTCTAATCTCTTTAAATATTACTATATGAAAGAAAAAACTTCACCAGTCAATTTTTTTGTCTCTTGTTTTAATTTGCAATACAGATACTAAACTAATCAATGTACATACGGTAAGATAAACACCTGCTGCATGCTTTGTTTTAGTTTTTTCCATAAGCCACATGCATACAGATGGAGAAACACCGCCAAAAATTCCTGCAGATATGCTGTGAGTTAAACTGAAGCCTGTACATCTAACCTTTGTTGGAAACAACTCGCAAACAAGAGAATTATATATTCCAAAAGATGCACCTATCGGTACGCTTATCAATAGAAAAACGAGCGTTACAATATAGTGGTTATCATATGATAACAGCGAAAGCATCGGTAAACTAACACAAGCTAAAGATATTAATGTAGGAATCATCACGTTTTCTCTTCCAACCTTATCAGATAGTATTGCCAATAGCACTGCAGACGCTCCAAATGTAACTTCAACTATAATCCTTACCAAATTTTTAATGTCGATACTTGAGAGGATAAGTTCTTTTACGGATATGTTGTAAAACATAATTGCTGTATAAACGATTGCATTTTGGGCAATACCAAGCCCAATTGCTACCACAAATGCTTTTTTATAGTCTTTGATTAATTCTAGAAATGGAGAACGAGATAAATTTTTATTTTGATCATGAGTTTTGTACGCTAAACCCTCTTCCATTATATATCTCATCAAAAAACCTATTATTCCCATAATAGAGCAGAAGTAGAAGAGCAACCTCCACCCCCAAATCTCATAGTTTTCACCTGTAAATTTTCTGCAAACAGCCATCATTACAAAGCATACAATAGAACCAAGCGCGCCACTAAAAGCTTTCATGCTACCTAAAAAGCCTAGATTTTTTTTATCGCTTGAATGCTCTATTAAAAAGGCCGAGTTGATGCTTGTTTCCCCACCTGCTGCCACCCCTTGTATTATTCTGCAAACTAGAAGCAATATAGGAGAAAATATCCCTATTTCTTTAAAGCTTGGTATAACTGCAATTGCAGTAGATGATATTGAACATAATATTACCGAAGTCAGCAAGATTTTCCTTCTACCATACTTATCTCCAATGTAGCCAAAAATAAATGCACCGAAGGGTCTAAACCCAAAACCAACTGCAAACGTACCAAGAAATTTAATTGTGCTTAAGTAATCGCTCTCTGATGAAAAAAAAACATCTCTTATTATATGTGCCAAAACTCCAAACAGAGTTAATTCATACCACACAATCATGTTACAGATTATGCCTGATAGTATCGCTTTTCGGATGTTATTCATGACTTTTCAGCTTAACATAACTAGCATATCATTACTCGAGACCCCTCACTATAAGACTTTTCATTCAATGACCTGCAAAGACAGTTCACGTAAATGTTTATTGTCTACCTCGGAGGGAGCACCCATTAGAACATCTTCACCCTGTTGATTCATAGGGAAACAGACTACTTCATGAATGTTTGGCTCATCAGCAAGCAGCATAACCATTCTGTCAACCCCTGGTGCTATTCCGCCGTGAGGTGGTACCCCAAATCTGAATGCACGGACGAGTGCACCAAATTTTGTGTCAACTTCTTCTTTGCTATAGCCTGCAATGGCAAAAGCCTTATACACGATATCTAGTTTGTTATTACGAATTGCCCCGCTTGATAGTTCTATCCCATTGCAAACGAGATCATATTGGTATGCAAAGATATCCAGTGGATCTTTTTCCTCTAAATCTTTTAAACCCCCATGTGGCATAGAAAACGGATTATGAAAGAAATCGATTTTTTTGCTTTTATCGTCATATACAAAATATGGAAAATCAATGATCCAACAGAACTTGAAGACGTTATCATCTATTAGACCTAATTCTGATCCTAAAAGAGAACGTACTTTCCCTGCAATTGCTGCTGCTCCATTCTCTTTATCAGAAGCGAAGAATACGCTATCTCCAGGCTTTATATTCGTTATTTCTCTTATGCAATTTAGCCTATTGTCATCAAGAAATTTAGCAACTGGTCCTTTTGCGGTACCATCTTTATCAAACGTTATATATCCAAGACCTTTAGCACCGAATTCTTTTTGCACATGTTCTATCTTTTTATCAAAAAAGCTGCGTGGTTCTTCCGCTGTTTTAGGAGCAGGGATAGCTCTCACTACCATACCGAGCTCAATATTGCTTTTGAAAATATTGAACCCTGAATCGCGGAAAATTTCTGTAACATCACTGATTAATAGTGGATTACGCAAATCTGGCTTATCAGAGCCATATTTAAGCATTGCCTCTTTGTATGTAATGCGCGGAAAACCTTTATCGACTGATTTGCAAGAAAATTTAGTGAATACTTTATATAAAGTAGACTCAATAACCTGAAATATATCCTCTTGAACCACAAAGGACATTTCAAGATCTAGCTGGTAAAACTCTCCTGGAGAACGATCAGCCCTTGCGTCCTCATCACGAAAACACGGTGCAATTTGAAAATATTTATCAAACCCTGAGACCATGAGCAGCTGCTTAAAAATCTGCGGAGCTTGTGGCAATGCATAGAATTTGCCAGGATTTAGTCTGCTTGGCACTAAATAATCACGCGCACCTTCAGGGGATGAAGCAGTAAGTATTGGAGTTTGAATCTCCAAGAATCCTTGCTCTATCATGAGCTTGCGAAGTTCCGTAATGACTCGTGAACGCAAAATAATATTGTTGCGAGCTTTTTCTCGCCTTAAGTCAAGAAAACGATATTTAAATCTCATGTTTTTTGGGTATTCTTGCTCACCGGCAATGCTCGCTAATATGCCCCTTTCTTCTTTCGCTATTTCTTCATCGTGATGAAACTCAACTTCCGATTCAACGTGCAAGTTGCCAACCATAACCTCAATTTCTCCTGTTGAAATAGAGCTATTTATTGTAGCTTCAGTTCTAGCTTTGACCACTCCTGTAACAGTAATCACACTCTCTGACTTTAAATTTGAGATCTCACCAAAAAAGTCTTTGTCATTATTGAATACTAGCTGAGTTATTCCATAGAAGTCCCTTAAATCAACAAAGATTAGGTTACCGTGATCGCGTTTACGGTATAGCCACCCAGAGAGGGTAACTTCCTTTTCTACATCGTTCTTTCTCAGTTCATTGCACGTGTGAGTTTTATAGCAATTTATGGTACCCTCCCATGATTTTTTAAGAAGTATAGAAATAAACCTCATTACACACAAGCCCATTCGTTTGGGTATTTGTGCAATTTTTGAAATAGAGAGAAGTTCTGAAATCTAATATCGTCTCTTAAATATTATCTTTTATACCACCCATCCCGTATAAAAAACTGCAAAATTCTATAGCTATGGTATAATGATAGATGGAGCTTCGCAATAAGCTGAGTAAGAAAGATGCAGCCTGGACAAGTCATTATATATAGTATAACATTACTTGCTGTAGCCACAGCATTTCTCTTTTTTAGGAAAGTATACAGAGATTGGGTTAGGAAAATCATATTTCCTAAAAAAGTCCTTGAAGAAGAGAGGGAAGAAAACAGAAAATTTAATGAGTTATATCAAAAAAATAAGCAAAAAGAGCTGATGAAACGTCAGGAAATGCTGTGCGAAAGTCAAAAAGATACACAGGTTTATAAAGAGGATCCAGAAATAGTTGGCATTTCAAAGCCAGTCGGTCAATGGACAAAAATGGTTATGATGAGTGGTGGGTTTATGCAGCGTTTGGCACAACTAATAAAGAGAGAGGGTGGTAAGAAAGGGTTTTGGGAGCTATTTGTAAAAGCTCAAGCTTCAACTCAGGGTAAACATAAGGGAAAAGGCAGATAATTCATGCTTGAATGTGAAAGTTTATCCTGCACTCGCAACAACAAAGTATTATTTAAAAATCTTAGTTTTAAAGCTGAGCCAAAATCGAAAATCTTAATCACTGGCCCAAACGGTAGTGGTAAAACCAGTCTAATTAGAAGTTTATCCGGGCTCTTGCCGCCAGTATCCGGCAATATAAAGCACTGTGGGAAAGACATATATGAAGACCCAAAATCCTATATATCTTCTATGGTCTATATAGGGCACAAAAATGCCTGTAAGGATAGCTTCACTGTTGCTGAAAACATAGGATTCTGGGCAGGAATACGAGATAGTAGAGAATTGATTATGGCAGCTGTTTGTTGTTTACAGTTACAGCCTGTACTTAATATTAGATATGGTGAACTTTCTGCAGGCTGGAAAAGAAGAGCTGCGCTTGCTCGCCTCTTAATTTCTAATGCAAACATTTGGCTGATAGATGAACCGTTTTGTAATCTTGATAGTGCAACGTGTGAATTAGTGCTGAATCTAATCTCAATACGCTCTGAGCAAAATGGTACAGTAATTATTACTGGACATGGCTCTACAGAACAATTGTGTGATTTTACAATAATTAATATATGCGATTTTAATAGCTATGGCTAACACCCTATGGAATTCAATGTATATCTAGTTAATGGCAAACACTCAAAACTGTAAGTTAAAAATAAGATTGAATATTTAGAGGAAATAGTATATAATTGTTAATATTCTTAAGCACTTTAGCTGTGGCCTTTTCAAAATTTCTCGATCCTAAGAATGGTGTCGCCTTTCGCCGTATCTTCGGTACTGAAACAATAAAGATATTCTTATTCACTTTTTCAGTGATATCCTAGGCTTCACTGGCAGAAATGAATAAAGGATATAGAGTTTGAGTACTATAATGGACGCTGATATCGCTTCTAAAAAGCAAAGTATTGTTGATGTTCTTTGCAGGGATTCTATCAGCTTTAGATACGTGATTGAAATGTAGCTCCCTCGCGATAGAGGTTTTGAAAAACGTGCTCAATACTATGCTGCCAAAGTGTATTCAAGACAGGCTGATAAAGGTGGTCAATACCAGGGTCTTAAAGAGATTATCTTTATTGCTATAGCAGATTGTACCCTGTTTTAAGATAACTCTGGGTATAAATCAGATCATATTATTCAAGATAAGGATACTAACGAACATGATTTAAAAGATTTCTATTTCACATTTATTGAACTGCCAAAACTTCCTAAAACTAAGGAAGTCCAGTTGGAGAGTGTAGTTGAAAAGTGGGTTTACTTCTTTAAGTATGGAGATGAAACTAGCGAAGAAGAATTAGAAAGGATAATAGGGAGTGACGTAATAATCAAGAAAGCTTACGAAGAGTTAAACAGATTCAACTGGTCGGGAAGAGAATTTATAGCCTATGAACTAGAGATAAAGCGCATTCGTGGCGAACAGGCTGTCCTCGCTCAAAAACTTGATGATGCTCGAGACAAAGGTAGAACGTAAGGCAGACAGGAAAGCATCAAAATTAGCGCGATGAAAGGAAAAATTAAAGTGGCAAAGGCAATGTTTGTTGACGACATAGACGCTACTGCCATTTCTAGGTTAACAAGATTGTCTATTAGCAAAATTGAAGAATTAAGGGATACACTTCAAATTAAAGGGAAATAGCATCTATAAGCTATAAATTGCTTTTTCTATAAAACTTCAAAAAATTTGAACCAAATGAGCTTCTATAGTTAGAATAGTACATGAAGAATATAATGCTAATTGGTGGTGGGGTTGGAAATGCAGTATTGTTTTCAATAGGAAAGGCCTGTCTTGAAAAGAATAATAGAGTTTTATACTTTGCTGGCTACAGAAAATTAAATGATGTATTTAAACAAGCACTGATAGAGCATGCATCAAGTGCGGTAGTTTGGGCATGCGAAGAAGGATTAATAAGAACAAGCAGGGATCAAGACAAATCTTTTCATGGAAATATAGTTGATGCAATAATCTCTTATCAAAAGGGAATATTAGGCGGTACCACAATTAATTTAGACGTTATAGACAAAATTATTACTATCGGCTCTAATAAAATGATGAAGGCCGTAAATGAAGCCAGAAAAACAATTTTAAGGCCATATTTGAAGCTGGGCCATGTAGCAATATCTTCAATTAATTCCCCTATGCAGTGTATGATGAAAGAAATCTGCGCTCAGTGTGTGCAGCGGCATATAAATATGGAAACAGGAGAAGAGAACTATGTGTATAGTTGCAGCAATCAAGACCAGGATATGGAATTTGTTGATTTTGATTTTTTAAGTGAGCGCCTGAAGCAAAACAGTTTACAAGAAAAACTCACTGCAAAGTGGATAGATCATGTTCAAAGACATTAAACAACAAAAAAATAAGATAAGAAAGCAATATAGAACTATAAGAAAAAGCATTGACGAGGGCTATTCCAATTGTGCGGCAAATTCCCTCGTTAATCTCTTCAATCAGCACTTAAGTTACATTAAAGGCAAAACAATTGCAGCTTACATTCCAATTGATGGAGAAATAAATGTTGTGCCTTTGATGCATAATTTGCTCAATTTAGGCTATAGAGCGGCAATTCCTGATGAAAACAAGCCGCTAAGGTTTAAGGAATGGAACAAAACAGGCGAAGATATAATCCCTGACACGATTATCACCCCAATCATTGCTTTTGATGATCATCTTAATAGATTGGGTTTTGGTAGTGGTTGTTATGATGCTACAATAAAAGAATTGCGACCACTTGGAAAAATATTTATAGGTGTAGCTTATGAAAAACAATATTGCAAAAATCTGCCAATAGAAGAACACGACCAAAAATTAGATATCATAATCACTGAGATACGTGTTAGGTATAAGGGACCCTTCTAAAATCTTCAAAATATCAGTTGCACAGTAAACCCGATCTCTCTTTCCCTCAGAAATTTGTGAAACAATGCCTAAATCTTTAAGTTTCATGACTGCCCTTTGGGCTGTTGTAAATGCAACACCTAAGTTTTCAACTATTCTTTTTATAGTAAAGTAAGGGTTTACAGCTAAATATCTTATAATATCACTCGCAATTCCTTCGGTTTTAGAACTTCGCCAACCCACAATTAAATTGTTAATTTGTTCTGCCCTCGATAGTACGTCCAACGATTGCAACGCTACACCATTTAAGAAATAAGAAAACCAATCATGCCTCGTACCTTTCTGCTTATATTGTAAAGTTGTGTATAGTACTCACCTTGCATAGCTTCGAAAAATGCGCTTAGATATAACAAAGGCGATGATAATAACTCTCTTTCGATAAGGAGCAATGTTATGAGTAGATGTCCAATATGCCCATTGCCGTTTAAGAACTGGTCAATTGCCTCAAATTGATAATGGCTTAAAGCTATGTGTATGAGTAGGAGTAGTGTCCTGTCATGTAGCAACTTTTCAAAGGAGTACAGGCAATTCACCTACTCACCTGATGTTGGTAGCACATATTTTACTGAGTTTATTGTACACCCAGGAACTCCAATTCAGTTCTGCACGCAACGAAATTCTCCTGGAGTTGCGTGAGAGATTCTTACACCTTGCATTAGCATCCCGTGAATTTCTTTAATCAACTGAAACGACAGTGGAAAATACCTTAGGCGTTCTAGTCCATACTCGAGCGCTGCTATATAATTGTGTACTTTTGCAAACCATCGGGGTTGCAATCTACATTAGCACCTGCTCCTTGAGCCAAAACTTCACCAAGAGTTGCTTGAGTCCCCTCGATTCTACTTGAAAGGACTGCTTCACGTGCTACAAAGGGTGCTATAAGAAGGTGAGGATTAGGCAATTTAGCCCTTTCTCAGGGTAACATACTCAAAATATGATCTGCTCTGGAAAGTCTCTTGACTAAGGAATTGTTCCATTCAAATTTTTGTAGCAAGGGATTAGGCATAAATTCCTGATAACCAGCAAGTGTATTAATGATCTTACCTGATGGTGATTCCTTAATATTCATTTATTCAACCCAGTACACTACCCTTATAGGATATATTATTTTCAAAAAAGTCAAAAACGAAAATAAGAAACCTTCTTATTTTCGATTTTACTCATAAACGAAAATAGAGGAGTAGCTAAGCCTTCTCTGATTGCTATTTTTATACTATAATTCAGTTTGTCAAGAAGATTATTATACGCACCTTTTGCAAATAGCAGTTTAGACTTTTCAAAAAGTCAAAATTCCATATAATTTAGTTATAAGTTATAACTGATATGGCTTATAGAAGAGGCTATACAAGACTCATCACATATGCACAATCTTCTAAAAAAATGAGCAGTCTTGTTTTTGCGTAGTATAAGGTGCCTATATTTAAATTCTATATTGTCCATACGATAAAGCTAGAGCTACTACTGATTAACGTATTTAAAAATATTATGAGTTTCGTAAGAGAAAAAAACACTCCTGTGATAGAGCAATATTTGAACTTGAAAGCTCAATATAAGGATCATCTGTTGTTTTATAGACTGGGAGATTTTTATGAACTATTTTTCGATGATGCTATTAAGGCTGCGAAGTTACTGAATATAGTGCTTACTAAGAGAGGTAATTCGTGTGGGCAGGACATACCAATGTGTGGAGTGCCAGCACATAGCAGTGAATCTTATCTGCACAAGCTCATAGACTTAGGATTCAAAGTAGCAATTTGTGATCAATTAGAAACAGCCGATGAAGCAAAAAGAAGGGGCTATAAATCTATAGTAAAACGTGATGTAGTGCGAATTGTAACTCCAGGCACAATTATCGAAGATTCGCTACTGGAGGATAAAAGTAATAATTATCTTGCAACCGTAGTTGAACAAAATGAAAAGTACGCTATTGGCTGGCTCGAATTATCAACAGGAAAATTTTTTCATACTTTAACGAATTTGAAAACTCTAGATAGTGATTTATTGCGTATATCACCAAAAGAATTACTAATTTCTGAAAAGCTCGCTGAAGATGAAAAAATCAGTTCAATTTTAAAAAATTATAAAATATCAATCACGCAGCATGCAAAGAGCTTTTTTGAGTATAACAAATCCCACAGAACACTGTGCGAATTTTATAAAGTCAGAGAACTTAGAGTTATAGGAAATCTCAGTAAAGTGGAGGTTATGGCGTGTGGTGCGTTACTTGAATACGTTAGAGTAACACAAAGGGGCTCTATTCCAAGACTTGAGTTGCCAAAGCCCTATAAGCAACAAAGTTTCATGCTCATTGATGCTTCAGCAAGGAGAAATCTTGAATTGTTTTCAACTCAATTTGGTGAAAAGAAAGGTTCACTAATTTCAGTTATCGATCACACAGTCACAGCTTCTGGTGGACGCCTATTAAAACAAATACTTGCATCACCCCTTGCTTGCTCTAAAGCAATCAATTTGAGGCTCAATACCGTCGAATTTTTTGTAAATAACCATGAACCACGCAAGAAAATACGGGAAATACTGTCTAGCATTCCAGATATTGAAAGGTCATTATCACGTTTAATGCTAGGGCGTGGTTCACCAAAAGATACTAATTTATTAAAAATGGGCCTTGGAAAGGCTTTAGAGTTATCTGAGTTTTTGTCTAAGCTAGATCCTTTACATAATTATCATTTACGTGAAAACCCAGTGGCCAATTCTCAGATGTCATTCCAGTGCTTGACACTGGAATCCAAGGAAAGAGAACCAGTGTCCACCACTCAGGTGACAAGTAGTGACGAAAGTGAACTAAGCACAATACATAAAAGCCTTGGCAATCATAAAGACCTATTCGAGCTTCTTAGCGGCGCTATACTTGATAACAATTTAAGTTCTGTGAAAGAAGGAGGATTTATCAATCCAAAACATGACCAAGAACTATCTGAGTTATCCTATGTACTGAATAATAGCAACAAACTGATTACTAAACTTTGTAAATCTTATCGTGACCTAACTGGCATTGCCGCACTGAAAATATTGCACAACAACATACTTGGTTATTATATTGAAGTATCAGCAAATCACAAGTTAACTTCAGACATATTTATTCATAGACAAAGCTTAGCAAATAGTATGCGCTATACTACTAATGAGTTGAAAGAATTAGAAAATAAAATCCTCATGGCGCGTGATGCTGTGATTAACTTAGAAATAAAAATTTTTGGCGAACTATGTAGTAAAATCGCTAAAGAATCCGAGGAAATTGCTCTTGCTGCAAATGCCCTGGCAAAACTGGATATTAGAACTGCATTTGCAGAGCTCGCAGTACAAAATAATTACTCAAAACCCACTATCGATGACAGTAAAGAGTTCAATGTTCGCAATGGAAGACATCCAGTGGTTGAACTTAACGATAAGTTCATTGCAAATAGCATTAATCTAGCTGATATACATCTAATCACTGGCCCCAATATGGCTGGAAAAAGCACTTTCTTGAGGCAAAACGCTCTTATTGCAATTTTAGCTCACATGGGTTCATTTGTGCCAGCAGACAGTGCACATATTGGAGTAATTGACAAGATATTCAGCAGAGTTGGTGCAACAGATAATATAACAGCTGGCTATTCCACCTTTATGGTAGAGATGATTGAAACAGCAACGATAGTCAATCAGGCAACGGACCGTTCCTTGGTAATACTTGATGAAATTGGTAGAGGCACAGGAATATATGACGGCCTATCCATTGCTCAGGCGGTAATTGAACATATTCACGATGTAAATAAGTGCCGCGCCATTTTTGCAACTCATTACCATGAATTAACTAAAGTAGGTAAATACCTAAAAAACGTAAAATGTTTTTGCGTGAAAATAAAAGAATGGAACGGAGAGGTCATCTTTCTACATGAAGTAGTTGAAGGCGTTGCAGATGAGTCATATGGGATACACGTAGCAAAACTCGCTGGGTTTCCTGATTCTGTTTTAAGTAGGGCAAGTGAAGTGCTTGAGGAGCTGAAGGCTTGAGAGTAAGTCATTAATTGCAAAAGTTCAATTTAAGTGATAAAATAGCATTATTAAATGAAAAATATATGCTAATCAGTATAACGTCGGAGCTGGGAAACATATGCAAGGAATTGATAATAAAAAAGCCAAAATTTATAGCAGTTGACACGGAATTCATTAGAAATAATTTAACCTACTACCCAAAATTATCGTTAATTCAAATTTCTTACGGAGATAAGAGTTTTGTTGTAGATGCATTAACACCAGGAATTGATTTATCATCCATTAAGAAAATAATGCTAAATCGAGAGATAACTAAAGTGTTTCATAGCTGTCGGCAAGACATAGAATCCTTATTCACTGTGTTTAAATGTATCCCTACTCCCATTTTTGATACCCAAGCTGCCGCTATGTTCTGTCATTATTACCATGACTTTATTGGTTACTCAAAAATAGTAGAGCAATATCAAGGAATAGCACTGGATAAAATTAAAGCTAAAAATTCAGACTGGTTAAAACGTCCATTATCTGAGGATCAATTAGACTATGCAATAAGCGATGTGGTACATTTATACGATCTACACCAAATATTGTGTGATAAACTTGAAGAAAATAACAGGATGAGCTGGTTTCAAGAAGAGATGGAATCAGTGGTTGATATAAATAAATATTTGCACAGCCCAAAAGATGCATGGAAGAGGATTAAGTTTAACTATGAAGCAAATCCAAGGTTAATATTAACTGTTAAAGCAGTTAGTGAATGGCAAGAGACTTTAGCACAGCGTTATAATATGAACCGTAATAAAATAATTAATAATGCTGTAATAATTGATTTTATTGAAAATAATGTGGGGCGTGTTGATGAGATTTTAGATGACCTCAAGAGGAACGCGAAAAATATAAAAGAGGAAGATTTATTAGAATTCATAGATATTTTCAATGAGAATGAGAAAGATTTTATGCAGCAAAATTATATCCCACCAAACAGTTATGATAGGTCTGTGTTCGATATACTCTCGATTATTTTAGAGAGCAAATGTAAAGAAAATAACATATCAAGAAAATTAGTTTCATCAAAAGATGAATTAGCTGGATCAATATCTGGGCAGGCAGATAAACTATTCAAGGGGTGGAGGTATGATTTCTTTGGCAGGTCAATCGAATCATTTCTAAATGCAAACTCAAGGTTTGAAGTTTCAGTAGTGAGATCCGCAAATAACATAACCAAAATTCGGAGTAATTTGGTTGAGGCAGACTGTAAATTGAAATCAACTGCTGGAATTTAATAAGTCTACTATGTCTTTTACTTGAGAAAAAACATACCCTTCGCTTGTACTGGTATCGATAATAAAGTCGCTCATCTTTCTTTTTTCTTCAATAGGTAGCTGAACATTGGAAATTAGATCCAGTTTTTCTTTATCTATATTACGCCCATTGAGTCTTCGAGCTTGCACAACGCTGTCTGCATGGATAAAAACGATAAGGTCGCAATATAACCGAAATCTCGTTTCCAGTAGAAGTGGAACGTCTAGAATGAGAAGCTTTCTACCAATCTCTTTCTCCTGAGCAATAAAAAATTCTAGTTCATTTCGCACAGCAGAATGAACTAAAGATTGAAATTGCTTCCAATTTTCATCATAGGCTAAGAAATACTTAGACAATATCGTCCTGTCTATTTCACCATTTACTATCACCCCAGGAAAATTTTCTTCCGCATAACTTATTATGCCCTTATCCACTTTATAAAGTTGGTGTATAACAGTATCAGCATCAAATACAGCAGCACCAAACTCTTTAAAGCAATTGGCTACAAAGCTCTTTCCTACTCCAATTCCACCAGTTAGACCTATAATCATATAGCAAAAAATTAGCAAAGCTATATCTACAGTAGCTGCTTTTTCTTGCACGTCCACTTAAAACCCGAATTTGGCTGCTCATGCTCTAACGACGTCAAAAGAAAACAAACAGCTATTATTTTTTTAGTAATTAAGTAAAATAGAATAAAAGATTACAAAGATTACGAGGAAGCTTTGAAAAATAAGATAAAAAAAATAGTGATTTCAGGAAAGGAAGTGTGGCCAATCATCGAAGGTGGTAAAGGCATTGCGATTAGTGACGGAAGGTCAAGCGGAGCGTTTGCTGCAGCAGATGCCGTGGGTACGTTTTCTAGTGCAAATGCTAAGCTTATTGATGATAACGGCGAGTTAGTGCCACTGATTTACAAAGGTAAAACGAGAAGTGAAAAACACGAGGAATTGATTGAGTATAGTATTGAAGCTGGAATTAGTCAGGCAAAAATAGCGAATGAAGTATCAAAAGGCCATGGAAGAGTACATATGAATGTACTTTGGGAGATGGGAGCAGCAGAACGTGTGCTTCACGGAATATTAGAAAAAGCGAAAGGCTTAGTTCATGGTATTACTTGCGGCGCTGGTATGCCTTACAGGCTTGGAGAAATTGCAGTCAAATATCAGGTTTATTATTATCCTATTATTTCATCGGTACGTGCTTTTAAAGCATTATGGAAGCGTGCTTACCAAAAAATATCTTCTTTTTTACTTGGTGGAGTAGTGTATGAGGACCCATGGCTTGCTGGAGGACACAACGGATTGAGCAATAGTGAAAATCCAGAACTACCACAAGCTCCATTTGAAAGGGTTGCGGAGCTTAGATCTTTCATGAATGAGATCGGTCTTTCAGAAACGCCAATTGTTATGGCAGGAGGAGTATGGCACTTGAAAGATTGGGAGCACTGGCTTAACAATCTACAAATTGGACCAATAGCTTTTCAGTTTGGCACTCGTCCACTTTTGACAAAAGAAAGCCCAATTTCTGCAGAGTGGAAAAAGAAGCTATTAACTTTAGAGGAAGGTGACGTACTTTTAAACAAATTCAGCCCAACAGGGTTTTACTCATCTGCAGTAAGAAATAACTTCATACTTGAGTTACAGGAACGAAATTCACGTCAAATAAAATTTTCAGAAAATGCCAGCGGAGAATTTAATAATGAATTTGCAATTGGTAGCAGAGGTAGAAAGATTTACCTCACTTCAAAAGACAAAGAGCTGGCTAACACATGGACTGAAGCAGGATACACAAAAGCAATGAAAACTCCAGACATAACTGTTATTTTTGTGACACCAAACAAATTTACGGAGATAAGACAAGATCAAATCAATTGTATGGGATGCTTGAGCCATTGTTTGTTCAGTAATTGGAAAGATCATGGTGACCATTCGACAGGGCAAAAGCCAGACCCACGAAGCTTTTGTATACAAAAGACACTGCAAAACATTATACATGATGGCGATATTGAAAATGAGCTTATGTTTTCTGGGCATAATGTGTATAAATTCAAGCAAGATCCATTTTATGAGAACGGCTATATACCGACAGTAAGAGAATTGGTAGAAAGGATATTGACTGGGTATTAAGTCAGGCTCAAGTTGACAAGAAGACATTACTTTGTTAGAATAAGCATTTATCAATTTAGTCTTCACTTAAGAAGGTATTTATTGTAGCAGATAGTGTTTTAAAAAGGCATGCGTTAACTTATACAAAAAAAAATCTGGTGTAACAGTAACGTTAAAGGGTTTTTACAATTTTGTAATACGCAAAACACCACAGGTTGGAACAAAGCAAAATTTGAAGACCTGTATAAAGGAATTATTGGAAGTCAAAATCCAAATAATGGACACAATACAGGAAAAGAAAGTGATCAACGCAATGAAGGAAATAGACAAACCATATATTATATACATCAAAATACCGGCTTAAGTTTTTGGGGTTATTTACTATTACAATGCTGTATCGATTCTTTATTCGGTGGGCGTGGTCACACTACTAATGTAACGAATATTAACTACGGTATTAACAACCATCAAAACAAAGAAGATGGGAAAAAAGACTCGGGAAACAGTAGAAAGTTATTATCCCTAGATATAGTAGCTGCAGTCGTATGTGTTGCTTTCCATATTGGTATTGTGCTTCTGGTACTATAGTACCAGAAAAGCGGCTAGAAAATCGGACAAAATAGACTATCTGAGCAATAAACTTAAAACGTTCAGAAATATAGAATTTGCAGTTAGCACTATTTCTTTGGCAACTTTGATAAGTTGTGTGTTTTACCCAGTTTTACCAGATTTTGTTTAGCTATTCTTGGTGTTAATTTTCTTGCGTGTTTTGTTGGTGGTTTAGCTTTTCAAATGAAACACGACAAGGAATCAGACAATATTGATAAGGCTGAAAAAGCGGTAGAGAACTATAATAAACAATCTTCTTACTTTCAGGATACTGTTCCAAGTGCTCCTCTTCCTGTCTACAGTAGCTCAAGATTTTAGTAATGTTCCTTCTGGTTGATTTTATGATTGTGGTACAGCAAAACAAGGACCTTATAGATACTAAGCTTGCCCTAAACCCACAGCTGTACGAACATTATGATTTTGGGGTAATTTCTACCAAGAGGGTGTCATCCAAGTAGCTGACCACTGATTCCTTTATGACGGTGTCATTCCAGTGCCTCCTTTTCCTGTCATCCCAGTGCGTGACGCTGGGATGGCTTTGTTGCATAGCTCTCTATGAGAGGCTAGCTATATTTAGGATTATAAACAACCTATTGAAAATCTTGTTTTTTCTTGCAATCGGCTTGATCAAATTTAAGAAAAGTAATTTATTATTTGTATTAATAAATTTAATTATATTAAAAATAGCTAAGATATTGAAATTCTTGAATTTTAGCTAGATTAGTTAACGGTAGTAAAATTCCTTTTACTCAAATTTAGGTACTTACTGACCGTCCTTACTATAAATGCTAGAATAATAAGCTACTGATATTCTCCATCTTTTTTATCTTTAATCTGTCATAGATAGCGATGCAACAAAGCCTGCTGGGATCTATGCCCTTTTTTCTTGGGTTACAGTGTCACGTGTTTGGCATTACATTGAGTAGTAACTTTTTACTCAAATATGCGAAAAGTCTAATAACGAAATTAGTTAAATTTTTACCAAGCTGAAAAAAAGGCAAAGAAACCCCCGAGTAGTGAGTTTTGACCCTCTAATACTTTAAATGGCGCTGTAATAATTTGCTGACGCTTAGTTTAAGCCCGATTTTTGCTGCATGTGAAAGAATTTATAAAGACAGGTAGCCCCAATAACTTGATGTAATCCACTAAAAAATACATTAAGTTTTCTACTGAATTCTACCATTGAACCCGCGCGAATCAAAGACAAGTTTTGAGCCAGAAACACCCTTAATGTAATAGTAATGAAGTTGTTAAAACCTATCAAGCAACTTTCTTTGTTTCTATGTTATCAGCTACCTGGATGACCGATAGCTGTGCAAGAAGTACTTAATTCGCTGACAAGAACGTTAGAATAAAGAAACTTAAATTTCAATTATTTTATAATTCTTATATAATCTTACAAGCTCAATTGGTACATTATGAAAATAATAATAGGTAATGCTAGTAAAGAATTAGGGAGGTCAATAGTGAACAAGCTAAATGTTCAGCCATCGCCTGTTCAGGTGTCAAAATTTGCCGACAGTGAGATAAACGTGGAAGTGGGAAGTGATCTCTGCAATCAAGAGGTATACATAATACAGTCCATTTCTCCTCCTACAAATGACAATCTTATGGAGCTTCTGCTTACAATTGATGCAGTAAAGAGATCAGGAGCTAGAGAAGTAACAACAATTATACCTTATTATGGGTATAGTAGACAGGATAGAGTTATTAAAAATAATAATATGCAATCTGCTTTAAGTGCTAAATTAGTTGCAAATCTCATTCAAACTGCAGGTACAAGTAATGTCGCAGTTATTGATTTGCATTCAAGTCAAATTGAAGGGTTTTTTGATGTACCGATAACTAACTTGAGCTGCTTTGAAGTATTCACTGACTCTGTACACACGGAGAACTTAGCAATAGTTGCGCCCGATGTTGGAGCAATTGGCAGAGCACGTGCTTTTGCGAAGACTTTAGGGAGAAAGCACAAGATAGAATTGAGTGACGAGATTATTGTAATAGATAAATATAGGGAGAAAGCAGGCACATCTCAGGTAATGAGTGTGGTAGGAGAAGTGGCAAATAAAAATTGTGTCATTGTTGATGATATAATTGATTCTGGTGGAACGTTATGTAATGCAGCTCTTGCTTTAAAAAGTCATGGAGCACAGTCTGTCATTTCATGCGTCACACATGGCGTGTTTTCAGGAAATGCAGTTGAAAAAATCTTTTCCTCTTATCTAGATAAATTAGTAATTACGGATACCGTACTTCACAAACTTGAAAAAACTGGTAAAATGGAAGTTGTTTCGGTTGCAAATATTTTAACTCACTTCATCCAAGGAGGTAAAGGTGTCAGCTAGGTCAACAGAAGATGTAATCACTTCGCTAATAGAATTTGTAAATAAGAGAAAAGTAACAATTACCAAAAAAGAAATGCTGAAAATTGCACAGCTTGTAAGAATTAGGTTATCAAATGACGAAATTGAGCACTATTCCAAAGAACTAACAATGTTGGATTGGATACATGATACTTTATTACAAGTTAATACTGAAGGTGTTTCTCCTATACGTTATGGCAGTATAGATAAGGACACTCACGTACGCGACGACGTTGTCAATGCTCAAAGCATAAAAGAAGAGATATTATCCAACACAAAATCTGAGCACGGATATTTTGTAGTACCAAAGGTTATAAACGATTAAAATAAAGCTAATATCGAATCTTTCAAAAAAAACTTAAAGGGCGGGTCGATATAGGCTTAGGGTTTATTGCAGAAGAATAGGTCAGTGGAAAAATAGGGTTGTTGCTTGTTGTGATTAAGGGGCCTAATGACTTTATCTGGATATTTGATATAATAATTAAATTGTAGGATCTATTGAAGTTTAGCATGAATGAAGTAGTGACATTTGGTTGTCGCCTAAATTTTTACGAAAGTGAGTTAATCAAAGAAGCACTAAGAAAAGCAGGGAGAAAAAACGTTGTTGTGATACATAGCTGTGCAGTGACAAATGAAGCAGAACGGCAAGTAAAACAAAAAATACGCAAGATTTATAAGAATGACCCAAACAAAGAAATTATCGTAGTTGGCTGTGCCGTTCAACTAGACCCTGAATCGTATAGCAATATTCCTGGTGTAAGTAAAGTTTTGGGCAATCAAGATAAGCTAAAGGCGGAAAATTATTTGCTAAATAACGATAAAATATTAGTCAGTAACAATCAAGAAAGCATATCAGAATCTGTTCTAATTAATAAACTTGAAGATAAATCAAGAGCGTTTATTGAAGTCCAGAATGGCTGTAATCATAGTTGCACATTTTGCTCGATTACTGAAGCAAGAGGAAACAACCGATCCATGCCAATAAGCAATATTATTGAGCAAATCAAGGTTTTCATAGCAAATGATTATCAAGAGGTAGTGTTTACAGGGGTTGATATTACTGATTTTGGTACAGATTTATTTGGCAAACCTTCGCTTGGTTCAATGATCAGAAGAGTTTTAAAGGATGTGCCAGAATTGAAGAGACTTAGGCTTTCTTCTATTGATGTTGCTGAAGTTGATGATGAATTAATGGATTTAATAGTTAACGAACCAAGATTCATGCCACATTTGCACTTAAGTTTACAATCTGGTAATAATTTAATCCTAAAAAGGATGAAACGTCGCCACAGCAGGGAACAAGTGATAGAATTTTGTCGTAAAATAAAAAGCTTGAGGCCTAATATAGCATTTGGTGCTGATATTATTGCTGGATTTCCAACGGAAACTGATGAAATGTTCCAGGATACAGTTGATCTACTAAAGGAAGCAAATATAGTTTATTTGCATGCTTTCCCATATTCAAAGCGGAAGAACACACCTGCTGTACGGATGCCACAAGTGCCAGAGAATGTACGTAAAGAACGGG
This sequence comes from Wolbachia pipientis, assembly GCF_030373985.1. Lineage (GTDB taxonomy): Bacteria > Pseudomonadota > Alphaproteobacteria > Rickettsiales > Anaplasmataceae > Wolbachia > Wolbachia pipientis_D. Next base: position 191,657 of record NZ_JAUCRB010000002.1, read on the forward strand.
TAAAAAGCTTAAGAGAAATAAATAAAGAAACGATGGGTAACTTTTACCAATCTTTGATGGGTACTAAACAAAGTGTTCTAGTTGAACAAAATAATATCGGCAGAGCAGAAAATTTTGCACTAGTAAAGCTTGCATCAGAGGTTCAGGCTAAAAGTATCGTGAAAACCAACGTTATAGGAATGGAAAGAGGTTATTTAATTGGAAGTGTTCTTCCTTAACTTTTTGACGTGAAAAAAATGTATAGTACTGTAAATTGTAAATTTATTCATGATTAGAAAATCTGCTGTTTTTTATGTATTGCTAATCTTATGTATTGGCTGTTTTTTTGTTCAGGCTAATGAAAGTTGTTCAGGTGATGAACAGTTTGTTGAAAATCTAGTCCTTGCAGACGAATCTATATGTCACAAACCTAAGGAATACGACGAGAAAGATATTATGTCAGTTAAAAGTAAAAAACTTGATTTTTACTTTAGTGCAAATAGTGGTAGAACTTATTATGATAATTCGGAAACCTTTGTTAAGGGTATACGGGAAATAGGAAGAAGAATTCAAGAGTCAATCAAAGAGGATCATTATATTAATGTTATTGTAAGGAACATAGTAGCACAAGAAATTAATAGTATTGAAAAATTTAAAGGTGAGATTGATTTCCAATGGCTCAATAGCATATCTTTAGGTTACTATGCCAGAGAAAATGGTCGTATTGATTTTGAAGCTACGTATTCTAAGATCAATATTAAAAGTGGTAATTCTTTTCCGGTATTTGATAGATCAGCCGGTATATTCGCATTTTTGTTGAACTTGTATTATAATCCTAATATCCAAAATACACAATTTGCCCCGTACATCGGTCTTGGTATAGGGCCAACAGTCTTTAGGTTAAGAAAGATTAATGGGTCACCCCAAAATTCAATGCCGCTGAATGTTCCTTGGTTTGCTTATCAAATAAAACTTGGTGTTGACTATTCAATAACTCCAGAAGTCAAAACCTTTCTCGGTTATCGTTACTTCAGCATTCTGATACCTGTTGCAGATGATATATCAACTCACAATATTGAAATCGGTGTGATGTTTAATTTTTAGTAATGATTTAATATATATATAAATTCTCATCTTTTTTATCCAACAAACCAAACGTTGGTACAATTGTTGCTTTTAAAAAGATGACAGTTTCTATTGTCCTCATATTATCCGCTAGCCTTTTTGACTTCTGGTGTGATGTAGCTTTAAAGCTTTGCTTATCTTCTCTATGCTCTATAAGTCCGCCAATTACCATAACTTCACCACTCTTAATTTTTAACATAGAGTTCATTTCTCTAGTTTCAATAATTGGAATGTCACTATTTAATTTCGTTTTACTCTGCTGTGCGATGTATTCTATGTTTGGGTCTTTGGTGTAGCCGTTAATTCTTGATAAAGTTGGGTGTATATCCATGAATATCTCACTGGTATCAACATTAATGCTTGGATGAATTATTAACACAACACCTATTGGAACGCTATTCATCTTGGTAACTAAGGTCCGATTAGAATTTTTAATATCTTTTTGTATATCAGAGGTAAAATAAATGTGATTTTTAGTAAATGAAATCATCGCTTGCTGATTATTTATGGCATGTACTCTAGGACTTGAAACCACAGTTGAAGTGCCAAATTTGTCTAAACTTTTTACTAAACTTCCTAGATCATTTACGCCAAAGTTCACTGCTAGATCAGTAATGGAATTATTTTGATTCACCATAGATTTGCCTCCATTACGTAAATCATTTAAGTTGATACCAGAAAGGTATTTGTCGTCTAACATGACTTCAACTATCTTTGCTTCTATCATTACCTGAGAAGACGCTAACTGCTTGACTTTATTAATATATTCTTCAACAGCTTTATGAATATTTTTTCTAGCATTCAAAATAATAACACCAGTTTCTCTGTTAGATGAAAGAAATTCTCCATCATCTACCCCGTTAACATCCATTATTGCATTTAAACCTTTTTCCAATGAATTCCACAAATCACTGCTATATTGAGACTTCATAACGCTATTATAATCCTTATCAGCGTTGCTTCCATCATTGCTAGTAATATTGTTATTAACTACAAAACTACTTTGAGCAAAATATTGAATATTAATAAAGTCTACATAATAATTTTGTGCATATGGTAAGTCCTGCTCAATTCTAATCACACCATCATTCGCTGAATAGCGCAGTTTAGCGCTGTTAGCTATGCTCTGAACTACTTCATTTATGTTTTTATCCTTTAGCTTTAAAATAATATTACCTGATATTTTTGGATCTATATCCAAGTTAATGTCAGAAAGCTTTCCTATCTCAATCAGCAAATCCTTTACTGGCACTTCTTCACTAATATTGATAGAAATAAGCTGACTACTGGCTATAAGATCAGGAAACTTTACAGGCAAAGGCGCAATTTCCGGCACTGCTGGTTCATTGTTTTCCAAAAGGGAAATTTTATCTTTATACTGCTTTAACGAATGGTCATGTTCACTTATATCATGATGATCTTCGTCATCTATTTTGATAAGCTTATATCCCTGAGCAGGTAGGCATATACAAGAGACGATAAAAAGTAGCATTAAGCATCTAGAAACAGTCATTAGAAAAAAGCGTACAAAACCGTTATAATAGATTTCTATAAAAACATTAAAAATGTATTTAATTTTGTTTTCATCTAGCAGAACCATTGCACTAAATGCCACGAACTTGTGGCCCTAAAGCTGTAAATTCTCAGCTATAAAGATAGTTCTACAAAGTACTGTTATATTATCCATACCTGTTTTTGATCAAAATATTTTTGTTTCTTATCTTAATTAAAATTTGCCTGCTTTGTTTAAGTTAAATTGCTTTCTTCACCATTGTTAATTTTTTCTAGCATTAACTCAGCGGCCTTTTGTTCAGCACCCTTTTTACTAGAAGCACATGCAGAAACCTTGCCATAGTTTTCTATGCAAACTGATATAGTAAATTCAGGATTATGTGCTGGTCCAGTCTGTTTTGCAAGCTCATACTCTGGTAAGGGTAATTTATTTTTCTGAGTCCATTCTTGTAGCGATGTTTTAGAATCTTGAGGGGGACTTAGCATGTCCTTAGCCAACTTTTTCCAATATTGGGTAACAAACCTTTCAACATTTTTAAACCCGCCATCAATATAAATTGCGCCTATCAGCGCTTCAAGAGAATTTTCTAAATTTTTTAGGTTACATTTTCCCCCGTTGCAACGTTCACTATTATTCATGATGATGAAGTCACCCAGTTTTATCTCTTTAGCAACTTTAGCAATGGTGTTGCCACAAACTAAATCCGTTTTTCTTTTTGCCAATGCTCCTTCTCTTTCTTCAGGAAACAGTTTAAACAGTATAGCAGACACAATCATACTCAAAATGCTATCGCCCAAAAATTCTAACCTTTCATAATTTTCAGTTTGATTTTTGCTATTCCTTTTATTTAAGCTTGGATGAGTTAATGCTTCTTCTAATATTGCATTATTTTTGAATCTATAGTTAGTGATTTTAGATATTTCATCGTTCAAGTTTTTCATTGCTTGTTGTTTTAAAAGGAAGTATTCCCTGCTGTATCTTTAATATCAGAAAACTAGTTTTATTCTACCAAAATAGGCTTCTAAAATTTGCATCCACAACCCACTGCCTCACTAATGTTACTAAACCCATCTCTTTTTACCAATTCCGCGAGCTCCAAATTGATTTTATTCACAACTTGAGGCCCTTGGTACACGAGAGCAGTATACAGTTGTACTAAAGAAGCGCCTGCCTTTATTTTTTTATATGCATCAGCACCACTTGAAATTCCCCCACACCCTATTAATAATGTTTTGCCTTTAGTAAGTTTATACATGTTGCGCAGTAACTCAGTTGAAAGTTTAAACAACGGTCTGCCACTTAGTCCACCACTTTCATTATGGTGAGAATGTAGATTATCTCGACTGACCGCAGTGTTGCTTACTATTAAGCCGTCAATTTTATATTCCAATGCAAACTCAGCAACGTTTTCCTTCGCTTTTTGATCAATATCTGGTGAGATTTTTAACATTATAGGGGTAGATTCAGCATTGTCAATTGATTTCCGGGTTAGAGTTATGGATTTCAGCAATTCCGATAGTTCTTGTCTATTATGCAAATTACGTAAGTTAGGCGTGTTTGGAGATGAGATGTTCAGCACTATATAATTGCTTTTCCCATATATCATCTTTATTAAGTCAACATAATCACTGATTTGGTCCTTCGATGTGCTATTTTTTCCTATATTGATGCCGAAAACGCAATCATTAAGCTTAGTTTCACTTATCCGTTTAAGAAAACAGGCTATTCCTTTATTGTTGAATCCCAACCTATTGATTATCCCTTCATCTTTAATTAACCGAAAAATTCTCGGTTTTTTATTTCCATATTGGGGATGTTTAGTTACAGTACCAGCCTCAATAAATCCAAAACCAAATGAGAGCATGGGCCTTATAATTTCCGCGTTTTTGTCAAAACCTGCAGCAAGACCCACAGGGCTTCTGAGTCTGTTTCCAAAGAAGTTTACATTCAAAAACTCTGGTAGTTCTATAGGTTTTCTACAAGGCATCTTTTTTAACATCGTGATTACCAAGGAATGAGCAGTTTCAGGAGGCAGCAAAAACAGTAAATTACGTAGTATCATTTTGTAAAACACTCAACTTACTTTCAGCTTATTTTCTACCATGAAACGCTATAAGAGTATAATTCTAACTTTAGAAGAAGACGATTTTATTGATTTTACTTATAAATAATGGATAAGCTTTCCTCATGAAATTTATTATTGCTATTATCTTATCCTTATTTGCTTATAGTTTATCTGCTCAACAAACAGATTATATTGAGTTGTTCGAGGACATAATCAAAAAAATAGAAAGAGAGTATATTTGGCATACTAGTCAGAAGACTCTTATTGAATATGCAGTAGAAAATATGCTAGATAAACTAAAATCTGAATTAGGCAACAAAGAGTTCACAGTTAGCTCTGTTTCTGATCCTGGTGAAATTGAATATTTTGAGGAAGTGTTGGCACAAATAGAGGGAGAGTACTCAAATTTGATCGATCAAAAGACTTTGGTTGAATATGCAATAGCTGGAATATTCTCTAAACTGGATTCATATTCTTATTATATTAGTAGTGAAGAATTCAAGAAAATGCAACTCCAAGCGCTTGGGTTCAATTCTGTTTCAACTAAGGTTGTAGACGATATAGCTTACATTAAAATCTCTGAATTCAACGAAAGCACTTTCAATCATTTTAGAAGGCAATGGCTCAATATTAAAGAAAATAATAGCACCGTAAAGGGTATAATTCTGGATTTGAGAGATAATCACGGCGGATTGTTTTCTCAAGCAATACTAATATGCAATAGTCTTCTTGATGGTGGCAAAATAGTTACTGTGGAAAGTAGAGGGAAAAAGCATTACAACGCAAGCAAAGGAGACATGTTTTCTGGGTTACCCGTAATAGTATTAATTAATGAAAAATCTGCGTCTGCATCTGAAATAGTTTCTGCTGTTTTGCAGAGTAATAAACGCGCTAAGATTGTTGGGATAAGGTCGTACGGTAAGGCTTCTGGACAAACAATCTTTCCGTTGAAAAACGGTGATATGATCAGTATAACAAATAAATTATACCGTCTTCCATCTGGTAAACTTATAACGGGTGTAGTACCGGATGTAGTAGTTATAAGCCAAAACGATGGACAAGATCATCAACTTACCAAAGGAATTGAGATTTTAAACTCGATGTATAGCCAGGTAAATTTAGGTTTATTGAAGTAGGCTACCACTTAAAGTGGGCTGGATTAAACAACCCTTACAAGCTATAAAAGAGGCCGGGACCGGAATTGAACCGGTATAAAAGGATTTGCAGTCCTCCGCATAAACCATTCTGCCACCCAGCCGTTTTTTATGCGTAGATATTCATTATATCTTTTAGCATAGACAAGGCCTCTTCTCTTTTGCGTTGAAAAGTGTTACGCCCAATGATTGAACCATTACCACCACCCTGCTTAATTTCTTTTGCTTCATTGTATATATCATCCACCGACTTTGACCCGCCACCAGAAAAAACTACTATTCTTTTTCCTACAAAGCAAGATTTCTTAACATATTCAATTCTTTTGGATAATGATCTAATATTTCCCGCTTCTATTTTTTCTTTTTCCAAGTGGTTAGTTGGAAGTTTTACCTTTATTATGCTAGCACCAAGCAAAGCTGCTATGTGTGCAGCATAAGCAATAACATCAACTGCTGTTTCGCCTTCTTTGGAAATTCCATCACCGCGTGGATAAGACCATAGCACTACCGCAAGTCCACAAGACTTAGCCTCAGCTATAATTGCTCGAGCTTCTTCTATCATATCAAAGCACTTAGCAGAACCAGGATATATAGTAAATCCAATGGCTGCGCAGCCCAAACGTAACGCATCTTTCACAGAGGAAGTGACTGCCTGATCAGAAGTTAGACTTTTTGAGTGCAGAGAATTAGAACTATTAAGTTTCAAAATAAGTGGAAGCATTCCAGCATAAGTTGAAGCGCCAGCTTCGATCATACCAAGTGGAGCAGCATAAGCACTTACTCCTGAATCAACAGCAAGCTGAAAATGATAATGCGGATCATAAGCATCAGGGTTGACTTCAAAGCTTTTTATTGGCCCATGTTCGAATCCTTGGTCTACAGGGAGAATTACTAATTTACCAGTGCCACCAAGCTTTCCATGCATGAGAATACGAACGAGGTTCGCTTTCACTCCAGGATTTTCACTTTCGTAGTAACTTAGGATTTGCCTTACTTTATCACTTATTGCCACTATAACTTGTATCAAATTTGATGTAAATTGTAACAAAAATGGGACTCAATACAAGAGTTTTAAGTTATATCAAAAGCAATTTTATTTTCTTGTTTACTCATATAAATCCTTAATTTCTTTCCTTTAGTTAGTCGACGGTTCAGTATTTCTTCAGCTAAGTGACTTTTCACCTTTTTTTCAATCAGCCTCTCTATCGGGCGTGCTCCCATTTCCTTGCTGTAACCTGTTTGTGCAAGATAAGACTTTACTTCTTCTTCCACTAAGCAGCTTATACCCTTTTGCATAAGTTGTTTTTTCAATTCCTGAATGAATTTATCCACAATATGCAAAGTCACATCCGCATTTAAGTCGGAAAAAGAAATAACCGCATCAAGACGATTACGAAATTCAGGGCTAAAAACCCGTTCCATTGCTTTTTCACTATCACTAGTGTTAAAATCTTTATGCCCAAAGCCAATAGAGCTTTTACTGCGCTCAAATGCACCTGCATTGGTTGTCATAATTAAAATTACATTGGAAAAGTTAACTTTACGCCCGTAGGTGTCTGTAACACAACCATAATCCATGATTTGTAGCAATATATTATAAATATCACTGTGAGCTTTCTCAATTTCGTCAAGAAGCACAACGCTGTATTGATTATTAGCTATAGATTCTGTGAGTAATCCACCCTGATCATAGCCTATATACCCAGGGGGAGAGCCAATCATTCTAGATATTGTATGAGATTCCATATATTCAGACATATCAAAGCGTATAAGATTCATATCCATGCTTTTTGCTAACTGCTTCGCAAGTTCAGTCTTCCCTACACCAGTTGGTCCAGCAAAAAGATAATTTGCTAAAGGTTTATTATAATTTCTCAACCCAGATTTAGCAATTTTAATAGAGTTAACGAGGGATTCTATTGCTTGCCCTTGACCAAAAATTACCTTCTCGAGATTTTCTTTTAGAGATATGACTCTTTGCATATCATCAAATTTAGAACCACAGGGTACGTTTGTAATTCTAGTGATAGTGTCCTTAATATCTCTACTGTTTACAATTTTACGTCTGTCTTTTAGTAACTTACAATGTGCCCCTGCTTCATCTATAACATCAACTGCTTTATCAGGTAATATTCGCCCACTGATATACTTATGTGAGAGTTCAGCTGCAGACTTAATAGCATGTTTCGTATAATATATCCCATGGTACCCTTCGTAGTAGTGCTTTATACCGTTTAGTATCTTTATTGTCTCATTAACAGAAGACTCTTTCACATTAATTTTTTGAAACCTTCTTGCTAATGCTTTATCTTTTTCAAAGCTACTGCTGTATTCTCTGTATGTAGTTGCACCTATACAACGCAATGTACCTCTTGCAAGTGTGGGCTTGAGCAGATTACTAGCATCAAGAAAGCTACCACTTGTTGAACCGGCTCCAATGATTGTGTGTATTTCGTCAATAAAAAGAATAGCACCCGGCTTTGCCTCAATTGCCTTTATTATGGATTTTATTCTCTCTTCAAAATCACCCCTATAACGTGTTCCTGCAAGGAGTGATCCTAAATCTAAAGCATAAATTATGCTGGCCCTCAGCGCACTCGGAACACTGCCTTCGATGATTTTCAATACTAAACCTTCAACTATTGTTGTTTTGCCGACGCCCGGATCTCCAACATATAAAGGGTTGTTTTTTCTGCGTCTTAACAATATTTCTATAGTGCGATTTAATTCATAATCACGACCAATAACGTAATCTATTTTTTTACTTCTCGCATAATCATTTAAATTTTTACAGTAACTTTGTAGAATTTCCTCATCTTTTAATAACTCACCTTTATTTACTGCAGTGGAGATGTCGCTATTCTTATCAAGTTTTACCTTACTATTAGTGGTATATTCGTCTATATCGTTAGAGTATTTCATGTTGGATATGTGGTAAATCAAATTGGAATCCTTTGCATTTTGTTTCTGCAATAGATCTTCAATGTAAAAATTTTGTTCGGATAAAATTTCTACTAGAACATTTGCTCCATTTATTTCTTTTCTCCCCAAGCTGTGAGCACGTATTATTGCCCTATGTATTAGGCATTGAAATAGTGAATTAGGCTTAACTCCATTGATAGTCGATTCAGAATTGTCTTGTGAAAGACCTTTTAAATTATTGCTATAGCCATTAACCTTGACATTGCACCTTGAGAGAATGTTATCTATGTTTATGATTTCATCAGCTCTGATGTTACATTTTGATAAAACATAATTTACATCTACATCCTTAGTTAACGCCAACAATAAATGTTCTACTTTTGCATACTTAACATTGAAATTAGAAGCTATCAGTAATGCTCTATTCAAACTTACCTCTAAATTTTTAGAAATCATCTTATACTCTCTCAAAAATGGAGACTTATATATAATTAATAGCACACAATTATTAAAAAAACTGAAATCCAGTTTGTTAAGGAATCTATTGTAAAGAAACCGATATTCCGCTGCGTGTTAGCAGGATCTAGAGATATCGCGTAGGTATGAGGTACGGTTGCACTAAGCAACACACCGCTGATTGCCATGAAATTGATCTATTGCTACATCAACAAGATATTCTGTATACCACAGCATCAGCAATAGGAAAAAGGACGATGTCATCCCAGTGCCTAGACACTAGGATATAGCTGATTTCGGCCCCGTGTCTGATATAGGTCCCAGAGTCACGCGCTGATGACACTTTGTGTTTGAGGCAAAACCGTCTATAACATTTAACACACTGCTTTCGCAAATAAATGTTTACAATTGTGCCCGTGATGCTGGAATCCAGCAGATCTCACTCATTTTAATTACAGCAGCTTGTTTCATAAGGGTGTAATCTTTTCTTAACTTTCACAGTGTTTCAAAGTATAGTTTTGATAATACATAACCAAACATAAATGAAAACCATTCTAGCTGTTGAAACAAGCTGCGATGAAACTGCAGTAGCGACTGTAAACAGTGACAAGCAAATCCTTGCCCACGAGATTCTTTCCCAAACAGAACACAACAAATGCGGTGGCGTGGTCCCTGAGATAGCATCACGTGCTCATATGGAGCATTTGAGTAGTCTAATAAAAAGCGCCATGGAAAAATCTAACCTTAACTTTTGTGATCTGGATGCGATTGCAGCAACATCAGGACCAGGACTCATAGGTGGATTGATAGTTGGTACAATGATGGCTAAAGCAATTGCACACGTAGTACAAAAACCGTTTATTGCGGTTAATCACTTAGAAGCGCACACATTGGTTATCAGGTTACTATATGAGGTCAAATTTCCATTTTTAGTCCTATTAATATCAGGTGGCCACTGCCAATTTTTAATTGCACAGGATGTAGGTAAATATGTAAAACTCGGAGAAACGCTCGATGATTCTTTAGGAGAAGCATTTGATAAAGTCGCTAAGATGCTGAGTTTAAACTATCCAGGAGGCCCATTGATAGAAAAGTTAGCTAAAAAAGGCGATGGAATAAGATTTAAACTTCCAAGGGCAATGGTAAAACGTTCTGGATGTAATTTCTCGTTTTCTGGAATCAAAACTGCAGTAAAAAACTTAGTTCAAGAGCTTAGAATGAGTGAGCAAGATGTGTGTGATATATGTGCTTCGTTTCAAGAGTGTATCAGCGATATATTATTAGATAGAGCCAAAAATGCTATTACTATGGCTGAATCTTTAAATGTAGAAATCAATGACTTTGTGATTACCGGTGGAGTTGCAGCAAATAACTTCCTGAGAGAAAAACTAAGGAAACACATAAACTTAAACATATTTTTCCCCCCTAACAACCTATGTACAGACAATGCAGTAATGGTTGGATGGACAGGAGTTGAAAGATTGCAGAGAAACTATATAGATCCGTTAAACTTTGCACCGAGGCCAAGGTGGGGGTTGGAGAGTTATTAAGGACTCTCAACTCTGAATTAGGTGGTAAGGAAAGCTATCTCCTTTTACCATTGTTTATATTTTCTATTCATGTATATTAATATTTTATTATATTAACTTAAAGTTAGCTAACTGCTGTTAATATTTTTGCAATAAAAATTGCATATGGTGCATGTAACCAAGTTAAAAGGAAAATTGTGGAGATCACGCCATCAATAAAGAAAGAACTAAAACAAAGTACACTATATACTTGCTTAGAAAAGTGCAAAAGTGCATTTTGGTTCATTTTCTGGTTCAGTTCAGGAATCAATTTATTAATGTTATTCCTACCACTTTATACCTCTCAAGTACTCGACAGGGTGATATCGAGCGAAAGTGTATCAACACTGGTTATGCTAACAATTATTACCTTATCTGCATTCGCATGTTCTGCAATGCTTGAAACTTGTCGATATTTAGCCATGGCAAAAATTGGTGACTGGATCGATAAAACCGCAACACCAGATCTGATAGTAAGATCAATCAGGCTAACATCAGTACAGAGCTCAACTTCAAGCGGTGAAGCAATACGAGATCTCGGGGTAATAAAAAATTTCATTACAGGAAATGGTATATTCTCACTGTTTGATACTCCATGGTCGTTAATTTACCTTGTTGTGATCTTTATGATACATACCTCCACAGGGTTTATAGCCATTGTAGGAATCATTACATTAGTTTCTATGGCAATATGGAATGAGCTCGCCACCAAAAGCATACTACAAGAAACCAATGAAGAGACTATACGGAATATCAATGCTATAGATGTTGCAACAAGAAACGCAGAAGTAGTTGAAGCTATGGGTATGTCAGAATTCATAGTTTCTGATTGGTGTAAACGAAACGATCAAAACCGGGCGATGCAAATCAAAGCACAAAATCGTTCCAATGTAATTACTGGAATTACTAAATTTTTGCGTTCAACTCTACAAATATCGGTAATCGGAACAGGTGCACTACTTGCAATTACAGCCCATAAGACTGCTGGTAGCATCATTGCTGCTTCAATTTTAATGGGCAGAGTATTGGCCCCATTTGATGCGGCAGTCCATACTTGGAAATTCTTAAATCAAGCTAGAATGTCATATGGAAGACTGCAAAGGCTTATATTAACATCGCCAAAAAGAGAACAAACTATGGCCCTACCAGAACCTGAAGGAAAACTGGAATTTGATAGAGTATTTTTTACTCCTTACGGGAATAATAAACCGACAGTAAAAGGAATATCATTTGTTATAGAGCCTGGAGACGTAGTTGGTGTTATTGGTGCAAGTGCCTCTGGTAAATCAACCATTGCAAAACTAACTGTTGGTGTATGGAAACCCATATCTGGTGTAGTAAGACTAGATGGCGCTGATGTATACACTTGGAACCGAGAGAACTTTGGTAACTACGTTGGTTACTTGCCTCAGGATATTGAGCTATTTAACACTAGTGTCAAGGCTAATATTGCTCGTATGAAACCAGATCCAAATCCTGAAGAAATAATCAAAGCAGCAAAAATTGCAGGAATACATGAATTAATACTAAGCTTACCAAATGGATATGATACAACGATAGGAAATTTTGGAGTAACGCTCTCTGGTGGACAGAAACAGCTACTTGGCCTTGCAAGAGCTTTTTATGGAAATACAAAGCTTTTGGTGCTTGATGAACCAAATGCCAATCTAGATAGTAACGGAGAGGCATGCCTAATTAATGCAATCAATGTTGCAAGAAAGCAAAATACCACTACTATCATCATCACACATAAACTACCTTTATTATACGTGGTCGATAAAGTGATCCTCATGTCAGATGGGGTTATTTACGCTACGGGACCAAGAGATGAGATTTTAAGCAAATTAGTTGCTCCATCATCAAATACCACAGGAGATAAACGCTCTTCAGCAGGTGGTTAAGAAGGGGGGAAATGTAGTACTTCCCTTTACTTATAACCTACTTAATTTACCAATGTGCTGGAATGCTGTTTTTCTTCCTTGTTCTTCTTGAAAAAATTTACTCAAGTAAGACATTTTTTGCTTTACTACTCACTGGAGTAATACCATCCATTTTTGTTGCAGGATTTGTTGTCGATTGTTGTAGCAGCTTCACATTTCCCTCTAAACCAGAGCTATAAACAGAAGAACAACTACTATCCCCCCCCTTCTTGTTACCACTCTTTTCCTTTATCTTCTTCAGCTGTTCTGTTAATACTTCTGAAGTAATCAGACCTTGACTTCCTTGTTTATAGGAATTTTCTGCTACAGTACTACTAAGATGCTCTTTACTATTACCACTGTTTTTTAATGGCTCGCAGTTTTTCAAGTACCTAGGTAAAGGTTACAGGAGCAGTGCACTCACATCTCCATCATTATCACTAGATTTTGTTTCAAGAGAAGTAAGATTTGACTCGTGTAATGTGTAGATTTCCATGTCCCCGTACCACCATCAGATCTATGACTATTTCCAGGAGTCTTTTCTCCTTCTTTGCTGCTCAATTGGATGTGCGAAACTTCTTGATCATCATCACTCCAATCAGATTCGCTTTTACTTTTAGAACACTCGCTTTCACTACTTGATAATTCGATCGCCCTCCTTCTCCCACAAACCTTATCTAAATAGCTTGGTTCTAGAGTGTTTGTGCTTTATGTTTCTGTTTTACAATTTTCTTTTTGTTGTCTTCCTGCCTTCATTTTTTCATCAAACATCACTTGTTCTTCTTTAGTTCTAAATTTAGGTTTTTCACGAATTGCTTTTAAAAGAGATTCACGATTATTTTCAACGTCACCCTTACTAGAAGTATGCACCTACGAAAGCGGTGACGAAGATAGTGGTGCATTCGTATTTCGACTTGTGATGAAGGGAGGAAAAGGCAGAGGTGTAAGCAGTATACTTGTTTGTGACATAGGAGGAGCGGTTATAGGAAATGGCAATGTAGGAAAAATTCGTACATCAGTCTGCGGTGCTTGGAAAATTTCTGCATCAAGTGTTACAAGAGTCTCTTTTGGCGCTTGTATGCTAACATCATTTTATCATTTATTGCAGAAACAACTGATTTGATAAGATATACTGCTGAACTCAATGCAACTATTACAGAGACAGAAATAATCACTGTGAAAAGCAGTGGTATTGCAGTAGCATTAAAGACTTCCAAACCCACAGGATAAAATCAACACCCCAACCGCAAGGGTAGATGCACATAGCAAAAAAGTAGCAATTGAATATTTTTACGTAGACGAAACTTTAGAAGTGCTCGTTTTACCTCACATATTAATACTATGTTAGTAATAGCTAGGTTAATGTTTTATGTCAACCAAAATTATAAAATAAATTTTCTTAATGTTGTTATATAAATTGGTTAATATTCATATTAAATTTATCAAAAAGTTATAATATAAATAATGTTGTTGTAAAAATTTATAACATATTTCCTTGTAACGTTTAATGAATTTCAATAAATTGCTTTTTTAATTATGGAGAAATATACTCCCTGTTAATATGTTTAGTTCAAAATCCAAAAGTAGGTTCATGCTTTCTATTGGAGAAGTAGGTACAATATTACTGTATTTCAAGAATAACACTTTAAACAAAAGGTATTTTGTTAAAGACAAAAATGATAAAGCAGTTTCTGATTTGAGTTCATGCCTTGCATCAGACAAAAAAGCACCTTTATATCTGGTGCTCAACCACGCAGACCAGAACTACCTACTACAGTCGATTCCAAGAGTAAATAAGGTTAGCGCCTACTTATCAATAAAAGCAAAGTTGGAGCATTTTGCTCGCAACAACGATATAAGCTCAGTTTTTTTGGCTGAGAAGCCAAATAAATTTAATCACAATTGGTATTATCTTCTTGTTTCATCAAAAGCAAAGCATTTAGTGGAATATTGGCTGAATGTATTTATAGAGATAGGTTCTAACTTTAAGGGAATATTAATGTTTCCTATAGAAATAAATAACATGGCAAAAAAGGTCTTCTATAGGAACCCAGATAATTGGAAAATTATAGTTGTTGCGACCAAAACTGGAGGCTATAGACAAGTGGTTTTTAAAGAGAATAAAATGGTGTTTACGCGTTTAGTGCCGTTTACTAACGATAATCTACCAGGAATTATTGCGGGTGGAATATATCAGGAAGTGCGAAATACTATTCGATTTTTAACTAAGTTTGGCCTTAAGAAAAATGACCCTATCGATCTTTGCATGGTAGTATCAGAAGATATTAAAACTAGCTTATTAGTCATAAATTTCCCAGAGAATAGCGTGAATATATTAACCCCATATGAGTTAGGCAAATTATTAGGGTCAGAATTAGCTGTAAGTGAAAAAGATAGTTTCTGCGATACCATAATCCTATTTCACAGTTTTAAGAATAAACCATCAGCTATTTTCAATACAAAAGAAACTAAAGAGTTTTATCTATTAAATTACCTCTATTTAAACTCTCCTCGAATTTTTCTATACTTTGCTTCAATTTTAACTGTAATCAATATCCTTTACCTGTCAAACTTACACTCAAACCTTAATGTTGCTGGTAATTTATCAGCAAAAAAGAAAGTCTTAGATAATCAATTAATAAAATTAAGTCAAAGCTATAATGTGAAAAAAATAGATGAAGTTTACGATTTTATCAACATCAATAACATTTTATTTAAAATGGAATATTCTCCTCTTGTACAAATCAGGTATATAGAAAGATTGAAAGTACCGAGTGTAGAACTCCGATCATTTGAGTGGAATTATAATGAGGCGAAAAATTATATTACCACAACTTTAAGGTTTAACTTTCAATACGGCAAAGATATTTCTCATCAATACAAGGAACTACGAAAAAAATTAAATAACAACTTTCGCACCTATGACATTAATATTTCTAGTTTGCCCGTCACTAAAAAGCAAAATATACCTATTGATGTTCAAATAGGAGAGGCTATGTAAGCCAATGACCATTTCCCAGTTAAAAAGAAGAGCTACAATTCAGCTTGTATTTTATTTGTTATTATCTATTGGATTAATAGGGTCATTAACTTATGTTGTTATTTATAACAAAAAGGTCTATAGTAAAAACCAAAATACCATTGATGAAATACGTTCTATAAATTTACAAATCACCGAGATCCAAAAAAAGGAAGTTATTTTAAATAAAAACCTAGACTTGTGGAAAAAAATTTCTTCTTCAAATTTACACAGCAGCAGATATATTGCAAATTTATATTTCGAACTTGGCAGGTTATATAAGAAATACTATATATTAAAACCTGAAATATCAATTTCTATACCTGAGGAAGTCGAACTACACAGTAAAAGTGAACACACAAAAGTAATAAAAAGTGAAGTTACCCTAAATTTAAGTTCAATCAGCGACAAGCATATTTTTTTATTTCTACAGTCCGTTCCAAGTCTGCCTGGTTATGTTGTGATTAAATCACTTACTTTAGAGAAAGAGAGAAATATTGACGCTGCAACTATGAATCAGATTTTAAGTGGCAATATGATAGAGATAGTGAAAGCTAACATAGTCTTTGACTGGTATACTATACTAAGCAGATGAAATAATGAAGATAAAGCTATTTTTTATTTTTACTCTACTGCTTTTTAATTTTAACACATATTGCATTTGTGAAGGTATTATAAAAAGTATAGAGATTTGTAAAGAATACACTTGCCGGCAACATATCGGTAATAAAGGCTCTATCGAGCATAAAATACTAGGACTAAATAGCAGAGATTTATGTGTATATATAGAAAAACAAGATAATGATGAAATGGTTTGCCATCACTCTAAACATGGAATGATGATGGAAAAAAAATATTTTGAAAGTGTTTTCAAAGTTGGCAACCAAGAAATCGATAATTTTACTGATATAGCAAATTTGCGTGCAAAAGAATGTTTCTTTATAAACGATCAAAAAATAGGCCATACAGACCAGGATGACATAATAAAAGAAGCAGTAGAGAGTGACTTTGACGTTTTATCACAATACAATGATATAAAAAGTATTTTCTTTGATGAAGAATCAATTAATAGGATGGTCAGTGAAATGGAGGAGTTTCACTTACGGCCTTCAAGAGTTGCAAAAGAAAGGACATTAAATAATTTCAATTGTAAGGTGGTAAGCCTAGACTCAATCTTGTATCTTTCTCATGATACATGGAGAATATGGGTAAATGGGAAGCTGTTTACGGACACTAAGGATTTAAAGGTTCATTCAGTAACTGAAAACTACGTAACTTTTGTATGGACTGTAGATCAAAAGATGACAAAAAAGCAAACGAATGATTCTCAGAATGTATATTTGGGGCATGGAAGCATTATGTTTACGCTTTATCCGAAACAAAAGTTTGACTTAAATAGCTTATCTATTAGATAACGTAATATGTGTGCGCTTGTAGCTCAGTTGGATAGAGCATTGCCCTCCGGAGGCAAAGGCCGTGGGTTCAAATCCCTCCAAGCGCACTTTTTTTTAAATTTGACAATAGTATTTTCATATAAGATAATATCAAGATAATATAAAGAGTTTATTCAGAGCACAATTATGTCCAATGGTACTGTAAACAAAGTCATATTAGTTGGCAATTTAGGAAGAGATCCTGAAATTAGAACTATGCAAAATGGAAAAGAGATGGCAAATTTTTCAATAGCAACAACTGAAAGTTGGACCGATAAATTTTCTGGTGCGCGCTCTGAAAAGACAGATTGGCATAATATTGTAGTTTTTAGTGAAGGATTAGTAAAAGTTGTCAAAGATTTTGCGCGCAAAGGTAGTAAAGTTTATGTTGAAGGTTCTTTGAGAACTAGAAAATGGACTGACCAAAGTGGTAGTGAAAAATACATCACAGAGGTGGTATTACAGAATTTTAATAGCGCTCTTGCTCTCTTGGATTCACGAAGTGGCGCGCCAAATTCTGATTATAAATCAAATGAATATAAACAAGGTGAAACAGAGCAAAAAAGTGAGTACGAAAGTTTTGACAATGGTGTAAAAGAAGAGCTAATCGACGACGAAATACCATTTTAACAACCTCAATTGGAACCATTATCTACATTTCTATGGACTGCTTGTGTTACTCCTTTTAATTACAATGGGGATAGTATAGATTATCGTAGTTTGCAGAGGTTACTTACAGTACAGGCTGAAGCTGAAAACGGTGTGGTATTGCTAGGTAGCACAGGTGAAGGCCTATCACTCACTGACTCTGAAAAACGTACGTTAGTTGAGTTTGTATGTGAGCTGAAATTAAGTACGAAAATCATAGTTGGCGTCCCGGGGGTGAACCTATGTCAGGCCCTTGAATGGCTTGATTTTTGTAAGGATATGCCTATTCACGGCTATCTAATGACAACTCCTATATATGCAAAACCTGGAATCATGGGACAGACTCTATGGTTTGAAAAGCTACTTGAAAAAGCACATGTTCCAGCTATGCTTTATAATATTCCATCAAGAGCAGGAGTAAGTCTTTATGCTGAAGCTGTACGTAATTTGTCTAGCCATGAAAAATCTTGGGCTATTAAAGATTCAAGCGGAACTGTTGATACTTTAGTTGAGTATAAAAAAGCTGCTCCAAACATTGAGGTATTTTGCGGAGATGATAATATAATATCTGATATGGCTGCTTGTGGTGCAGCTGGCCTGGTTTCTACTGCTTCAAATATTTGGCCACGCGTAGCACATGAATATGTTAAGCAGTGCCTCAACTCTTCACTGTCATTCCAGCGCGTGGCGCTGAAATCTAGAAAAAAAGAATCAGCTCCAGCTACTCAAACAACAGAAAATGGTGTGAAAAGTCCAATAGATGTTTGGCAACAAGCTTGCAAAGCGCTATTTACTGCCAGCAACCCAATACCTATTAAAGCACTCCTGCATGATATTGGGCTCATAGAACATAAAGCTGTCCGACTACCGCTCAGCACAAAAGACTTGTCTTCTATTGAAACACTGAGGAAAGTCAATGAAATGGTTCTAAGTTTGAAGAAAGTTCATCATTTTTGTCATCCTATGGTTTGACCTTTAAGTGTACAAACATTGCAATTTGCAGGTAATTTTCGTAGCAGGTGGTGTCATGCAAGTGGCACCTTTTTTTTCATCCAAGTAGCCGATTACTGGAATCCAGCTTTCCATGAAACCTTATTAAAAAGGTTCATTTTAACATAAGACCATTTATTTCAAAAAACTATACAAAAAGTTGCTTGACAGGCTTTGACGGTCTTGTTCCTTTAGTGAAAAGGGTTCTTGTAATTCTAAAATTTGTT
Organism: Wolbachia pipientis; assembly: GCF_030373985.1. GTDB lineage: Bacteria > Pseudomonadota > Alphaproteobacteria > Rickettsiales > Anaplasmataceae > Wolbachia > Wolbachia pipientis_D. Next base: position 210,675 of record NZ_JAUCRB010000002.1, read on the forward strand.
TTTGGCCTGCAGGTTTAATAACAAAATTCAGTAAAAAACTGAAAGTGTTTTTTTGCAAATTACATAAAATTATTGGGGCTGTGTGCCTTTTTAATTTTTTCTACATCCAGCCAAATTGCGCTTAAATTAAGCGTCAGCAAATTATTACAGTACCCATTTAAAATATTAAGGGTAAAAACCCGTTACCTATGGTTTCTTCGTCTTTTTTTAGCTTGATTAAAAACTTAACCAATTTTTGTCACTAGGCTTTTTGCACGTTTGAGTAAAAGATTGCAAAACCTTTAAATTATTCAATATAAAACTTTCCACCACAAGTCACTTCCCATTTTTCTTTAAACTTCTTTAGGTGCTCTTTTTTTTCGCACTCTAAAAGCAGCTCTTCTACGCTTTTGTTGTAACTTTTAGTAGTGATTCTACCTTGATGGTGCATGAACCTTAAGTAAATCAAATAAGTGTTAACTACGTCTGTCTCACAATAATCTCGAATCTCTTGTATCTTGCCACCATCGTATAAGCCCACAACTTGTGACCCATCAACTCCAATTTTACCAGGAAGATTAAATGCTGCACAAATTTCATTCATTTTCATTCTCGCAGAAGTTCCAGAATCAGAAAGGGTTTCAAGCAAATCGCAATGCCAATCACTACTATATTTTTGATTATAACTATTCCACTTATCGCCAGCTTTATGAAAATATTCTGCTTGAATGCCATAAACCATAGCACGATATTTTAGTACCGGAATATCAAAAGTGCGCCCATTAAATGAGACTAATCTAGGTTTTTTTTCCGACATATAATTGAAAAATCCCTTCACTAGGTCCTTTTCACTGGAATTTAGCGTACCCCCTGATCTGATTTCCTGAATGGTGAATGTCTCATAACTACTCCGGTAGGTTACACCGCAAAGTAAAAAACTGATAACCACAATTTGGTGGAAGGGCTGACGCAGGAAAGGGTTCTGTCCGTTTGTTATTTCGAGGTGATACTTTGTCAATGCATCCCTTTTTTCTTCTATACTACTATCATCACTAATATCGAGCAAATTCTTGCATGAGTTTACATCTGGTATAGTCTCAATATCAAATACCAATAGAGAATTAAGCATCACTTATATACTCCTCAGGATGATCAGTCCAAGGCCGGATTTTCACGAACAAAAATAGGTGGACTTTGCACCCAAACAATTTTTCTAGTTCAGCACGTGCCTCGATGCCAATTTTTTTAATACTACTGCCACCCTTCCCTAGCACTATTTTCTTATGACTATCTCTCAGCACAAATATGACCTGCTTTATAACTAAACTCTTATCTTTTTTCTCCTCAAATTGCTCAGTTATGACAGCTGTAGAATATGGCAATTCTTCACGCAAATTCAAGAACAATTTTTCCCTTGTGATTTCTGCTGATAAAAAATTTGTCGAGCAATCGGTTATTTGGTCTTTTCCATAAAACCAAGGATTCACTGGTGCAACTTTAGACAAGTAAATTATCAAATCAGAAAGTCCATCATTCTTCAATGCTGATATTGTAAAAATCTCTTCAAATCTATAAAGCAAATTCAGATGCTCATACGCCATCTTTAATTCAGGTTTTTTTATCAGATCAATCTTATTGATAACCAAAATGCACCTTGCTTTTGTGCGCTGCAGCCGCTCAAATATGGTCTTGATTCTCTCTATGTTTTTCAAATAATTGCTTGCATCAACAAGCAACAGAGTGATGTCATTACCCTTGATTGCCGACCATGCGGATTTGACTAAAGCTTTTTCAAGTTTTGTCTCTGCTGAAAAGATTCCTGGAGAATCAGTGAAGATAATTTGTGTATTATCGCATATTGCAATACCTCTTATCTGCGTCCTCGTTGTTTGCACCTTGGAAGTAACAATTGCAATCTTCTTACCTACAACGCTGTTAATCAGTGTAGACTTTCCAGCATTTGGTAAACCAGCTATAGTAACAAATAAGCACTTTTGTTCTTTCACGAAGGGGATTGTAAAGAAAACTGGATTCTAGTGTCAAGCGACTTAAACGGCATCTTATCATGTTACCTTAGCACCTCTTTTTTGTTATCTCAGTGTCAGTTACTTACGTGACACCATCTTCTATACTTTAGAAAATATAAAGATCTCCGCACCAAGAAAGGTCATTATGACCAACACTTTGATAATCAATTGTCTGTCCCTGAGCAGGGTATTCACCTCCATTTTTAATAAAGTCAACATCATGTGATTGAAACACGCAGTCTAATTCACGGTTAAAAGTAAGTTTAGCAATGCTTTGCTCAAGGAAATATTATTTATTAGAACTGGAATAGAGCACTGCACACAGTGTGTCTTTATCAGGTCTAATTTGGGCTAGTTCTTCAAATTTCTCCTTTCCTAGCTCTTCTTCGAATTTTGCTTTTATTTCATCCTGGTTAAGGATATTCTGTTTATACTTATCACAAATCTTTTTTAATATCAGTGAATCTGTAACAGCAATTGTATCATTATTATTTTTATTTACTAAAATTCCATCAGTTATTGTTATATTACTTTCTATACCTTTTTGTTCCTCATCCCTTCCATAAAGTTTTTTTCTCTGTCCTCTATACTTATCATTGCTGATACTATCAAGAACATTAAAATCCATATAAACTACTCCTTCTCCCATTTGAGATCCTTTTTGCTCACATAGCACGCAATAAGCTCCTATATACAGGAAGGTATTAATCTAAATTGAAAAGTGCGTTCTCTCCTCAGGTTACTTGTTGTACATTTCATGAAAATAATCATGAGTGTTTATATTCTTTCCACTTACTTTCCACTCTTGATCAAATTACTTCCAACAAGAGTCATACTTAAAGTCATGTAGATCTATAACATGTATTCCATCCACCCCTTTGAAATCTCTTAATTACTTGATTTAACCTGACTTAAATCCTGGTCTGTTTACAACTAAAAAATATCTCTTTCTTCGTTAGTCCTTTATCTACGTTTAATTAATAATTCACGTAGTTGAGTTCGCTATTTTCGCCATCTGGAAACATTTTTCCAATGTCTTTTGGAACTCATGTTACAATAATTGGTGCTTTACTGGGTAAAATTTTTACTTTTTTATCTACATTCATAAATATTCCCTAATAATTTTAATCTGTTTTATAGTTTACAATTACTAATAATTAGTAAATATTCGGGAAAAAATGAAATATAAATCCTTTTTGACGTATTGAACTGCGTTCACGCGCTCTCAACCTAGAAGTAGGTTTAAAAAAAATTCCAGTTCACTATCCTTAAAATAGTAAAAGTCTCCATCTTCTAGGTGGGCTTTTTGCACAACTACCTATGGAGGGCTAGCTATAGTTAGTATAATAAGTAACCTATTGAAAATCTTATTTTTTGTAGTCAAAAAGTTTATGTAAAATCTAGCATTAACGAAATTTATACTTTTTTTATTCATCTTATGGTTTTCATAATGAATGGAGAGTGGTATGACAAAAGTAAATAGACTAGGAGATGGAGCCTCTTTATCAGGTGGAACTACTTCACCAAAAAGTGATCCTGTGGAAAATTTTTGGAGGGAATAGGTGGAACCCCTATATTAGATGGAACTACTCCATTAGGTAGAACCACTTCATCAAGTGGAACTACTTCATCAGGTGGTCTAAGACCATGTGGTTCAGGTTCAGGCAGTGGTGATAGCTCAAATCAAAATCAACCTATAGAGTGCAGTATTAGTGATAATAAAATCACTGAAAATGATCCATGTTTTCAAAAACTTGTAAGGGAAATAATGTCAAAACCGTTCTTCGAGATTCCAGAAAACGACAATGAGCCACTTTCTTGGGATTGGTAAGTTACTCGAATGACACCTTGTCATGTTATTTCAACACACTTTTCTTGTTATTCTAGGACGTAAAGCTGGGATCTGGGTTTGATCTTTGTTCTCGTGTTCCTAGCATCACGCACTGGGATAACATTATAGGCTACCGGAATAATGCATATAGCTACACAAGTTATTATGCCTAATAAATAGGAAAATCATTGCAAATTTTTTCAACTCTACTTTTCACCGTCCTTTCAATATTTGAGCTATTTCCGCTGATCAATCCCTGAATCACTTCATTTATTAGGTCAGCTATTTCTTTAAAGTTTTCTGCCTCAAGCCCACGTGTTGTCTCAGCGGCAGTGCCAAAACGGAGCCCTGAAGTAATGGTCGGTTTTTCTGTGTCAAACGGTACAGAGTTTTTATTGCAGGTAATGCCAGCTCTCTCAAGACTATCCACAACGTTCTTGCCAGTCAATTTTTGTGGTCTTAAGTCAACTAGCACTATATGAGAGTCAGTGCCACCGGTTATAATGTTTAGTCCATGCTCTTGTAACGCTTGAGCCAACACTTTCGCATTCTCCACAACTTTCTTGCTATAAGTTTTAAACTCTGTTGCTAATGCTTCTTTAAACGCAACAGCCTTTGCAGCTATCACATGCATAAGTGGCCCACCTTGCAATCCTGGAAAAACTGCGGATTGAATTTTTTTATGTAACGCTTCATCATTCGTCATTATCACCCCACCTCGAGGGCCACGCAGAGTCTTGTGAGTTGTGGAAGTTATAACGTGTGCATATCCGGCAGGGGATGGGTACTCAACAGCCGCTATAAGCCCTGCATAATGAGCAATATCTGCAAGCAAATATGCACTAACTTTATCTGCGATCTCGCGAAAATGCTTGAAGTCCATTTTTCTTGGGTAAGCAGAAGCGCCAGCTATGATTAATTTTGGTCTATGCTCCAGCGCTAGCTTTTCCACCTCATCCATATCGAGCAGATAAGTGTTTTTGTTGACTGTATATTGAATTGACTTGAACCATTTACCAGAAAGGCTGGGTGTTGCACCATGAGTTAGATGCCCACCACAGCTCAGTGACAACCCTAGTATTGTATCACCTGGAGTAAGCAGTGAAGCAAACACTGCTTGATTCGCCTGAGAACCAGAATGAGGTTGAACATTTGCAAATTTAACATCAAACAGATTACAAAGCCTTTTTATAGCTAGGTTTTCAATTTCATCCACATACTCACAGCCACAATAATACCTTTTACCTGGATAACCTTCTGCATATTTATTAGTCAGAAAAGAACCTTGCGCTTCCATTACCGCTTTACTCGCGAAATTTTCTGACGCAATCATTTGCAATTGCGATTTTTGACGCTGCAATTCTTTCCCTATAGACTGATAAATTTCGTTATCGAAAAACTTTAAATCATTTTCAGGTTTGCAGATTCTTTCTAAAATACTTGTCATGGATCAAACCCCTTTTAATTCAATGATATTAAAATGTACGTTTGCTACAAGCAATTTCAAGACCGTTTCTTTAACCACATAAACCCAAAAGTAGCTAAGAGTAGACATGCAGGGATAATTGACATTGCTTCTATCAACAACTTAGCTCCATACACGGGATTTCCTTGTACTATTGTTTTATCCCAATACAAACCCACTATCTTTGCAATTCCGACATGAAAAAAATAGCCGAAAACCATAACTATCATGTTTGAAACAGCTGTAGCTAAGCCCACCAAGTTATTGTTTACATAACTCATCGCTTTGTAAATGGTAATCACCTGATATCCAGATGCGAAGCCGATAACAAGAAGTGTAGGTAGTACAATATATAGGCCACCAGCCTGTGTAAAAAGCAGGAGGAAGCCGGCAATCATTGCAAAAGAACATGCAATAATTATCTCGTAATGTTTATTTGGATATTTTTCCAGCAAGTAAGCTAAAAGGAACGCTCCAGCTCCAAAACCTATGAACACAAGAGAAGAAAAAGAAGATGCTAAATCTCCAGTAATCTTATATACCTCAGATAAGAACGCTTTTGCCCAACCATCGGCAAAACCTTCCAATGGACCAACCATCAAGCCACCAAAAAAGCTGATTAGAATGATATGCTTGTTGAAAAGCACAGTCCTTAAGCCTTGAAGTATGTTATTATCATTTATATTCTCCTGTGCGTTATTATTTGGTGTTATAAAGAATAATAGCAAAGCAAGTAAACAACCAAATGCTGAGAAAGTGTAAATGATATAATTCCAACCAAATTTATCAAGTAGGAAATCCAGGGGTAATCCACCATAAATAGCTCCTAGCAACCCTATTATTATAGATAAACTGGCCATTCTTGCTGACTTTTCTTGAGAGAAATACATACTTGCAACTTTGAAAATTCCAATTGCTGAAGCAGATGACCCAGCCCCGACGATTATTCTACCAAGTACTGAAAAATACCATTCATCAAGGCATATAAGTGGTAGTGTTCCAGTAAATGTCGAGATAATGCATATAGGCAAAACAAATTTTGGCCCAAACCTATCAAGAAGAAGACCAACAGGTATATGAGCTAAGGTATAGCCTATATAGTATAACCCACTAAATTGACCAATATCTGTAATACTTATGTTAAATTTTGTTATTAATTCAGGTGCGATTATGTTTGGGATTACGCGTAATATATACTGGTATGCATAGAACAGCGATGCTAATAACCATATTAAAAAATTCCTCTGTAGCATCAACCTTGTCTTAAATCTAGAATTATAGGTACTTTAGTTAAAAAAAACAATATTCTTATAAATGTTTATTTTAACTTATTGAAATTTAACTGTGTTAAACTTATAGCTACCATACATCAACCAAATCTTATAGCGTAAACTATCCAGAGAGAAGAGAGCAATCTTTTATAAAAAGACCTTTTATTCTATTTACGATCTTTCCTACCATATTTAGGAATGGTTAATGAATAAGGTATATGAAAAAAACTATGCCATAGATGATAATGATATTTATGATTTTACCTTTATTCATCTTTATCTTAAGCTTTATTTTTGTCACAAGGTCCATTTTATTTATGTTTTTGTTCCATGATGATAATTATATCTTAAATAGTATAATTTTTGGTAAAACTCAGCTCCAGAAACGTCATAGTTAACCTAATACTAACCTTTCTACATGTAAAATAGTCAATATAGTGTTAAAGCAAAGCGAGCTAATAAACATAAACACAATAGACAATACATTATAAAATTACATCACAAAACACATTGAACAAACATTTGCCGCACATGTGGATAACAGATATGATAAACTACATAAGGAATTTTTAGGTGGGATAGAAGAGATAATGAAATTCACTGTAAATGGATCAAGGCACCATGATAAAGGCCTAAAAGGCCTATACAACGATTCAAGATTTAGTAAGAAACTTATTCGAGCTTTTGCTAAATATAAGGTGTTAGAATTTTAAAACACTTATCCAAAAAGGAAAGAGATCATTGCAGAATTTAATAATGAACACCATATCAACAAAAGTGGTTTAAAGATCCTGAGAGAAGGAAAAGATTTGGTAGATAAAGTAAACGACATTAACTTAATTCAGCAAAACGGGAAAAATAAGTTAAACATTAGAAATATACTTGCCTACTCAATAGAGTAACCTTCTTCCACGAGTTAGAGAATCCAAAATAACCTCGGTAAGTATTCTCTACGTGGTAAAATAGATATTTTATGGATAGTCTACTTTGCCTTAATCTTCTACATACTTTTACACCCAATTTAGTTATTTACTTGGTAAACACTTTTAAGCCTACAATACCTAGACTACCAGAACAAGAGAAAATAAACGTCTAAAATTTATCGGACTATTAAAAAATATTATTCCTATTATTGCTGCACCTATAAAGCCTAACCAGTCCAAACTACATAAAATGTACCAAGAGCAATAGATTTTATTGCTACCGATAACAGGTAAAGACTCATAAAACCACAAACTAAAACAACTATTACAGGTACAATGCAAGTAAAGCTATTGCTGTATTTTAGTGCCGTAATTTATATTATTACAACTAAACTAGCTAATAGCAAATACGACCAGGCCGTACATTAATTTCTCTCTATCGACGTATGAAGCCATTATGCATGAGAATGTAAAAAAGTTAACTCAATATTTTACATGCTTTAATAATGTTGTTGCACCCAATTTCCAATTGCTCCTGAGAAGTTGCATAAGAAATTCTAATAAAGTTTTTAAGGCCAAACGCAATTCCTGGAACTACAGCAACTAAATGATCTTCTAACAAATATTCAGTGAAATCAAGATCGTTATCTATTACTCTACCACCTTTTGTACTTCTACCCAACAAACCCTTACACGAGACAAACAAATAGAATGCACCTTGCGGAATAGGTGCTAACAAGCCTGGAGCAGAGTTTAGTTTTTCTACCACAAAATCTCTACGACTCTTGAAAATTTTTGTTCTTTCTTTCAAAAAACTATGATCGCCATTTAACGCTCCAATCGCTGCTGCTTGTGCTATCGAATTTGGGTTGGAGGTACTCTGAGACTGTAGTGTAGAAATAGCTTTTATTACATCACTTCTACCTGCAATATAGCCTATTCTCCAGCCCGTCATCGCATAAGCCTTTGATACCCCATTGACTACAAAAGTCCTATCATAAAGCTTTGGTTCAACTTGAGCAATAGTAAAAAACTTCTCATCATATATTATATGCTCATAAATATCATCCGCAACAATATTTACACGTGGATATTCAAGCAATACTTGTGCTATACCTTTCAGTTCATCATATGTATACACGACCCCAGTTGGATTATTCGGCGAGTTAAGAATTAACCATTTAGTCCTCTCAGTTACTTTGCTTTTCAGCAATTCTGGTGTCAACTTAAAGTTTTGTTCGCACTCCACTACAACCGGCAGGCCGCCAAAAAGGCTTACCATATCGACATATGAAACCCAATAAGGGGCTGGAATTATAGCTTCATCTCCAGGATTAATTGTTACCATAAATAAGTTAAACAGCACTTGCTTAGCACCAGCACCAACACAGACTTGGCTAAGTGTATACTCTAAATTGTTGTCTCTTTTTAACTTACTGATTATTGCTTCTTTAAGCTCACGTGTTCCATCAACAGCAGTATACTTAGTTTTACCTTCATTTATCGCCTGAATAGCTGCTTTTTTTATATGGTCCGGAGTGTCAAAGTCTGGTTCCCCTGTAGCTAAAACACAGATTTTTTTTCCTTCATTTTTCAATCTTCTTGCCTTATCGGTTACAGCGATCGTAGGCGATAATTTTACCAAAGACATTCTTTCTGCAAGGTCTGACATAATCTTACTAAAGCTAAATCTAAATGATAAACTTCATGTAGCAAAAAAGCTAGAAGTTTTGTTGTTGTATTAGTAGCTCTTCACTAAGTCTACCAAAGCGGCAATATTTTCAACCGGAGTGTCAGGAAGTACCCCATGCCCAAGGTTAAATATGAAAGGTAAGTCCCTAAAACAATCTATTATACGCTTTGCTTCTTTAATCGCTTCTGCTTTATCATAGGCCAAAAGACTAGGGTTGAGGTTTCCTTGTAGGGGAACTTTTAAATTTGTCCTTGCCCATTCTATTGGAACATCATAATCTATACTCACCGCAGAAACACCTGTTTGGCTACAGTAATCCTTATAAAGATTTCCAGCGGATCTTGGGAAACCTATTATTGGAAAATTGGGAAACCTACTCTTTATCGCCAAAGCAATCTTCTTCGTTGGCTCGATAACATATCTTTCGAACAACTCCCTTGACAGTGCACCAGCGTTACTGTCAAATAACTGAATAACGTCTACACCAGACTCTATTTGTTTAACCAGATAGATAATTGTTGCTTCCGTTATTCGCTCAATTACCTCTTCTAATCCTAAGGGACAGAAATCTAACACTTTAGAAAAATTCTTGTTGCTTCCACCCTCTATGATATATGAAGCTACTGTCCACGGTCCTCCAGCAAATCCTATAAGGGACTTCTCTTCTGGCAACTGTCTTCTTACCTCTCTTATAGCATTTAGGATTGGCAAAGTCTTGGTCTCAACTTCCTGTGGACTTTTTAGTTCTTTTAAACTTTCCACAGGCCTTATTGTTGGACCTACACCACGCACGAAGCTAACATCATAACCCAAAACATCAGCTATTATTAAAATGTCTGAAAAAATTATAGCTGCATCCATGTCAAATCTTATTACTGGCTGCAACGTAAGTTCTGCCACTAAACTTGTGCTATAACATATTTCTACAAAGTCACTCATGCCTTTCACTGCTCTGCGATACTCGGGGAGAGACCTACCGGCCTGGCGCATTAACCAAATAGGTATTCTCCTGCCTTGTTTGTTTTCCTTGATGACCTTTGCTACTATCGTTTTATCGTTCTTTGACTTAATTGATTTACCTTACGTTCTTCTTATAGAAGAAGTATAATAGTAATAATAGTTTTATCAATAATCTGTTGTTAACTTAAAATTTAGTTAAGATTCTTGTCACTTAACTTGTTAATAAGTGTGTTGATAACTTTTGTATATTGTTGATTTTCTGGTGTAATTTATGTGTATAAGTAAAATGTTCAGATTGTTAGTAATCCATCTTTATGGAAAAATTTTCTTGTTGCGAATTATTATATAATTATGTACATGCTGGTGAAAAAGTTGTTGAGCTATTGTTAACATCTGGCATCAACATGTAATCCACAAATTAATTTGACATTATTCACACGCCTATTAAACATTTAACAACAGTTTTCTTGGTAAATCTGATCCGAAAACGTTTTCGCTATTGTTAGGAAACAAGTTGAGTAAAAAAGTAACTTTAATGGAAAGAATGATACTCAGGGTCTTTCTGTTTCTTTTCAGGAGGGTTCGTATAATAAAGAAGTGCGCAACTGAGGTCCTAATGAAAGATCTACCAGATCTTAACATATTTAAAGACTTACTAAGATTCCATGATTGTAATATTATTGACATAATGACTCCGCGCACAGAAATATACGCGGTAGACATCGAGTCAAGCAAATATGAAATAATAAAGAAGATAAAGAACACTTACCACACTAAGATACTAGTCTATAAGAACAACTTTGATAACATAATAGGTTTTTTCCGTGTCAAAGATGTTATCTTTGACAAGGATAACAATTTTAACTTGAGGGATCTTTTACAGAAAGTTATATTTGTCCCACCCTCAATGAAGACTACTAGCCTTTTTGTTAGGATGAGATCTTCTAAGACGTGTTTAGCTGTTGTATTGGATGAATATGGTGGAACTGATGGTTTAATTTCAATGATTGATCTTATAGAGGAGTTGGTGCCAAATGTTAGTGGTGAAAATGAACCTCTCGAGTACACCATTGTTAAATTACCTCAGAATAAGTTCGAGGTATCAGCGAGGACTCTTATAAAGGACATAGAAGAAAGTCTGAAAGTAGAATTACGTGATCCCGAAGAAGATTATGTTACGCTTGGTGGCTTAATTCTTTCGATCGCTGGTGAAGTACCCTCTGTAGGAGAGGTCATTAAGTATAAAAATGGTGTAAAGTTTATTGTTAAGGATGCGAGTGAAAGATATATTAATAAGATAATATTGGACTTGAGTGATTACAAAAACTAGGCTAATGTTTCTTGTAGAAGAGCGTTTTGTCTTCAAGTAAAAAAGCTTACAACGTTCGCATGCACGGCATCAACACACATTCTAGGTGTTGTCTATTTAACCTAGACTCTAAGGTTTTGCAAAAAGTTTTAGTTCCATACTAACACTCAAGCTTACAAATACTTCTACAAAGTAGAATACTATCTTAAGTCAAAGTTAAACCTATTTCCAACAGATTGTTTTCACAAATATAGTGCATTTTAGCATTGTAGTGCTCTAATAGTAAGTAGGTCACATAGATACTAATATCCTTTGTATTCAAGCTATCACCTTTCTTTTTATTTAACTTTTCTATCAATGATTTGCTTAGAGGTTTATGTTCGTTTAGAACCCTCATAGTTAGTAGAGTTTTATCTCCTACTTGACTTAATAAAACGGATATTCTTTCAACTTCTTCTACTGCACTGGCTATAGTTATTACCATGTTGGAAATTACTTTGTTTATCTTTTCAACTAAGCTTTCTTCACACTTCGAAAAATATGCATCTGTTTCCCACGTTAGTTTTATTTTTTTTTTAGTAGATAATTTTCAATATTCAATTTAGTCTGGTTAAAACTACAGTTATCTACTGAGGAAGAGTATGCCTGTCTCATAACTTTGTGTTTATGTATCAAGTCTTCAGAGCTTTCCTTAAGCAAGGACAATGCTTCCTTCCAGTTGTTAGTATTGTTCTCATCGACTGCTTCAAGCTCTTCTAAGCCAAACATTATTCCATTCATAGAGTTAGCAAAGTCATGAAGTAATCGTCCTGATAGTAACTCTGTTATTAACAATATATCTTTAATGTTTTTGTTCATTGGACAGTTGTAAATGATTTAGGTTACCTATATCGGTGAACATATGATAGTCAATTGAAAGAAAGTTTCGTTGTACTTTTTGTATCAAGTTATTAATATAGTGTTAATAATCTTAGAATTTATAAAAGGGTTATGAATACTTATGCTAAATCGGGAGTGGATCTCGAGCTATACAATAAGTTAATAAAAGAAGTCAAACTTATTGTTGAGGAAACTAAAAAAGAGGAAGTGATTAGCGAAGTTGGTTCATTTTCTGCATTGTTTGATTTTGCTACGTTAGGTAAAAAATATGATCATCCCGTATTGGTCTCCTCAGCTGATGGAGTAGGCACAAAGCTATTGATAGCCCAAGAGGTAAATAAACATGATACTATAGGTGCAGATTTAGTTGCAATGTGTGTAAATGACTTGCTTACGCAAGGAGCAACACCTTTATTCTTCCTCGATTATTTTGCAGCTGGTGTTTTGAGTAAAGATGTTTTATTACCTGTAGTTCAGGGTATTGTAGAAGGATGCAAGCAGGCCAAGATAGCTTTGGTTGGTGGAGAAACTGCAGAAATGTCTGGAATGTACAGTAATAGTCACTATGACCTTGCAGGATTTGTGGTTGGAGTAGTTGATAGGAGTAAAATTCTCCCAAGTTGTGACCTGATGAAAGCAGGTGATTATATAGTTGGCTTGGAGTCAAGTGGAGTTCACTCAAATGGGTTTTCTTTGGTCCGTCATATTTTTGAAGATTTAGATATAGGTTATAATGACTCGTCTCCATGGAATGATCAGCTTTGGGGAGAAGTATTACTCAAGCCAACAAAAATATACGTTGATTCTTTGCTGCCTATTGTATCACAAGTAAAAGGTATTGCGCACATCACAGGTGGTGGCTTGGTAGATAATATTCCACGAATTCTTCCGAAAAACTTACTTGCAAACATAAACATTAATTCCTGGAAATGGCCAGATATATTTTTATGGCTGGCAGAAGAAGGAAAAATAGAAAAGGGAGAAATGTTAAAAACATTCAATTGTGGTATTGGCATGATATTGATCGTAGACCCTGAAAATATACAAAGTGTGGAAAATCATTTTCAGAAACGTAGAGAAAAAGTTGAAGTTATTGGGGAACTTAATGAGGTATACAATCCTTCACTTGATAGAGTAGTATTTAGTTAGCCTAACTTTACTGACAGTCTTTTCGCAACTTCTAAGTACGTTTCTTTTAAGTTTCCTAAATTCAAGCGAAAGACGTCTTTATCTAATTTTTTATACGTACTTTTATCCCATAATCTGCAGTTGTCAGGACTTATCTCGTCAGCTAAGATGATCTTTGTGTTGTCGCTTATTAGCCTGCCAAATTCCAGTTTAAGATCGACTAAATCTATTCCTGCGTTAAAAAATAAGTCTATTAGAGCTGTATTGATTCTCAGGGTTGTAGTTTTAACTACTTCCATTTCTTTATAAGATAGCCAACCAAAGTATAATACGTGGTTCTCATTTACCATTGGATCAGCTAGATCGTCATTTTTATAAAAAAACTCAATTATAGGGGATGTGAGCTTTTCACCTTCTTTTATATTAAAACGCTTACAGAAACTGCCAGCTGCTATGTTTCTTATTACTACTTCAAGGGGTATAATTTTTAGTTTTTTTATTAGCTGTTCTCTTTCACTCAAAGTTTTTATGAAGTGTGTACTAATTCCTGCTTTCTCGAATTTTTCCATAACAAAAGCGCTAATGCGGTTATTAATTATTCCTTTGCCCTCAATAATTTCATATTTTTCTTTATTAAAGGCTGTAACATCATCTTTAAAGTACTGTATAACGGCCAATGGGTCTTTAGTTTCAATAATAGACTTAGTTTTACCTTCGTATATTATTTTGTCTGGTAGCATATGTGATTTAACTATATATTGTGAATATTATATTAATTTGCTACTTGAGTTTACTACAAATTTGTAAAGATGTTCAATGTTGCAATACTAACTATATTTCCAGAGATGTTTCCTGGATTTTTGAGCTGTTCCCTTGCTGGAAAAGCATTGAAGAAGAAAATATGGGATCTTGAAGTGGTAGATATTCGTTTTTTTGCTAAAGATAAGCATTTAACGGTAGATGATGTTCCATATGGAGGTGGAGCAGGGATGATTATGCGCCCTGATGTAATTGGCGATGCAGTTGATAATGTGCTTTCTGCTTATAAAAATACTAAATTTGTTTATATGACCCCATCTGGCATAAAATTTAATCAAAGCATTGCAAAAGAATTAATAAGATTCCCTCATGTAACAATATTGTGTGGTCGATTTGAGGGTATTGACCAAAGAGTGATCAATGAGTATACTCCTTATGAGTTAAGTATTGGAGACTATATACTTTCAGGAGGTGAGCCAGCTGCGATGGTGGTTCTCGATGCATGCATCAGACTTCTTCCTGGCGTAGTAAACAATTCCAATAGTATTACTGAAGAAAGTTTTAGTTATAGTAATGGTATACTTGAGTACCCTCAATATACTAGACCTAAGCAGTGGAGAGGACATAAAGTGCCTGAAGTTCTGTTGTCTGGTAATCACAAAAAAATAAGTAACTGGAGACAGAAACAGTCTTTCGTTTTAACGAAAAGGTGTAGGCCTGAATTATTAGATGGAGAGATAAATGACAAATTTACTTGAGAAGTTTAATAAGCAACAAATGAAAGTGTTAGCTAAGGAAGTGCCAGAATTTCGTCCTGGAGATGATTTGAAGGTCATTTTTAAAGTAGTTGACAGTGCAAGTGAACGTATGCAGATGTTTGAGGGTGTGTGCATATCGAAAAGAAATCGTGGATTGCATTCTTCTTTTGTGGTTAGAAAAGTTAGTCATGGAGAAAGTATAGTATCTCAATTTTTTATTTACTCTCCTGCATTGGTTTCGGTGCAGGTAACAAGAAAGGGGAAAGTTCGTAGAGCGAAACTATATTACTTGTGTAAACTGTTTGGAAAGGCTGCAAGGATAAAGGAGCGTGCTACTTACAAAAGCGGTAGGTCTAAGTAGGTGCAATGGAGAGTGATATCAATGGTGCTATCCCAGTGTCATGCACTGGGATCTGGATATAAAAGCATTTGCAAATCATGCAATGAGCAGCAGACTTTAAGAACATACATAAAAAACAATGTCCATGATGAAATAAGCTGGATTTTAGTATTAGCTACTTGCATAACATCAATTACACACTGGAACAACAAAAAGGGACTAAAAATACGAAGTAGATGAGCATAAAAACAAAATTTCTTAAACTGCTTCAGTCGAAGCGTGTGCACGCTCGCATAAAAAGAAAAAATAAAAGAAATAAAACATTGTGTTTCTGTTCTTTTATGACATTAGTTATTTCTCTTGGTTGTCCTATATTCATATTGCTGAGTGTATTGATTAACTCTTATAGCGCCTTAACGGTAACGAAAATTTTATTACCAATCAAAATAAATGCTGATTTTGCTTCGATAGATAATCCTAATGATTTGCGGTATAAATCCATCGACTTACTTAATGATTCTCTGTGTGAGGTATTTAGAGGAACTGATTTCAAAAGTGGTGACGAAATTTTAAGTCGTAATTCTTACAAGGAGCTAGGGGAATTTTTTCGTAGAAAAGTGAAGCATAGTGGTAAGTACGAGGTCTGGTTTACTGCATCAAGTATAATCAATTCAATAAATAAAAATAAATATTTTAATAGCCATTATGCTGAATTACTTGATTGGCTAAAAGAAAAAGGGAGAGTGAAAAAGTTCTTTAATAAGTCTTTATTTCTTAAATCTGATTCTCGCGAACCTGAAAATGCAGGAATTTTAGGATCGTTTATTGGTTCATTAATGACTATTGTGGTATGCCTAGCTTTAGCATTACCAGTAGGAGTTATGTCGGGTATCTGTCTTCACGAATTTATGCCAAAGAGTAGTATAATAACTAACGTTGTAGAGATTAGCATAAATAATCTTGCTGCAGTACCTTCGATAATATTTGGTGTGGTAGGCTTAACTCTCTATCTTGGTATATTTGGGTTACCACGTTCTTCGCCACTCGTTGGTGGAATGACTCTTTCATTTATGATGTTACCTAATATTATAATTGCAACAAAAAATGCTTTTGCGAACGTTCCTATTGCAATAAAAGATGCAGCTTTTGCTCTTGGAGCTCCTCACATCAAGGTAATATTGGACCACTCTTTACCGATTGCGTTACCAAGGATAATACACGGTACCATGCTTGCAGTTGCAAGAGTTCTAGGCGAGTCCTCTCCTTTACTTATGATAGGCATGGTAGCGTTTATCGCTGATACACCTACATCCTTTTTCGATCCGGCGACTGTTTTGCCTGTACAAATATACATATGGTCAAGTAGTCCTGAAATTGCATTTGTTGAACTTGCTGCTATTGCGATTATAGCTTTGTTGATAATGTTGTTTGCTCTGAATTTAATAGCAAATTTTGTAAAAAGAAAATTTGAATTCTTTAATTTTTAATTCATGAAAATTATTGTCTTGTCTGGTTATGGTTTAAATTGTGAAAAAGAAACTGCATTTGCATTTATAGAATGCAGCGAAAAGCTTGGTATCAACACTGTAGAAGTGAAAATCGTTCACATTAATGAGGTCATAAATAATCCAGGTGAACTAAAATCGACTAATATACTTGTGATTCCGGGAGGTTTTTCCTACGGTGATAACATTGGTGCTGGTAGTGCTTTTGCTTTGCACATTAAGAACAACTTATTGGATGAGTTCCAAGATTTCTTATTTCAAGATAAACTTGTTATAGGAATATGTAATGGTTGTCAAATATTAGTAAAGTTAATACCAGAATTCTCTAACTTAGCTTTAATACGTAATGATATAGGCAATTATCAATGCCGTTGGGTTAGAGTGAAAGTTGACCCGCAAAGTAATTCTGTTTGGCTACGTGGTCTAAATGAATTATATCTTCCTATTGCTCATGGAGAAGGCAAGTTTTTTATGAATCAGGATGTTTTGAGTCAATTGATCGAAAACAATTCCATTGCGCTACGTTACGTCGATGAAAATGGTAAATATGCCAACTTGCAGTTTCCTTGTAATCCGAACGGATCTACGTACGATCTGGCAGCTTTATCAGATAAAAGTGGTAGAGTGTTAGCTTTAATGCCTCACCCAGAAAGGGGAATATTTTTTACTCAGCAGGACAACTGGCCGCTTGAAAAAGAGAAGTGTAAGCGCTTAAAGTCCGCTGTGCCAAAGTATGGTGATGGAATTCTTATATTTGAAAATGCATTGAAGTATTTTGCATAAGCGTTGTAGTAAGACACTATGTTAAGTAATAAACGTTTTCACTCCAGTGCTTTTTAAGCCATGAAAAACTACTTGACAAGTTCTTCCAGCCCCATTAATTGATGGTATCAAAGCTATTGTTTAACTTCCCAATCTGAGCAGATTAAAACAACAAGAAAGCTTGTATTTGGTGTGCTATTGTTTAATTTTTTGCACTATGTGCACCTTATGTCTTTTACATTGTTGTCTACATTACCAGCTAGTGCTGTGGCCACGCTTGTTTAAGCGCTTAAAGACATTAAAAACGCCAACTGATAAAATGATAGTGAATAACTAACTACCACAGGGTTTCCTTTATCTTTTTTTTGTTTAGTAAATTTCTTAACGTTTATAATTTAGACTAGTTGCTGCTCAAAGGTAACTGAGTCGAGGTTATTAGACGTTTAGAATAAAAAAACACCATGTTTGAAAGTTAAACGTAAATAACTAGCCAACCAGGGGGCTTCTTTTGCCTTTTTTCTTACTTGGTAAATTTCTTAATATTTAGATTAGTTGCAGTTAGAGAGGTGTCATCGCAGTATATGACACCGTCCTTTTTCCTAGATTACAGCTTCACATGCTGGAATGACATCATAAAGGCTTGTATCTATTTAAATGATGCCAATATTATCATTCACCCTGCTGTAACGCAGGGAGTTAGTACAGATCAGTCTGTAAGACTAACGTTCTGCACATCCATAAAAAACAAACCTTCTTTTTCATCTTGAACGCTGATAATTGTGTGACTGTTAAGGGGTAAAGGGTCATTTATATGTCCATGGCCTACTCCTTTTATTGTAAATGCAGGAAAGTTGACACTTTTTGCAAATCTCTCTTTTACAACTTCAACAAGATCATTGTTGCCGGAGTTAGTAAAATTACCAAAAATTACTGCTTGCACTTCATCAAGAATATGAGCTTGCTTTAGGTGGTCTAAACTGCGCTCCATTGCATATGGGTAGACTCTTATATCTTCTAAAAATAGAATTTTGCCCTTTGCATTTACTTGCCAAGCAGTCCCTATACTATTTTCAACTAAAGTCATATTACCACCAACGATTTTGGACTCTAACCTGCCATTTTTTAGTTTGATGCCATTATTGATTATCTTTAAGTTATTAAATCTGATAGAGCTTCGTTTGTTCAGAATTAACTCTCTTAATTTTTCAACGGAACTTTCAGAAACGGAGTTATTTACTATCATTTCCAACGTGGTACCGTGAAGGGTTTGCCAATCGTATTTGACTTGTAGATAAATATGTAAAGCGGTGATATCACTATAGCCTATAAGAGTTTTCTTGCTTTTATTGTGGGCAATTCTTTCTTTTTTATCACTGGGCAATCTTTCTAGATAAGGGATTAGCCGAGAAGCCCCTTCTCCTCCTCTAATGCACCAAATTATTTTGCTATCATCGGTTAGGGCACTAATCAAATCATTTGCTCTGAATTCATCAGAGTTGGAATAGAATGGATTATTGTTACTATATATTTTCTCCGAAATATGAGGATTAAAATCCAAAGCCTCTATATATTTTTTTATAGTAGTCAGATCTGACTCTTTTCCCTTGGAGGAAGGGGCAATAATATCAACTTGATCGATCGCATAGATACCTGTGTTAGCGCATAAAATAAAAATGATGTATAAAAGGTAAGCGATAGCGGAATGCATTAAAATATCTCATAAAACTCTTTTTTTAGTATATCGTCCAATTCAGAGAGTGAAACTTCAACTTCCAGTTTTTTCATTGACGTAACGCCATACTCTTTCAGCCCACAAGGAACAATACCCTTGTAGTGAGAAAGTTCTGGAGAAACGTTGAGTGCTATGCCATGGTAAGTTACCCATTTTCTTAAGCGAATACCAAAAGCTGCTATTTTTTCTTCTACTCCATTATTGTTCACCCAAATACCTATTCTATCTTCTTTGAATTCTCCAGATATGTTAAAATGCCTTAAAACATTTATTATCCAATTACTTAGGTTTCTAATATAGAGTTTTATATCACATTTATTTCTTTTTTTAAGGTTTAGCATTAAATATATAATGCGCTGCCCTGGTCCATGATATGTGTACTTACCGCCCCTGCCTGTTTTATATACAGGAAATAATTCTTCAAAGATATCATCACCTGTTGCACTAATTCCTGCTGTGTATAGTGAAGGATGCTGGAGTAGCCATACTAATTCATCAGATGAATTATTGTGAATTTGTTGAATTTTTGCTTCCATGAATTTTACGGCATAGTTATAATCAATAAGCTGATTAGATATTAGCCATTCTGTCATGTTCAATTTCTTTACTATCTAAATCTATTGATATTGTTCCAGTGTTGGCTACCTGGATGATATCTTTCCTGGTAATGTCAATTGTTAACATTACATATCAATTCTACTACAATTTCGATTTTTTTCAATAAACAGGAGGAAGTATAAATCTCAATATTTTTCAAAGAAGAAAGACACATAAATATTCTGCTTTGTAGCTCATAATGGAGCCAAGTTGGAGTTAGCGCAATTATGTGGGTTTTGCTGAAGAAGGTTACGTCAAAAATGTTATCGCCTTTCGGGTAATCAATATGGTTGCAAATGCTGCATCTTCGGTGTCCTTTGTTCTCTATCATCTGACTAATCAGGAAAAGTCACAATTGAAAGTTCACCCATTATTGAAGTTACTTTACTGCCCTAACTCAATAACATCAAAATCAGAATTTTTTGAGGGAATCGTGACTTATCGATTAATTAGCGGCAATGTTTATGAGCTGATGATTTGTTCGAAAAACAATAGGAACCCACCAGCAAAGCTTTACCTTTTGCATCCAGGTAGAGTTGAGATTGTTCAGAAAGAAATAACGTTCCTTATACATATCGCTACATTGTAAATAATAACAGTTATGACTTTAAGGTCAATAAACTAACTGGACGTTCGGCAGTGCTGCATCTTAAAACCTTCAATCCTTTGAATGATTGGTATAGACCGTCACCGATTAAGGCAGCTGCGTATAATATAGATCAGCATAACTAAGCCGGCGCTTGGAATCAGGCTATGCTGCAAAATGGGGCAAGACCAAGTGGTGCAATAATTGTGAAATTGGCAAAAGATTGAAGTGGTGGAAATTTAAGTCAAGAGCGATACCAGCGCTTGAAAGAGCAGATATACGATCATTATTCAGATCCTGTCAACGCTGGAAGACTTATATTGCTTGAGGTAGGCTTGGAATGATAGGAGATTAGCTTATTACCAAGGGATATGGATTTTATTGAGTACTAAACACAGATCAGCTTGCGATATTACTCTGGCTTTTGGTGTTCCATCGCAATTGCTTGGCATACCGGATGATAACACTTACAGCTATTTAGTCGAAGCACGCCTTTCCCTTTGGGAACAAACGGTTTTACCAACACTGAAAAATGTTGTCTATCACCTGAACTCCTGGCTAACACCAAAATTTGGTGAGGGTCTGTGCTTGTCATATGACAAAGATACCATAGAAATTTTCATAGAAATAAGACAAAAGTTGTGGAAATAAGTAGAAAACGCAAGCTTCATGACACTCAACGAAAAGAGAAAAGCATTTGGCCTGTCACCACTGCTAAGTTGTGATAAGTTGGATTGAAATTTGACATATAGTATTAAAATGTATTAAAATCGTTAATAAGTACTTAATATTTATGTTGAAACTTTTTTGATTCTTTTTAATAGAAGAGAGTTATGTCAAATACAGTGCAGGAAAAATTAGGTAGGTTTAATGAAAAATAATGAGATAAATTTGTGAAAAATTCCACTGATGAGAAAAAGAAAGAATTAAAAGCAGTAGAAGAAAAATCTAGGATAAATAAAGGGAAAGATATAGAATTTTGAAAAACATTTTCATGATAGAGGGCTGCACCCTCTTAGAGAGTTTAACAAAGCAGGAGAGAAAGAAACAGGTTGCAGTTTAGGATTTCAAGCAGAGCACCAGTATGGTGAAAGCGATAAAGCAACTTTTATGGTTAAGTCTGTTTTGACCCATACTTTGAAAGGGAGAAAAGCAGTCTAAATTAAAACAATTCAAAAGTCCTTTTATGCAGGGTCAAGAAAAGCTATGAATCTACAGAACTCTAATTTAAAGAATAGTCAAATAGATGATCTTATTGATCCACTCGGCAACAAATAGAGAGTAATATATGTTACGATGGCTTAAATGTTGCTGACTTTATTAGGTAATATATTACTGGTGATTTATATAAGCTGTTTTTATATGATAGAGCTCAGGTTATTGAGTTAGTAATAAATAATAATTTGCCAGAAAAAAGATTCACTGAGGGTAGTGATAAATTTAAAGAATGCATTGAGCAAGAGAAAAATCAAGGTCAGCTTCACCTGAAATCAAAGTTTTTGGATAAGTTTACAACATTAGTGAATCTTAAGGAAGAAGGTGAAAATTAATAAGATGCAAGAGGTTTTTAGAAGATATTAGCTGCTCAAATATTACTTGGAGAGTGTGATATTACGCAACCAGAAATTTTGGTGTAATAGAAAAGGAATATTAAAATGCAAAAGGTGAAAAGGTAAAAGAAAAACTCTGGGCAAAATTGATCATAGTAGGTCATTTTATCTAAGCTGTAGCGATGCCGGAAGTTATTTAGAAAACTTTTGTGTTTCTCTGTATACATTGCAGAGTTGTGGTATAAAGATAGATTTAAGTAAGTTATCAAAAGAACTAAGTAAGTTTATTGACTTCTGTAATAAGAACAAAGAAAAATTTGAAGCTTTAATAGATAGAAAGGCAAGTAGTTTAAATCATATATTGAATCCTAATATGGAATTTGAACTTAGGTATATTGATGGATACAAATTTCACAACAAGAACTTTAAATGTATAGATGGGGAGTTTAAAGGTTAAGAAGTGCAGTTTTTAACTGCTTTCGATGGCTCTCCAGATACTCATTTAAGTAGTTACTTTAAGCAAAGGTTAGAAACTTAAGTTGTAATGGCAAGAAATCTTGTTGGAGCATTGAAAAATTTAGATAAAGTTGAAAAGATTTATAGTTACATAATCAAACCTTTACTCTATCTATTAGTTCCAACGTTAATAGCAGCAATATTTACGAGTGGAGCTGTAGGTACAGCTTGTACTACAGCTGCAGTGGTAACAGGAATGTGCGTACTTGCTGGAGTAATAACATATACTTATCTTTATGTTTATGCATTAAATAGTTGCAATAGCAAAATTGACAGCCCAAACGCTGAGCAACCTCGAGTAATTAACCAGGCTCTTAATTAAAGTAATGGATATAGGCCCACGGTGGCCTATACTTAAGAGCAGTTGTGCATAGCATAGAACGGGCAGCGGAATAGTAAATTTTCGTTTACAGATATTCAATAAGTCTTGTAAATAGCACTTTACTTTAAGTAGAATGTGGATATCATTTAGAATATATTTTTAGAGTTGGTAATGTCAGAGGTTGTGGGTATAGATGTAGAAATCAAAGGGCAAAGTTCTGTGTGTAAGCAAATGTGTTTTAGTGTGAGTTGTTCAAGTCTTTTAAATACATTATCCAGAGTAAGCGGAGTAGTTGAAAGGCGCAATGCAATAGATGTTTTGGCGTGTATAAATATCAAAGCACAATATGGCAGCATAAAACTGAAAGCTACTGATCTTGATATTTCTATATTTGCCTCACTTGCTGCGAATGTATCAAAGGAAGGAGAAGTAAAAATCTCAGCACATACTTTGCGTGATATAGTGAAGAAATTGCCAACCGACTTGGATGTCACTTTTGAAGTGAACGATCAAGGAAAACTATTGATATCTTGTGGAAATGCAAACTTTTCTTTACCAAATATAGTTTCAAGCAACTTTCCTGTTCTTGAGGAAGGAGATTATAAATATGATTTCACTCTGCTGAGTACAGTCTTAGTAGACTTGTTAACTAAAACAAAGTTTGCTGTATCACTAGATGATACGAGGTATAATTTAAATGGAATATATCTGCATACAGATGAGCAATTTCTGTGCTGCGTTGCAACCGATGGTCACCGTTTATCGTGTGTAAAAAAGCCTAAGCCTGGAAGTGTCAATGGCGAATTTGGTGTAATCATTCCACGGAAAACTGTCATGGAGTTATTAAAAGTATTGGATGACTGTAATGAAGTTAATATAAAACTTTCAGATAGAAAAATCAAATTTACATGCGGTGAGTATATTCTAATATCAAAATTGATAGATGGGACTTTTCCAGATTACAAAGCTGTTATTCCAATGTCTCAAGATAAACAAATGATTGTTGAAAGTGGTAAGCTTGCTAGCGTTATAGATCGAGTTTCCGTTGTTGTATCTGATAAAATAAAGTCCATTAGGTTCTTGTTAAAAGAAAAATTATTAACTCTACATTCAAACTCTCAAGAGTGCAGTGATGCAACTGAATCCATAGAGGTAGATTATAATGAAACTCCTATGGAAATAGGATTTAATTCACGCTATTTGCTTGATGTTTTGTCTTGCATAAAAAATAAATGTAAGTTTAGCTTATTAGATGGTAATAATGCTGCAATTATCTTCGATGAAGATGATCCAAGTGCATTATATATAGTAATGCCAATGAGGACTTAAGCTACTCATTAGTAATCTATCTTTACCAAGTATAAACCACAAGGCGGTGCAGTAACGCCAGCGGCATTTCTTTTACATTGGTTTAGTATATTTAACATTTCTTGTGGATTAGTTCTATTTTTTCCAAATTCGACTAAAGTGCCTACAATGATTCTCACTTGGTTATGTAAAAAGGAGATTGCAGATATTTTGATATATATATGGCTCCCATTTTGTATTATATCGATATCATCGATTGTTCTTATAGGATTTGTAGCTTGACAACCTTTTGAACGGAAACTTGAAAGGTTGTGTTTTCCAAGTAGATACTTAGCAGCTTCACACATGATGTTTACATCAAGTGGGTTGAACACTTGCCATACATAACCAGCTTCCAGGGCTACAGGAGCATAGCGATTAGTTATTCTGTATTCGTAATGTCTTTTTTTTGCTGAGAACCGTGAGTGAAAAGCGTCATCCACAACTTCTGCATTTAGCACAGCTATGGGAATTGATTTTAAGTGGTAATTTATTGCGTTCCTTACTCTATAGAGCTCAAATTCTCTTTCCATGTCAAAGTGAGCAACTTGTTCTAAGGCATGAACTCCTGCATCAGTTCTGCCACCACAGTGCAAAGTAACTTTCTCACCGCTAAAATTGAATATAGCATTTTCTATAATCTCCTGGATTGAGTTAGCAGAGTGTTGCTGCTTTTGCCAGCCAGAAAAATTACTACCATTGTACTCTATCGTTATTTTGTATCGCACTGTAAAGTCTATCTAACTCTCTACCTTAACTAGGATGTAGTCCGTTTGATTTAAGCGAAACTCAGTGAGCAGTTACGAATTTTTGTCGTAAACAAATTTTGCTACTTAGCAACCAGAGCTAAAAAATATTGATTCCCTTCTCTTTTAGGTGCTAATTCTATCTTTGCAATATCTTCAGTATCTCTAATTAGCCGTTCTAGTTTTTTCAGCCCAACATCAGTGTTTATGAGCTCTCTACCTCTAAATTTCATTGTGACTTTGATTTTATGTCCATGTGTAAGAAAATCCCTTGCGTGACGCAATTTTGTTTCATAGTCGTGATCGCCAATATTGGGACCCAGCTTAATTTCCTTTATAGTGAACGTTTTTTGTTTCTTTTTTGCTTCACTTGCCTTCTTTTTTGCGTCATACCTTTGTTTGCTATAGTCCAGTATTTTGCACACCGGAGGGATTGAATCAGGCGCAATTTCTACCAAATCTAAACCGACACCCTGAGCAGATTCCAAAGCCCTTGCTATTGACACAATTCCGACCATTTTGCCATTCTGATCAACTAAGCGTACCTCCTTGGATGTAATAAATTCATTGATCCTATATTTTTTGGTTTGCAAATTTTATCTCCCTTAACTTAAGTTAATACTTTTTAATATCAATTCAGCAGCTTTTTCATAAGAAAAAGACTCCTGTTTTCCTGACCCTAAATTTCTCACTGCCACAGCTTTACTTGCAACTTCATTTTTGCCTACAACCCATAATATAGGGATCTTATTTGAACTATGCAAGCGTATCTTGTAACTAATTTTTTCATTGGTTAAGTCGGTCTTAACTCTAACGCCTTGTTTTTTTAAAGTATTGCAAATTCCTGTAGCATAATCGTCGGCTTCATTTGTAACGGTTAGAATGGCAAGTTGCGTTGGAGCGAGCCACAGTGGAAATTTTCCTGCATAATGCTCTATTAAAATTCCAATAAAACGTTCAAAAGTTCCAAGAATTGCCCTATGTAGCATAACAGGGTGGTGCTTTTGTCCGTCTGCTCCTATATAAAAAGCTCCCAGACGTTCTGGTAAAATGAAATCAACTTGCAACGTCCCACATTGCCAATTTCTACCTATTGCATCTTTCAGAACAAACTCTAACTTTGGACCATAGAATGCGCCTTCACCTGGGCTCTGTTCATAACTTAAACCCGCTTCTTTAACGGCTTCAAGCAGCGCTTTTTCAGCTCTATCCCAAACTTCATCATCTCCTGCTCTAACATTTGGACGGTCTGAAAATTTCACAGAAATTTCATTGAACCCAAGCTCTGAATATACTTCTTTTAAAAGGTCACAGAATCTTACAGTTTCGGAATTAACTTGTTCTTCCATGCAAAAAATGTGTGCATCATCTTGCGTGAAACCACGTACTCGCATCAGCCCATGCAATGAACCTGAGCTTTCATTCCTATGGCACGTACCAAATTCTGCCATACGTATCGGTAAATCGCGGTAGCTTCTGGTATGAGAATTAAAAATCTGCACATGGCAAGGACAGTTCATAGGTTTTATTGCTAGCTTTTTACTCTCAAGTTCATCAACGATAAACATGTTTTCACGAAACTTATCCCAATGCCCCGATTTTTCCCACAACTCCTTGCTTACTAAAATGGGGGTTCTTACCTCAAAATAACCATTATTTATTAATTTTTTCCTTATATAAGATTCAAGGACATTATATAAAGTATATCCCTGTTCATGCCAAAAAACTTGGCCCACAGCTTCCTCTTGAATGTGAAACAAATCCATATCCTTGGCGATTTTACGGTGGTCGCGTTTTTCTGCTTCTTTCAGACATTCAAGATAAGTGTTTAATTCATCCTTATTTCTCCATGCAGTGCCATATATTCGCTGCAACATTAAACCTTTAGCATCGCCACGCCAATATGCTCCTGCAACTTTCATGAGCTTAAATGCTTTAACTCTGCCAGTTGAAGGGGAGTGCGGACCACGACACAAGTCGACAAAGTCACCTTGTCTATAAACAGTTAGATCTTCACTCTCTGGTATGGAAGAGATAATATCAACCTTATATTTTTCACCTATACTGCTAAAAAAGTCAATTGCTTGCTTACGAGTCCAAACTTCTCGAACAAATCTGTGGTTACTTTTTATAATTTCTTTCATTTTCCTTTCTATCGAAGCGAGGTCGTCTGTGGTAAAGGCACGATCTGTAGCAAAATCATAGTAGAAGCCGTTCTGAATTGTTGGACCGATAGTAATCTGAGTATTAGGAAAGAGTTCTTTCACTGCTTGAGCCATTATATGAGCAGCATCATGCCTTATTATATCCAAACCCACTTCGTCACTGAGCTGTATCACCTCTACTTCTGTGTCAGATTCAATTTCACGTGAGAGGTCATATAACTCACCACTTATCTTTAGAGCAACTGCTTCTTTTAAAATGTCTGATTTTAATATATCAAAACCAGTAACTCTGCTGCTGTATTCTTCCACTTTTTGTTCGGCTGGAAAAGTAATCTTAATCATAAATAGACCTATATGAACATTTAGCTTGAAAGTAGCTTGCTTTTTCCAATGGTGTCATCCAAGCATCACGCTACTTGGATGACACAAAAAGACACTCGAATAACAAAGGCTTAATATTGTAAATTTTTAACATTAGTAATACGGTCTGTTCTTTTTCAACCTAAGTGCAATTGCTTCTTCCCAAATTTCACCATTACGCAATAACTTGTCTTTATTGTACATTAGCTCTTCTCTTGTTTCTGTTGCAAACTCAAAATTAGGGCCCTCAACAATTGCGTCAACTGGACATGCTTCCTGGCAAAGCCCACAATATATGCACTTTGTCATGTCAATATCATAACGTGTAGTACGACGACTTCCATCTTCTCTTTCCTCTGCTTCAATAACTATTGCTTGGGCAGGGCAAATAACTTCACATAATTTACAAGCTATACAGCGTTCTTCGCCGTTTTGGTACCTGCGCAGCGCATGCTCACCACGAAACCTTGGACTTAGAGGGCCCTTTTCCATAGGATACCTCAACGTGACCTTCGGCTTGAACATGTATTTCAATGTAATAGTAAACCCTTTAATCAACTCTACGAAGAACCAATACCAAGCTAATTTTTTGAGCATAAAGTATTTAAAGCTTATGTTGGTAATTATAAATCATATTACCAATTTTCAAAAGGCTTTTTTTCTTGTATTCAGTTCTCAACTTTGCACTATATTCGGTCGGGTACCTTCATCCCTACCACATTATACCCTGAATCAACGTGTAAAACTTCTCCCGTAGTTCCGCTACTTAAGTCACTTAATAAATACAGCGCTGCTTTTCCAACATCCTCTATTGTGGTATTGCGTCTAAGTGGAGAATTATTTCTGTTCCATTCTGATATGAAGTGAAAATTGCTTATCCCAGAAGACGCTAAAGTTCTGACTGGACCTGCAGAAATTGCATTTACTCTAATATTTTGTGGCCCTAAGTCACATGCTAGATACTTTACACTTGCTTCAAGTGCTGCTTTACATAAGCCCATGACATTGTAGTTTGGCATAACCTTTTCAGCACCATAATAAGATAAAGTAAGCAAACTACCGCCATTTGGCATCATTTTTTCAGCTCTTTGTGCTAAAGCAGTAAAAGAATAGCAAGATATGTTCATCGCATTTTGGAAATTATTCAGCGAAGTATTGACATACTTACCGCTCAATTCTCTCTTATCAGAGAATGCGACCGCATGTACTAAAAAGCCGAGAGTGCCCCATTTTTTCTCTATTACTTTAAAAACGTCATCTATAGTTTTTTCATTTGCAACATCACAGTTTAGTACTAACTCCACATTTAATTCAGTTGCTATAGGTAATAACCTCTCTTTTACCATTTCATTTTGGTAGGTGACTGAGAGTTCCGCTCCGTGCTCTGAAAGAGCCTTTGCTATGCCATACGCTATCGATCTCTTGTTTGTTATTCCAGTTATTAACCCCTTTTTACCTTGTAATAAATTCGTTGCCATATGATACCCTCTGTTTTTTACAATTTGGAGTATTGATTAAATAAAGTCAAGATATTAACTATATTTAAAAACATTTTTTGAGGTTAAAAGTAGTTATTAGGTATATCAACCTTACAGCTAGATATAAGTTTGGAGTAAAATAAAAAAGCCAAAAATCTTTCAAGGCTCTTGTTTTTCTCCTTAAAGCTATACAAAAATAACAAACTCCTTTATTTAGAGCTGAAGTTTTGCTATTCTCACATTTTAATAATTTAAAATTAATGAATATAAACAAAAATGAGTTTTTATTTCTTCCACTTGGAGGAGTCGGCAGAATTGGGATGAATGTTAGCTTATATCATTACCAAGGCAAGTGGATTATGATTGATCTTGGTATTGGTTTTGCAGATGAAACTATGCCAGGTATTGAGCTGTTAATTGCTGACTTAAGCTTTATTGCTCAAAGAAAAAAAGATTTGCTTGGAATAATAATTACACATGCTCATGAAGACCATTGTGGTGCAGTGCCTTACTTGTGGGAAAAGCTGCAATGTCCTATATATACAACAAAGTTTACGGTTAATTTTCTCAAGGAAAAGCTAAAAGAGTTTCGATTGAAAGATATGGTGCCTGTAAAAGAGGTAGATATAAACGGCAGCATAAACTTAGGTCCTTTCAACATTGAGTTTATAAACATAACTCACTCAATTCCTGAAGCACATTCAATATTAGTTAGCACTGGCGTAGGCAGCGCACTCCATACTGGCGATTGGAAGTTTGACCCAAAACCTGTTATTGGTTCAACTTCTAACGTGAGTCGTTTAAAGGAAATTGGCGGTAAGGGTGATCTACTTGCAGCAATTTGTGATTCAACAAACATATTAAGCAAACATAACCCTGAGTCAGAGGGTGAAATTTATAACAATATTTATAACATAATAAGGCGTTCTAAAAAACTAGTTGCTGTGTCACTGTTTGCTTCAAATGTGGCGCGGATTGAAACGATAAGCCAAGCCGCGAAGGCGCTGAATAGAAAAGTAGTTCTACTTGGAAGGTCTTTGTGGAAAATAGTAAAAGTTGCGCAAGATAGTGGGTATTTAACTAATTCTGCTCAGTTTCTTGAAGCAAAAGATGTGGCAAATTTACCAAGGGAAAAAATATTATTGATCTGCACTGGTTGCCAAGGTGAACCAATGGCAGCAACTTCAAAGCTTGCTAATAGGAGTCATCATGCATTTAAAATGCAACAAGGCGATACAATGATTTTTTCTTCAAAAATCATTCCTGGTAATGAAACTCGTGTACACAATATATACAATGCCTTCATTGAGATGGGAGTAGAGGTTGTTACTGAAAAAACAGAGCATATTCATGCTTCTGGGCATCCAGTAAGAGCAGAGCTAAGAGAGATGTATTCTTTGATAAAGCCTAAAATGTCTATTCCAGTTCATGGTGAGTATATTCATACGCACGCACATGTAAAGTTTGCTAAAGAGTGTGGTGTGGAAAAAGCAATAATGGTTGCACCAGGTGATATCGTTAATTTGGAGAGCGGAGAAAAAATTGATTCAATTGATGTTGATTACTTTGGTGTTGATGGTATATTGCTACGTTATCCGGAGAGTAGTGTAATAAAAATGCGCAGGAAGATGAGGGATGCTGGAGCTATTGTAGTGACAGCGGTTGTGAACAAGAAAAATAAATTGCTTGCTAAACCAAAAGTGTTTGCACCTGGTGTTTTTGAAACGATAGAAGATGCAGCTATCATACAGAGGATCATAAAAACAGTTGAGTCAGCGTTTGGTTTGCAATCAATGAAAAAAATAAGAAATAAGATTGAGAGCTCAATATTTAGTATCTTAAGGGAATATTTACTAAAAAGACCTATAATCGAGGTCCAAATAGAACAGGTATGAAATGAATGAAGTTATTCCTTCAGCTAATATTACTTCTTTCGTTATTTATTCCTTATTTTACTAAAGCTGCTTTATATGTTGACGTAAGGAAAAACAGTGTTGGTAACATCAGCCTTGTTGTTTCCAAATGTATATGTAAAACAGAGCTAGAAAGTGAATTAAGCGAAAGTGTTACAAAAATAATTGAGACAAATTTATCTGATAGCGGCTTATTTAGTGTAAAACGCGGCACAGAAACTGAAATCACGTCGTCTAAACCTTGGAAAGGCGATACATTAGTCAAAGTAAGTTTAAGCGAAGTATCAAATAAAGCCTTAAAACTATCGTTTCATTTGTTTGATACTCTCACAGAAAGAGAGTTATTTGCCCAGTCAGTTGTTTTTCTAGCAAAAGACTGGAGAAAAATTGCCCATCTTATTTCAGATTCAATATATGGTAGATTAATTGGTGAGAAGGGGCATTTTAGCACGAAGATAGCGTACATCGCCGAAGAAAAAGATGGTAATTACAAATCCATGCGCAAGATTGCTGTTATGAATCAAGATGGAAGTGATATAAAGTATTTAACAAACGGCGATAAATTTGTGTCAACACCAAGATTTTCACCGAATGGAGAAAGCATTGTTTATATCTCGTATCTGGATGGTAGAAGCTACATAATATTGAAGAATTTGAAAGATAATACTGAATCAATAGTTAGTGCGTTTGAGGAGGTTATCTCTGCTCCGAGATTTTCTCCTGATGGCAAATCTCTTTTGATCTCTCACTCATCTAATGGTGAAACGAATATATTGTCTTTAGATTTAGATAGTAAACGTACAAAAAAAATTACTAGAAGTTCGGCAATAAACACTTCTCCCTCCTTTTCTCCAGATCAGAAATATATGGTCTTTAGTTCTGATGTAAGTGGAAGTCAGCAACTATACATAATTGACTTTACTAAAAAAAATGGAAAACCCAAAAGGATTAGTTTTGGAAGTGGGAAATATGCTACACCTGTTTGGTCACCAAAGGGGGATCTTATAGCTTTTACAAAGATCCAGTCAGGAAAATTCTACATAGGAGTTATGAAACCAAATGGCAAAGAAGAACGTCTACTTTCAGAGGGACATAAAATTGAATCTCCAGCGTGGTTACCAAATGGCAGGGGAATCATTTTTACAAAAACAGAATCACCAAGCAACTCTAAACTATGTTTAGTGGATCTAGTAAAGAACAGTCACAAAATAATTTCCACCCCCACAAATGCCTATTTACCAGATTGGTCTTATTTTTGAATTACCTAAGCTACACACTGCTGATTACCACCGCACCGATTAGCCGCTGCATCGACAAGATACCCCGCTGCACCACCTAATATAGTACCAGTAATTCCTGATAATACAATAGTTGCAACTACTCCAACAACAGCAATTTCAGGTATAATTTCCATTGCAGCAAGAATTGCCCTATAGCGCCAAACAATAACGCTAGAACTATAATTGGTTATCTTCTTTCTGAAGATTGTTTTTGTGGAGAGCTATATTTTGTATATAGGTGGCCAAGAGCTTTTTTTGGATATGAATTATTGTTAATTGCGTTTTCTTTGTGTTCATTATATAGCTTTATAAGCTCACCTTTCTTTTTTGGGTCGGTATGTTGAACAAAACGGTCAGGATCAGTACCTGAATTCAATAATAATTTTACAATTTCAATACAGTAATCAGTCTACGTGCTATCATCCGTGGCAATATGATGTAGCATCATACCTTTTGTTGCATCAGATAAATGCGGTAAGAGAGCTTCTACCGCACTCTTAATTATATTCTACGATTGCAATAGGGTTTAACTTTTCGGCTTTAGCGCCATGCTCAGGAAGTGCATTAGCAATGTCAATTTTATTTTCTTTTAAGCATAATACAGTGGTGGATGGGTATTATATACATTAGGATCTGCTTTGTGCTTTAAAAGCACATTTACAACATCAAGGCTCCCTAGTTGACGCGCAACACATAAAGGCGTACCTATAAAGTTCACTCATAATATTCACATCTATGT
Organism: Wolbachia pipientis; assembly: GCF_030373985.1. Lineage (GTDB taxonomy): Bacteria > Pseudomonadota > Alphaproteobacteria > Rickettsiales > Anaplasmataceae > Wolbachia > Wolbachia pipientis_D. The sequence continues at coordinate 243,595 of NZ_JAUCRB010000002.1, forward strand.
CTGGTGTAGAATTGTTAGCACTATTATTTTGATAAAACTTCTTCTAGAAGTTCTATCCAACCGGATTTAGGTCATTACAAGCATTTTTTGCAATATAGTGCAATATTGACTTACTAGTAAGTATATTGCAAAATTTGATTTGTGTGTTGATGTCTCGAACTTGTTCTAACAGAGTTTTTGTTTTAGTTAAATCTTGTCTGTAAGGGCTTAAAATAAATGGTACTCTTCCTTTTTTAAATGCAAGCCGTAGTATTTTTTGCAACTTTCGTACAACCAATTAGCCCAATCATCATTAGGTTGTTGACGTATGAATTCCTCCTTGATCTCGTCTATTAATATTCCATATGCTACCATTATTTCCTTGGATTTTTCCATTTCTTTATCTTTCTTTTCTTGGCTTTCATCTGACCATTTGTCAGGATGTCATTTTAAGTATAAGCTTGTGATATGCCTTTTTGATCTCTTTTTCATCCGCATTCTTTGATAATCCTAGCACTTTAAGTGCCTCTTTGCGTGTTTTTGGAATCATACCTACTCCCTATCATTTTGACATGTCCACTCAAGAAGCCAAAATAAAAAATTAGAGCCTAGGGACAAATTTGCCAAGTACTGGAATGGCGTTTTTTTATGTTTTAATAACCACTACTTTTAAATTGCAAATAAAGGCATTGAGGAATTCACTAAACAAAAAAAAGACAAAGAAACCCCGAGTAGTGAGTTTTGACCATATAATACTTTAGATTGGTATTGTAATAATGTGCTGACGCTTAGTTTAAGCGCGATTTGGCTGGACATGGAAAAATTTAAAAGACAAGCAGCCTTAATAATTTGATGTAATCTGCCAAAAAATACCCTGAGTTTTGCTGTTGAACCTGCAGGTCAAAAATAAGTGTTCAAAAACACCCTTAATGCTAAGTTAATGAGGCTGGCAAAGCTTGTCAAGTATTTTTAGTTCTGTTTTCCTATTTTCAAATCATAATGTTCATGCAATTGCGTAATCTAAGTTGCTTTGGCTACAAACGGACCTTGTTTTAGCCACGTATTTATATAGAATTAAAATAAATCAGAGCCACAAATTAGATGTTAACAAGATTCGCTCCAAGCCCAACTGGCTATCTCCATGTAGGAAACATTCGCACTGCTTTGGTTTGCTGGATGTACACACGTAGTCAAAACGGAAAGTTTCTACTTCGTTTCGATGATACGGACCTTCAGCGTTCAGACGTCAAATACATAGATAGCATCATGCAAGACTTGAAGTGGGTTGGTATAGATTGGGATTCAAATTTTAAACAATCAGAGCGCTTTGAGCGCTACAACGAGGTGTTTTTGCAGTTAATAAATGAAGGGCATATTTATGCATGCTATGAAACAAGAGAGGAATTAGACATTAAACGAAAATTGCAATTAAAACAAGGGCTTCCTCCTGTTTATGATAGAGGTGCGTTACTTCTAACTGAACAAGAGAAAATTCGTTATGAGCAGGAAGGACGAAGGCCATATTTTAGATTTAAATTGGATAGAAATGAAGCTGTCAAATGGAATGATGAAATTAAAGGTGAAATAAATATTGCAACAAATCACACCAGCGACCCTGTGGTAAAAAGAGAAGATGGAATTTACACATACATGTTACCTTCTGCTGTTGATGATGTTGACTTTAATGTAACCCATGTTGTACGTGGAGAAGATCATGTAGCTAATACCGCGGTACAGATACAAATGATTCAGGCATTGAAAGCGAAAATTCCTATGTTTGTTCATCTTCCTCTTCTGCTGCGTTTTGGTGATAGCAAGATATCGAAACGAAGAGGTGGGCTAGATATTAAGTCAATAAAAGAAGATGAAATAGAACAGATGGCGCTCACTAGTTATTTAGCGAAACTTGGAACATCCGATCCAATCGAAGCTTATGTTGACATGCAATCTTTGATTGACTCATTTGACATTAAAAAATTTAGCTCAGCACCTGCGCAATTTAGCTTGAGTGAAGTATATAAGCTAAATAGCAAAGTTCTGCAACAAATGTCATTTGAAGTGGTGAAAGAACGTTTAAATCAAATAGGAGTGAACTCTCCAGAGTTTTGGTATTTTATTAGGAACAATATAGAAAGATTTTCAGAAGTTGCTAAATGGTGGCAAATATGCAAGTCCAATGTAGAGCCTGTGATTCTTGATAAAGAGCTTATAAAGATCGCGCTCAATGCATTGCCTCAGGGTGACTGTAGTGAAAACACATTATCGGAGTGGGTCAAAGCTATTCAACAAACAGTGGATGTAAAGGCAAAAGACTTATTTATGCAGCTACGTTTAGCCTTAACGGGCACGAAAACAGGTCCAGAACTCGCTAAGTTATTAATTTTTATCGGCAGAGAAAATATCATTGTAAGGTTAAGGGAATATTAAAATTACTATAACTTAAGGCTTCAGATATGAAACACAAGTGAAAGATTGTTTTGCTGACGAGTGAAGGGTGTGGAAACTATAAGGACCTGTTAAAAATCTTGGAAGGATGAGGTGAAGTAGGCATAGGTTAAGAATGAGGTACATCTACGCGGAAAAGCTATCCAAAATTTAGGTACTGCTGAAAGAAAGGACTATGATACAGGTAAAAAGATTTCAGGTATATAGCTATATTTATCACACTGCTACAGCTGAGGGGGAAATAGAGTCTCCGGCCTTAGACATATTTTCTTCAGTGGAACCAGGGTATTCAATTTTTGCTGTTGACACTACCTTTTCTCTACTCTCTGTTTTAAATAGAGTGACCCCCTGAGTGCTACGTCCTGCAATTCTGATTTCACTGACCGAGATGCGAATTAACTTTCCTTTATCTGTAATGAGCATTATATTGTCACCCTGTTCGACTGGAAAACTGGCAACAACATTGCCATTTCTGCTAGTGGTAAGAATATTGGTAATACCGACGCCGCCTCTATTGGTTACTCTGTACTCATATGCAGAAGTTCTTTTACCAAAGCCATTTTCAGTAATAGTTAATATGAACTCCTCATTCATTGCAAGTTTTAAGAATAATTCGTTATCTATTCCCAAGTCGTTCAAAGTCTTTTCCAATTTAGAATCAATTAAGTTATTGATTGCAGCTTCTAGCCTTTTTGCAAGTGGAACCTTTAAGTAAAGTTCTTTTGTTTCTGTTGTGATGCCTATACCGTTTAGTATTGTCATGGATATCACGCTATCATTCTTCGCAAGTTTAATACCTCTTACACCATCTGAGTTGCGGCTTTTAAATTGACGCACATCGCTTAAGACAAATCTGATACTTTTCCCAAGCATTGTTGAGAGTAAAACGTGATCAATTTCGTTGCATACTTTAACCGATATTAATTTATCTCCTTTATCGAGTTTTATTGCTATTTTCCCATTGCTTGGAATGTAGTGAAAGTCTGCTAAGGAATTACGCCTTATGTTCCCATAAGCAGTAGCAAAAACTATGTTTTGATTTTCATCACTCTCACTTGGTAGCGGCATGATGTTAGTTATAGTTTCACTTTCAGTAAGAGGAAGTATATTAACAAGCGCCCTTCCACGTGCAGTTGGTTCTGCAAGAGGTAACTTATAAACTTTTAATCTATATACTCGGCCAATGCTAGAAAAGAATAGAAGGCTAGTGTGAGTATTCCCAACAAATAATTTTGTGATTACATCCTCTTCTTTTAACTCCTGTCCTAGTTTTCCTTTTCCGCCACGACGCTGAGTTCTATAGTGAGAGAGCTTCACGCGCTTAATGTAGCCATTCATAGTTACGGTTACCACCATATCCTCTTGTGGGAGGAGATCCTCAGCTTCAATGTCTGTATCTGATTCTTCTATTGCAGTTTTTCGCGGTACGGCAAATCTGTTCTTTATTTCTTGTAAATTATTTTTTATTTCTTTCATCAATTTTTCTTCTGAGCCAAGAAAAATAATGTATTCTTTTATTAGGTCGATCATTGAGTTTAACTCAGTTTCTAATTTGTCTTTTTCAAGGGCTGTTAAGCGTTGCAACTTTATGTCAAGAATAGCTTTCGTCTGTAGTTCAGTTAATTTGTAAACTCCATCTTTCAAAAAGCTCGTGCTATCTGAAATTAATCCAATAATTGTGTTTATTTCAACTGAAGTTTTCCATTCCTTGTTTAAAAGCTCTCTGTTTGCTTCTTCAGGATCTTTTGCGCCGCGGATGATTTTTATCACCTCATCTATGTTCAAGACTGCAATGTAGAGTCCTATATATATGTGAGCTTTTTCTCTCGTTTTTCTTAGACGAAATTCTGTTCTCCTAATTAATACTTCTTTTCTAAAATCAACAAAAGCAGCTATGATCTCTTTTAATGACATCAAAGCAGGCCTGTTATTATTGAGGACTAAAGTGTTAACACTGAAACTACTTTTTAAAGGAGTTAGTCCCAATATTTGGTTTAATGTAAAATCTGCTGCGGTATTCTTTCTAAGATCAATCACTATCCTAATACCGGACTTATCGGACTCATCCCTAATTTCTGTTATGCCATCAATTCTCTTTTCCTTTACGAGTTCGCATATTTTTTCAATTAATTTTACTTTATTTACTTGGTAGGGTATTTCATCAATAACTATTGCTTGTTTATCTTGTGGCAGGTCTTCTATATGAGTTTTACCTTGCACAACAATTGAGCCTCGACCTGTGGCAAATGCTGACCTTATTCCAGACCTGCCAAGAATAGTTCCGCCGGTTGGAAAATCTGGTCCTGGTATTACTTTAAGCAATTCATCTAAAGTTACTTCAGGATTATCTATGTATAACACACAAGCATCGATTATTTCTCCAAGATTATGAGAAGGAATATTAGTTGCCATGCCAACTGCAACACCACTTGCACCGTTTACCAGTAGATTTGGAAATTCTGCAGGCAGTACAGCAGGCTCTGTCTCATTTCCATCGTAATTTGGCCTGAAGTCAACTGTATTTTCATCAATATCATTCAGTAAAAAGTGCGATACTCTTTGAAGTCTTGCTTCTGTATATCGCATTGAAGCTGGTGGATCTCCATCTATCGAGCCAAAGTTACCTTGCCCATCAATAAGTGGTAAAAGAAGAGAAAAATCTTGAGCCATTCTGACCAAGGAGTCGTAAATAGCCATATCACCATGTGGGTGATATTTCCCCATTACATCCCCGACTATACGAGCTGCCTTTTTATATGGCTTACCAGCATCGAACCCAGCCCTTGACATTGCATATAATATGCGCCTATGAACAGGTTTTAATCCATCCCGCACATCAGGTATAGCACGACTTATGATTACGCTCATTGCATAGGAGAGATAGGAATCTTCCAGCTCTTTTGCTATTGAGACTGGTACTATATTGTCTTGCATTTTCTATATTCTGATCAAAGTAATTGTAATATTAACATTTTGTTAAGCAAATCGTCAATGAGAAATTAGGCTGCATTTGGTTCTACTTTTTGTTTACAATAATAATATTGAGCTATAGAATTACATTAAAGGGCGATTAGCTCAGCTGGTAGAGCATCTCGTTTACACCGAGGAGGTCGGCAGTTCAAGTCTGTCATTGCCCATGAATATTGATCTAGCATATCATAAAACCCACCACAATAGCCTATTTTACCCCTTTTCCTGAACGGGTGCCTTATTTATTGTCTCTCACATCGCTTAGCTGAACGTACAATGGAGTCAACTTAAGGGAAAATGTCAGTGATTGTACATAAAATTTCTCTCTAAAATTTTTACCATTAAATTATCCAAAAGCT